>DXEW01000025.1 GCA_019114755.1 Candidatus Borkfalkia faecavium
GGATGTGCTCACGGGTCTGGGGCATGGGACCGTCGGTCGCAGCGACGACGAGGATAGCGCCGTCCATCTGTGCAGCATCGGTGATCATGTTCTTGACGTAGTCGGCATGTCCCGGGCAGTCAACGTGCGCATAGTGGCGCTTGTCCGTCTGATACTCGACGTGCGCGGTGTTGATCGTGATACCACGAGCCTTTTCTTCCGGCGCCTTGTCGATCTCGTCGTACTTCATTTTCGCAGCCTGACCCTTGGCAGCCATAACCATCGTGATAGCTGCGGTCAGAGTCGTTTTGCCGTGGTCGACGTGGCCGATCGTGCCGACGTTGACGTGGGGTTTGCTTCTGTCGAATTTAGCCTTAGCCATTTTCGTGCCTCCAAAAATTATTATTTTTTAATGATAACTTGTGCGCCGCAAATAACGGCTCTTGCAGCTATCTATCATTAAACAAATTGAAGATAAATCTGCTTATTGTACAAGCAACTATAATTATACCCTAAAACGCGGAGATAATCAATCTTTTTGCCAAGTTTTTTCAAAAAATTTTTCAAAAAGAAAAATTACTCTGCCTTCTTGCCGCGCTCGCCGATGATCTTTTCCGCGATCGAACGGGGAACTTCGCTGTAGTGCGAGAACTGCATGGTGAACTGGCCCCTGCCCTGCGTGCGCGAACGAAGGTCGGTCGCGTAGCCGAACATTTCAGACAGCGGGATCTGCGCGTCGATGACCTTGGCGCCGTTCCTGTCTTCCGTGCCCGTAATGGTGCCGCGGCGGGAGGAGACGTTGCCCATCAGGTCGCCGAAGTAATCTTCGGGGGTGACGATCTCCACCTTCATGATGGGCTCGAGCAGGACGGGGTTCGCCTTCTTCAAGCCGTCTTTGAAGCCCATGGAGCCCGCGATCTTGAACGCCATTTCGGACGAGTCGACTTCGTGATAGGAGCCGTCGTACACGACCGCGCGGAAGTCCACCACTTCGTAACCGGCAAGGAAGCCGTTCTTGGCCGCCTCCTGGATACCTTTGTCGATGGCGGGGATATATTCCTTGGGGATGGAGCCGCCGACCGTTTCGTCGACGAATTCGTAGCCGCTGCCCGGTTCCAGAGGTTCGAGGCGCAGCTTGCAGTGACCGTACTGGCCTTTACCGCCCGACTGACGGACGTACTTGCCTTCGGCCTCCACAGCCTTGCGGAAGGTCTCTCTGTACGCGACCTGCGGTTTGCCGACGTTTGCTTCCACTTTGAATTCGCGCAGCAGGCGGTCGACGATGATCTCGAGGTGCAGCTCGCCCATGCCGGCGATGATGGTCTGCCCCGTCTCGTTATCGGTATAGGTCTTGAAGGTAGGATCCTCTTCCGCCAGCTTGATGAGGGCCATGGTCATCTTTTCCTGACCGGCCTTGGTCTTGGGCTCGATGGCGACCTTGATGACGGGTTCAGGGAACTCCATCTGTTCGAGGACGATGGGATTCTTTTCATCGCACAGCGTGTCGCCCGTGGTCGTCTCTTTGAGGCCGACGATGGCGCAGATGTCGCCCGAATAGATGGTGGGGATCTCTTCGCGGTGGTTCGCATGCATTTGCAGCAGGCGGCCTACGCGCTCCTTCTTCTGCTTGGTGCTGTTATAGACGTAAGAGCCGGAATCCAGCACGCCCGAATAGGCGCGGAAGAACGCCAGCTTGCCGACGAACGGGTCTGCCGCGATCTTGAACGCCAGACCTGCGAACGGCTCTTCGTCAGACGTCTTCCTCTCCTCTTCTTCGCCGGTGTCGGGGTTGATACCCTTGACGTGGTCGACGTCGAGCGGGGAAGGCAGGTAGTCGATGATGGCGTCGAGCAGGAACTGTACGCCCTTGTTGCGGTAGGAGGAGCCGCAGAGAACGGGGGTGACTGCCATGGAAATGGTCGCCTTGCGCAGGCCCTTTTTGAGGTCTTCAAGGGAAAGATCCCCGTCCTCAAAATACTTTTCCATCAGCTCGTCGTCCTGTTCGGCGACAGCTTCGACCAGTTCGGCGCGGTACTTTTTCGCCTCGTCCATCATGTCGGCGGGGATATCCGTCTTTTCAAAATCTTTGCCGAGGTCGTCTTTATAGATCTCCGCATTCATGTTGACCAGGTCGACGATGCCCTTGAAGGTGTCTTCCTTGCCGATGGGGAGCTGGATGCGGATGGCGCGGGTGCCGAGGCGCTCGCGCATCATCTTCACGGCGTTGTCGAAATTGGCGCCGTTGATGTCCATCTTGTTGACGTAGGCGATGCGGGGAACTTTGTATTTGTCTGCCTGGCGCCACACCGTTTCAGACTGCGGCTCTACGCCGCCCTTGGCGCAGAAAGTCGCCACGGCGCCGTCGAGCACGCGCAGGGAGCGCTCGACTTCGACGGTGAAGTCGACGTGGCCCGGGGTATCGATGATGTTGATGCGATGCCCCTTCCAGGTGCAGGTAGTAGCGGCGGAAGTGATGGTGATGCCGCGCTCCTGTTCCTGGACCATCCAGTCCATGGTAGCGGCACCCTCGTGCACCTCGCCGAGCTTGTGCGTTTTGCCCGTATAAAAGAGAATACGTTCGGTCGTGGTGGTCTTGCACGCATCGATGTGCGCCATGATGCCGATGTTTCTCGTTACGTCGAGGCCAAATTGTCTGGGCATATACTATCCTCCGATCAGAATCTGAAATGCGCGAACGCCTTGTTCGCCTCCGCCATGCGGTGCGTGTCTTCCTTCTTTTTGACGGAACCGCCCGTATTGTTGTAGGCGTCCATCAGCTCGGCGGCGAGCTTTTTGCTCATTTCGCGCTCGCTGCGCTTCCTGGTGTTGATGACGATCCAGCGGATCGCGAGCGTCTGGCGGCGTTCGGGCCTGATCTCGATCGGGACCTGATAGTTAGCACCGCCCACACGGCGCGCCTTGACTTCCAACACGGGCATGACGTTCGCCATCGCCTGATTGAAGATCTCCAGGGCGTCTTTGCCGAGTTTTTGCTGCATCATTTCAAATGCGTCGTAAACGATCTTCTGCGCCGTCGCCTTATTGCCGTCCAGCATGATCTGATTGACGAGCTTCGTCACGACCTTGCTGCCGTATACGGGATCGGGCAGTACGTCTCTTTTCGGTACGTTGCCTCTCCTGGGCATTGTTGTGTCCTCCTTAAAAATTGCTTGTCCGCGTGCCTCGCGGACGAGGTGTAAGGGCGAATACCCTTAGTACAGCTATCGCTTGCTCCCCTCCCGCGGCCCTTTCGGCGCGGGGCGGAAAGTAGCGAACCTTCTGCCTTGCGGCATACTGCCTACTTTGCATCGGGTATCTTTTAAGATAAATGACCGACAAGTAGGATGTGATCTTGCGGCGCTGCCGCCGCGGTTTTGTGCCGAGAAAAATTACTTAGGACGTTTTGCGCCGTATTTGGAACGGGCCTGTCTTCTCTTCGCCACACCTGCGGTATCGAGCGCACCGCGGATGATGTGGTACCGCACGCCCGGAAGGTCGCGCACACGGCCGCCACGGATGAGAACGGAGCTGTGCTCGTTCAGGTTGTGGCCTTCGCCGGGGATGTAGACGGTACCTTCCTGCTTGTTCGTCAAGCGCACCCTGGCGATTTTACGCAGAGCGGAGTTCGGCTTTTTGGGGGAAGTGGTGGAAACGGAAAGGCATACGCCGCGCTTCTGCGGGCACTGTGCCATGATCGGCGTCTTGCTCTTTTCGGTACGTCTCTCCCTGCCGTGCTTGATCAGCTGGTTGATTGTAGGCATTTGTTTACCTCCTTGTAAGAATGGTGATCTATCTTAAAATTGCCCTTACGCAATTATAAGAAGCGTATTATATATACGGTATGGGATGCCGCGCCGCGGCACCATGCGTGCCCTGCCCAAAAAGAAAATGGGCATGAAAATAGACGCGCGCCCACAAACCGCAGGAAGTATTTTACCATGTGCGGGGCGTTTTGTCAAACATTTGAAACAACTTTTTGCCCCGCGCCGAAAAAATACCCCCTGCAGGAAGCGCGCAAAGCCGCCGCGGCGGCGTCCGCGGCGGCAGGTTTTGTATAGAGGCAGGTTTTTATAGAGGCGGCGGCGTTTTATAAAAGGCTGCCGCCTTTGTATTATTTAGAAATTTAGAAAGCCGGCACGTTTGTTTGATAAAGGCCCGCGCACGGGGTGGCGCCGGCGCGCCTCGCTTTCAGCGAGCTTTTTCAGCGCGCTTCTTGGAGAGATTCTTCCTGCTTGAGCGAATCGAGCATATACACGAAGGAGCGGACGAACTGCTTGCGGTAGCGCAGCAGCGTGCGCTCGCCCACGCCCAGCTCGATGCTGAGCTTGACCTGCGTTTCCGCCGCGCCGTCCTGCAGATACAGCCGCGCGAACGCCTTGGCGCAGCTGCCGCGTTTGAGGATATCGTACAGCTTCCAAAATTCATAGGCCGCCATGACCGCCCTATATTCCGTGCGGTAACTGGGGTTGAATTTGTTCTGTACCGCCCTGCGCATCAATTCTTCCATACAACGACCTCCCGCGTTCTGTGATGAGGTCATTGTACCCGAAAAATCGGGCAGCGGCGCGACAGGAATTGGCGGGGCGGCACTTTTTTCAAAAGAGGGCGCCGTTTATGCCGGATGCGGTGCGGCGCTTTCCAAAAGAAAGCGCCGTTTATGCCAGGCATAGTACTGCGCAAACGCTCTAATTTTGATTTATATTGCAGAAAATCGCGTCATAAGACGATGAATTTGCCCTTTTCCAGACGGACTTTCGCGCGCAGGCGGATATCCGCGGAAGAGGCGCCTACCTGAATTTCAAACACGCCGTCATCCGCCTGCCAGCGATCGAGCGCCGCCGACCAGTGCGAGAAGGCGCGGGAGTTCAAGCGGATGCAAAATTCGCGGCTGCCGCCCGCGGGGATCTCTTCTTTGGCGAAGGCCTGCAATTCCTTTTCCGGCCGCCAGACGAGGGGCGCGCATTCCTTGACGTACACCTGCACCGCCTCTTTGGCGCAGATCTCAGAGAGGTTGCGCACCGCAAAGCGCACTTCCACCCCCTCTTCATCCGCCGCAAGGGTCAGCCCCTCGTAGGCGAAGGAGGCGTAGCTGAGGCCGAAGCCGAAGGGAAATTCGACGAAGTCTACCCAGTTGCTCCGCCCGCCCAAGCCACGGTAGCCGACGCCCAGGCCTTCGGCATAGCGGGTGACGCCGATGCGGATGTTTTCTTCCTCTTCATCCACACAGCTGAAGGCGAAAGATTCGGAGAGCTTGCCGCTGGGGCAGACCGCGCCCGTGAGGATGTCGGCGATGACCGCGTCGCCGCCCATGCCGGGGAAGCCCGCGTAGAGGATGGCGTCGGCGCACCCTTCCCAGTCGCTCATATCGACGGCCGCGCCCGCGAACACGACGACCACGGTATGCGCGGCGACTGCCGCCGTCTCGCGGATGAGCCGTTCCTGCGCGGCGGGCAGGCGCAGGCTGCGGCGGTCGCCGTCTTCGTATTCGACCAAATTGCCCGTGCCCACGCAGACGATATTGACGCCGTTCTCCGCCGCATGCAGCAGCGCCTTTCTGCCTTCGTGCCGCAAAAATTCGGGGCGGTCGATGCCGACGGCGCCTTCAAAGGAAACGGCGTGGCCGCGCTCGCGCAGGCGGGCGGGCAGATCGAATTCCTGTTCCGACCACACCACGCAGGAAGAGCCGCCGCCCGCGAGCATGCCGAGGTTCTCTTTGCCGGGGCAGGCGTACATGCCGCAAACGGACAGCGCTTCCCCTGCCGACAGGGGCAGCACCCCCTCGTTTTTGAGCAGCACCATCCCTTCCGCCGCCACGCTCTTTGCCGCCGCGGCGCGCTCGGGGATACTCGTCTTGGCGCCCTTCCCCTCCTGCATGCGCTTGCAGCGGGCGATGAGTTCGAGCACCCGCCCCGCGCAGGCGTCCAGCGCCTCGTCCGAAAGTTTGCCTGCCGTGTAGTCCGCCTTCAACTGTTCGTAATTTTCGGGACTGAAGGGCATTTCCAAGTCCAACCCCGCCATGGCGGAGGCGGCGCGGCTGCGGACGGCGAACCAGTCGGAGATGACGGCCCCGTCAAAGCCGAATTCGCCGCGCAGCACGTCGAACCCCTTTTTGTATTCGGAAGCGTACACGCCGTTGACGCGGTTGTAGCTGCACATGACGGAGACGGGCTTGGCCTGACAGGCGATCTCGAAGGGACGGTAATACAGCTCGCGCAGAGTGCGCTCGTCTACGTCGCTGCTCTGATGCAGGCGGTCGTATTCGAGGTTGTTGCAGCAGAAGTGCTTGAGGCAGACGCCGATACCCCTGCCCTGCACCCCTTCGATATAGCCCTTCGCCATCTCGCCCGCCAGGAGCGGATCTTCGGAAAAATACTCAAAGTTGCGGCCGTTGTGCGCGTCGCGCTTGATGTTGACCCCGGGCGCGAGGAGGATATCGACGCCGCGGTCATAGCACTCGTCGGCGAGCGCCTCGCCCGTGCCGCGCGCAAGCGCCGTGTTCCAGGTGTTGGCGAGCAGCTGCACGGAGGGGAAGGCGACGGCGGGGATGGTCGTCCATTCGCCCCGATCTTCGCGCATGGTGCGCAGGCCGACCGGCCCGTCGGAGACGAAGATCTGCGGCAGCTCGCCGCCGAAGTCTTCGGTGTGCCAGGCGTCTTTGCCGCAGATGAGGCGCAGCTTTTGCTCTGCGGTCAGTTCTTTCAATGTCTTCATGTCGGTATTTCTCCGTTTTTCTTTCTATTGTACCGCAAAAGCGCGCCCTTTGCAAGCGCCTCGCCGAAATTCTCTTTCCGAAAATACAAAGCTGCCCTTTGCAAGCGCTCCGCCGAAATTCTCTTTCCGAAAATTAAACGCGCCCGCGCAGAGGCGCCCTGCCGCGGGCATGCGAAAAGTATGCGAAAAGGCGACCGCAAAGGCCGCCCCGTCGTAGATCTATTTTGTTTGGAAACTCAATAAGCGCGGGCTAAGCCCCTCGCCCGTCAATAGGCGCGGGCGAAAGGCCTGTCGCCGATCAATAAGCGCGGGCGAACAGCACGACCTGCTTTGCCTCTTTGCCGCAGCAGACGCACTTTTCGGCGTGCTCGCCCTCGACGATGACGCGGGCGGAAGCGGCGGTCTGTTCCTTGATCTTGTCTTCGCACTCGCGGCAGCCGCACCAGCCCGCCTTGACGAAGTTGCCGCCCTCGACGCCGCGCAGCAGTTCCTCTACCGTTTCGGCGGTGACGACGCGCTCTTCCTTGCGGCGGCGGGCAAGCTCTAACAGGTTCGCCTGCACTTCGGAAAGCAGCGCCTGCACCGTTTCGGCGGCGTTTTCCAAGGGCGCTTCCGTCTTTTCGTGCGTATCTCTGCGCACGAGCACCATCTTGCCCGCCTCGATGTCGCGCGGGCCGATCTCGATGCGCAGGGGCACGCCCTTCATCTCCCACTCGTTGAACTTCCAGCCGGGGCTGTTGTCGGAGACGTCTGCGTCGGCGCGGATGCCCGCCGCCTGCAATTTCGCCTTGAGGTCGGCGGCGGCTTCCAAAACGCCCGGCTTTTTGGCGGCGATGGGGACGATGATCGCCTGCACGGGCGCGACCACGGGCGGGATGATCAGCCCGCGCTTGTCGCCGTGCGCCATGATGAGGGCGCCGATGAGGCGCGTAGATACCCCCCACGAGGTGGTGTAGGCGTACTTGTGCGTGCCGTCTTTATCCAGAAAGCGGATGTCGAACGCCTTGGCGAAGTTCTGCCCCAGATAATGAGAAGTGCCCGCCTGCAGGCTCTTGCCGTCGTGCATCATCGCCTCCATGCCGAAGGTGGCGACGGCGCCGGCGAACTTTTCTTTTTCCGTCTTCCTGCCCGTGAACACGGGGATGGCGAGGCAGGTCTCAGCGAATTCTTTATAGATGCCGAGCATCTTCATCGTCTCTTCCATCGCCTCTTCTTCGCTGGCGTGGGCGGTGTGGCCTTCCTGCCACAAAAATTCGCTGGTGCGCAGGAAGGGGCGGGTGGTCTTTTCCCAGCGGACGACGTTCGCCCACTGGTTGATGAGGATGGGAAGATCTCTGTACGATTGCAGCCACTTGGAATACATCTCGCCGATGACCGTTTCGCTGGTGGGGCGGATGACCAAAGGCTCTGCCAGTTCTTCGCCGCCGCCGACGGTGACGACCGCAACTTCGGGCGCGAAGCCCTCCACGTGCTCCGCCTCGCGCGTCATGAAGCTGTACGGGATGAGCATGGGGAAGTAGGCGTTCTGATGCCCCGTCGCCTTGAAGCGGGCGTCCAGCTCTTTTTGGATATTTTCCCAAATGGCATAGCCGTAGTGGCGGATGACCATCGTGCCCTTGACGGGGCCGTAGTCTACGAGCTGCGTTTTGATGACGACATCGGTATACCAACGGGGAAAGTCGGTATCGATATCCGCGATTTGATTGACAAACTGATCGTCTTTTGCCATGATGTGCTCCTGTTCTGCGTATATGGCCCTGCGGAAGCCCGCAAAAAGCAAAAATACGGTATTACTCGTATGAGTATACCATATTTTTAGAAAAATGACAAACCGATTTGCATGCAGCCTTCGTTTTTTATCAAAATTATGAGCGGCGCCCCCGAAAGAAGGCGCTCAGCCGTCGCCCCGCTCCTCTTTCGTCTTCCAGATCATGGAAACCGAGCCCGGGCCGACGTGCGAGCCGATGACCGGCCCCATGATGGTGACGTCCGGGCGGAAATTCCAGCGCGCTTCCACCATATCGGCAAGCTCGTTCGCCTGGTCTTCCGCATCGGTATGCACGATCCACATCATGCGGTCCTCTTCCACGGGCGGGAGTTTCTCCGTCTTGGCGAGGGTGTAGGCGAACGCCTTTTTCATGCCGCGGCACTTTTCGACGACGGTCAATTTCCCCTCGCGCGTGAACGAGAGCACGGGCTTGACCTGGAGGAGCGAGCCCGCCGCTGCCGCCACCGCCGACACGCGCCCGCCCTTTTTGAGGTAGAACAGGTCGTTGGCGATGATGCAGTACTGGATGTGCAGGGGGAGGGCGGAGACGGCATCAAAGGTCTCCTGCAAACTTTTGCCCGCGCCGCGCAGGCGCACCGCCTCTTTGACCAGCGCCCCGCTGCCGATGGTCGCCGCCAGCGAGTCTACCACCAAAACCTTCGTGCCGGGGTATTTTTCTTCGATGCCGCGCGCGGCGTCCTTGGCGACGTTCGCCGTGGGCGAAAGGCCGCTCGAAAGGCTGAAATGGATGATCTCCTTCCCCCCTTCTTCGACGATGGCGCGGAAATGCTCGAAATGCTTTTCGTAATTGAGCATGGACGTGCGCGAAAAGCCGCCTTCGCGCAGCTTGCGGTAAAAATCGACGTATTCGCCGTAGCTTTGGAAGTCGTCGGGCGCTTCCGTAAGGGCGCCGTTTTGTTCCATGATATAGCTCAGGCAGACGATGCGGATGCCCTGCGCCTTTACATAGTCTGCGTACAGGTCGCAGGTGGAATCGGATGAAATGACGAAATTTTGCATGTTCTTTTGTAACTCCTTTTTCTCTTCTCTCTGCCGCACTTTGCCGCCGGCGCGGGAAAAAAGCGCCTCCTGCGGCGGCACGGGAAAGGCGCGCCGCCGCCGCGGTGCGCCCCTTCTATTTTCGATCATTTGATCAGTCGTTGCGCTCTTCCGCCGTCTTCCACAGCATGGCGACGGCGCCGGGGCCGACGTGCGAGCCGATGACCGGCCCCATGATGGTGACGGGCGGGCGGAAATTCCAGCGCGCTTCCACCATGTCCGCAAGCTCGTTGGCCTGCTCTTCCGCATCGGTATGCACGATCCACATGATGCGGTTTTCCTCCAAGGGGTGGAATTTTTCCGTCTTATCCATGGTGTAGGCAAACGCCTTTTTCATGCCGCGGCACTTTTCGATGACCATCAGTTTTCCGTCGCGCGTGAACGAGAGCACGGGTTTGACCTGCAGGAGCGAGCCCGCCACCGCCGCCACCGCAGATACCCTGCCGCCGCGCTTGAGATAATACAGGTCGTTGGCGATGATGGAATATTGCAGGTGCAGGGGCAGCGCCGTCACGTAAGTATATGCCTCCTGCAGCGTCTTGCCCTCGTCGCGCAGGCGCACCGCCTCTTTGACCAGAGCCCCCTGCCCGATGGTCGCCGCCAGCGAGTCGACCGCCATCAGGTTGAATTTGGGGAATTCCTGTTTGACGTCCGCCGCCGCCTTCTGCGCCACCGTGACGGTGGGCGAAAGGCCGCTGGAGATGGTGAAGTGCAGCACGTCTTCCGCGCCCTCTTCCGCCATCTTTTTGAAGTGGGTGTAATGGCTCTCATAATTGAGCATGGAAGTGCGCGAAAAGGCGCCTTCGCGCAGGGCGCGGTAAAAATCGACGTACTGCGAATATTCGGTAAAATTATCCAAGCCCTCGGTGAACTGCCCGTCTTTTTCGACGATATATGTAAGGCTGACGAACTTCACGTCGTGCTCGCGAATGTACTGCGCGTATAAGTCGCAGGTGGAGTCCGTCGAAACGATAAATTTTTGCATGGTCATTGCCCTTGTCACAATTTTTTATGTCTTTGTTAATTATACCACACATCGTTCGCTTTTGTAAACAAACTAAACGGTCATTTTGCGTTTTTCACAAAAAAAGCAACTGCAGACACAGCATTTGTACAATATAATAAAAAAACGCACATTATTTTCAAAAATGACTTGATAATCACGCCTTTATCCTTTATAATAGAAGGCAGAGAATTATTTTGGAGGGAACTATGGAGCAAAGCGACTGGATGAAACTCAAGAGCGGCACAGACGTGCGCGGCGTGGCGCTGGAGGGGGTGCCCGGCGAGGAGGTCAACCTGACGGACGAAGCGGTGACGGGCATCATGAAGGCATTCTGCGCCTGGGCGGCGCAAAGGTGCGGCAAAGAGAAGCTGACCATCGCCATCGGGCACGATTCGCGCCTGTCGGCGGGCCGCATTTCGGCGTGCGCCGTCAAGGCGGTGACGGAGAGCGGGTGCGACGCCATCGTCACGGGCCTCTCCTCCACCCCTTCGATGTTCATGCTGCTGCAGGAAGAGGATATCGGCGCCGACGCATCGGTGATGATCACGGCAAGCCACCTCCCCTTCAATAAAAACGGTCTGAAATTTTTCACCCCCGAGGGCGGGCTGGAAGGCAAAGACATTGCCGACATCCTCGCCATGGCGGCGGAAGGCGCGGCGCTTTCTGGCAGCGGCTGCGTGCGCGAGCTTTGCTATATCGACCGCTACAGCGAAGGGCTGGTGCGCTTCGTGCGCGAAAAGACGGGGCAGGATCGGCCCCTCGCCGGCAAAAAGATCGTGGTGGACGCCGGCAACGGCGCGGGCGGCTTTTATGTGGACAAGGTATTGAAGCCCCTAGGCGCGGACACGGAGGGCAGCCAGTTTTTGGAGCCCGACGGGAACTTCCCCAACCATATCCCCAACCCCGAAGACAAGAAGGCGATGCACGCCATCTCGCAGCGGGTCAAGGAGACGGGCGCGGACTTCGGCATCATCTTCGATACCGACGTAGACCGCGCCGGCGCCGTGGACAAACAGGGGGAAGAGATCAACCGCAACCGGCTCATCGCCCTCATCTCCGCCATCCTGCTGCAAGAAAAGAGCGGCACCATCGTCACCGACTCGGTGACCAGCGACGGGCTGACCGCCTTCATCGAGAGCCGCGGCGGAAAACACTGCCGCTATAAGCGCGGCTACCGCAACGTCATCGACAAGGCGAAGGAGCTGAACGCCGCGGGAGAGTACTCTCCCCTCGCCATCGAGACCAGCGGGCACGCGGCGCTGATGGAAAATTATTTTCTGGACGACGGCGCCTACCTGGTGACGCGCATCCTCGTGTCGCTGGCGCAGCTTTCCAAGGAAGGGAAGGACATCGGCGACCTCATCGCGGACCTCCCCGAACCTGCCGAAGCCGCCGAAGTGCGGCTGGGCTTTACCACCCTCGGCAAACAGGACTTCAAGAACAACGGCAACTTCGCCATCCGCGAATTGCAGCTGCGCGTGCCCGACCTGCCCGGCATGACGCTGGCGGCGGAGAACTTTGAAGGGGTGCGCATCAACTTCGACAAAGACCACGGCGACGGCTGGGCGCTCGTGCGCATGAGCCTGCACGAGCCCATCATGCCCATCAACTTTGAGAGCAATTCCAAGGGCGGGTGCTGCGTGATCGCCAACGAGCTGATCGCCCTGCTTGCCCCCTATACGGGCGACATCGACCTGACGAACCTGCAAAATTATGCGGGTACTTCCCATTAAAATCAATAAAGGAGATAAAATATCATGAACGTGCAGCAACAGACAGTCAACGCCATCCGCGTACTTTCCGCGGAGGCGATCCAGAAGGCGAATTCGGGCCACCCCGGGCTCCCCTTGGGCAGCGCCCCCATCGGGTACACCATCTTTGCCGACTTTTTGAAGTTCAACCCCAAAGACACCAAGTGGGACGACAGAGACCGCTTCGTGCTCTCGGCGGGGCACGGTTCCATGCTCGACTATTCCCTCTTGTACCTGTTCGGCTATGACGTTTCCAAAGAGGATCTGATGAACTTCCGCCAGCTGGGCTACAAGACGCCAGGGCATCCCGAATACGGCCACACGCCCGGCATCGAGACGACGACGGGCCCGCTCGGCCAGGGCATCGCCAACGCCGTGGGCATGGCGGTGGCGGAGGCGCACCTCGCGGCGGTATTCAACCGCGAAGGGTACCCGGTCGTCGATCACTACACCTATGTGTTGTGCGGCGACGGCTGTTTGGAAGAGGGCATCTCGTACGAGGCGTGCTCGTTTGCGGGCACCCATAAGCTGGGCAAGCTCATCCTCTTTTACGACGACAACGACATCACCATCGAAGGCAATACCGACATCACCTTCAAAGAAGACGTGGCGATGCGCTTCAAGGCGCAGGGCTGGCAGGTGCTGCGCGTAGACGACGCCAACAACTTAGACCTTTTGAAGCGCGCCATCCGCAAGGCGAAGGCGGATACGGAGCATCCTTCCATCATCATCTGCAAGACCATCATCGGCTACGGCTCTCCCCTGGCGGGCTCGCACGAGTGCCACGGCTCGCCCCTGGGCAAAGAGAATTTGCAGAAGCTGAAGGAAAACCTCGGCTGGACGTGCGAACCCTTCGAGATCCCCGCGGAAGTGGCGGAGCACTGCGCCGCCATCGCCCGCCGCGGCGCTTCCCGCCAGGGCAAGTGGAAGAAGCTGTTCAAGGAATACGAACAGGCGTACCCCGAACTTGCGGCACAGTACAAGCTGTTCATGAGCGGCGAACTGCCCGACCTCAAGAACAACGCCTCGCTGTTTGAATTTGCCAAGCCCGACGCCACCCGCAACACCAGCTTCGGGGTGCTGAACAAGCTCGCCGACCTCATCCCCAACCTCATCGGCGGCTCGGCAGACCTCGCGCCTTCCAATAAATCGAACATGAAAAAGCGCGGCGACTTTTCCGCCGACGACAAGAGCGGCTCGAACATGCACTTCGGCATCCGCGAGCACGCCATGGCTGCCATCACCAACGGCATGCAGCTGCACGGCGGCCTGAAATGCTACTGCGCCACCTTCTTCATCTTCTCTGACTACATGAAGCACGCCATGCGCCTCTCCGCGCTCATGCACCTGCCCGTCACCTACATTTTGACCCACGACTCCATCGGCGTGGGCGAAGACGGCCCCACGCACGAGCCCGTGGAACAGCTCATCGCCCTGCGCTCCATCCCCAACATGAAGGTGTACCGCCCCGCCGACGGCAAAGAGACGACGGCGGCATGGATCTCTGCCCTCACGGGCACTTCGCCCACCTGCCTGGTGCTCACCCGCCAGAACCTGCCCCAGTACGAAAATTCGGGCCTGGAAGCGCTCAAGGGCGGCTACATCCTCGCCGACAGCGAAAAGAGTGTGCCCGACGTGCTGCTCATCGCCAGCGGTTCGGAAGTGGAGCAGTGCATGCAGGCGAAAGAGATCCTGAAAGGCAAGGGCGTAGACGCGCGCGTCGTCTCCATGCCCTGCATGGAGGAATTTGAAAAGCAGCCGCAGTCGTACAAAGACGAGGTGCTGCCGCCCGAGGTGAAGGCGCGCGTGTGCGTGGAAGCCGCGTCCCCCTACTCTTGGTACAAATACGCGGGCGACGCCGGCGAGATCATCGGCATGACCACCTTCGGCGCCTCCGGCCCCGCGAACAAGCTGTTTGAGATGTTCGGCTTCACGGCGGACAACGTGGTGGAAAAGGCGTTCCGCTCCCTCAACAAAGTATAAGCCCTGCGGCGAACGCGCTGCGGGATAATACGCCATAAAATATGCGCGGGGCGGCAGGTATCACCTGCCGCCCCGTTTCTTATGCTCTGTCTTTTACATCCGATCGCCGCAAACAAGGGCGAATTATGCCACACATAGTACTTGATATACGGGCAAAAAGTGCACCGCTGCGCGGCAAAACGAGGTGTGCAGGCGCAAAAACGCCTATTATCAGACGGCGGCGCAGAAGCAACTCTCCTCTATACGGACGCCGGACGGCGGCGCAAAAAACCGCCCCCTTCGCTTAGACGGCGGCGCAAAAAACCGCCGCCTTCGCTTAAACGACGGCGCAGAAGCGCAGCACGACCGCCTTGCCGCAGACGCGCGCCGAGAGGGTGAAGGCGCCTTTCTGCAGGCAGGTGACGGCGCGGCGCACCTCTCCCCCGTAGGAGAGGGAAAATTCCAGCCTGCCCGTTCCTTCGTCGTACACATAACTGCCGCCGGTGCGGAGGCTCTTTTTGGAGCGCAGGCGCACTTCCGCCGTAAATCTCCCCTCCTCCCCCAAAGTGACGACGATGCCGCCGAGGCGGGGGAGCATGTCTTCGCCGCCCCAGCGCGCCTCTTCGCAGCGATATTCCCCCTGCCAGGGGCGGGCAAATTCGCGCAGGCTGCTCAGCTGCTGCACGCCGCAGCCGCCTGCAGCAAAAACGAAGGCGACGGCGAGCAGCGCCGCGGCAATTTTCAGATACGGAAGGCGTTTCTGCGTCAAATTCATTTGATTTTTATCCCGCAAACCGATATAATATGGTAAGAAAGAAAACATCTCGCCCAAAGAGTATGCGCCCCCTGCGGGCAGCCTATGCGCGGGAGAGGGAGCTTTATGAAATTCGACGTGGAACTGGTGGGCAAGATCGGCTCGATGGCGCTCATCGACAAGCAGGACAACATCATCGACTATACGCGGGTGGCGCGCCTTTCGCGCGAGCTCAAGCCCGGCTATATCTGGGTATCCAGCGGCGCTACCGAGATCGGCCGCCTCGACTACATCATGCGCGCGGGGCACGAACTGCCCGACACCGAAGAGGCGAAGGCGGACTATTCCGCCCAGGGGCAGGCGATACTCATGCAGACCTACCGCCAGTTCGTAGACAGCAAGTATTCGGTGCGGCAGATATTGGTGGAGCACCACCACTTCAACGACCCCGTCAAGAGCGCGAACATCCGCGCCCTGCTGCTGCGCTGCCGCGAGCAGAACGCCATCCCCATCATCAACTACAACGACGCCGTGTCGCAGTCTGAAAACCGCCGCATGGAGATCTCTGCCCTGTCAAAATCGATGATCAAGGTACACGAGTGCATCGACAACGACGAGACGGCGGCGCTGGTGGCCTGTTTGGTGAAGGCGAAAACGCTGCTCATCCTCACCAGCGTGGACGGCATCTACGCCGACCCGCACGACCCTTCGACGCTGATCGAAGAGATCGCGGGCAAAGACGCCTACGAGCTGACGGAGAACATCGAACACGCCAAGCAGTGCTGCGAGGGCGCTTCCCGCAAGGGCGCCAACGGCGCCAAGGCGAAGCTGGAATATGTAAAGGAAGCGGCGGCGCAGGGCACGCAGGTGCTCATCGCCAACGCGGAATATTCCATCCGCGAAATTTTAGCGGGCGGGGTGAAATGCACGCGCATCCGCATCCGCTGAATGCGCGGCGCGCCTGCACAAAAATACACTTGCGGCCGGGCGGCGCAAGACTTTGATACGAGCGCGCCTTGGCGCGGGGTTGGGATACTTGCGCGCCGATCTATACGGGGCTTTGAAAGCGCGCCCGGGGCGCGGGGAGGAAAAGAGATATGAGCAAAGAAAATAAGCCGCAGGGCGAAGGGAACGGCCTGCGCACTGCAGGCACCGTGCTGACGGTGGTCAGTTTCATCATATTCATCGCCGGGATCGTGTGCGGTTTTTTCAACATGGCGGGAGGCCCTTCCGCCATGATACCCCTTGTGTTTATCTGCTGCTTCGTCGGCGTGATCCTCTCCGCCATCGGCAACGCCTTGAAGCGCAGAGCCGTGCGCTCGGCGCCGGCACGGACGCTGACCGTCGTCTCCGCGCCTGCCGAAGCGCGGGAAACGGAGCGGGCGGAAGAGGCGCGAAAAGGGCTGACCTGCCCCCACTGCGGCATGCGCAACAATGCCGACTCGGAATTTTGCGCCAACTGCGGGGCGTCGCTCCACCGCAAGTGCCCTTTTTGCGGCGAAGAGGTGTCTTTGACCGCCAAATTCTGCGACCACTGCGGAAAAAAGCTGTAGACCCCGCGGCAAGCCGAACCGCAATATCCGCAGCAGGTCGAGGTACATTACATAACAAACCGAACGGGCGCACGATCGTGCGCCCGCTTCTTTTTCTCCGAAAGGTATTTTCAAAACGTTACTTTCCCAAAGGTATTTCCGAACGTTATTCCGCCTCGTAATGGCAGCCGCTCATCTGCGTGGGCGGAAGCGTTTCGCCTTCGCGCATATACACGCTGCCGATGACCTTGCCTTCGGGGCTGATGACCTTGTAATTCGCCGACTTGGGCGCGGTATCGCCGGAATTGAGTTTCATACAAATCACCTCCTGTTGAAACTGCCGCCAGTATGTGCGGAACGGAAGCGCTTTATGCATCCGAAAATTTTTCGGCAAAGGCGGGCGCGCACAAGATCGCCCATGCGGCACGAAAGCGAAGCCTGCAAAATTCAGCGCAGAAAACTCTGCACCGCCAGGAGGACGCCCGCGAGGATGAACAGATAGACGGCGAAACCGCGCAGACCTTTTTCCCGCAGCAGGCGCTGCATCCGCCGCAGGCAGGCAAAGCCGCAGAGGGCGGCGCACGCCGTGCCGACGGCAAGGCTCTGCCAGGAAACGCCCGCCGCGATCCCTTCCGAAAACAACAGCTCCGCGGCGATCGCCCCGGCGATGACGGGGATGCTCATCAGAAAGGAAAAGTCTGCCGCCTCCTCGCGCGAAAGGCCCGCAAACACGCCCGCGGCGAAGGTGGTACCGCTGCGCGACAGCCCGGGGATGACGGCGAGCGCCTGCGCGCAGCCGACAAAGAGCGCCCTGCCCGCCCACAGAGGCCGAATCGGATACCCCCGCCGCAGCCGATGTTCGCAGGCGAGCAGCAGCAGGGCGGTGCAGGCGAAGGAGAGCCACAAAAACCTGCCGCCAAAGAAGAGGGCGTCCAGCGCGTCGTGCAGCAGCACGCCCGCCAGCCCCGCGGGCAGGGTGGCGAGGGCGAGCAGCAGCCACTGCCGCAGCCGCAGGCGCAGAAGCTTGGGCAGGTACGCCGCCACGACGGCGGCAAGCGTGCCCGCGTGCAGCATGACGCCGAGGAACATATCCGCCCCGCCCGTATCCGCGCCCAAAAGCCGCTCGAACAGCAGCAGGTGCCCGCTGGACGAGACGGGCAAAAATTCGCAGGCGCCCTGCACGATGCCCAGGACCGCCGCCTTCCAGATCTCCATACCTCTCCCCTGCCCGTACTTTTTTGACTCATCGTATGCGGGAAGGACAAAAAATAGACCAAGCAGGCAGCTATTGGCGCGCGGCGGGGCTTTAGCGCGGGCGGGCGTAAAAAAGACCGGCGCGGCGGCCGGTCTTCCTTCCATTTCCAAAACCAAAAGGGCGGGTCAAAGGGTATATTTGCCGATATTTGCAAAGGAGATGGGCAGCTCGCCCGCCTCGATGGCGTGCACGAGGCGCACCGTCTGCTCGTTGCAGGGAGTGGGAACGCCGAACTGTTTGCCGTATTCGCAGACGACGCCGTTGATGAAGTCGATCTCGCACGGCTTGCCCGCGCGCAGGTCCTGCAGCATGCTGGAGATGAGGGCGGCGTGCTTTTTCATCGCCACGGGGATGAGGGCAAAGGCGACCGCCTTTTTGAGGGGGCCGCGGTAGTCGAACAGCTTGTCGATGCGGTGCCCCTGCACCGGCTCGACGCGGATGCCGGCAGCCTTGGCGACGTCGATACATTCCTTGATGATGGCGAGGGCGACGCGGCGGGAGTCTTTGCGCTTTGCCACCTCGCCGAAGGTGCCGCCCGTGACTGTGGAAAGCCCCGAAAAGGCGCTGTTGATGAGCAGTTTGGACCAGCGCGCGCCGATAAAGTTTTCTTCCACGCACACCTGCCCCATACATTCGAGCAGGGCCTTGACCTCTTGCAGATGATTTCCCCTGCCGTAAGCGCCCAGCGAAAAGGTGAGCGCGGAAGGGTCGGACGTCAGCTCCGACACCCCCTCGCCGCGGAAGGTGGCGCCCCAGGCGATGGCGCAGCCGAGCACGCGGTCGGGCCCTACAATGGCGGCGAGTTTGGGCTCGGGCAGGCCGTTCTGGCAGGTGCACAGCGCCCCGTCCTCTTTGAGATACGGGAGAAGAAAACCTGCGATGTCCGCATTATAGCGCTGTTTGGTCATCAATAAGATGACGTCGTACTGCCCTTCCATCTCCTGCGGCAGCAGGGCGCGGACGGGCTGGACGAAGTCTACGCTGCCGACGACGTGCGCGCCCTTTTGGCGCAGCGCCTCGACGTGTTTTTGGTTGCGGTTGATGAGGTCGATCTGTACGCCCGCACGGGCGATGAAGGCGCCGAGCACCGTTCCCATGGCGCCCGCGCCGTAAATGGCAGCCCTCATAGGCTCCTCCTTTTGGCTTTTCGGAATAAACATTTGCGGAATTTTATAGAGAAAGTGAAGGCTCTTCCGGCTTTTCCCTTACAGGAAGAAGGGAACGCCGAAATACAGCATGGCGACAAGCGCCGCCGCCTGCCAGGCGATGCCGACGACGTTGACCGCCCAGAAGTACCGGTGCTTTGTCTTGTGGCGGAAGGCGAGCATGCCCAACAGCCCGCCGACGGCGCCGCAGAAAAAGGAGCACAGCAGCAGGACTTTTTCGGAAATGCGCCACGCGCCGCGCTTGGCCTTGGACTTATCCGCCCCGTACAAGATAAAGGTGACAAAAGACATCAGCGCCAATGCGGCGATAAAGACGATCATCTCTTTTTCTCCGAAATAATTTTATCGGCGGGAGCAGGCTGCTCTGCGGGCGAGGCGGGCTGCAATACCGCCCGCACGGGCGCGCCGTCGCAGCCGCCCAGTTTGAGCGGCAGGGCGATGAGGGTGTAATACTCCCCCGCGGCGGCCGCTTGCAGGCGCAGCCCTTCCAGCACCGCCACCTCCGCCGAAAGGAGGATGCGGTGCACGGCGTCGCTGCCGATGCTCTGGCTCTCCGTACCCACCAAAAGGCAGCGCTCGCGCAGCAGGTACGCCGCCTCTTCGCGCAGGGTGCAATCCCCCTTGAAGAGGACGCGCTCGGCAAAGATGCACTCCACGTCCGCCGCCGCAAGTTCCCCTTCTCCTTCAAACACGAGGCAGCGGCCGATGCAGCGGGACAGATCGAGCTCGTCCGCCGCCTTGCCGCCGGGGATGAAGTGGGCGGGCGCGTCGATATGCGTGCCGTTGTGCGCGCACAGAGACAGATCCGTGAGCATATAGCCGTCCGCTTCCGCCGTGCGGACGCGGCGGTAGGAAGGCGGCGTATCGCCGGGGTATACGGCGGAAGTAAACAGTTCCTGCGTGATGTCGATCAACGGGCGCACCTCCCGAATTTTGCTGCAAAATAACGGGCAAACGGCGCGGCGCTTGCAAGGTGCCGCAAAAGTTTGCTCTGTATTTTTCCTTACCAGTATAACAAAAAATCGCCAAAAAGCCAAACCTTTGCGCGGGGACGGCAAAATTTTTCAAAATATGCCGCCGAACCATTGACATCGCCGCCAAAATACCGTATAATCGAAGATGCAACGGACGAGATTTTTGTAAGAAAAAGAGGAAATGCGCGTCGCGTGCAAATACCGACCACCCTGCGGGGTCAAGGCCATACGGACAGCCGGGTCGAATGCCGATCGGCGGCTCTGCCGCCTTATTGATCGAGTTAAAAGCTCGAATTTTATAAGTTGGTTACTTTATAACCGGTGCAGCCCGCACAAAACTTGTGAAACGGTCAATAAGCGCATATGTATTTGCCATGATCATGCTTGCTTCTTTTTTTCGGAAAGGGACAGAATGCGTCTGCGGAAAAGAGAAATTATGACCTTGTATCAGCGTTGAGCGGCCTGCGGGCCGCTCTTTTTTTGCGGCCAAACCACGCGGACGGACGAAAAACATGAAAAAACTGAAACTGTACGGGTTCAACAACCTGACAAAATCGCTCAGCTTCAACATCTACGATATCTGCTACGCCAAATCTCCCGGCGAGCGGCGCGACTACATCGCCTATATCGACGAGCAGTACAATTCCGACCGCCTGACGGAGATATTGACCACGCTGACGGAGATGATCGGGGCGCGGGTACTCAACATTTCGGGACAGGACTACGAGCCGCAGGGCGCCTCGGTGACGCTGCTCATTTCAGACCTTTCTATGGCGCCGCAGGGCATGACGCGGGTGGGGCACCTCGACAAGAGCCACGTGACCGTGCACACCTACCCCGAATACCACCCCGGCACGTCGCTGGCTACCTTCCGCGTGGATATCGACGTGGCGACCTGCGGCACCATCTCTCCCCTCTCCACCCTCGACTACCTGATCGGCTCTTTCGATTCGGACATCATCACCATGGACTACCGCGTGCGCGGCTTTACGCGCAGCATCGACGGGAAAAAGGTGTTCAACGATTTGAAGATCAACTCGATACAGAACTTCATCTCCGAACAGACGCTGCAAAAATACGACGCCGTGGACGTGAACGTGTACTCGGCCAACATCTTCCACACCAAGATGCTGCTCAAGGAGATCGACTTGAAAAACTACCTCTTCCGCGGCAGCGAAGAGCAGCTTTCCCCCGCACAGCGGCAGGAGATCGTGGACAGCCTCCGCAAGGAGATGATCGAAATTTTCAACGGACGGAACATTTACTGATGGACAGGAAAGCGCAGGAACGCGCCCCGGTGTACGAGGCGCTGGAAAAATTCGGGAAGATGCGGGTGGTGCCCTTCGACGTGCCCGGGCACAAGCGCGGGCGGGGCAACCCCGAACTTGCCAAACTTTTGGGCGAAAAGTGCGTGAGCATGGACGTGAACTCGATGAAGCCGCTCGACAACCTCTGCCACCCCGTTTCCGTCATCCGCGAGGCGGAACAGCTGGCCGCCGACGCCTTCGGGGCGGCGAACGCCTTTTTGATGGTGGGCGGCACCACCTCCGCCGTGCAGAGCATGATCCTCTCTTCCGTGAAGGCGGGCGAGAAGGTCATCCTCCCCCGCAACATGCACCGCAGCGTGATGGGCGCGCTGGTGCTGTGCGGCGCGGTGCCCGTGTACGTCAACCCCGACTGCGACGCCCGCCTGGGCATCCCCCTCGGCATCCGCTTAGAGCAGCTGGAAGAGACGATCGCGCGCACCCCCGACGCCAAGGCGGTGCTCGTCAACAACCCCACCTATTACGGCATCTGCTCGGACATGCGCGGCATCGTACAGCTCGCGCACGCGCACGGCATGAAAGTGCTCGCCGACGAGGCGCACGGCACCCATTTTTATTTCGGGGAAGGGCTGCCCCTCTCGGCCATGGCGGCGGGGGCGGACATGGCGGCGGTCTCCATGCACAAATCGGGCGGCAGCCTGACGCAGAGCTCGCTGCTCCTGACCGGCCCCGCCGTCAACGCCGACTATGTGCGGCAGATCATCAACCTGACGCAGACCACGAGCGCCTCGTATTTGCTTTTATCCAGCCTCGACATCTCGCGCCGCAACTTAGCGCTGCGGGGAAGGGAGGCGTTTGCGGGCGTTATCGAACTGGCGGAATACGCCCGCGAGGAGATCAACGACGCGGGCGGCTGGTACGCCTTCGGGAAGGAACTGAAAAACGGCGGCAGCGTGTTCGACTTTGACGCCACCAAACTTTCCGTACATACCTTGGACGTAGGGCTTGCGGGCATCGAGGTATACGACATCCTCCGCGACGAATACGATATCCAGATCGAATTCGGCGATTTGGGCAACATCCTCGCCTACCTTTCCATCGGCGACAGGAAGCGCGACGTGGAGCGGCTGGTGAGCGCCCTTTCCGAGATCCGCCGCCTGTATGCCAAAGACCGCGCGGGGATGATGGACAACGAATACATCGCCCCCGACGTGGCCGTGACGCCGCAGTTCGCCTTCTATTCCCCCAAAGAATGCCTGCCCATCCGCGACACGGCGGGGCGCATCTGCACGGAATTTGTCATGTGCTATCCGCCCGGCATCCCCATCCTCGCCCCCGGCGAGCGGGTGACAAAGGAGATCATCGACTATATCCTCTACGCCAAAGACAAGGGCTGCCAGCTGACAGGCCCGGAAGACGCCGCCATCGAGCGGCTGAACGTGCTCAAATAAGGAGGAAGGGCATGGATTTTTGGTTTTCGGAAAAACACACCAAAGACGTGAAGCTGAGCATCCGCATCGACAAGCAGGTATACAGCGGCAAGAGCGACTTGCAGCGCATCGACGTGTTCGATACCCCCGCCTTCGGGCGCATGCTGGTGCTGGACGGGTACCTGATGCTGACCGAAAAGGACGAATTCATCTACCACGAGATGATGGTGCACACCCCCATGGCGGTGCACCCGCACGTGAAAGACGTGCTGGTGATCGGCGCGGGCGACGGCGGCGTGGTGCGGGAGCTTGCACGCTATCCCGAGATCGAGCGCATCGACTTAGCGGAGATCGACGAAGCGGTCATCGACGTTGCCAAACGCTACCTGCCCTTCACCGCCTGCAAATTGGACGACCCGCGCCTGCACATCTACATCCAGGACGGGGTCAAGTTCGTGCGCCGCAAAAAGGAGGCGTACGATTTGATCGTCGTCGACTCCACCGACCCCTTCGGGCCGGGCGAAGGGCTGTTCTCGCGCGAGTTTTACGGCAGCTGCTACAACGCCCTGCGCCGGGACGGCATCATGGTCAACCAGCACGAGAGCCCCTTTTACGAGCAGGACGCGCTCGCCATGCAGCGGGCGCACAAGAACATCATCCAGTCCTTTCCCTTTTCGCGCATCTACCAGGCGCACATCCCCACCTACCCTTCGGGGCACTGGCTGTTCGGATTTTCCACCAAAAAATACCACCCCTTGCGCGACTTAGACGAGGCGCGCTGGAATGCGCGGGGCCTCAAATGCCGCTACTACACCACCACCCTGCACCGCGGCGCCTTTTACCTGCCCGCCTATGTGGAGGAATTATTGAAAGATGTTGAAAAGAAATATTGACGCCGGTTTTGGCCGCGGCAGCCGCCGCAGGGAAAGTACATCCGGGCCGTTTGCCGCCGCTTTCGGCCGCGGCGCCCGCCGCAGGGAGGTTTGAACGATGCTGAAGAAAAATACAGAAACTTTTTTGGGCTGTGACGCCGGTTGGGAAGAGGCGTGCGTCGTGCTCTACGGGGCGCCGTACGATTCCACCACCTCTTTCCGCCCCGGCACGCGCTTCGGCAGCCGCGCCATCCGCAGCGAATCGTACGGGCTGGAGCTGTACTCCCCCTATCAGGATGCGGAGCTTCGCGGCCGCGTGCTGGACAGCGGCGATCTTGAACTGCCCTTCGGCGACCCCGCGCCCGCCCTGGCCATGATCGAGGCGCGGGCGGCGGAAATTTTGCAGGGCGGCAAGGTCCCCTTCCTCTTGGGCGGAGAACACCTGGTGACGCTGGGCGCGGTGCGGGCGGCGGCAAAGGCGCACCCCGACCTGCACATCCTGCACTTTGACGCCCACGCCGACCTGCGCGCCGATTACCTCGGCTCTCCCCTCTCGCACGCCTGCGTGCTGCGCCGCTGCCACGAGCTGGTGGGAGATCATCGCATCTATCAGTTCGGCATCCGTTCGGGCGACAAGGCGGAATTTGACTGGGGCAAGGGGCACGTGTTCACCCACAAATTTGACCTGGAAGGGCTTGCCGAGGCGCTGGACGCCTTACAAGGCAAGCCCGTGTACCTGACCGTCGATCTGGACGTTTTGGACCCTTCGGTATTCCCGGGAACGGGAACGCCGGAACCGGGCGGGGTCAGCTTTGACGCCCTGCGCCGCGCCGTGACGGACGCCTGCAGGCGGCTCAAGATCGTGGCGGCGGACGTCAACGAACTTTCGCCCCACTACGACGCTTCCGGCATCTCTACCGCCGCCGCCTGCAAGATCGTGCGCGAGATGCTCATCGCCCTCGGCGGCTGAAAGCTATCTACGCGCCCTTCGCCGCAGCGAGAGCTCGCCCTCGGCGGCTGAAAAAAGGTCTGTCTGCGCCCGCCGCAAAGGCATGGCGCATGCGGGCTTCCGATACAAAATAAAAAACGCTGTGCGCCCGCCGCTGCGAGAGATTCAAGCGGCACAAAAAATGCGTGCCCGCGCCGCCAGAAGCACGGCGTGCGGCACATTCCGTTCCAAAAAAACAAAAAACAGGGAGGACACCCACATGGGAAGAGCAATGATCATCGGCTGCGGCGGCGTCGCCTCCGTCGCCATCCACAAATGCTGCCAGAACAGCGATCAGTTCACGGAGATCATGATCGCCAGCCGCACCAAGGCAAAGTGCGACGCCCTCAAAGAAAAATTGCAGGGCACGACCAAGACCGTCATCCAAACGGCGCAGGTGAACGCCGACAACGTGGACGAGCTGGTCTCGCTCATCGAAGGTTTCAAGCCGGACGTGGTGCTCAACCTCGCCCTGCCCTATCAGGACCTGACCATCATGGAGGCGTGCCTGCGCACCAAGGTGCACTACGTCGATACCGCCAACTACGAGCCGGAAGACACGGCGAAATTTGAATACAAGTGGCAGTGGGCGTACCGCGAAAAGTTCAAACAGGCGGGCATCTGCGCCCTTTTAGGCAGCGGCTTCGACCCCGGCGTGACGGGCGTGTTTTCCGCCTACGCGCTCAAACACTACTTCGACGAGATCAACTATATCGACATCCTCGACTGCAACGGCGGCGACCACGGCTACCCCTTCGCCACCAACTTCAACCCCGAGATCAACATCCGCGAAGTTTCCGCCAACGGCTCGTACTGGGAAGACGGGCACTGGGTGGAGACAAAGCCCATGGAGATCAAGCGGGAGTACGACTTTGCCGGCGTGGGCAAAAAGGACATGTACCTTTTACACCACGAAGAGCTGGAAAGCCTCGCCCTCAACATCCCCGGCATCAAGCGCATCCGCTTCTTTATGACCTTCGGCCAGAGCTACCTCACCCACCTCAAGTGCCTGGAGAACGTGGGCATGACCTCCATCAAGCCCATTGTATTTGAAGGGAAAGAGATCGTGCCGCTGCAGTTTTTGAAGGCGGTGCTGCCCGACCCCGCCACCCTCGGCCCGCGCACGGTGGGCAAGACCAACATCGGCTGCATCTTCCGCGGCAAAAAGGACGGGAAAGAGAAGACCTATTACCTCTACAACGTCTGCGACCATCAGGAATGCTATAAAGAGGTCGGCTCGCAGGCCATCTCGTACACCACGGGCGTGCCCGCCATGATCGGCGCCATGCTGGTGATGAACGGCACCTGGACAAAGCCGGGCGTGTATAACATCGAAGAATTCGATCCCGATCCCTTTATGGAAGCGCTCAACAAGTGGGGGCTGCCGTGGGTGGAAGACTTCGACCCCGTATTGGTGGACTGATGCGCACCCCCTATTTTTGCATCGACGAGCAGAAGCTGCGCCAAAACGGCGAGATCTTGCGCGCCGTCGCCAAAGAGGCGGGCTGCAAGATCCTGCTGGCGCAGAAGGCGTACTCCGTCTATCAGACCTACCCGCTGCTGGAAGAGTACCTCTCCGGCACGGCGGCGAGCGGCGTGTACGAGGCGAAGCTGGGGCGGGAACACTTCCGCGGCGAAGTGCACGCCTTTTCCCCCGCCTTCCGCGAGGAAGACGTGCGGGAACTTGTCAAACTGTGCGATCATATCGTCTTCAACACCCCCGCGCAGGTGAAAAAATACGCCCCCCTGTGCAGGGAAGCGGGCGTTTCGGTGGGGCTGCGCGTCAACCCCGAATGCTCTACGCAGGAAGGCCACGCCATCTACGACCCCTGCGCGCCCGGCTCGCGCCTGGGCACCACGGCGGAAAACTTTGACGAGGGCATCCTGCCCCTTCTGGACGGGCTGCACTTCCACACCCTGTGCGAGCAGGACGCCGACGCGCTGGAACAGACCGCCGACGCCTTCCGCCAAAAATTCGGCAAATACGCGGGAAAGATGCGCTGGCTCAACCTCGGCGGCGGGCACCACATCACCCGCCGCGGGTACGATACCGAGCGGCTGTGCCGCGTCGTGCGCGGGCTGCGGCAGGACTTCGGCACGGACATCTATTTGGAACCGGGCGAGGCGGTGGTGCTGGATGCCGGCACCCTGCATACGCGGGTGCTGGAGGTGATGAGAAACTCCATCGATATCGCCGTCCTCGACGCCTCCGCCGCCTGCCACATGCCCGACGTGCTGGAGATGCCCTACCGCCCGCCCCTATACGGGAGCGGGCAGCCGGGCGAAAAGGCGCACACCTACCGCCTTGCGGGCCCTACCTGCCTGGCGGGAGACGTCATCGGCGACTACTCCTTCGACGCGCCCCTTCAAGAGGGCGACGAGCTCGTCTTCGGCGACATGGCGCTGTATACGATGGTCAAGACCAACACCTTCAACGGCATGCCCCTGCCCGCCATCTGCCTGCGCCGCCAAGGCGGCAGCTTGCAGGTGCTGCGCGAATTTGGCTATGAAGACTTCAAATCGCGCCTGTAAACGGCAAAAGGATAGTACACATCGGCAAGCGCCCCGCACCGAACGGTGCGGGGCGCGTTTTGCTTTTCGAATCGGTCGGCTCACTCTTCTTGCAGCCGTTCGAGCTCTTCTTTCGGGGTGACGACGGGCTTGCCGTCCGCATTCAAAAGCGGGGTGATGCCCGCCGCGTACCCCGAAAAGGCGAACAAATACTGGACGCCCGTGTCGCGGTCTGCCCAAACTTCAAACCCCTGCATCTTTCCCTGCGAATAGATCTTGATAAAGCGCTTCGGCTGTGCCATGCGATCTTCCTCCTGTTTAGACTTTTTCCGGTATAGAGCAAAAAATGCCGCCCAAAAGCGCGGTCTGCCCTTTCCCTTTCAGTATACCATACAAAGCGCCGCGCCGTCAAGGGGATGGCGGCAAAACGGTCGCGGCGGCGTCAAGGAGATGGCGGCATAAGGCGAGGCGGAAGCGCCGCGCCGTCAAGGGGATGGCGGAAAAACGGTTGCGGCGGCGTCAAGGAGATGGCGGCATAAGGCGAGGCGGAAGCGCCGCGCCGTCAAGGGGATGGCGGCAAAACGGTTGCGGCGCGGCTCATGGAGACGGCGCCGATAGGCGCGGCAGGCGGTACAGGCGGTTGACAAGCGGGGCGTTTTCGATTACAATATTGGAAGATAGGCAAAGTAAAGGGATGCGCCCTGCAAGGCGACTTTTGCGCGCCGTGCAGGCTCTTCCTCATCACCATACCGCGGAGAAAACCATGATACGCACCATCTCTTCCATCCTCTTGCAGCTCGCCGTATGCGCCTGTGCGGCGGCGGGCGTCATCCTCACCACCCGCCTCGGCGGCGACTTCATGGCGGGGGCGACGGCGTTTTTGTTCTTCACCATCCAATCCAACCTGTGGATCGCCGCCGTCTGCCTGCTGTTTGCCGTATTGCAGGCCGTCAGCCTGTGCCGGCGGGAGTTCGCCCTGCCGCGGGCGTGCGCGACGCTCAAATACGTGTTCACCGTATCCATCACCCTGACGGGCGCGGTGTTCTGCGCCGTGCTTGCCCCGACCATGCCCGGCTCCTTTTCGTCGGCGGCAAACGTGCTGACGCACGTCACCGTGCCCGCTCTGGCGATCGGCGACCTCTTCCTCTGCCGCGCCCCCGCGCCCCGCTACAAGGACTTCTGGTGGGCGCTGCTGCCACCCCTGTACTACGTCGGCTTTGCCGCCGTGGGGTATGTGTGCGGCTGGAACTTCGGCATGGGCAACAACTACCCCTACTTCTTCCTCAACTGGGGCTCGCCCGTGGGCGCCTTCGGCTTCGGCGGCGAGGGAGAATACTTCATGGGCTGCTTTTGGTGGATCTTGCTGCTGCTCCTGTTCATCTCCGCCCTGGCGCTCGGCTATATCGCCCTTTTGCGGCGGATGCAAAAAAGCGGCCTGCAGGGCTGAACGCCCGACCCCGAAAACCGCTCAAACAAATCGGATACGACGCGCCCGCCCAAACATAGCAAATACAACACGCCCGCCGCAGGGAACAGCCGCCGCGGAACAGAACAAATTTCGGCGACCGCCGCAAGGGCGGGGCAAAAACGATATCGCGCACAAAATACGCCCGCAGCTTTTTTGCTGCGGGCGCGTCTTTATGCGTTTTTCTGTACTTTTATGTGAGCTTCTCTGTTTTCCCGCTCCTGTGTCCCGTCAAGCTTTCTTTTTGGGGATGAGCAGGCCGACGTCGCCGCTGTCGCGCAGGTACACGACGCGCACTTCGCCCGTATCCGCATCCTGGAAGATGTAGAAGGTATGGCCGAGCAGGTCGAGCTGTTCTACCGCCTCTTCCGTGGTCATGGGCGTGAGTTCGAAGGTCTTGGTCTTGACCACGTTGCTGCTGTCTTCGGGGAGAAGCGCGTCAAAGAACAGCTGCTTTTCCACAAAGGCGTCCTTTTTCAGCTTGGCTTCGAGGCGGGTCTTGTGCTTGTAGATCTGCTTTTCGATCTTGGGAAGGACGGCGTCGATATTGTCGTAGAAGTTGTCGCCCGTCACCTCGCCGCGCACCATGTTTCCCTTATAATAGATGGTCACCTCCGTCTTTGCAAAGCGGCCTTCCTGCTTCAGATACACGGAGCAGACCGCGTCTTCGTCGAAATACTTGCCGAGGCGGGATACCTTTTTTTCCACCACGCCGACGAGTTTTTCGTTTGCCTTATAGTTCTTTTCGCTGATTTCGATACGCATGAGATGCCCTCCTTATTTATATTTCCCCGGCGCCTTGGCGCCGTTTCAGCCTTTGCTGCCGAAAGAAAGATACGGGCCCGATGGAACGCGGCCGGTATTTCCCTTCCTGTACGGGTGCAGACCCGCATTTTTCGCCCTACGGTTCAGCCTTCCAGGGGTACAAATACGAATTTGTCGCCCTCAACGTCTGCCTTCACCTTCTGCCCCGCGGATACCTTGTTGGCAAGGATCTCTTCGCTGAGCGCGTCTTCCAAGCGGCGCTGGATGACCCGCTTTAAGGGGCGGGCGCCGTACACGGAGTCGTAGCCTTCGTCCAGCAGTTTATCGCGCGCGGCGTCGGTGACGACCAGCTCGATCTCGCGCCGTTTGAGCCGCTCTGCCAACACGGAGAGGAACAGGTCGCAGATGCGCGAGGCGTCTGCCCGCGAGAGCTTGTGGAAGATGATCACCTCATCGACGCGGTTCAAAAATTCCGGCTTGAACTGCGCCTTCAGCTCTTCGTTGATCTTCTCCTTCATGCGGTCGTATTCCGACTCTTCCTCTTTGGTGGGCTCGCTGCCGGCAAAGCCGAGGCGGTTCATCTCGCTCGCCTTGCTCGCGCCGACGTTGGACGTCATGATGATGATGGTGTTTTTGAAGCTGACCACCCGCCCGCGGCTGTCCGTCAGCCTGCCGTCGTCTAAAATTTGCAGCAGGATGTTGAACACGTCGGGGTGCGCCTTTTCGATCTCGTCGAAGAGGACGACGGAATAGGGCTTGCGGCGGATCTTTTCGGTCAGCTGGCCGCCCGCGTCTTCAAAGCCGACGTATCCCGGAGGCGCGCCGATGATCTTGCTCACCGAATGCTTTTCCATGAATTCGCTCATGTCCATGCGCACCATCAGCCGCTCGTCGCCGAACATGGCGGCGGCAAGCGCCTTGGAAAGCTCCGTCTTGCCCACGCCCGTGGGGCCGACGAAGATGAACGAGCCGATGGGGCGGTTGGGATCTTTCAGCCCCGCGCGGGCGCGGCGGATGGCCTTGGCGATGGCGGAGACCGCCTCGTCCTGCCCGATGACGCGCTTATGCAGCTCCTCTTCCAAATGCAATAAACGGCGGCTTTCCTCTTCCGTCAGTTTGACGACGGGGATGCCCGTCCAGCCGGCGACGATCTTAGCCACGTCGTCCGAGCCGATGGTGGCGTGCGTTTCGCCGCGGTTCTTTTCCCAATCGATGCGGATCTTTTCGATCTCGCCCTCGATGCGGCGGATCTTATCCAGGCACTGCTGGGCGGCGAGGAAGTCGTCGCGCCGCACCGCCTTGTTCTTTTCCGCGTTGAGGCGCTCGATCTCGTGCTCCTTTTCTTTGATGCCCGAAGGGCCGTTGTAGCTGTCCAGGCGGGCGCGGCTGGCGGCCTCGTCGATGAGGTCGATGGCCTTGTCGGGCAGGAACCTGTCGGTGATGTAGCGGTCGGAAAGGCTCGCCGCGGCGACGATCGCCTCGTCGGAGATGGTGACCTTATGATGCGCCTCGTACTTGTCGCGCAGGCCGCGCAAGATCTCGATGGTCTCCTCTACGCTGGGCTGCTCGACGATGACGGGGGTGAACCTGCGCTCGAGGGCGGAGTCCTTTTCGATATATTTGCGGTATTCGTCGATGGTGGTGGCGCCGATGGTCTGCAATTCGCCGCGCGCCAGCATGGGCTTTAAGATATTGGCGGCGTCCATGCTGTTGTCCGCGCTGGCGCCCGCGCCGACGATGCTGTGTATCTCGTCGATGAAGAGGATGATATTGCCGTTCTTCTGGATATTTTCGATGACCTCTTTGAGGCGCTCTTCAAACTCGCCGCGGTACTTTGCCCCCGCCAGCATGCCGGGAAGGTCGAGCGAGAACACCGTTTTGCCCAGCAACAGGTCGGGCACTTCGCCCTTGACGATGGCCTGCGCCAGCCCTTCGACCACGGCGCTCTTGCCCACGCCCGGCTCGCCGATGAGCACGGGGTTGTTTTTGGTGCGGCGGGAGAGCACCTGGATGATCTTGTCGATCTCTTTCTTCCTGCCGATGACGGGGTCGATCTTCCCCTCGCGCGCTTTCTGCGTCAGATCGATGCCGAAGCGCACGGAAGTTGCAGGCGACTGCTTTTCGCGCGGGGCGCCCTCGTACTGCGGGGGCTTGCCGAACACCTGCTGATAGCCGGCATAGCCGCCCTGCTGCTGGGGCTCGGGCTCTTCTTCGCCGAGGTCTACCTCTTCCGCGAGGGAATTGAGCATCTCGTCGATGTCTACCCCCAGCATGCGCAACAGGCGCACGCCTACCGACTCGTCGTCGATGAGGATGGCGAACAGCATGAACTCGGTGCCCACGCTCGCCCCTGCGCCGTCGCGCTGGATGGCGAATTCGCAGGCTTTATCGAACATGTTTTTGGTGCGGGGAGTGAAGCCGCTGAGCTTGACGCTCTTGTTGAGGGTGCGCACGAAGGCGGCGCGGTAGTCCTGCTCGCGCACGCCCGCCGCCTGTAATATCTGGCAGGCGCGGCTTTCGGGCACGTTGAGGATGCCGAAGAGGATGTGTTCGCTGCCGATATAGCTGCTGCCGTAATATTTTGCCGCCTCCAGCGACAGTTTGACCGCCTTTTGCAGGTTGGGCGTGAATTGATGGAAATCGTACATTGTCAGATCTTGCTCCGTTTTTTGCCGCTCTCTTCGCTGCGGCGGACGCCCGCAAAGGTGTTGCGGCACTCGCGGGCGCGGTATACGTCGCGCTCGGCGGGCGTCAGTTCGACATCGGTAAATAAACTCAGATTGGCGGGGCGCATGGAAGAGATGAAGTCGTCCAGCCAGGAAAATTCGGAAATATCGAGAAAGCCCAGCGCCGCCCCCAGCTTGACGCTGGACGCGAGCTGCAAGAACTCTGCATACGAGATGCGCTCGCAGTGCGAAAGGATCCCCACGGCGCGGCAGCATTCGTCTTTCAGGCCGATCGTATCGCCCGCCCGCAGGGCTTTACGTGCCTGCGATTCCAAACGGACGATCTCCAGCACGGCGCCCTGCACGTCTTCGAGGATCTGTTCTTCGCTGTAGCCGATGGTGACCTCGTTGCTGACCTGGTACATGTAGCCCTCGGCGGCGCTCCCCTCCCCGTACACGCCGCGCACGGTGTGCCCCTTTTCCGCCACGGCGGCGACGAGCGGCTCGATCTTGTCCGTGCGGGTGAGCCCCGGAAGAAAGAGCATGACCGAGGCGCGCAGCCCCGTGCCGAGGTTGGTGGGGCAGGCGGTCAGATACCCGAGCTGCCCGTCAAAGGCGAAGGGCAGCGAGCGGGACAGCTCGTCGTCTACGGCGGAGATCTTTTTATAGGCCAGGGGCAGGTTGAGCCCGCGCAGGATGTACTGCTCGCGCAGGTGGTCCTCTTCGTTGACCATGATGGAGAACTTGCCGTGCGGCTCTTCCGCCTCTTCCTCGTCGATGAGGGCGGCGCCGAAGCTGCTCGCCACGAGGTCGGTGCTGATGAGGTGGTCGTCACAGATGGCCTGGGCGACCTCCTCGGAAATTTCGTTCATATAATAGAGATTGAAGCTGCGCAGGCGGCTGGCTGCCCCCTGCACCATGCGGACGATCTCCCGCGCCTGCGCTTCGCTTTCCAAACGGTTGGGGAAGGGGTAACCGGCGAGGTTGCGCGCCAGCCGCACGCGGGTGGAGACGACCGTGCTCTCGATATTGTTAATCATCCAAGCCTCCGTCGCCGTAGATGGAGCGGTTGAGCCGCCGCAGGGCGCGGTTGATGCTGTCTGCTTCCTTCATGCGCTTTTCGCGCAGGGCGCGCTCCAGTTCGCCGCGCAGGGCGCGCTGCTCGTCTAACAGGCGCAGCTGCCGCTCGTCGGAGAGGGGGCTCTTGCCCTCGTGCGCCGTGCTGCCCTGGATGCGCAGGATGACGGGCTCCATCTGCTCGCGGAATACGTCGTAACAGGCGGCGCAGCCCAACAGGCCGGTGCGGGCGTAGTCTTCCAGCGTGGTGCCGCAGACGGGGCAGCGCTCGGGCGCCTCTTGCTGCGGCTGCAAAACGGAGACGGTGAACTCGCCCCCCGCGCTGCACAGGCGCAGGAAGCAATCGTCGCACAGGTACAGCTCCCTCTCCCCTTCGCGGCGGACAAGGCGCGTCGCCTGCTTTTTTTTGCAGTCTGAACAGAGCATCCGATCCCTCTCCCACATTCCGCGGCGGAACTTGTCCGCCGTACGCCCCGCCTTTGCGGAAACGTATCATTTCTTGTTATTATTATACCATGAACGGTAGCGTTTGTAAATGGTTTTTTCACTTTTTTTCTGCGCGGGCGCATCATCGGCGCGGGCGCTGTCGCGGTTTTGGGAGGGAAGGAAGAACAATGCGGCGCGTCTGTTTGTTCTTCCGAACATAAAAACAAAAACACGGGCGCCCGCGGCAAATCGGAAGAACGCTGCGGCACGGCTGCTTGTTCTTCCAAACAAAAATATAAACGTGCGGGCGCCCTTGCAGACGGCCGCGGCGGCCGAGGCGGGCTTATGCTTACAGATAGTCGCGCCTGTCGAGGCGGGCCCCCGCTTACAGATAGTCGCGCCTGTCGAGGCGGGCGCGCACCTTTTCGATGGCGCGCTTTTCGATGCGCGAGATGTACGAGCGGGAGATCTTCAAAAACGCCGCCACTTCGCGCTGGGGCATGGGCGCGCCCCCTTTCAGCCCATAGCGCAGGCACAGCACCGTGTATTCGCGCTCGCACAGCGTCTCTTCCAGCACGCGCATGAACTTTTCGTGCACGAGTTTGCCCTCTACCGCCCGGAACACCCCCTCTTCCTTTTCCGAAAGCAGGTCCATCAGCGTCAGTTCGTTCCCCTCCTTATCGACGCCGACGGGGTCGGAGAGGTAGGCGGTGCCGCGGTACTTTTTGTTGCTGCGGATGAGCATGAGGATCTCGTTTTCGATGCAGCGTGCCGTGTACGTGGCCAGCTGCGTGCCGCGGCCGGGGCGGTAGGTATCAATCGCCTTGATCAGCCCGATGCTGCCAACCGAGATAAGATCGTCCGTCTCCGCCGCCCCGTTATATTTTTTGACGATGTGCGCCACCAGACGCATGTTGTGCCGCACCAGCTTATCTTTGGCGGCGCGGTCGCCCTCCTGCGCCAGGCGCAGGCACTCCGCCTCTTCGGCGGGCGGCAGAGGCTTGGGGAAGGAGCTCTTCCCCCCGACCGCCCCCGTAAAAAAGGTGATCTTGCCCAACAGCGCAAACAAAAAATCGAACAGCATGCCGCATTCCCCCCTATCCCTTTTCCGGTACCTCTACTATATGAAGGGAAATACTTGTACCATGCCGGTTATATTTTTTTGGAAGGAAAATGAGGACCGCGCAGGGGCAGCACCGCTGCACCTGCGCAGTCGATCCGTCTCTTTCAAACGTAGAATGTAAAGTGCAGAATGTAGAATTATGGACGGAAGAAAAGACATCTTTGAATGCGCCCTTAATTTTACATTTACCATTCTACATTTACCATTTTTTTTGCCGTGTTCGGAACGGCTCACCATTCAAGACAAGATCCCTCCGTTTGGTCGCTGCGCTCCCTCGGTCGGGATGACAAAAGGGCGCGCGGCTTTGCCGCGCGCCCGATGAAAACGCTTCCGTTTTTCTGCAAATGAAACATGTTCATTCTTCTGCAAACTTTTTCGCTGCCCGAAAGACTTGCGGACATACTCACTCTTCTGCAAGTGTTCTCGCTGCCCAAAGACTTGCGAAAAAACTCATTCTTCTACAAATTTTTTCACTGCCCGGTAGGTCTGCGGGCTGATGAGGTGCTCCATGCGGCAGGCATCCGCTTCCGCAGTTTCCGCGTCCACCCCCAGCTTTACCCAAAAACGGGTGATGAGCTTGTGCTTTTCGTACACGGAAGAGGCGTACGCCTGCCCGCTTTCGGTGAGGCGGATGTGGTTGGCGGCGATCTCGATATATCCCTTTTGGGTGAGGATGCGCATCGCCTTGGTCACGGCGGGTTTAGAGACGCCCAGCTCGCGCGCCACGTCTACCGCGTGCACGTCTTTTTTTTCTGCGGAAAGGCGCAGTATCGCCTCCAGATAGTCTTCGCCCGATTCGTTGTCGATCACCTTTCGGCACCTCCTCTGTTTGTTTTTGCCTGTACCTGTTCTTCGTAAGACACGATCTTATCCAGAATGCGCGTCAGCTGCAGGATATCTTCCTCGCCCAGCGCATCGACGTATGCCTCGAACAGGCGCAGGACGGCGGTATATTTTTCTTCTAAAAACGCCCTGCCTGCCTCGGTGCAGCGCACGTCCATCTTGCGGCGGTCGCCCGCGGAGATATCCATCTCCACGAACCCCTTGCCGCGCAGCGAGCGCAGGATGTTTGCCGTGCGGGCGCGGCTGACTTTGAGTTCTTCGCTCAGCTGCGAAGGGGCGAGGGCGCCCTCCGCCTCGTTCAGGCAGTACAGCGCCGCGATCTCCCCTTCCACAAACTCGCGCAGACCGGCGATGATGTCGAGCTTGGTCATGCGGCGGAGCTCGCGCATCAGGCCGTCGCGCAGCTGCGTTTTATCCATGCGTATCTCCTCCCCTCATTCATTCGATTTCAGCGATTCCGCCATATCGATCTTGTTGAGCTTGATCAGCATAAATGCGTATACGATGACGGCGAACACGACCGTGAGCAGGAACGCCCACAGATAGCTCCAGCCGGCGATGACGCGGCCGAGCATCATGGTGACGCTGTCTACCCGCCCGATGATGAACAAGTGAAGCAGGAAGCCGAGCCCCAACCCCAGCAGCGCCCCCGCCAGGGTGAGGATGGCGCTTTCGCGGTAGATATACCCCGCGACCTCCGCACGGCGGTAACCGAGCACGCGCAGGGTGGCGATCTCGCGGCGGCGCTCGTCGATGTTGATGTTGGTCAAATTATACAGGACGATGGCTGCCAGCGCCCCGGCGCTTATCACCAGCACGGCGATGATCATGCCCATCGTCGATTCGAGGCCGGAGAAGGTATCCGCCGTGGTCTGCACGAATTCGACCGCGGATACGTTCACGGCGTCGGCGATTTCGTCCGCCGTGTTCCCTTCCAGGATGGCGCGCACTTCCTCTTCGTCGTCGGGAGATACGTCCGTCTTGACGAGGATGATATTGTGCGCGGGCAGGCTTTCGGCGTCAAATACCTGCAAATACTCCTCGGCGGAGATATACACGTTGTTGCCCGTGTAGTTTTCGCACACGGCGCCCACGGTGACGGTGCGCGTTTCGCCGCCCGAACGGTAGCGCAGCTCGTCGCCCGGTTCGATGCCGTAGACGTTGGCGATGTTTTCGGACAGGACGATGCCTTCGACCTCTTCTATATCGATTATAGCAGATTTTTCGCGTTCACGCAAGGAAACGAAGGGGGCAAATGCGTCTGCGTCTTCCACCACATACAGATCGACGCTCTCGCTGGAGCGGTTTTCGCCGCTGCCCATGATCAGCTGGCCGTTTTGGGTATATACGGAGAGGTGGCTGCCGTCGCCGCCGATAAAGTCGAGCAGGGCGCTGTTGCCGCTGGCGGAAAGGTCGCCCGTGTAGCTGACAGTGGCGTCGTAGCGGAGGATGTCGCCGAACTGCTTGTCGCTGACGGCGCAGATGGAGTCGTTGAGGCCGAAGCCGGTGAGGATGAGCGCCGTGCAGCCCATCACCGAGATGATGGTGAGCAGCATGTTCTTTTTATAGCGGAAGATATTGCGGATGGTCGCCTTCCACTTGAATTTGAGCGGCTTCCATAAAAAGCCGACGCGCTCGAGGAGGATGCGCTTGCCCGCCTTGGGCGCCTTGGGCTGCATGAGCACGGAAGGCCGCTCTTTGAGGGAGCGGTAGCACGCCGCCCAGGTGACGATGACCGTGCCCGCCAGCACGATGACCAGCACCGCCAGCACGAACCAGGGGCTGAATCCCAGCCGCAGCGCAGGGAGCGTATACTGGGTGCCGTACGCCCGCCAGAAGATGGAGGGCAGCAGGCTGAAGCCGATGAGCGAGCCGAGCACGCTGCCGATGAGGCTCGCCAGGCAGCAGTAGATGAGGTATTTGGAGATGATGCGCCGCTTGCCGTAGCCGAGCGCCTTGAAGGTGCCGATCTGCATGCGGTCCTCTTCCACCATGCGCGTCATGGAAGTGAGCGCGACCAGCGCCGCCACGACGATGAAGAAGATGGGGAAGACGCCGGCGATGTCCTGCACCTTTTCCACGTTCATATCGAAGCTGACGTAGCTGACGTTGGTGCTCTCCCTGTCGAGGAAGAGCCAGTCGACGGCGTCGGCGGAGATGCCCATATTGGAGAGGGCACTGCCGAAGCCCTTTTCTTCCGCCGCGGCGATGAGATCGGTAAATGGCTGCAGCTGCTCGCCTTCGATCGCTTCCAATTCTTCCAAACGGTCGGCGACGAAGTTCTGATAGGAATCGGTGAAGCGCTCGTGCTCTTCCGCCCCCGCAAACAGCACCCAGCAGTCGGTGTACTTGATCTCGATGGTGCCCTCATAGCCGAGCAGGCCCGTGACCGCTTCGTTGTTCAAAGAGGAGAACAGCGTCGATTTTTGCAGGTCGTACAGCTGATCCGCCTCGCCGAAGAGCACGGTGCCGACCACGCCCGAACCGACGGCAGAGACTTCCCGCCCGTCGCCGTAGTAATAGTCGGGCGAGGAGACGATGCCCACCACCGTGACCGAATCGACCGCGTACACGTCCTGATAGGTGCCCGTGGCCGTCTTTAACCGGAAGGTGTCGCCCACTTCCACCTCGTCGAACACGGCGCTGCCGTGGACGGCGACCACTTCGCCCGCCTGCCGCGGCCACTCCCCTTCCAACAGCTGCAATTTGTTGAGGTAGCCGCCGTCCGCAAAGTTTTCGATGCCGACAAGGCGCGCGGAGCGGTCGTTAGAGCCCTGCGAGGCGATGACGTCTGTAGAGATGACGGGCGTCACCCGCTCCACCCCGGAAAGGGCGGCGATGGCGTCCACGTTCTCCTGCGTGAGGCCGAAGGTCGCCTTGACGTCTACGTCGTAGGCGTCGTTTTCGATATAATAGCCGCTCATCGTGTCCTTCATGTCCGGCGTCGCCTGGATGACGCCGATGAGGAAGCCGACGCCGAGAGCGATGATCGCCATAATGGCGATGAAGCGCCCGAAACTCGTCTTGAATCCCTTGGCGATATTTTTGCTGAATTTTTTCATGCCCATGCCCTCCTGCCGAAGAAGCCGTTACCACTCGATCTGCGAAACGTCTGCGGGGTGCTCGTTGACCTCTTCGGAAAAGACCTTGCCGTTTTTGATGTGGATGACGCGGTCTGCCATCTGCGTGATCGCCTGGTTGTGGGTGATGACGATGACCGTGCGCTCGTTGGTGCGGCAGACGTCGTGCAGCAGTTTTAAGATGCTCTTGCCCGTCTCGTAGTCGAGCGCGCCCGTCGGCTCGTCGCAGAGGAGCAGCTTGGGGTTTTTGGCGATGGCGCGGGCGATGGAGACGCGCTGCTGCTCGCCGCCCGAAAGCTGGGCGGGGAAGTTATCCATGCGCTCGGCGAGGCCGACGTTTTTCAGCGTCTCTTCCGCGTCTAACGGGTCTTTGCAGATCTCGGCGGCGATCTCTACGTTCTCCTTCGCCGTCAGGTTCTGGATGAGGTTGTAAAACTGGAACACGAAGCCGACGTCATAGCGGCGGTAATCTGTCAGTTCCCGCTCTTTATAGGCGCTCACCTCGCTGCCGTCCACCAAAATTTTGCCGCTCGTCACCACGTCCATGCCGCCCAGCATGTTCAATACGGTGGTCTTGCCGGCGCCGCTGGGGCCGACGATGACGCAGAATTCGCCCTTTTCAATGGTGAAATCGACGCCGTTGGCGGCATAGATCTTGTTGGTGCCCATCGTGTACACCTTGCTCACGTCGTGAAATTCTACAAAGCTCATATGCACCTCCCTGTCATGCGCGCGGCGGGGCGCGGATGACAATGTCATACAATTTTATGACAACAGTAGTAATAGTTTTTACTGCTAATCATTTACGTCTCTATTATATGCCAAAGCACACAAAATGTCAATACCCGCCGCGTAAATTTTTTGTGAAAAGATGGTGGAAAGGGGCGAAAAGATAAAAAAAGCCGCCGCGCGGGCGGCAAGGCGTGAAAACCCGCCGCACGGGCGGTGAAACGGGAGAGCTCGCCGCGCGGGCGGTGAAACGGGAGAGCCCGCCGCGCAAAGTTTGCGCGACGGGCTTATTCTGCGGCGGTCTGTCCCCTGCCGCGGCTCATTCTCTTTCGCGGCTGCGGCAAAGAAGCAAATCGCTTATTCTCTTTCGCGGCTGCGATGGCCGAACACGCGCACGGCGCCGCCGTTTACCAGCGACGACAGCAGCAGCCACAGCGCCGCGATGGCGATGATGACGTACACGGCGATGGCGCCCGCGGTGCGGTCTCCCTGAAAGATGAAAGAGACCAAGTTGAAATTGAAGATGCCGTATAGGCCCCAGTTGATGCCGCCCAGCAGCACGAGGATATACGAGATCAAATTGACAACGATCATATTCAGATACCTCCGCCCACAGTTTGCGCAGAGATGTGCAAAAATATAAGCGCCCCGCCGCAGCGGAGCGCCTTTTTTGTTTATGGAAATGTGAGGAAATACACGGCTTTCGCGGCCCTGCCGCGGCGGAGCGCTTTTTTCTTTTTTACGCGGCGGCGCCGCCGAAGATGGCGGAAAGCTGCACGGGGTTGTGCGTGTACAGGGTGCCGAGGAAGGTGCCTTCGATGCTTTCGGCAAAGTTCTGCACGGCGGCGGTATCGCCGAACACGGCGACGATGGCAAACACCAGCAGGAGCAGCAGGAACACCGCCGCCACCATCAGCACCGCGCCCAGCGCCCCGTTCAGAATGCGCATGGGCAGCACGTCCAGCGAGAACAGGTGCGAGATGCACTTGACGACGAGAAGGCGCAGCAGCTGCACGGCGACGAACAGGATCACATAATAGATGACCGTCGCCAGATGGATGGTGGCGAGGAATTCCCACGCCTCGCCGAGCTTTGCGTTCAGCCAGTTGATGCCCTCGGCGACGGGGCCGATGCCGGCGATGAGCCCGCCGAAGGCGGCGCAGAACAGCACCGAGATGATAAACCCGAAGATGCCCTTCGTGAAAAATTCAAGCGTCCTGCCGAAGCCGACAAAGATGCCCAGGCCCGCCAGGGCGATGGCTGCGATGATGGTAACAGCGTCGATAAAAACCAATGGATACCTCCGGCGCGGCGATCGCTGTACCTTTCCAGCGGCTGCCGCCGTTATTTTGTTGGGCGGCAATGCCCTTCTTTGAAAGCGCCCGCCGCCGTTATTTTGTGCCGGACGGGACCCGGCTTAAAACCCGTATAAGTCTTTGCTGCCGAATTCCGGCTCGCAGGTCAGGTTGATGCCCAGCTTGCGCATGAACGACTGGTCCGCTTCGGGCAGGATGCAGGAAGAGTGGGCGTCGCAGCCGCGCAGGCGGACGAGCATATTCATCGCCTTTTCGGCGATGGGGTTGGTGGCGGCGCAGATGGAGAGCGCCGTCAGCACGTCGGAGAGGGAGAGCTTGACCTTGTCTTCGCGCAGCACGTCCTTTTTCAGCTGGATGATGGGCGCGAGGACGATGGGCGAAAGGAGAAGCATGTCGTCTTCGATGTTGGAGAGCGCCTTGACGGCGTTGAGCACGGCGCCGGCGCATGCCGTCATCTGCTTGTTGGAGCGGCCGGTGATGAAGCGGCCGTCTTCCAGCTCGATGGCGACGGCGGCGCTGGCGGAGGCTTCCGCCTTTTCGAGGGCGGGCTTGACCACCGCGCGCTCATCGATGGCGATCTTGTTCTCGTTCATCAGCAGGCGGATGCGCTCCACCGTGTCCTGCGTGCAGTTGCCCGTCTTATAGTCGCACACCGCCTTGTAATAGCGGCGGATGATCTCCTGCCGGGCGGCAAAGCGCACCGCCTCGTCGTCTACGATGCCGTAGCCCGCCATGTTGACGCCCATATCGGTGGGAGACTGGTAGATGCTCTCGTCGCCCGTGATCTTGGCGAGGATGGAGCGGACGATGGGGAAACACTCGACGTCTCGGTTGTAGTTGACCGCCATCTTGCCGTACGCTTCAAAGTGGTACGGGTCGATCATGTTGATGTCGCCCAGGTCCGCCGTGGCGGCCTCGTAGGCGACGTTGACGGGGTGGCGCAGGGGCAGGTTCCAGATGGGGAAGGTCTCAAATTTGGCGTAGCCCGCGCGCACGCCGCGCTTGTATTCGTGGTACAGCTGCGAAAGGCAGGTGGCGAGCTTGCCGCTGCCCGGCCCCGGCGCCGTGACCACGACCAAGGGCCTTGTGGTCTCGATATACGGGTTGGCGCCGTAGCCTTCGTCGGAGACGATGACGTCCACTTCCGTAGGATAGCCCTTTGTCTTGTGGTGGATATACGTCTTCAAACCGTGGCTGTTGAGTTTGCGGATGAATTTATCGGCGGCGGGCTGGCCGAGGTACTGGGTGACGACCACGCTGTTCATCTGCAGGCCGAGGCCGCGCAGCTTGTCGATGAGGCGCAGCACGTCGGTGCCATACGGGATGCCGAAGTCGGCGCGGATCTTGTTGCGCTCGAGGTCTGCCCCGCTGATGACGAAGATGATCTCGCTCTGCTCCTTCAAGGTCATGAGGATGCGGCACTTGGCGTCGCTCTCAAAGCCGGGGAGCACGCGGCAGGCGTGCATGTCGTCAAACAGTTTGCCGCCGAATTCGAGGTACAGCTTGTTGTCGAACTTGCTGATGCGCTCTAAGATCTTTTCGCTCTGCAATTTGATGTATAAGTCGTTGTCAAAACCCTTCTTCATGTGTAAGCCCTCGGTGCATCGCTGCCGCTTTTCAAAATTCCAATCTATTATACCACACCTCGGCGCAGATTGCAACGGGCGGCAGGCAATTATTTTCGCCCCCGCGCAATTTTCGCCAAACTCCGCCCCTTTTCACAGGGCGGGCGGTCAGAGTTCTTCCCCTTCCGCCATGGCGCGCAGTGCCTTTACCGCAGCGGTCAAAGTTTTTCCCCTTCCGCCATGGCGCGCAGCGCCTTTACCGCGGGCGGTCAAAGTTCTTCCCCTTCCGCCATGGCGCGCAGCGCCTTTACCGCGGGCGCGTCGGCGGGCGCCCAATCGGCGGGCGAAAGTTCCGCCAAGGGGATGAAGCGCAGCTCTTCGTGCTCGGTGCGGGAAACGGGCGTCAAGAGGGTGCAGAAATAGGTATCGAGGGTGACGATGAAGTCGGGATATTCGTGGGTGAGGCGCATGAAGCGCTCCCCTACCTCGATCTTTGCCCGCAGCTCTTCCGCAAATTCGCGCGCCAGCGCCTGCGGCGGCGTTTCGCCCGCCTCGATCTTTCCGCCCGCAAATTCATATTTATGGGCGACGTATGCGTATTTGCTCTCTCCCCGCCGCGCCGCCAGCAACGCCCCGTTTTGGATGACGATGCCGCCGACCACCTGTAAATGCCTCTTCATGCCTGCCTCCTGCATAAAAACCGCCTTTTGCGCAAAAGAAGACGGCGAAGCCGTGTAAGCCGCTCCGCCGCCCTTTTGCTTGATCAGTTTTGTGTACGGTGTGTTGTTATGCGTTCTCTTTTTCCCAGGCAGCGGCCTTCACTTTCGAAAGCGAAGTCAGCTTTTCGGTGGGATAAGGAGACTGTTCACCGCCGAAGGTGTACAGGAAATAGCTCCCGTTCTCCGCCACGTACAAAGTTTCTTCGTAGCCTGCGGGATCGCCGAACGCGCCGTGCGCGACCTTTTTGACGACCTGCATCTCTTCGGTATCGTAAACTTTGCCCTTCAAAGTCTTTTTCATTGCCTTGACCTCCTGTCAAACGTTGGGGCGTACCCCGCCCCGAATTTTTATGGTATCAGTATACCATATTTTGCGCTTTTTCGCAAGCTGCGGCATATATACGCTATGGGCATCCGTATTTTTGCAAAAAAACAGCGGAATTTGCAATGTTCTTTCGCCGCGGCAGCCGATTTCGCGGCAAAAGGGCCGCAAATCGCAAAAAAACGGGCAATAGCGCCCCTTTCCCGCCGCGGGGCGGCAAACGTTCAATGCGCGCCAAAAGATATTGCGCGGCAAAAATGCGCCTTTTCCGCCGCAGGGCGGCAAACGTTTCATGCGCGCCGAAAGATATTGCGCGGCAAAAACGCCCCTTCTCCGCCGCGGGGCGGCAAAAGACCGGGCGATGCGCCCGGCCTTTTTTTAGGGGATGACCCCGTTATTTCTTCTTTTTGGCTTCCGCCTTCTGCCGCTTGGCTTCCTGCTTGGCCTGGTATTTTGCCTCTTCTTCTTCGTAGTTGAGGCCCTTCTTTTCGCACAGGGCGCGCAGCTCTTCTTTGCGCGCTTCTTCCGCCATGCGGTCGGACTCTTCCTCTTCGAGGCGCAGGCGCTCTTCGGGCGGGATCCACTCGACGCCCGCAGCTTCCGCTTCCGCCTTCTGGCGATCGAGGATGGTCTGCCTGTCTTTGGTCAGATATTTTTCGACGGCGAAGAAGATCATGACCACCGCAGCCAGCGCATAGGCGACCGTTTCGATCCAGATATAGGAAACGGTGGAACCATCTACGTCGCCGAATGCGCCCAACAGGCCGCTGACGATGCCCGTGGCGATGGGCGAGGAGGCGATCATGATGGAGCTGTAGATGGACATCGCCAAACCGTCGCAGCGGAAGCCGTTTTTGGCTTCGCCGTGGTCGAGCACGTCTGCGATCATGGCGAGGATCATATAGCCCGCAGGCGCAGAGCCGAGGCACTTGATGGCGACGCCGACAGCGACGACATAGAAGTTCTCGTAGAAGATGCCCGCCAGCACGCCGCCGGCAGCGCCCAGCGCCATGCCGATGAGCACGACGATCTGCTTGCCGAACTTATTGCACAGAGGGCCGACGAAGAGGATGGCGACCGCCATGGGGACGGCGCCGACGATGCCGAGGATAGTCATTGCCCAGGGGCCTCCGATGCCCCAAATATCGGCCAATGCGAGGGTGAACGGCTGTATCGAGCCGTTCTTGATGCCGCCCGCCATCTGATACAGGAAGTAGAAGATGATGACGACGATGAAGAACTTGTCGCTGAACAGCGCCTTCGCCTGCTTGCCCATGGAGAGGGCGGGGGCGGCCTTCTGTTCGCCGGCCTTATCCTGCTGCTTGATGGCTTCCTGCGCCATCGCCTCTTCGGTGACGCGCTCGCGGGTGAAGTAGTACTGCAACAGGCATCCGAGGAAGGTCAGGACGCCGATGATGATGAACAAAATCAAATAGCCGTTCGAGTTGGGCAGATTTGAATGCTCGGGGCCGGGGAAACCAATCGTAAACAACGCGATGATCGACGGGAAAACGATGGAACCTGCGCCCGCGCCGCCCAGCGTCGCCATGTTGACGAAGGAGGCGAGCAGGCCGCGCTGCTTGCCGTTGCGGGTGGAGACGGGGACCATGGCGCTGTTGGCCGTGTTGTACAGCGGGAACGCCACCGCGTAGAACAGGTTGTAGGCGATCGTCAGCCAGATCATCTTGAAGACGGCGTTGTCTATCGGCTGAATAAACATCAGCACGCTCGCCACCGCCACCGTGACCGCCGAAAGCAGGATCCACGGGCGCGCCTTGCCCGCGCGGGTGCGCGTGCGCTCGATGATCTGCCCCACCACCAGGTTGCCCGCGACGATGAGGATCGCCGAGAGGATGGGGAAGATGGTCAAGAACGCTTCGATGCCTGCCGGCAGCGTCAGCGTCCAAATTGTTTCTGTGCCGACCACTTCGCTCGTCCATGTTCCGTACGGCTCGAACAGCACGTTGCGGAAATAGGTGACCAGGAACGAGCCGAACACGCAGTTCGCCAACAAGCCGCAGAAGGGACCGACGAGGTAGCCGATCGCAGCTTCGGGGAGCTTGACGTTTGCAGAGCGCACGCGTGAGCGCATCGCGGCACGGTCAAAAAACCCCTTCTTTGTTTCCGTGTTTGTTCCGTTGCTCATTGTGTCACTCTCCTTTTTTGCATCATAGTTTGCCTCCGAATGATTTTATTTGCAGCGCACGCGCGCTTCCGCATTGCCATACGGACTGCTTGCGCGCACGATGACTTCACTTGCATCTGCCGCGGGGCGGACGATCGCCAGCGCCTCGCCGAAGTAGGTATCCGTCTTGTCCGTCAGATACCCCCTCTCGTTGTACGGGCAGGCGCTGCCGAGTGCCAGCAGCTCGCCCCCCTCTACCTGTACGCCGATCTCGCCGCGGGCGAGCATCTTCACTTCGCCTGCGTTGTCGGTATATTGCAGGCGGACATAGGCGAGATCCTCTTTGCCGATGCTCTCCTGTTCGGGAAGGGCGCGGAGAACAGTCTCCTTGCTGCCCGAGCGCAGGGATGCGCGGCCGACCTCTTTGCCGGCTTCGTCATAGGCGACGGCGACGATCTCGCCCGGCTCGTACACGGCCTTAAATTCGGCAACGGCGTCTTTGCCCACCTTTTTGCGGCCCACCTCTTTGCCGTTGATAAACAGCGCCGCGGTGTGGGCTGCGGTATACACTTCTACTACCGTCTTTTTCCCCTCGCAGCCGTCCCACGTCCAGCTCGGCCAAGCGCCGCTCATCTTCCAGGCGGAAGGAGAATGCTTTTCAAACGCCTTGTCCGGCCTGACGACCGCCAGGGCGATGGGGTCGAGATCGAAGGCGACGCGGGTGTAGTACGCCTCGCCGAGCGGCCTGCCGTTGAGGTCGATGCGGCCGCTGCCCGCCGTCATCCAGCCGGGGCCGCCGGAAAAGTCGGGCGCGTAGTCGGCGTGTTCCCACGAGCCGATACCCACTTCGCCGAGGTAATCGATGCCCACCCACACGAAGTCGCCGATGAGGGCGGGGTTCGCGATGGCCTGCAGCCAGAATTTGCGCGCGTCGGAGCAGAAGGTCTCGCTGCCGACGATGACGCGCTCTGGATAGCGGCGCAGATCCCCCTTATAGCGCAAAATGCCGTAATTGTAGCCTGCCACATCCATGTTGGCGTAGGCGTCTTTGGTGACGGTGTTGCAGATGGGCAGGGTCGCCATCCTCTTCATGAAGCCCGCCCCTACCATGCCTGCCAGGTTGTTGAAAAATTCGCTGCCGACGGCGTGCTTTTTCTGTTCCTTGCCCGACTTTGCCGCCGCCGCCTTTTTCGCCTTTTCGTCCGAATACTGCCCGAAGCCCATCTTGTACATGGCGTTGAACCAGATGTTGATGCCGCAGGTGACGGGGCGGGTGCCGTCGATGGAGTGCAGGTACTGGGTGAAGTCTTTGGTAAGCTCGATGCCCCTCTTTTCGGAGGTCTCGCCCACCTCGTTGCCGGTGGAATACATGACCACGGAGGGGTGGTTGTAATCCTTTTCCACCATGGTCAGCATATCTTGCCGCCAGTTCTTTTCCACATACGAGGCATAATCGTACATGGTCTTGTGCACATACCACATATCGACGTATTCGTCCATCATATACATGCCGAGGCGGTCGCAGGCGTCCAAAAGCGCCTTGCTGCAGGGGTTGTGCGCCGAGCGGATGGCGTTGTAGCCGTATTGTTTGAGGAGCTTGACCTTGCGGGCAGCGGCGAAGGGATGCTCGACCGCGCCGAGGATGCCGTTGTCGTGATGGATGCAGGCGCCGCGCAGGATGACGCGCTCGCCGTTGATGCGGAAGCCGTTCCGGGCGTCGCACTCGATCTGACGGATGCCGAAGCGCTCTTCGCGCACGTCGCCGCCGAAGGTGACGCGGCAGGTATATAGGTTGGGCTGTTCGGCGTTCCAGAGCTTGCAGCCCGTGAGCGCGAACAAAACGCGCGCCTTGCCGTCGCAGTCGGCGTCTTTACTGTCGATGACCTTGCCGCCGTCTAAAATTTCCACCGTGACCTTGCCGGGGGCGTTGGTCTCCACCTGTACGGAGACCTTGCGCGCCGCCCAGTCTTGGGTGGTGATGCGGATGCCGTTCAAGGCGATGTGCTGTTTGGGCAGCTCGTACAGCCATACGGGGCGGTAGATGCCCGAACCCGAATACCAGCGCGAATTGGGCTGGTCGGCGTTCTGCGCCTCCACGCGGACGGTGTTCTTTTCGCCGTACTTCAAAAATTTATCGGCGGGAACATAGAAATTGCTGTAGCCGTAGGCGCATTCCCCCGCGAGCTCGCCGTTCAGATACACCTTGGCGTTGTGGTATACGCCCTCGAATTCCAGCACGATCTCTTCATCGCGATAGCGTTCGGGGACGTCGAATTCCTTTTCGTACACGTAGTCGTGGCAGAGCACCCAGCCGGTGTTTTTGCCCCCGAGGCTCTCGATGGAGCGCGCTTCGGCGAGCATCGCATCGTGCGGCAGGGTGACGGAAATTTTTTCCGCTTCGCCCGCGCGAGAACATGTCCAATTGTCATTAAAGCTGATTTTATTCATCATTTTCTTCTCCACAATTTACTATCTCTAAAATGATACCACAACATGGCAAAAATGTCAACGACCTTTGCCTAAACTGCAAAAAAATTATCATAATCTGCAAGTTTTGTTCAGAAGCGTAAACGAAAAGGCGCAGGATAACGATGACCCCGCGCCTTCCCGATAACCATTCGGAAGACAAATTATGTTATCTGTCTTTCGTGAAATTGCCCATGAACGCCGACACGATGACGGCCAGCATGGAGATGCCGTAGAACACGACGCCGACGATGGAGCCGTTCAGGCAGGCGCCCTTTTCGGGCGTATCCATGCCGGGGATGAACCACTGGTCGCCCGCGACGTCTGTACGGGTGGAAACGAACACGCTGACGCTGACTGCGAGCAGGACGATGACCGCCAGGAGGATGATATAGCTCACCCAGTGGCTGGCCTTGTTCCCTGCCGCCACCATCGCCGCGATGAGAAGCACCGCCAAGATGGTGAATACGACGGGGAGGGCGTTCATCTGCGTGCTGCCCAGATAGCCCGTGGTGGAATTGACGATGTAGATGATCAGCCCTACGATCGCCATGACGCCCGCGAAGATGGAAACCCACGCCGCCGCGCTTTGATTTTTGACCCAGTTAGCCATGATCATCTTGCCTCCTTCTTATTTTTTCCGCGAATGCCGCAGACCACATACCCGACCACGCATGCCAGCGAGGCGACGGAGAACACGGTGATGAGCGAGATATACGTCGCACGGTACCATGTCATCAGCCACTCGACGTGGGTGTTGACGTTCAGATCCATCGCATAGCTGCGGGAGAGCGCATACAATGCGTAGTGCATGTCGTCGTGGATGGCCTGCATCATGTCTGCGTCGCCGCGCAGCGCGTCTTCGCTCCAATAGCTGACGCTGTTGCCGAAGCCGCAGAAGTTGGTGGTGCCGAAGAGGATAGATTCCTTCGGCGCAGCCTTCAAAGAGACGCCCGTGAAGTCGGTGACGTTATAGCCCTTGAAGCCCCACTCGCCGCGCATGATATCGACCATGACCGCCTTATTGGCGCTGGATGCGACCGCGCCGATGCGGTTATACGAGCTCATGACGCCGAGCGCGCCTTCCGCGCCGTAACGGTTTGCAGTCTCCCCTGCCGCGATGGCCGTATCGTCCATCTTGGAGGAGCGGCCCTTGCCGGTGAACATCTGATAGAGGTTGCGCAGTTCCAGCTCGCGCGCGCCCTGCTCGTTCATGAACACGGCGACGCCCGAACGGTTAGATTCCTGATCGTTGAAGGCCGCGTGCTTGATGTTGACCAGGCAGCCCTTGCTCTGGGCGCCCTGCACCACGGCGCTGCCCGTGAAGCCGGAGAGGATGGGATCTTCCGAATAATACTCGACGCCGCGGCCGTTATACGCATGGCGATGGATGTTGCCGCCGGGGCCGATCATGATGGGCAGGTTGTACAGCAGCGTCGATTCGCCGATGATCAGCTGCCCGTTCTCGTAGGCGAGTTCTTTGTTCCAGGTGTAGGCGAGGTTGATGGGAGCGGGCGCGATGCGCGTGCCGGTGGTCGCGTATTCGCCTTCCGCGTCTGCCATCGCCTGGCCGCGGTTCTGCGCCTCTTTCATGGTGTGGGAGTCGGAACCGCCGGGGCCGTCGTCTGCCGCATAGCCGTTGAATTCGATGGACGGGATACCCTGGATGTTGTGGAAGGCATTCGCCATGAAGTCGAGCGCTTCGGAGACGGGGATCTTGTTGACCAGCTCATCCCAGCGGGGATCGTCGAACTCGGCGCCCTTCATGTCGTTGAAGGTGAGGTCGGAAGAGGTGTCGCCGGTGATGATGTCGGAGGTGTCTTCCGTGGTCTCGATGGGGATGAAGTCGTTTTTGAGGAGCGATTCGAGCTTGCTGCCGTTCTTGACGGAAAGGCCTGCATAGGTGATGGGCCAGGTGCCGTTCCAGTCGCTGCGCGAGAGGTACTCCACTTCGCCGTCCAGCCCTTCGATCTGGTCGATGAAGGCGTTGACGTCCATGGCGTAGTCGCCCTCGGAGAGGCGGTTGGTGATCTCGTTGCCCTCTGCGTTGACGGAGAAGGTCTCGGTGTCTTTGCTCCAGGTCCAGTCGTACACTTTAGAGGTGTCGCCCGCGGCTTCCTGCCCGTCGTTGTCGACCATGCCCGTCTCGCCCTTGGCGGCGAGGATGTTGTTCAAGGCGTCGTGCGAGTCGTCGCCGATGGCGAAGTAATAGGTGCCCGCATCCACCACAAAGGTCTTGGCGCCCTCGTAGTCGTAGCTGGCGAGGTTGGAAAGATCGACGTTGAGAACGATCGTCTCGCTGGCGCCGCCTGCGAGCACGTCTGTCTTTTCATAGTCGATGAGCTGGATGGCAGATTTTTCCACGCCGCCCTCGGTGTACGGGGTCTGCGCGTACAGCTGCACCACCGATTTGCCCGCAGCGCTGCCCGTGTTGGTGACGGTCACTTCCACGGTGGCGGTCTTCTTATCGGCTGCGATCTGCACGTCGCCCAGCTCCTGCTCGAAGGTGGTGTACGAGAGGCCGTAACCGAAGGGATAGGAAACTTCGTTGCTGTAGTTCCAAGTACCGGCAGTTGTGGCCGCGCGGTAGTCGGTGGCGGAGGTCACATAGGTGCCCGCCGCGGCATTGGCTGCGCCGCCGTTGCCTTCGATGACGTCGGCATAGCGGGTCTCATAATAGCGGTAACCCGTGTAGATGCCTTCCGCCTGGATGAGGTAAGAGTTGACGTTTTCGTCGCCCGTGTAATCGGCTTTATCCGCCCACACGATCTTGGAGCCGGCCTCTGCGCCGCCGTAGTTCCACATGGCGGGGGCGAGGGCGGAGTTGACCGCGTACACGTCGCCGAGGTGCCCGGAAGGAGCGGTCTCGCCCTTCAGGACGGAGGCGACGGCCTCAAAGCCGTACACGCCGGGGTAGCCGATCCACATGACGGCGTCGATATCGGCGTCGTCTTTCAGGGCCTCGATCTCGAGGGCGCTGGAAGAGTTGAGCAGGACGATGACCTTGTCGAAGTTCTCCTTCGCCTCGTCGATGATCTCCTGTTCCTCTTTGCTGATGCCGAGGATGTTGCCCGTGTTCGTCTCTACGACGGTGGTGCCCGCATCCGACGTCGTCGTCCTGCCCACTTCACCGGGGTAGAAGCTGACGTTTTCACCGCTCGTCCTGCCCAGCACGACGATGGCGGCGTCGCTGTATTCCTCATATGCCGAAGCATAGTCGGGGTTGTAGCCCGCCAGCTCGTCCGGGGTCAGCTCCATGGGATCGGAGCTGCTGACCGTTTCGCGCCAGACGGGCGCCTGTGCGCCGAAGCCCGCGCTGCCCCAGGTGAGGGTGTTGCAGTATGCCTCGTACGCCGCCAGCATTTCGGGGTTGACGTCGAACGCGGCTTGGAATGCCGCCGTGGCGGTGTTGCCCAGGTCGACCGTAGCCTTATCGGGGATGCTGCCGCCGCCCGTGCTGCCGTAATATGCGGCGTAGCTGCGCAGGCCGAACAGCGTCACCTTGGGTTTGCTGCCCGTGAGCGGGAGAGCGCTGTCTTCGTTTTTCAGAAGCACGAAGGACTCCGCAGCCTCGCGGATGGCGAAGTCTTTCAGGCCCGCTACCGCATCGGCAACGGACGTGAACTGCGTGCCGTACGACCACTCGCCGCTGTCGCTGTCTACGACCACCTGCGAGCTGAGCGCGTCCGTGTTCTCATCCAGCGAGCTGCGATAGTATTCCATGATGGATGCCATTGCGATAGACAGCACCAACAGCATGGCGAAGAACATCGTCAGACCGCGGAAGATCTTAGTACTGATTCTCATGCCTTCCTCCTATAAAGATATTTTGCCTTTGGCCAAGAGCAAATATGCGTCTTTTCACGCACGCATGCAGTATAGCACGCCTTGAAAAATGCGCAAGGAGTTTTGCCATAAACTGTCAAAAATTTGACAGGATCTGAAAACGCCGTTCGATCCTTTCACAAAATTATCATAAAACTGCGCAGCGGCGGGAAGCAAAAAAGCCGCTCCCCTTGCGGAGGCGGCGAGATCGACAACTATTTTTCGCGGCAAAAGCCGCCCTGTCAATAAAAAAAGCCGCCCCCTTGCGGAGGCGGCGTTCATAAAATATAGGAAATGGAAAAATTTTTATGCGGCGGGCGCGCTTTTTAAGCGGAGACCGGCGCGGGATACCCTATTTCAGCGGCAGCCGGCGCGGGCAAATACCCTTTTACGCGGCAGCCGGCGCAGGATCCGCCGCGGGGAGGATGATGTCCAGCTCGAACAGGCAATCGTCCTGGTGCATGTGCAGGGTGCCGCCGTAGCGCTCGACGATGAGGCGGATGCTCTTGACGCCGTAGCCGTGGTACTCCTTGTCGTGCTTGACGGTGACGGGCAGGCCGTCTTCAAAGCGGACGGGGGTGCCGCAGTAATTTTCCAGGCGGATGCTCAAAAAGCGGCGCTTGACGGAGGCGTTGAGGCGGATGACGCGGTGCTCGGTGTCCTCTTCGCGCAGGACGCTTTCGATGGCGTTGTCGAGCGCGTTGCCGAACAGGGAGGCGATATCGACGGGCTGCATGAAGGCGAGGCTTTCGCCGTCGATCATATAGGTGAAGCGGATGCCGTACTTTTCACACAAAAAGCTCTTTTCGGTGAGGATGGCGTCCAGCGTCTCGTTGCCCGTCTTGGCGATGTTGCCGTAGATCATCACCGCCTTTTCGATATCGGCGATGGAATGATCTCTCCCCTCCGCGCTCAGGTTGCGCAGGGCGGCGATCTGGTGCTTCAGGTCGTGACACTTGATGTTGATGAGGTCGATGGCCTCTTTAGAATAGGCGTACTGCCGCCGCTCGCGGCTCAGGATCTCTTCCAAAACCACCTTGTCCTGCTCGTTCTTGCGCGCCAGCACCCGCTGGGCGCGGCGTTCGAACACGCCGAACTGCAAAAACAGCACCAGGGCGCAGCACAGCAGCGCGTAGCAGCGGTATAAAAAGTTCCACTCGTCCACCACGGGCACGAAGGAGGCGAGCACATAGGTGATGGCGAAGGTACAGGCGGAGATGATCAGCTCGAAGCCGCGCTCCTTCCTGCCCATGCCGACCTTGTCGCTGACGGGGAAGAACAGATAGAAGATGAGATACCCGCACACATATACGCCCGCATAGATGAGCCGCGCCTGCCAGGGGGTGATGGAAGGGCCGATGCCCTCGTAGATCATGTGCAGAATGTCCCACAGGGCGTGCTGCACGGCGAACGCCGCCACCGTGTAGAAGAGGATATCGAGGATGGGAAGGCGGAAGCAGAACACGCCGGCGGCAAAGGCGAGCACCAGGCAGATAAGGTAATGCAGCCCGAACGGGCCAACGGGGATAAAGGGCACGAAGTACAGCCCCGCCGAGAGGACGGCGACGGCGGCGATGCGCAGCCAGAACAGCCTGCGGCGCTCCTGCCGGCGCATCATCAGAAACAGCGGGATAAGGATCTCGTAAAAGAAATTCAGCTGCCCGACGAGGATCATACCATAGACGTTCATTTCACGTTCGCCCCCGCGATGTAATCTGCCAGGCTGCTTAAAAACTGCTTTCTGCGCGGCCTGCTGATGCGAAGCTCGGTGCCGTCTTCCAGCACCGCCACATCTTCGCGCACCTCGTACATATAGGAGAGGTTGACGATGTAGCAGCTGTTGCAGCGGGAAAAGAGGTCTTGCGGCAGCTTTTCTTCGATGTGTTTGAGAGAGCCGCGGAAGGTGAGCTTCTCACCTTTGGTGTGGATGCAGATGTCGTGCGCGGCGACTTCGATATAGCGGATATCCGCGAAGGCGACCTTGCGCATCGCCCCGCCCGCGTTCACCCACAGGCCGCTGACGCCCCGCCGCTCCGCCTCTTTGCGGATCTTATCCAGCTCTAAGGCGAAGTCGAAATAGGCGACGGGCTTGACGATGAACGCCTTGGCGCTCACTTTATAGCCGCGGATAGCCAGCTGCGCCATGTTGGTGACGAAGATGAGGCTGACGTCCTGATCCACCTTGCGCAGCTTTTCCGCCGCCTCCATGCCGTCCATCAGCGGCATCTTGATGTCCATGAACACGGCGTCGAACCCGCCCTTGTATTCGGAGATAAAGTCGAGCCCGTTCTCGTACTGGGTCACGCGGCAGCGGCCGCCGTGCTCGTAGGCGTAGCGCTCGGCGTACTGCCGCAGCTGCTCGCTCTGCTCCTTTTCGTTCTCGACGATGGCGATATTGAGCATATTTCTCACCCTGAAAAACTTAAAAAAGATCTGCTTTTGGCGCAGCCAAAAGCAACGGGGGCCTCCGTTCCATGATTTTATAACATAGATCTTGCCGTAAGGCAATCGTTTCCCGCCCCGCCGCCTGCGCCTTTTTCGCGCGATTTTCGGCAGCGTTCGGCAATGTTTCGCAGCATTCCGCCCTGTAAAAGGAAAAGCCGCCCCGCTTTTGCGGCCGTTCGTCCGAGTATTCCGCCCTGTAAAACGAAAAGACGCCCCGCTCCCAAGGGGAACGGGGCGCGAAGATGCAGTTTGCCCGCTCAGCTGCAGCCCAGCTTTTTGCGGAAGAATTTGTAGCCCATGACGGTCGCCTTGCCCTGCAAACGGAAGGGCAGCCAGTTGACGATGGCGGGATAGGCGCGGAAGCGCAGGTACCTGTACATTTTGGGATCCGCGCTCTTGATGCAGCTCCACAGTTCTTTGAGGGCCGCCTTGCGCTTTTCCCGTTCGTCGGTACCGCCGGTGGTGAACATGACGGTGAGGGTCATGATGATGGCGATGTCGTGCTTCATATAGCGGAACAGGCCGCGCGGCAGCGCCGCAAGCTCGTCGTAGCTGTAGGCGGCGACCATCAGCTTCATCACCCGGATCTGCTGCTCGTAGCGCTTGACGATGTTTTGGGCGTTGACAGACTGGTCGTCTCTGCCGATAAAGTAGCGGTACAGGTCGATGTCCATATAGTAGACGTTCTGCATGTACGGCAGCGGCTTGTAGGCGTAGATGTTATCGACGTAGAAGGTCTTTTCGGGGAGGACGGTGCCGCTCTTGCGCAGGAGGTCTGTGCGGTACAGGAGCGAATGCATCAGCAGCGCCGCCGAAGCGCGGAAGGGCTTGACCTTGTCCCAGCCGAAGAAGGTATCCGTCGGCATGTTTTTGGTGTACCGGCGCACCACCTGCTTGTGCTCGTCTAACTTTTCGTAGACGTAGTTGGCTATGTACAGGTCGGGCAGGGTCCCCTGCTCCCTGTGCTCGCGCATTCTGCAAAGCAGCGCCCGCAGGGCGGCTTCGTCCAGCCAGTCGTCCGAGTCGACGACCTTGTAGTACAGGCCGTTGGCGAGCTCTAAGCCCTTGTTGACGCCCGAACCGTGCCCGCCGTTGGGCTTGTGCACGGCGCGGACCGTCTGCGGATATTTAGCGGCGTATTCGTCGGCGATCTCGGCGGTGTTGTCGGAAGAGCCGTCGTTGACGATGACGATCTCGGCATCTTCCCCCGCGACCAGCAGCGAATCGATACAGCGCCGCATGTATGCGCCCGAATTATAACACGGCACGGCAAAGGTGATCAGCTTTTGCATATGGTTTCCTCCGTATGTTCATGGGAACATATTCCTCGAAAAGTATCCTGCCGCCCGTATCATCACCGCACGTTATGCCTTGTCTTTTTCTGCCTTGGGTTTATCCGCCTTGGAGAAGAATTGGCCGATGCCTTTGAACAGGTGCCCGTTGAACATCATCAGCAGGGCTTCCATCTGTTTGCGGCTCATGGCGCCGTATTTGGCCAAACCGCGCACCGGCTGATGGTACATGCCCATCATGATGGTGTTGGCAGTCGTCTTCTGGCCGATCGCCCACAGGAAGGAGTGCGCGAAGCGGATGACCGCCGAGAACAGCCTGCCCACCCAGCGGCGCGAGAAGCGCAGGTCGGCCACGGTGGCGTTCTCGTCGATGACCATGCGGCGTTTTTTATAGAAGCGGTAGCCGGCACGGGGAAGCGGCTTTCCGAGCAGGGCCTCGTACTCCTCTTTGTTTACGTCTTCCGCCTTGCCGCTGTAATAGGAGGGCAGCTTGGCCTTGTCGTACGGGCAGGCGGCCTTGGTCCCCGCGCGGGAGACCTCCGCGTTCAGGCGGATATCCGCCGAGGATGCGCCTACCATGACCTGATATGCGCCCGGCTCTTCTTCCCATGCCTTTGTACTTACATTATAATAGCGGAAGGTATATTTGTCAAACGGAATGAACACATTCTTGCTCTCGCCCGCCTTCAGGAACACCTTTGCAAAGCCTTTCAGCTCTTTGGCGGGGCGGAACACCTTGCCGTCCTTTTTGCCGATGTACAGCTGCGCAACTTCTGCGCCGTCCTTTTCGCCCGCGTTTTTCAGCGTGAAGGTGACGCCCTTTTCGTCCGCCTTGATAGCGGAATACTCGAACTTGGTATAGCTCAGGCCGAAGCCGAAGGGATAGCGCACGGCGACGCCCGCCGTATCGTAATAGCGGTAGCCGACGTAGAGCGCCTCGCGGTATTCCACGCTCGCCGCCTTGCCGGGGAAGCGCGCCGCCGAAGAGCAGTCTTCATAGCGGACGGGATAGCTCTCCGCCAGTTTGCCCGAAGGGTTGACCTTGCCCGAGAGCACGCCGAGGATGGCGCGCGCGCCCGCCTGGCCGCTCAGATAGGCGTGGACGATGGCGTCGGCGTCGTCGATGACGTCCAGTTCCACCGCGCTGCCGCAGCAGAGCACGACGACGACGGGTTTGCCGAGGGCGAGCAGTTTGGAGAGCACTTCCAGCTGGTTGGCGGGCAGCTTCATGTCGCGGCGGTCAATGCCTTCCGCCTCGCTGACCTCGTCGAGCCCGGCGAAGAAGACGATCTTATCCGCCTCTTCCGCCAGCTTGAGGGCGTATTTTTCCAGTTTACCGCTCTTTTTGCCGTAGCGCTCATAGCCCTTGGTGTAGCCGATAAAGCGGATGGGATATTCCGCCACGCAGTCGAGCACGTTGTCTACCTTGGTGGGGTTGACCACGGAGGAACCTGCGCCCTGATAGCGCGGGTTCTCCGCAAAGTCGCCGATGATACAGACCTTCTCTTTTTCCGTGAGGGGCAAAACGCCCTTTTCGTTTTTCAACAGCACCATGCACTCTTCGGCGCACTTCTGCGCGAACAGGTGGTGTTCTTCGGTATTGAACTGCTTGGGCGCCTGTTTGACAGCCTTGTCCGTCTCCAAAATGAGGTCGAGCAGGCGGTCGAGCGCCTCGTCTACCAGCTTTTCGTCCAGTTTTCCCTCTTTGATGCCCTTGAGGACGGCGTTGTACTGTTCGGGATATTCCTGCACGTATTCGGGGATCTCGTACCCTTCGGTCAGCGCCTTGACGACGTCGTCGATGCCGTATTTGCAGCCGGGCATTTCCAGCTCGTTGCCGGCGATGACGCCCTGGATGCGGTCGTTGCTGCCCGCCCAGTCGGTGACCACGACTTTATCGTACCCCCACTCGCCGCGGAGGATGTCGCGCATCAAATGCATGTTCTCGTTGGTATGGGTGCCGTTGAGTTTATTGTAGGAAGACATGATCGTCTTGGGCTTGCCCTCTTCGACGGCGATCTCAAAGCCGGTGAGGTAGATCTCGCGCAGGGTGCGCTCGTCCACCACCGTATCGATGACCATGCGGCGCTGTTCCTGGTTGTTGCAGGCGAAGTGCTTCAGGCAGCCGGAGATGCCCTTCTTCTGGATGCCGCGCACATACGACGCCGCCATCTTGCCGGCGAGGTACGGGTCTTCGGAAAAATATTCGAAGTTCCTGCCGCACAGCGGATTGCGCTTGATGTTCATGCCCGGGCCGAGCAGCACATTGACCTCCATCGAGGCGGCTTCCGTGCCCAGGTATTCGCCCAGCTCTTCGCCGAGGGCGGGGTTCCAGCTGTTGGCCATCGTCGCCGCGGTCGGGTAACAGGTCGCGGGGATACTGGGGTTGAGCCCCAAATGGTCCGCCGCCGCCTGCTGTTTGCGCAGGCCGTGCGGGCCGTCGGACAGGTACGCCGAAGGAATCCCCTGTTCGGGGTAATCTTTCGTGGACCAGAAGTCGCGCCCCGTCAGGAGCGTGGCTTTCTGCTCGATGGTCAGTTTGCCGATAATGTCAGCGTGTTTCATTTCTCCCTCCAAATAAATTCCCGTCGCCCGTTTCCGAGCCCGATTTTATTACATTGTACAACCAAATGAAAAAAAATGCAATGGCTTTGGCGCATACTGACAAATTTTTTGCGTAAATTGCACCAAAACATGGCCGCCGCGCCGATAAAAAAAAGCAAAGCGGGCGGATACGGCATTTTTTCAGACACAAAAAAAGAGCCGCGCTTTTCGGAAGGCGCGCAAGACAAGCCCGCGCGCCCGCCCGAAAGCGTTCTCACTTGAACCGCGTTCATTATACCATAGCCGCCGCGGTTTGGGAATAGTTTCGGCATATTCTGTTCATTCTGTTGCACAAAATGCAAAACGCGGGCGCAAAAGGCGCCGATTTTGCACACGAACGGCATTTTTGCGGCCCGCTGTACCCCCGCAGCGCCCGTGACTATACCCCTGCCCCGCAAGACGCCGAAGCGCGCCCGCGGCTATGCCGCGGGCGCGCCCCTTGGATAATGTGAAGACAAATCCGTATGCTTTATTTTGCGTATTCCACGCCGCGGAATTCGCGGATGACGTTGACCTTGATCTGGCCGGGGTATTCCAGCTCCTGCTCGATCTTTTTGGCGATGTCTTTGGCGAGGAAGAGGGTCTGGGCGTCGTCGATCTGGTCGGGCTTGACGATCACGCGCACTTCCCTGCCCGCCTGGATGGCGTAGCTCTTATCCACGCCCTTGAAGGAGGACGCGATCTGCTCCAGCTGTTCGAGGCGCTTGACGTAGTTGGTGCTCGTCTCGCGGCGGGCGCCGGGGCGGGCGCCGGAGATGGCGTCTGCCGCCTGCACGAGGATGGCCTCGATGGTCTTGGGCTCCACGTCGCCGTGGTGCGCCATGATGGCGTTGACGACGTTGGCGTTTTCTTTATACTTTTTGGCGATGTCGGCGCCGATTTGGATGTGGGTGCCCTCCTGCTCGTGATCGACCGCCTTGCCGATGTCGTGGAGAAGCCCCGCGCGCTTGGCGAGGTTGACGTCCAGCCCCAGCTCCGCCGCCATCATGCCCGCCAGCTGCGCCACTTCGATGGAGTGCTTGTACACGTTCTGGCCGTAGCTGGTGCGGTATTTCAGCCTGCCGAGAAGTTTGATGATCTCGGGATGCAGGCCGAAGATGCCCACTTCGAACATGGCCGCCTCGCCGCTCTCTTTGATCTGCTGCTCCAGCTCTCTCTTGACCTTTTCCACCGTCTCTTCGATGCGGGCGGGATGGATGCGGCCGTCGCCGATCAGCCTTTCGAGGGCGATGCGCGCCACCTCCCTGCGGACGGGGTCGAAACCGGAGAGGATGACCACTTCCGGCGTGTCGTCGATGATCAGCTCGATGCCGGTGGCGTTTTCAAGGGCGCGGATGTTCCTGCCCTCGCGGCCGATGATGCGCGCCTTCATGTCGTCGTTGGGAAGGGGCACCACCGACACGGTGATCTCGGACGCGTGGTCGCTGGCGCAGCGCTGGATGGCGAGGCTGATGACCTTTTTGGCATTGGTCTCCGCCTCGTCTTTGGCCTGCTGCTCGATGTTGCGCACCTGTACGGCGACGTCGTGCCGCGCCTCGTCGAGAATGTTTTCGGTGAGCAGCTTTTTCGCCTCTTCTTTGGTCAGCTGCGCCACCTTTTCCAGTTCCTGCACCATCAGGTCGTGCTGGTGGTTGACCTTCTCCTGCATCTTTTTGATCTCGTTTTCCTGGCGGGAGAGGTTTTTCTGCTGCTGATCGAGGGAGTCGGACCGCTTTTGCAGCGAATCTTCCTTCTTATCGAGGTTGTCTTCCTTCTGCTGCAGGCGCTGTTCCGCGCGCTGCAATTCTAACTTTTTTTCTTTGGTCTCTCGTTCAAATTCGTTCCTGAGTTTTAAGTCCTGTTCCTTCGCCTCTAAAATAGCTTCTTTTTTTAATGCCTTACTCTCGCTTTCCGCTTCGTCAAGCATTATTTTGATCCTTTGGTCCACTTCGCCCATCTTCTTCTCGACCTGCTTTTTGTGCAGGATGAAGCCGACAAAGAAGGCGAGCGCGCCGACCACTACTATAGCGCCGATCAATACCCCGACGAATACGCCCGCCGGGACATTCAGAAACAGGGAGCTCAACTTGGTTGCCAACATAGCAAAGCCTCCTGTGAAGTTGAAATTCAATATAAACTATGCGAGGCGCGCATCGCGCGGGTAACGGCACCCGTGCGGAGCGCAGAATGCTCCTTTTATAATTTATACCTGAACAATTATACCGCATTTTGAAAGAAAAGTCAAGGTCTTCAAAAAAATAATGGCACGAAATAACAAAAAGTTTCGGTTTTGTGCCGAAACTTTTCATATCGCCTATCTATTTTCCGCCCGCCTATATATTTTCCGCCTCTTCCAGCCACAGGCGGACGCAGGCGTCGGAGGGCATGCGCCAGTCGCCGCGGGGCGAAAGCGCCACCGAACCCACTTTGACCCCGTCGGGCAGGCAGGAGCGCTTGAACTGCTGGGCAAAAAAGCGCCTGTAAAAGCTGACCAGCCACTTTTTCAGCGTTTCGGGCGGGTAGCTGCCGCCGAACGCAGCCTTGGCGAGGTAGTACACCTTGGCGGGCGGGAAGCCCCAGCGCACGGCGTAATAGAGGTAGAAATCGTGCAGCTCGTACGGCCCTACCAGCTCTTCCGTCTTCTGGGCGATCTTGCCCCCTTCGGGCGGGAGGAGTTCGGGGCTGATCTCGGTGTTCAAAATATCGGTGAGCACCTCTTCCGCCCCGCCGCCGAGGCGCGCCGCCTCGCTGCGGATGAGGTATTTGACCAGCGTTTTGGGGACGGAGGCGTTGACGCCGTACATCGACATGTGGTCGCCGTTGTACGTCGCCCAGCCCAGCGCCAGCTCGCTCAGATCGCCCGTGCCCACCACCAGGCCGTTCGTGTCGTTGGCGATATCCATGAGCACGAGGGTGCGCATGCGCGCCTGCGCGTTCTCGTAGGCGGCGTTGTGCACGGCTTCGTCGTGGCCGATGTCGGCAAAGTGCTGCCGCACGGCGGCGGATACTGGCACCGTGCGGGCGGTGACGCCCAGCTCGCGCATGAGGCGGAGGGAATTTTGATAGGTCTTATCGGTGGTGCCGAAGCAGGGCATGGTGACGGCGACGATGCCCTCGCGGCTGCGCCCCAGCGCGTCGAAGGCGCGGACGCAGACCAACAGGGCCAGGGCGGAGTCCAATCCGCCCGAAATGCCGACCACGGCCGTTTGGGCGCGGGCGTGCTCCAGCCGCTTTTTCAGCCCCGCCGCCTGGATGGAGAGGATGAGTTCGGCGCGCTCGCCGAGCGCCTCTTCCCCCTGCGGCACAAAGGGCAGGCGCGGGATACGACGGGTGAGGGGCAGGTCTTTCCCGCGCGAGGCGAAGGGGATGCTGTCGTAGCCGGACAGCTGCGAAGTATCGTAAAAGGTGTTGATGCGGCGGCGCTCGAAGGCGAGCTTGCGCACGTCCACTTCCGACACGGTGACGCCGTTTTCAAACAATTTGCTCTCGGCGAGCATCTCGCCGTTTTCGCAGATCATGTTGTGGCCGGCAAAGGCCATGTCGGTGGTCGATTCGCCGTCGCCCGCGTCGGCGTAGATATAGGCGGACACCGTCTTTGCCGACTGGGCGCGCACGAGCATGCGGCGGTACTCCGCCTTGCCCGCCGTTTCGTCGCTGGCGGAGAGGTTGACGATGACGTTCGCCCCCGCCAGCGCGTGCGAGACGGAGGGCGGCGCGGGCACCCACAGGTCTTCGCACAGCTCCGCCGCCACGGCAAGGTCGGGCTCGGTTTTGGAGCGGAATACGACTTTATTGCCGAAGATCACCTCTCCCCCGCCGAAGGGGATGCGGATATTTTCGCCGCGGTAGGGCTGAAAGTTGCGTTTTTCGTAAAACTCGGCATAGTTGGGCAGATAGCGCTTGGGGATGAAGGCGAGCACCCTGCCCCCGGAAAGCGCGGCGGCGCAGTTGTACAATACGCCCCCCACCTCCAGCGGGATGCCGACGAAGACGAGCATATCCTTCGCCTGCGGGCAGGCGGCGACCTGGCGCAGCGCCCGCAGCGAGCCTTCGAGCAGCACTTCCTGCCCGAACAGGTCGCCGCAGGTATAGCCGCACAGGCAGAGTTCGGGGAATACGAGGATCTCCGCCCCCGCCTCGTGCGCCTTGGCGATGCAGGCGCAGATGCTCTCCGCGTTGTGCTCCGTATCCGCGACGCGGATGCGCGGCGTAGCCGCGGCGACTTTGACAAAACCGAATTTCATGCCCTGTTCCTCCCTGCGATAAAGCCGCGCGCCTGTGGACGCGCGGCCTGCTTCTTTCTGCCTTACGCCGCGCGCCTATGGACGCGCGGCCTGCTTTTTTCTGATCCCGCCGAAGCGGCGGTCGGCTTCCTACATGAGACCCGCCGAAAAGACGGTCAAAATTCCTTTATACTGCCGAAACCTTGCCGCTTATTCCGCGGGCTCCTCTTCGCCCTCTTTGACGGTGCGGTAGGCGGCGCGGATCTTTTCTTCGATCTCTTTACAGCGGTCGGGGTTGGCGCGCAGCCATTCGCGCATGCGCTCGCGCCCCTGGGCGATGCGCTCGCCCTCGTACGAGAACCAGGCGCCGTTTTTGCCGATGACGCCGCAGGCGGTGCCGAGGTCGATGATGCAGCCCTCCTGCGAGATGCCCTCGCCGTAGAGGATGTCGAACTCCGCCGTCTTGAAGGGAGGCGCCAGCTTGTTTTTGACCACCTTGGCCTTGGTCTTGTTGCCCATGATGCCGTCGCTGTCCTTCAAGGCGTCCGCCTTGCGCACGTCGATGCGCACGCTGGCGTAGAATTTGAGCGCCCTGCCGCCGGGGGTTGTCTCGGGGTTGCCGAACATCACGCCCACCTTTTCGCGCAGCTGGTTGATGAAGATGACGCAGGTATGCGATTTGTTGATGATGCCCGTCAGCTTGCGCAGCGCCTGCGACATGAGGCGCGCCTGCAGCCCGACGTAGGTATCCCCCATATCCCCCTCGATCTCCGCCTTGGGGGTGAGCGCCGCCACCGAGTCGATGACGATGAGGTCGACCGCGCCGCTGCGCACGAGCGCGTCGGTGATGTCCAGCGCCTGTTCGCCCGTATCCGGCTGCGAGACGTAGAGGTTATCCAGGTCTACCCCCAGTTTTTTGGCGTAGACGGGGTCGAGCGCGTGCTCGGCGTCTACAAAGGCGGCGATGCCGCCCGCCTTCTGCGCCTGGGCGATGCAGTGCAGCGCCACCGTCGTCTTACCCGAAGATTCGGGGCCGTAGATCTCGACGATCCTGCCGCAGGGCAGGCCGCCGATACCGAGGGCGATATCCAAAGACAGGCAGCCCGTGGGGATGACGTCGATATCCGTGTTGCCGGCGGCGTCGCCCAGCTTCATGATGGCGCCCTTGCCGTAGTGCTTTTCGATCTGCGCCAGGCACTGGTCGAGCGCCTTCAGCCTTTCGTTGTCTAATTCCATTGTCTTCTCCTACATTGAATTGAAGGTTTTGTATATGCCGGCGGCAGCGATCGCGCGCGGCATACGATGTTTCCGTTCCGAAAAATATTTATTTGATCTGCCTGTACAGCAGGTACAGCGCCTGGTTGACGGCGCGGGAAGAGATCTCTTCCCTGCTGCCGCGGAAGTTGTATTTGTAGACGTACACCGACTGTTTGGTGCCGACGGCGAGGTAGCAAAGCCCCACGGGCTTGTCCGTCCCGTCGGAAGAGGGCCCGGCGATGCCCGTGGTGGAGAGGGCGACGTCGCACCCGCCCGCGGCGATCAGGCCCGCCGCCATCTCGTAGGCGGCTTCGTCGGAGACCGCCCCCTGCTGCGCCAGCGTATCCTCGCGCACGCCTAAGCGCCGCCGCTTGGCGCCGTTGTCGTAGGCGACGATGCCCTCGTACAGCACCTTGCTCGCGCCCGGCACCGAGACGATGGCGGCGGCGATGCTGCCGCCCGTGAACGACTCCGCCACGCTCAGGCGCAGCCCGCGCAGCCGCAAAAGCTCGACGATGCGGCGGGGCAGGGGCGTGTCGTCTACGGCGTAGGCGTGCTCGCCGAAGCCTTCGGCAAACACGCGCAGGGCGTCGTCGATGAGCATTTTGGGAGTGCCGTTGTCGTACAGCACTTCCAGCCGCTGGTCGCCGTCCTTTTCGGTAAAGTGGAACTGCAATTTGTCGCCGCAGAGGGTCTTTGCCTGCTCGATGGCGCGCTCTACCTTCTCGTTGGAGGCGCCGACGGCGCGGATGACCATCTTATCATGTTTGACAGAGTACTTCGCATCCAGGGCGGAAACGGCTTCTGCCGCCCCCTCTCCGCCGAAGGGAAGGCAGACGACGAGCTTGCCGCCCTTTTCGATGACGTTGCCCTTGGGGATGACCGCCTGCAAAATGTCGCACACGCGCAGCCGCAGCGGCGGCACGAAGGAGGGCTGGGCGATGACGAAGATATTGTCGTAAAAGTTTTTGCTCTCGACCAGCGACTGCGAAAATTCACGCATGTCGTCGTCGGGGACGACGACCGTTTTATCGGGCGCGTATCCCCCGCCGATGAGCGCGGATATGACCGGCTCGAACTCGCCGCCGCCGAAGGGCGTCCTCTTATCCCGAATGACGATGCAGACGTTTTTCATCTTCCGTTCCCCTTTTCTGCCGCCGCGGCCTACTGCTGCGAAAAGACCGCGCGGTTTTTGACGATATAGTTGATGCCTGACCAGACGGTGAGCAGCGTTGCCAGCGCGAGCAAAACCAGCCCGATGCCGCAGATCCATGCGCCCGCCTGCGCGTGCAGGGAGGCAATGTCGGCACAGGCGACGAGGAGGGCGACGGAAATATCCTGCACCGTCGTCTTGACCTTGCCGATGTTGTCCGCGGCCAGCACCAGCCCCGCGGACGCCGCCACCATGCGCAGGCCGCTGACGATGAGCTCGCGCGCCAAAATGATCGCCACGCAGACGCCCGCCACGGGCATCACCCACGCCCCCTGCCATGCCGCCGTCAGCGTTTCCTGCCGCACCAGCAGCAGGATGAGCGCCGTGGAGACGAGCACCTTGTCGGCAATGGGGTCCAAAAACTTGCCCAGGTTTGTCACCAGCCCCCGCGAACGGGCGATGTGGCCGTCGATAAAGTCGGTACAGGCGGCGACGACAAACACCGCGCAGGCGATAAGGTAATTGTACGGGATGACGTCAAGCAGAAAGATGACCGCGAACACGGGGATCAGACATATGCGTGACATAGTAATTTTATTGGGCAGATTCATCCATCCGGCCTCCTATATCCGTTTTGAATGCGGCGCGCGGCCGTTTGCGAGGGCGCTGCGCCGCCGTTTGCCCCTCGCAGCCGGGCTTTACGCCTCTGCGGCCGGGCGCTTACCCCTCGAAGTCGGGCGTTTGGCCGTATAAGTCGTAGCTGTCGGCTGCGGTGATATGTACGGCATAGGTCTTGCCCTGCTCCGCAAAGGGGGCGCGGAAGTACACCTTGCCGTCGATCTCGGGGGCGCTCCAATAGGCACGCCCCACAAAGCGGCCGCCCGTCTCTTCGTCTACGCCGTCGCACAGCACCTGCACGCAGGTGCCCACCTTCTCCTGCAAGAACTGCGCCGAGATCTTGCGCTGCACGGCGTACAGCTCGCGCACGCGGCGCTGCTTTTCGCGGGCGGAGACCTGGGCGGGCAGGCGGTACGCCGCCGTGCCCGGCTCGCGCGAATAGGCGAAAAAGCCGCAGTTTGTCAGGCGCGCTTCGCGCAAGAAGGAGGCGAGCGCCTCGCACTCTTCCGCCGTCTCCGTGGGGAAGCCGGCGATGAAGGTGGAGCGGACGGCGATGCCGGGAACGGCCTCGCGCAGCCTGGCGATGAGCTCTAAATAGCTCTTGCGGCTGCCCTTGCGGTTCATCAGCTTGAGGACGCGGTCCTCGCTGTGCTGCAGGGGGATATCGATGTATTTGATCAGCTTGCCGTTGCGGGCAAATTCCTGTATGAGCTCTTCGGTGATGACGTCTGGATAGCAGTACAGCAGCCGCAGGCTGCCGATGTTTTCCAGCGCGGACAGCCTTTGGATGAGTTCGACGAACTTGTTCTTCCCGTACAGTTCTTCGCCGTAGCGGGTGGTGTCCTGCGCCACGAGGATGAGCTCGGAAAGCTCGCCCAAAGACGCCGCCTCCTCCACCAGCTCTTCCATGGGATAGGAGCGGTACCTGCCGCGGATCTGGGGGATGAGGCAGTAGGTGCAGTGGTTGCTGCAGCCGTCGGCGATCTTCAGATAGCCGTAATGCAGGGGCGTGGTGAGGACGCGCGCGCCCTTCCACTCCCGCCCCGTATGCACGGCGTTGACCCGCTCGCCCGCGTACGAGCGCTCGAGGGCCGAAAACAGGGCGTCGGCATCGGCGCAGCCGATAAACACGTCCCCTTCCGTGAGGGAGGGGAACAGTTCGCCGACGTATTTTTCGGGCAGGCAGCCGGCGACGACCAGCTTTTCCAGCTTGCCGCCGCGGCAGGCGTCGCATTCGATGACCGTATCGATCGCCTCTTTGCGCGCCTCGTTGAGGAAGGCGCAGGTATTGACGATGAGCACCTGCGCTTCGGCAATGTCTGCCGTGATCCTGCATCCCTTGGAACGGATGAGGCCGAGCAGGCGCTCCGCATCGACGCGGTTTTTATCGCAGCCGAGGGAGATCATGCCGAATGTCTTGTTCTGTAAAATCGTTTGCAATGTATTTCACCCGATGCGGCGGTACTTTTGCCCGCGCGGCTTTTCGCGCCGGCCGCCCGCCTCGGCAGCTTCCGCGCCCGCGCGCATACGCACGGGCGCCCTTTGCCGTTTATTCGCCGTAGTCGCCGTACTTGGCCTCGAAATCTTCTTTCGAGAGCAGCACCTTGCGCGATTTGGCGCCTTCAAAGGCGGAGATATAGCCCATGTTCTCCATCCACTCGATGATCTTGCCCGCCTTGGGGTAACCCACCGAGCAGCGGCGCTGGATCATGGAGATGGACGCCGTGCCGATGGATACGACGTAGCGCAGCGCGTCGATGTAGACCGCTTCCACCTCGTCGTCGGAGACGCCGCCCGTGCCGCCGCGCTGGTTGTTGATGAAGTCTGCCACGCTGTCGTCGAAGTACGCCTCGTTGTTCTCCTTGACGTAGGAGACGACGCGCTGGACCTCGGCGTCGTCCATCCACGCACCCTGCAGGCGGCGCGGGAAGGTCATGGTGTCCGTCTTGTACAGCATGTCGCCCTTGCCGAGCAGTTTTTCCGCCCCCGAACAGTCGAGGATGGTGCGCGAATCGACTTCCTGCGTGACCTTGCAGGCGATGCGGGTGGGCAGGTTGGCCTTGATGATGCCGGTGATGACGTCGGTAGACGGGCGCTGGGTGGCGAGCACCAGGTGGATGCCCGCCGCGCGCGACTTCTGCGTCAGCCGCTGGACGCGGTCTTCAAGGTCTTTTTTCGCCACCGACATGAGGTCGGCGACCTCGTCCATGATGATGACGATGCGGGGCAGCTTTTCTTCGTCGATCTGCAGGCTGGCGTTGTAGCCGTCGATCTCGCGGACCATGGTGCCCTGGCGCGTCTTTTCTTTGAACAGGGTGTAGCGGCGCTCCATCTCGTTGATGGCCCAGTCGAGGGCGGTGATCGCCTTTGCCGACTCGGTGATGATCTCGTTGATCATCAGATGGGGCAGCTTTTCGTACACGTTGAACTCCGTCTGCTTGGGATCGACGAGGATGAGGCGCAGCTCTTCGGGGCTGTATTTGAACAGCAGGCTGACGATCATGGCGGTGAGGCACACGCTCTTGCCCGAGCCTGTGGCGCCCGCCACCAGCAGGTGCTTCATCTTGGTGATGTCGCCGCAGACCGCCCTGCCCTCGATGTCTTTGCCCATGCCGAAGGCGAGCGAGCCCGGCTTTGCGCCCGTAAATTCGGGCGAGAGCAGCATCTCTTTCAGCCCTACCGTCTCGCGGCGCATGTTGGGCACTTCGATGCTGATGGAGCCGTTTTCGTAGTTGGTCTGGATATTGACGCCGTCTTTGGCGTGCAGGCGCATGGCGATCTCGCGGTCGCAGCCGAGCACGCGCGAGGCCTGGATGTTGCCGGGGATGTCGATGTCGTAGCGGGTGACGGCGGGGCCGTGCGTGACGCCAATCACCTCGCAGGGGATCTTTAAGTTGGAAAGGGTCTCGACGATGGTCTGCTTGTTGAACTCCACTTCGTCTTCGCCGAAGCCGCTGGTATTGCTGTAATCGTTGAGCAGGGTGAGCTGCGGCGCCTTGTAGCGCTTATAGCGGTGGCGCTTGCGCGGCTCCTGCGCGCGGGGGGCGCGCTGCACGGGCGCGGGCTCGGCGGGCTGCTCCGCGGGGAGATCCGCGGGCTCGTCGAACAAATTCGCGGCGGAGCCGAAGGGCTCTTCCTCGGGCTGTGCGGGGGCGGCGTGGCTGTCGCCGATGATGATGCCGTCTTCGGACGGGAAGCGGGAGAGGCGCTCCTGCGTGTCGTCGGCGTAGCGCGCGGCGGGGTGCTCGGCGCCGTACTCGGCGGCGTCGGCGGGTTTGCTCAGGTCGAGCCCGCGCGTGAGGTCAGTATTCAGGCCGAACTCGTTCCCGCGTCCGCCGTTCTGCTCCGTCCCCGCGCCGCGGGAAAGGTCTGCGCCCCTGTCGGGGGCGTTCCTGTTCATGTCGCCGCGGGAAAGGTCGCCCTCTCTGCCGAGGCCGCTTCTGTTCATATCGCCGCCGCGGGAAAGGTCGTTCCTGTCGGCGCTCTGCCCGAAGCCGTTCCTGCTCAAATCGGCGCTCAGCCCGTCAAGGTCGGCGCCCAAGCCGCCGCGGCCGGCGCCGAGATCGCGCGAAGAGGCGCGGCCCGTGCCGCCGAAGTCTTCCCCCGTAAACAGAGAAGGCTCGTCTTTGGCGCGGGGAGGAAGGTCGGTGAACAGGGGCATATCCTGCATGCGCTCGCTGTGGGGCGGCAGGTCGTAGCGGGTGGGTTCGTCGGGGAAGAGAGAGCCGCGCTCTTCCGCCCGTGCGGAAGAAGAAGCGGCAGCGCCCGTGCTGCGGCGGGAAGCCGCCCCGCCCAGGCCCGCCCTGCGGGCGGTGTCGCCGATGTCGAGGCTGCCCGGCTCGTCGTGGCTGTGCAGCTGCACGTCGTGGGCGGAGATGCCCCTGTCGCCCTGGGCGAAGGGGTCGTTCATGAAGGCGGAGAGGGGCCGGTTGATGTCAAATCCCGCGTCGGCATTGCCGTCGTCCTTTTTGAAGGAAGCGCCGTTTGCCTGATAGGTGGAGACGGGCACGTCCGGCTGCTCCGGCTGTGCGGGGCGCTCGGGGACGATGCGCTTGGGCCTGTCGGTAAAGGTCACGTTGCCCTCGGCGCCGTTTTCATAGAGCTGCGAATATTTGACCGGCTCGTCTTTCTTTTTGGGCTCTTCCGCCTGCGGCTGCTGCGGCTGCGGGACGGGAGAGCGGGGAGAAGAGAGCTCGTGCCCTTCCAAAATGCTGCTCTTGCCGCGGAAATTTTCCGTATACTGCTCGCGCGAGATGCTGCGCGCGGGGTTGTTGAAGTAAGAGCTTTCGTCGAAGATGCGGTTGTTGATGTAGCTGCCGTGTGCGGGCTTGGGCACCGCCTTTTTGGCGGCCGCCTGCTGGGGCGGCTGCTGCTGCGCGGGCTTGGGCCTGTTGGGATAGAGGATGTCGTGCCCGTGCTCGAGCAATTCCTGCTGCTCCAGCTCGCGCGCGCGCTTTTCCTCTTCCCGCTCGCGGCGGGCGTCGCGGCGCATCTCGCGCTTGCTCTTCATGCCGAAAGCGCCATCGCCGGCGTAGAGGCGGCCCGTGCCCCACTGCTGCTGACCCTGCTGCCCCTGCTGCCCCTGCTGCCACTGCGGCGGGTAATAGGCGGAGGCGTCCTGCCGCCTGCCGCCGTCGTTGACGAGGTGCACGTTCGCTTCCGCCTGCCGGCGCTCGTCCGCGGCGAAGGGCATCCCCTGCTGCGGCTGCGCGGGCTGTTCGAAGGCGCTCTGCCCTTCGAACTGCGGCTGCCCGAAAGCGCCTTGGCCTTCAAACTGCGCCTTCGCCTGCGCCTGCTGCGGCGCGGCTGCCGCACGCTGCTTGGGCTGCGCGGGCTTTTCGCTGCGGCGGGGCTTGCCCGAAGGGTTGACGGAGCGGCTCTTGCCGCGGGGCGCGCTGCGGCGCACCGAGACGAGCAGGTACACCATCCCCACGATGAGAAGGGAGAAGATGATATAGCCGCCGATGTCGGTGGTCAGCCATACGACGGGATAGACGGCGATGGCCGTGACCGCGCCGCCCGCCGTGGCGCCGGCAAAGCCGTTTTCGCCCGCGCGGAAGCAGGCCTCGAGGTAGTTCCCGAAGCCGTCATAGGCGATGCCGTGCACCGCCGCCGTGGCGGTATGCGCCAGGCAGAAGGCGAACAGCGCCGCCAGCACGATCAAGAGCGCCGTCTTGAAGCCCGTATGGACGTACTTGCCCGAGATGAGGGCGACGGAGGCGTAGATGAGGAGCGCGAACACGGCAAAGGCGCCGTAACCGAACACGCCCAGCAAAAATGCGCTCACTGCCCCGCCCACTTCGCCGAAGACGGCGTCCTGCGAGATCAAAAATACGAGCGCGATGACGGAAAACAGCGCCAGTACCATCCCCACCGTTTCGCGGGTGACTACGCGCGTTTTCTTGGATCTGTTCTCACTGTTTTTTCCCTGGTTGCTCAAAATATATCTCCCATTGCGGGCAGCCGCCCGCGAACATTCTGTCGTTCTTATTATACCATTTTTCCGCCCGCATTTCAATTAAATGGGCGGCTATTTTTGAAAATTATGCGCGCGCCCCGCCGCGGCCTTTTCCCCCTTCCCTATATAGGGCCTATATGGAGGCCGAGCCGCGCCCTTCCTTACAGAAAAAGCCCGCATAAGACAAAAGCCCCGCGCCCTTCCTTACAGAAAAGCCCGCATACAGACAAAAGCCCCGCCGCGCGGCGAAAGCCTTGCGGCGGGGCGGAAGTTTGCCCTGCTATATTGTTACATGTCTTCCTCGACGTTGCTCCAGGAATACATCTTGCGCAGCTCTTTGCCGACTTCTTCCAGCTGGTGAGAAGCCTCCATGGCGCGCTTGGCGTTGAAGTGGGCGCGGCCGTTGTTGTTTTCGGCGATCCACTTGCTGGCAAAGGTGCCGTCCTGGATCTCTTCCAGGACCTTTTTCATCTCTTTTTTGGTCTCTTCGGTGATGATGCGCTTGCCGATCTCGTAATCGCCGAACTCGGCGGTATCGGAAATGGAATAGCGCATGAGCGAGAAGCCGCCCTTGTAGATGAGGTCTACGATCAGCTTCATCTCGTGGATGCACTCGAAGTAGGCGTTGCGGGGGTCGTAGCCCGCCTCGACCAGCGTTTCAAAGCCCGCCTTCATCAGCGCGGTGACGCCGCCGCACAGCACGGCCTGCTCGCCGAAGAGGTCAGTCTCCGTCTCGCACTTGAAAGTGGTCTCCAGCACGCCCGCGCGGGAGCCGCCGATGCCCGCCGCATAGGCGAGGGCGATGTCGAGCGCCTTGCCGGTGGCGTCCTGATGGATGGCGACCAGGCAGGGCGTGCCCTTGCCCGCCACATACTCGCTGCGGACGGTGTGGCCGGGCGCCTTGGGGGCGATCATGAACACGTCTACGTTGGCAGGGGGCGTGATCTGCTTGAAGTGGATGTTGAAGCCGTGCGCGAACGCCAGCGCCTTGCCCTCGGTGAGGTAAGGAGCGATGCACTCTCTATACAGCTTGGCCTGCTTTTCGTCGGGGGTGAGGATCATGATGACGTCGGCGATCTTGGCGGCCTCTTCGGTGGTCATCACCTTGAGCCCTGCCTTTTCCGCCTTTGCCCACGACTTGCTGCCGTTATACAGGCCGACGACGACGTTGACGCCGCTTTCATGCAGGTTGAGCGCATGGGCATGGCCCTGGCTGCCGTACCCGATGACGGCGACCGTCTTGCCCTTGAGCACGTTGATGTCGCAATCGGACTGATAGTATATCTTTGCCATAATTTTTTTCCTCCGAAAAAAAATTTATCGAAAATTCCCTGTCCTGTGGATTTCTTTAACTATTATAGTACGCCGCGCGCCTTCCGTCAAGCAATTGAGCTATTTTATTTATCAATTTTACGGATATGTTTCATCGGAAAATCGAATAGCCCGCCGCCCTCCCCTTTCCGCGCCTAAAAAGAGAAAGTTTTGCGCATTTCCGCCCGGGCGGCATGAAAAATCATTGCATTCCGCGCGAAAAAGGGATATAATGTTCAAAAATCATTCGGAGACATACTATGTTCGATACACAAAAGCCGGCGCTCATCCTGCTTAGGAAGATAGCCGAAGATGCCGCCGTGCGCGCCTTTATCGAGGCGGCGGAGGAGGACGAGCTGCAAAGCTACGCCCGCGCCCTTGCCGCCCTGCTGCAAGCGGGCATGCAGCAAAATTTTGCCGGATACCTGGCGCAGAAGATCTGCCGTGACGACAACCTGTTTGCCCGCACCGCCTACACGGGCGAGGTCGGCGAGGACCTGCGCGCCGCCTTCGCGCACGATCTGAAAGTATTGCAGGCTTTGGCGGAGCGGGCGGACGAGCTGCCCGCGGGCATCGCCGCGGCGGTGCGGGAGGGATTTCCGCGCATCGGCAAGGGGGAAGCGGGCGCGCCCTTCGGCAAAGACTGGTCTTCGCCCGAGACGGTGGACGCCCTGGCGGCGTACTTCCGCCAACATGGCTTCGGCAAATTCATCGACAACAGGGCCTTTTACTTTGAAGGCGGCCAGCTGGTGCCCGTGCGCAACGCCCCCGCCGTGACGCTTGCCGACCTGAAAGACTACGAAGAGGAAAAGCGCATCGTGGAGGACAACATCGTCAGCTTCGTGCGCGGGCTGCCCTATTCCGACATGCTGCTCTACGGCGACAAGGGCACGGGCAAATCTTCGACGGTGCACGCCATGCTCAACAAGTACGCGCCGCAGGGGCTGCGCGCGGCGGAACTCACCAAAGAGAAGGTGGGGCAGATCAACGAGGTGAAGGAGCTTCTGGCATCCCTCCCCTTCCGCTTTCTCCTCTTTATCGACGATCTGTCGCTGGAAGAGCGCGACGAAAAGGTGACGGCGCTGAAGGCGGGGCTGGAAGGGAGCATGCACGAAAAGAGCGCCAACGTGATGATCGTGGCCACCTCGAACCGCAGGCACATCGTCAAGGAGAATTTTTCCGACCGCGACAACAGCGTGCACGCGCGCGACACGATGGAAGAACAGCTCTCCCTCTCCGACCGCTTCGGGCTGACCGTTTGCTTTTCTTCCACGGGGAAGAAGGAATACCTCTCCATCATCCGCCAGCTCGCCGCCGACGACAAGATCGAGATGGACGACGAACGGCTGTGCGCCCTGGCAGAGCGCTGGGCGCTGGTCAAGGGCGGCAGATCGCCCCGCAGGGCGAGGCAGTTCATCGACTACCTCTTCTCCTGCCAGGCCAAGGGCACGGAGATACTCATCTGACACGGCTTTTTTGCGGCCTTATATGCGCCGCCCCGCCATGGCTATGGCGGGGCGGCGTTTTTGTTATTTCGTTTTCTATGCCGCCGCGCCCGTCCGCAGGGCGGGCGCGGCGGGAACGTTTGCTCGAACTTGTGCGGGCGGCGAGGGCGATCGTGCGGCGAATGAATGAAGGGGCGGCGGTTTTTCTTCCTTCCCTCTATCATACAAATGCCGTTTAGCGCCCGGCAGGCGGCGTTCTTCCCTTACAATTTGGCGCCCAACAGGCGGCGGGCGGCGGTGTAGATGTCTCCCGCGCCCAGAAACAGCACCGCGTCGCCGGGGCGGAGGGAGCAGCGCAGGTAGATCTCCAGCTCGCGCGGGGTCTCGATGTAGAGGGAGCGGGGCAGGCTCTGCGACAGGGTGAGGGCGCTGCCGGCGGCGTCGAAGTATTCGCGGGCGGGGAAGGTCTTGTAGACGACCAGGTGCTCCGCCCGCGAGAGGACGCGCACGAAGTCTTCAAACAGCAGGCGGGTGCGCGAATAGGTGTGCGGCTGGAAGACGACGATCAGCCTGCCCCCCTTGCGGACGCGGACCGCCTCCATGGCCGCCTCGATCTCGCGCGGGTGGTGGGCGTAGTCGGCGATGCAGTCGGCGCCGCAGAACCTGCCCAGCGGCTCGAAGCGGCGGCGGACGCCGCGGAACTCCTGCAGGCCGCGGACGATGAGCTCGGGCGGGAACCCGCACAAAAAGGCGGCGGAGGCTGCCGCTAGGGCGTTGTACACGTTGTGCCTGCCAAAGGCGCGCAGGCGCACCCTGCCGCACGGCTGCCCGCGCAGGCGCAGCGTGAACGAATACCTGCCCCCGCTCTGCCTGAGGTTTGCCGCCGACACGGCGCACCGCTCCGAAAGCCCGAAGGTGAGCGCGGCGGGGATGCGGGCGGCGGCGGGGTCGTCTCCGCAGAGGATGCACTGCTTTGCGCCGCGGGCGAAGCGCTCGTACGCCTCGGCGAGGGCGGCGGGGCCTGCGTAGCATTCGAGGTGGTCGGCGTCGGTATTGAGGATGACCGCCGTCTCCGGCCGCAGCTGCAGAAAGTTGGCGCGGTACTCGCACGCCTCGGTGACAAACCACCCGCTGCCGCCGGCGCGGAAATTTCCGTAATCGAGGTCCTCTCCCCCGATATGGGCCGAGGGGTCCGCGCCGCAGGCGGCGAACACGTGCGCGCACATCGCCGTGGCCGTGGTCTTGCCGTGGCAGCCGGCGAAGGCGACGGTGTGGCGGAAGCAGCCCGCCACCAGCGACAAAAGCTCTGCCCGCGAATACACGGAGATGCCCCGCTCCTTCGCCGCCAAGAGCTCGGGCGCGTCCTGCGGCACGGCGGAGCTTGCCGCCACGGCGTCTGCCCCTTCGATATTCTCCGCCGCGTGCCCGATGTGCACGCGCACGCCCGCCTCTTCCAGTTTTGCCGTGCGTTCGCTTGCGCGGCTGTCACTGCCGGAGACGGCATATCCCCCGGCGCGGAGCAGGAAAGCCAGCGAACTCATGCTCGCCCCGCCCGCTCCGACGAGGAAAACGTGGGTATTCTTCGGCCAAAAATCGAGTTTCATGGCCTAATTATATGCCGAAAAAAGAAAAAAATCGCAAAAACAGCAATTTTTTTAAAATTTTTTTAAAAAATTTCGCAAACACTATTGAAAAAACCGAAAAAGTATTGTAAAATGTAACTACTACGAATGAACTCTAATACACAAGGAGGTTAGACATCGTGAAAATTTCAGACGTGCGCATACGATTCGTTAAGAAAGACGAGAGCAAACTGAAAGCAGTTGCTTCCATCACCATCGACGATTGCTTCGTGGTCCATGACATCAAGGTGATAGAGGGTGCGGACGGGCCGTTCATTGCCATGCCCAGCCGCAAGACAAATGACGGTGAGTTCAAGGACATTGCACATCCGCTGAACACCGAAACGCGAGAAGAACTGAGAGACGCGATACTTGCCGCTTACGCCCAAGAGCTGGCCAAAGCGGAATAGACTTTCCTCTGTTGAGACCGCCTGTATAACAAGAGATCCGTTGAAAACTTTCAATGCACAGTGAAATCATTCGTATGACCCTGTCCTGCCGGGAACGATAGAGGGCGCAGTTTTACACTGCGCCTTTTATCCTGCCCTTTTGAAAAATAAACGACGTTTATTTCGTATTTGTCGAGCATTTTTTCGCCCGTCGGGGCGGCCGCTCCCCAGCCCGACCGTCGCTTTCCCATAAAAAAGCCGTGCGGAAAAAGCGAGCCCGCCTCCGCGTGCGGAGGGCAGCAGACGCCCCTTCCCCGCCCGAAAAACAGCGCGAAGGATGCGCCGCCCTTTTGCCGATGCGGGCGCTCGAAACATAAGCAAGGCCGCCTCCGCGCGCGAAGGGCGGCAGACATCCCCTTCCCGCCCGAAAAAATTGTGCGAAAACAGATACAAAACCGCCCCGCGCGAATCGGCGCGGGGCGGACGGGTCTCCGTTTTTCTAAAAATTATTTCTTTTTGAACAGGCGCTGCACGAAGGTGGGCGCATCCTTTTCGTTATTGCCCTGGTTCACGGGACGGGCGGGCTGCTGCGGCTGCTGGTACTGGCCGTACTGCGGCTGCTGCGGGTAAGGCTGGCCGCCGTACTGCTGCGGCTGCTGCGGGTACTGCCCGTACTGGGGCTGCTGCTGATACTGGCCGTACTGCTGCGGCGCCTGCTGGCGGGGCTGCTGGTACTGGCCGTACTGCTGCGGCGCCTGCTGACGGGGCTGCTGGTACTGGTTATACTGCTGCGGGCGCGCCTGTGCCTGCGGGCTGTTTGCCGTGCCCTGCATGGGGATGCGGCCGTAGGAAGGGACGGCGCCGGTAGCGGTGCGGTCGTCACGGGTGGGAAGGCCGCGGTTGACCATGAAGTTGCGGTTCTCTGCCGCGCGCGGGTCTTTGGCGCCGTAGTTGTCCATCTGCGGGAAGCCCGTGGCGATGACGGTGACTTCGACCTCGTCGTTGATGTTCTGGTCGATGCAGGCACCGAAGATGATGTTGGCGGAATAGTCGACCACGCTCTGCACGAGGGTCGCCGCCGTCTGCACTTCGTCCATGGTCAGGTCGTTGCCGCCGACGATGTTGAGGATGACGCCCTTGGCGCCTTCGATGGTCGTTTCCAGCAGCGGGCAGTTGACCGCCAGGCGGACTGCCTCCACGATCCTGTTTTCGCCCTTAGCCACGCCCACGCCCATGTGGCCGACGCCCTGGTCTTTGAGGATGGTGCGCACGTCTGCAAAGTCGAGGTTGATGAGCGCGGGGTTGACGATGAGGTCGGCGATGCCGCGGATGCCCTGTTTGAGCACTTCGTCCGCCACGCGCAGCGCTTCCATCATCGGGGTATTTTTGGGAACGACGCTGGTGATCTTGTCGTTGGGGATGACGATGAGCGTATCGACGAATTTTTTCAGGTTTTCAAGCCCTTTCGCCGTATTGTCCATGCGCTTTTTGCCCTCGAACGTGAACGGTTCGGTGACGACGGCGATGGTGAGGATCTTCAGATCGCGCGCGATCTTGGCGATGACGGGGGCTGCGCCCGTGCCGGTACCGCCGCCCATGCCGGCGGTGATGAAGAGGAGGTCTGTATCTTTGACAGCCTCGGTGAGCACTTCTTTGCTCTCTTCGGCGGCTGCCCTGCCCACTTCGGGGTCGGCGCCCGCGCCGAGGCCTTTGGTCAGGACGGAGCCGATCTGGATCTTGTTCTCCGCCTTCGACAGGAGCAGGATCTGCTTATCGGTATTGACCGCGACGTAGCTCGCGCTCTGGATGCCCGCTTCGATCATGCGGTTGACGGCGTTGTTGCCCGCGCCGCCGACGCCGATGACTTTGATCCTCGCAACTCCGGACATGCTGTCCATATTGTTATACATAGCTGTTTACCCTCCGATTCCGTGAAATAATTTGTAGAAAAAACTTGTTTTGCGCTTGCGCTCCAACGCCATATCCAGCAGCCCGAAGAGGGAGCTCTGCGCCGCCTGGTTATAATAAGGCAATGCGGGCGCGATGATCTCTACATTGCGGCCCAGCCGCTGCGAAAGATATTCGCGCACGCCGCGTATATCCGCGATGCCGCCGCCCGTCAATAAGATGGGCCTGTAATTGAGGCCTGGGTCTCCGCTCATTTCGAAGCAGGCCTCTACCACTTCGCACAGCACGTCTAACCCGTCCTGCACGCATCCTTTCAGAAAATACAGGGGCAGCGAATACACCGCCCGCCTGTCCGCATATTCGACGCTGACGTTGGCGTCGTCTAAACTGGCGAGGTTGATCTTGCCGACCATCGCTTCCAGCACATAAAACGGGATGTCGATATCCGACTCGAGGTAGACCTGCGCCGTGACGTGGCCGCCCCCTTCCGAATACGCCTGCTGCCAGGTGATGCCGTCCCCTTCGACGGCGCTGAAGGTCATCGAGATTTTGTCTACGTCTAAAAGCACCGCGCCCGTCTCGCGCAGGCCCTGCGGGATGAGGTAGCGCGACTGCGCCAGCGACGAAGGCAGATACACCGCCTTTTTGACGCCGTACTCGGCGAGGATGTTGCCGACGACGTCGATAAAGTTTTCGTCCGCCATGAAGTAGCAGAACAGCCCTTCCAGCGAATCGCTGAACATGCCGACGGGGTCGGCGGTGCGCCGCCTGTCGGACACGGCGTAATACGCCGCCGCCTTATAGATGCAGGCGTACGCGCCCTCGTCTTTGAGGCTGCTTTCGCGCAGCGCCTTGACGTCTTTGGCGGTCACCTTGCGCTTGTTTTCAAAATTCATCACACAGCGCTGCGTGCGGATGCGGATGAACTCGCCGGGCACGCCCACGTACAGTTCGCGGATGCGCACGCCCGCCGCGCGGGAAGCCATGTCGAGCGCGGTACAGACGGCCGACTGAAAGTCTTTGAGGTCGAAAAATTCCGCCTGTTCGTAGCCCTTGTACGGCTGCGTATGACCCCCTTGCAATACAAAGGTGTTGTTGACCCCGCGGGCACCGACAGCTGCCGTCACTTCAGACGAACGCACATCGAGCACGGCTGCACTGTTACGGCTCATCTTGCTCTCCGTTTTGCCTTAGTACACAACATAGCGCTTTTATACAATCATTATTATATAACAAAAGCCCTATATTGTCAATAAAATCGTTCCCCCGAAACAAAATCTTTCGGGGGAAAAATCAGGAAATTTATTCTGCTTTCATTCGCCGTCGGAAATGGGCGGAACGTTGTGAGAATAGCTCGGCTTGATCTGCCCGGAACCCGTCTCTTCCACCACGGAAATATAGCCGTAGGTGCGCTGCCCATCATCCAAACTTTCGTAATAATCGAGCGCGGCCTGTATCTTTTCGTCCGTGCGCGTTTCGGGCCCTTCGATCCAGATCCCGACGTTTTCAACTGCTGTGACGTAAAAATAGCTGTAATTGAACTGCGGGTCGCTGGCGCCCATGGTACCGTACATAATCTTCGCCGCATTGTACTGCACATCGCGCTCTTTCAGCTCGTCCATCAGCGCCTGCAGCGCCGCGTAAGCGCCCTGACAGGAGGCGTCTACCGTGAACACATCGCCCACCTTCTGGTCGGGGAAGGTGAAGCCCGTGACCACGGTGTTATTGATACCGATGTTGCTGATAGCCGAATCTCTGATGGCGAGCACGGTGCCGTCGTCGCCGACGGCATAATAGCGGCCGTCCTTTTCAAAGGCGAAGGTCTCAAACCTTTCGCTGACGCTGACGGTGATCTTGTTGGGGAACACCTTCTGCACTTCGAGCACTTCCAGATAGCCGCCGCCCTCTTCGGACACGGCGTCGTACACGCTGTTCTCGTTAAAAAACAAAAAGCTCTTGCCGCGGTACTCCTCGTCTAAACGGCTCTGCACCGCTTCCGCGCGCGCGGCGCCGAAGGTGCTGCCCGTCGCGCAATAGATCTCGAACTGCGAGATGGAACAGACGGCGTTGATCGTGACGAGCATGACGATCAGAAAGATCGCCAGCGCATAGACGACGACAAATTTTTTGCTTCGCATTGTAACTCCTTTGGTAAAACACGTGATAAAACGCGCGCGGCCCCGGCATGCCCGCGCTTTCCGCCCTCGGCTGCCCGCGCCTTCCGCCCCGCCGAACGCGCAGAGCCGAAAAGCACGGGCGCTGCGGCTCACACGCGGATGCGGCGGATGCGCGCGCCCGCGGCGGCGAGCTTTTCTTCCAGCCCGCAGTAGCCGCGGTCGATAAAGCGCAGGTCGGTGACCGTGCTCTCCCCTTCCGCAGATACGGCTGCCAGGGTGAGCGCCGCCCCGCCGCGCAGATCGCCCGCACAGACGTCCGCCCCGTGCAGGCGGGGCACGCCGCGGATGAAGGCGCTCCTGCCGCGCACGGTGATGTCCGCCCCCATGCGGATGAGCTCGGGAACGTGTTTGAACCGCGTTTCAAACAAATTTTCCACCACGACGGTAGAACCGCCGCAGACGCAGGCGAGTGCGGTCATCTGCGCCTGCAAGTCGGTGGGGAAGCCCGGATAGGGCGAAGTTTCCACCAATTTGGGCGAAAGACGGCGTTTGCCGCCCGCTATGTATATTTTATCATCAAAGGCATGGATTTTGCAACTGATTTGACGAAGTTTATGCAACAACGATGATAAATTGTCTGCATCGGCGCCGACGACTTCCAATTCACCCCCGCACATGGCGGCGGCGATGAGGAAAGTGCCCGCCTCGATGCGGTCGGGCATGGGCGTATATTCCGCCCCGTGCAGCTTTTTGACCCCCTCGACGGCGATGACGGAGCCGCCCGCCCCCTTCACCTTACCGCCCATGCGGTTGAGGAAGTTCTGCAGGTCCGCGATCTCCGGCTCTCTGGCGGCGTTGCGGATGAGGGTGGTGCCCTCGCCCGTCGCCGCGGCGAGCATGATGTTTTCGGTGGCGCCCACGCTGGGGCAGTCGAGCACCACTTCCGCCCCGCGCACGCGGCCGCAGGAACAGGTGATGTAGCCGCCTTCTTCGGCGACGGAAACGCCCAGCCGCCGCAGCCCCTCCAGGTGCAGGTCGATGGGGCGCAGGCCGATGTCGCAGCCGCCCGGGTAGGCGATGCGCGCCCTGCCGAAGCGCGCCGCCACCGGCCCGAGCATGAACACGGACGAGCGCAGCTCGCGCGCGAGGGCGGCGGGGATCTCGTGGTTGGCGGCGTCGGCGCCGTCGATGACGAGGCTGTCGCCCTCCCACGCCGTGCGGCAGCCCAGTTCGCCCAAGATCTGCGCCATGCCGAGCACGTCGCCGATGCGCGGGCAGCGGCGGATGACGACTTTTTCTTCCGTGAGGACGGCGGCGGCGAGCAGCGGCAGCACGGCGTTTTTGGCGGATTGGACGTGCACCGCGCCGCATAACGGCCTGCCCCCTTCGATGACATATTTTTCCATTCGGTCACTCCTGTATTGACCATGCCAAAGCCGTTCGGTCTGTTTTGGCTTGGTTTTTGACGACGCAAAGGCGCGGGATCTTCCGATCCCGCGGCCGTTTCCCTGTTTGCTCCCCGCAGCCTTCTGCCATCATCATACGGCGGCGAGGGGAAAAATGTGACCGCATAAGTGTTCACACAATTCTCGCCGCGAATGAATTCACGAAAATTCTTTTGAGCTGACAAAAGAATTTTCCGTGAGAAAGGGGGAAACCTGCCGTGCGCTCGCCGCGCAATTTTTGCGCGCCGTGCTGGCGGCGGTTTCTCCCCTCGCCGCCGCGCCTTTCAGGGCACACCTTTTGATAGGATGCGCGGCGGCTTCACCCTCATCCGTATGCTCATATGGGAAAAACGGCAAAAACGTGGTTTTGCCGTTTTTTAGTATTTGTTTTTAAGCGTCCAAAATTTTACATTTTACACTTTACATTTTACATTTACAACGAGATCCTTCGGCGCGCGCGGGCACAGCCAGCGCTTGCTCAGGATGACAGGTGGAGGAGCGCGACGGCGCGCGCGGGCACAGCCCGCGCTTGCTCAGGATGACAGAGGCGGCGTGAACATTCTTCAAACCATCCAAAATTTTACATTTTACATTTTACATTTGAGCATGAGATCCTTCGACTCGCTTCGCTCGCTCAGGATGACAGGAGGCGATCATCGGCCCCGGCGGCGCAGAGGCAGCCCCGCGCCGCCGCGCGAGACGTTGTACAGTACCCCCATCGCCGCCATGGTGAACACCAGCGAGGTGTTGCCGGCGCTGATGAGGGGCAGAGGAATGCCCGTGGGCGGGATGCTGCCGCTGACGACCAGGGCGTTGACCAGCACCTGCACCGCGTACGAAGCGGAAATGCCCGCCGCCAGCAAAAAGCCGAACAGGTCGCGGCTGCGCCCCGCCGCGGCGATGCCCTGCCAGATGAGGGCGACGGCCGCCGCCAACAACAATACTATGCCGCAAAAGCCCAGCTCTTCGCCGATGACGGCGAGGATGAAGTCGGACTCGGCGAAGGGCAGATAGCGGTACTTCTGCACCGAACCGAACAGCCCCGTGCCCAGCCAGCCGCCGTTGCCCAGCGCGTACAGCGACTGGATGAGCTGATACCCCTCCCCCTGCGGCGACGCCCACGGGTCGAGGAAGGCATACAGCCGCTGCAGGCGGTAGGGCTCGACGGCGATGAGCACGGGTACGGCGAGGGCGGCGGGGATGAGGATGACGAGCAGGTGCCGCACCTTCGCCCCGCCCAAAAACAGCATCACCAGCATCAGCATGCCCGTGCAGAGGGTGACGGACATGTTCGGCTCTAAGATGATGAGCAGGCAGATGCCTGCCCCCGCCCCCAACACGGGCAGCATCCCCAAAAAGGTGCGCATGCGGGGCGGGTCTTCCGCGGCGTAGGCGGCAGAAAAAAGCACGAAGCCGTAGCGGGCGATCTCGGAGGGCTGGATGGTGACGGGGCCGATGCCGATCCAGCGGGTGGCGCCGTAATTTTCCACCCCCAGCCCCGGCACGAACACGAGGGCGAGCATGGCGAGGGAGAGGATGAGCGCCGGCCACTTCAATTTTTTTAATTTTTGATAGGGAAAGAAGCCCGCGGCGAACATGGCCGCCGCCCCCAGCGCAAAGCCGAGCAGCTGTTTTTTGAGAAAATAGAAGGCGTCTCCGTACTGTTCCTGCGCGGTGTACCAGCCCGCCGAATGCACCATGAGCACGCCGAACGCCGCCAGCAGCAGGGTGAGGACGGGGATGCCGACCATCCCCGCCCCGGGCGGAACGGCGCGCGTCTTCCCCTGCGCCGTCTGCGTGCGGAGAGCCGCGCCCCCGTTATCCCCGCGGAGCGGAGCCGTCCCCTGCCGTTCCCGCCCGCCGCGGCGCGGTTCAGGCGCAGCCGACCGCATCGCCCGGCAGGCTCTCCACGATCTGCGCGAATTTTTCTCCACGCGCCTCGTAGCCGGAGAACTCGTCGAAGCTGCTGCAGGCGGGGCTGAGCAGCACGCACTGGCCGGGGCGCGCCGTCATGGCGGCCACGCGCACCGCCACGGCAAAGCCCGTGCACAGGGTGATGCGCGGCTCGCCCGCGCGGACGGCGGCGTCCAGCAGGCGGAAGCGGTTTTCGCCGTACAGCACGCAGTGGACGGCGCGGCTGCCGCGGATGCCCGCGAACAGCTTGTCGTAGTCGTCGCCCTTGTCCTTGCCGCCCAGAAGCAGCACCGTGTCTTTTTCCATACAGGAAAGGGCGGTGAGCGCCGCCTCGACGTTGGTGCCCTTGGAGTCGTCGATGAAGGTGACGCCGTTCTTTTCCCCCACCGTCTCGATGCGGTGGTGCACCCCGCGCACGGAGGCGAGGGCGCGGGCGATGACTTCGCCTTCCACCCCCATCAGCCGCGCGGCGCACACGGCGGCGAGGGCGTTTTTCACGTTGTGCGCCCCGTGCAGGGAGAGATCGGAAACGTCCGTCACCCGCTCGCCGCAGTAGTAGATGCTGCCCCCCTGCACATAGGCGCCTTCCACCTGTTCGGAGAGGGAGAACCAGCGCACGGGGCAGCGGGCTGCCGCCGCCATATCCGCCACGGCGGGGTCGTCGTAATTGAGCACGGCGAACTCACTCTCGCGCATGTTCTGCAAGATCTTCGATTTGAGGAATATGTAATTTTCCATGGTATAATGGCGGTTGAGGTGATCTTCGGCGATGTTGGTGACGATCGCCACGTGCGGGCGGAGGGAAGAGAGGGTCTCCAGCTGGAAGCTGGAAACTTCCATCACGGCGATGTCGTCAAAGCCCGCCTCTTCGGCGATGGCGGTGACGGGCGAGCCAGAATTGCCGCACACGAACGTCTTTTCCCCTGCGGCGCGGAAGATCTCGTCCAGCATGGCGACGGTGGTCGTCTTGCCGTTGGTGCCCGTCACCGCCACCAACGCCGCCCGCAGAGACAGGCAGCCCAGCTCCGCCTCGCCGACGATGCGCTTGCCCGCGCGGCGGAAGCGCAGGGGCAGCTCGCCGTCGATGGGCACGCCCGGGCTGAGGACGAGCACATCGCTCTCTTCGCAGGCATCCGCCAGCCCCTCTTTTTCCACGCACGCGGCTCCCCCCGCTTTGAGGGCGCGCACCCCCTCCCGCCCGTAGGCTTCGGGGTCGTCGTCGTACAGATACACCTTGGCGCCGCGGCGGCGCAAAAAGTTTGCCGCGGAGATGCCGCTGCGCGACAGCCCCGCCACGAAAAACGTCTGCTTTTTATAATACATGATCCTTGCTCCCGCGATTTGATATTGCTATGCCTGAAGTATTATGTCTGACGTACCTTAGCCGGCGGCTCACACGAAAGCCAAACACAGCAGCCCCGCCAGCGCCGTGACCAGGGAATAGGCGCAGGCGATCTTGCTTTCGGAATAGCCCAGTTTTTGCAGGTGGTGATGCAGCGGCGCCATGCGAAACAGCCGCTTTTTCGTCTTTTTATAGTATATTACCTGACATAGTACAGATATTCCCGAACACACGAACATGACGCCGACGGCGGCGATGTACAGCAGGTTGCCGCTGAAGGCGGAGAGGGCGGCGACGAAGCCGCCGAGCCCCAGCGAGCCGGTATCGCCCATGAACACGGAAGCGCGCGAGGTGTTGTAAGGGAGGTACCCCGCCAGCGCCCCGCAGAGGACGAGCGCCATCTGAAACAGCGACGCGCTTTCCCCTTCCTTCCGGATCAAAGCTGCCAGCACCGCGAAGTAGCAAAAGCACACGGAAGCCGCCAGCCCGTCCAACCCGTCGGTGAGGTTGACGCAGTTGGTGGCGGCGACGAAGGCGAAGGCAGCCAGCGGCACGATCCAGCCGCCGATGTCCCACTCCGTCCCCGCAAAGGGGATATACAGCACGGTGAGGCGGGCGCGGTAACAGTACACGCCCGCGAGCAGCGCCACTGCCGCCTGGAATACGATCTTCTGGTACGCCTTCAGCCCCAGGTTGCGGCGGCGGCGAAGCTTCAGAAGATCGTCTAAAAACCCGACAGCGGCATAGGCGGCGCCGAAGGTGACGGCGACGGCGGTATGCCTGTCCGCATACAGCCCGAAGACGAGCGCGGTAAGCGCCGCGGCGGCGATGAACGCCAGCCCGCCCATGGTGGGCGTGCCCGTCTTCTCCTTATGTTCCTCCACATAGCCGAGGATATACTGCCCCGCGCGCAGCTTTTTCAGAAGCGGGATCAGCGCGGCGCACAGCAGCAGCGAGGCGCCGCAGGATACCGCCGGCAGTAAAAATGCGATGTTCATGGTTCCCCGTCTTTGCCCTCTTCCGCCTCGAGGGCGGCGCGCACGGCGGCGGCGTCGTTGTAGATGTGCCGCACGCCCATGATCTCCTGATAGGTCTCTCCGCCCTTGCCCGCCACCAGCAGCACGTCTCCCTGCGAGAGCATGTGCACGGCGTATTCGATGGCGCTCTCGCGGTCGACCACCACCACATACTCGCGCGAGACGGGGCGGAAGCCCGCCTCTATCTGCAGGATGATGTCGAAGGGGTCTTCGTAGCGCGGGTTGTCGGAGGTGAGCACGGTAAAGTCGGCGAGGCGGGCGGCGATGGCGCCCATCAGCGGGCGCTTGCGCGTATCGCGGTTCCCCCCGCAGCCGAACACGCACAATAGCCTGCCCGCGCAGTGGCGGCGCAGCGCCGACAGCGACTTTTCCAGCCCGTCGGGAGTATGCGCAAAGTCGACGAAAATATCCGCCCCGCGGAAGCGCGCCAGGTGCTCCAGCCTGCCGCTCACCCGCGGCAGCGCCGACAGCCCCGCGGCGATGACGGGCACGGGCACCCCCAACAGCTTGGCGCATTCCGCCGCCGCCATGGCGTTGTACACGTTGTGCAGCCCCGCCATGTGCAGGCGGATGTCGTACAGCTCGTCGAACAGGTTGATGACGAAGCGGCTGCCTTCAAAATTTTCGCGGATATCGACGGCGAACACGTCGGCGGGGTTTTCCAATGCGTAGGTGAAGGCGTGTTCGCAGCGGGCGGCGAGCCTGCGCCCCTCCGCGTCGTCGGTGTTCAGGACGCAGAAGCGGCAGCGCCCCGCCTCGAACAGCCGCTCTTTGGCGGCGGCGTATTCTTCCATGGAGGGGAAAAAGTCGAGGTGGTCTTCGGTGAGGTTGGTGAAGACGCCCGCCTCGAAGGGGATGCCGTCCGTCTTGCCGAAATACAGGGCGTGGGCGGAAACTTCCATGACGGCGTATTCCACCCCCGTCTCCGCCATGTCCGCCAACACCTTGTACAAAAAGGCGGGGTCGGGCGTGGTCAGCTCGGGCGCTATCTCGCGGTTGGCGTAGCGGATGCCCAGCGTGCCGATGATGCCGCAGCTCTTTCCCGCCCGCGAGAGGATGGAAACGAGCATGTGCGCCGTGGTCGTCTTGCCGTTGGTGCCCGTGACGCCGATCGCCTTCAGCTTGCGCTCGGGGTGCCCGTACAGCGCCGCCGCCGCTTCCGATACCGCCTTCCTGCCGTCTTTGACGATCAGCTGGGGAACGTCGAAGGGAAGTTCCCGCTCCACCACCAGCGCCGACGCCCCGCCCGCCAACGCCTCGGCGGCGAAGTCGTGCCCGTCGTGCTCGCCGCCCGCAAAGCAGACGAACAGGTCGCCGCGCAGGACGTGCTTGCTGTCCGTGCCGATGCCGAAGATCTCCGCCTCGCGGAAGTGCGCTTCTCTTTCGTGACAGATCTGTGCCGATAGACTGCTGAGTAACAAATGATACGCTCCTTTATTGATACGGGCGGATGCCCTTGATAGCGATGATCCCCTCCATCACCTCGCGCGCGGCGGGGGCGGCGACGATGCTGCCGTAATAGGCGCCCTGCGGCTCGTCTACGATGACCAGCACCAGGTACTGCGGGTCGTTGGCGGGGAAGAAGCCTAAAAAGGAAGACACATACTTCCCCTGCGCGATGGCGCCGCCTTCAAACTTCTGCGCCGTGCCCGTCTTGCCGCCCACGCGGTAACCCTCGATATAGGCGCGGCCGCCGCTGCCGCTTGCCACCACCTGTTCCAGCATGGAGGCCAAGAGGCGGGAAGCCTCTTCGCCGACGGGGCTGCCGACGGCGCGGGCGGGGATCTTTGTGGAGATTTTTCCGTCCGCGGAACAGATCTCCTGCACCAGGCGGGGGGCGTAATAGGTGCCGCCGTTGACGGCGGCCGCCCCCGCGCACGCCAGCTGCAGGGCGGTGACGGCGACCGTCTGCCCGAAGCCGATGCGCGCCAGATCGCAGGCGCGGACGCTCGCCGCGGGCAGCAGCATCCCCTGCGCCTCGCCGGAAAAATCGATGCCCGTGGCCTTCCCGAAGCCGAAGGCTTCCAGATATTTGTAAAAAGTTTGGGTGCCCAGGGAGAGGGCGATGTCGGTAAAACAGGGGTTGCAGCTGTTGGCGAGCGCCTCGGCAAGCGTCTGATCGGAATGCTTGCCGTTTTTATGATCGCTCCAGCAGCGGATGGTGGTGCCGTCTACACTGCGGGTGCGGCTGCTGTTAAACACATACTGCGGCGAAAAGGCGGCGGGGTTGCCGCGCAGATACTCTTCGATGTTCGCCGCCGCCGTGACGATCTTGAAGGTGGAGCCGGGCTCGTAGATGTCGGAGACGAGGTTGTTGCGGGAAAGGGAATTGAGCAGTTCCGCGTCCTCCCGAGGGACGTCGTTGAGGTCATAGCCCGGGTACTCCGCCATGGCGAGCACGGCGCCGCTGTTCGGGTCGAGGACGATGCACTGCGCCGTCACGGGGGAATACTGCGCATATACCCGCTGCATGGCCGCCTCCGCCGCCGCCTGGATGGAAAAATCGACCGTCAGGCGCAGATCCAGCCCGTCTGCGGCGGGGACGTACAGCACTTCCCCCTCCACTTCCTTGCCGACAAGGTCGGCGGGGTAGGCGATCTCGCCGTTTTTGCCGGCAAGGTATTTGTCGTAATACTTTTCCAGCCCCGTAAGGCCGGCGTTGTCCGACGAGGTGAATCCGATGACGCGGCTGAGCGCGTCGCCGTGCGGGTAGATGCGGACGTTGTCGCGGGCGTAGTACACCCCCGTCAGCCCGCTCCCCTCCAGCTGTTCGACAAGCAAGCGGTCTGCCCTGCGGGCGATGGTCAGCTCGGACGCCTTTGCCGAGAGCAGGCGGGAATACAGCTCCGCCGCGTCCAGCCCGAACAGCCCGGCGAGCACTTCCGCCGCGCGGCGCTTGTCTTTGACGGCGTTGGGGCGGGCGTACACGGCGTAAGCCGCGGCGTTATCCGCCAAGAGCACCCCGTTCGCGTCGTAGATCTCGCCCCGCGCCGCGGTGACGGGGATCTCGCGCGTCCACTGCCCGAAGGCGCGGGAGCGCAGCGCGTCCCCTTCCACCACCTGGATCCAGAAAAAGCGGAAGGCGACCGCCAAAAAAAGAAAGGCCACCGCCGCTGCCGCGGCGAATAACCTCTTGCGTAAAAGCGTGGCGGCATACCCGCCGCCCTGTCGTTTTCTGTTTGCGATGTGATTACTCCTTATTTAATTCACAAAAATTCTTTTGAGCTGACGAAACAAATCGTCGAGAGGAAGGGGATACCGCCCTTGTTATAGGGAAAGAGAGTAATAAAAGGTTAAATCAACCCTCATCCACCGCAAGCGGTCCCCCTTCCCCCTTGAAAAGGGTGAAGGCATGAAAAGGAAGGCGTTTGTCACCGATACGCACCGCGCAAGATTTCTCCACTCGGTCAGTCGCGCCGCTTCTTTCCTCGGTCGAAATGACAGGGTCGGAAAGGGATAAATCATTCTCCAAACGATCCTCAATTTTACACTTTACATTTTACATTTACCATTTGGAAGAGACCCGTTCGACTGCGCGGCTCACGGTTCCCGTTCGCCGCTCCGCTCAGGGTGACAAACTATGGGTTTTTCCTGTCATCCTGAGTAAGCGCGGCAAAGCCGCGCGCACCGAAAAATCTCTGAAAACAAATACGAAAAAAAGGAAAAATCACACTTTTTCCTTTTTTCCATTGTAAGCATACGGATGAGGGTGAAGTCTCGCGGCGTTCTATAACCGGTGTGCCCTTAAAAATAATCAGGGTTCCCGAAAATCGCAGCGCAGCGAGATTTTTGGGAAAGAGGAGCGGCAGGCGCAACGGGCAAGGCGGCAAGCGCAGTGCGTCGCCTGCCATGGCGCCTTGACGCGACGAGCAGAGGGGTGAAACCGCCGCCAGCACGCCGCGCAAAATTGCGCGGCGGCGCATGGCAGGTTTCCCCCTGCCTCACGACTTTTTCTTTCGTCAGCTCGAAAGAAAAAGTGTGAACCTAATTCCGCAGGCAGCAGCCTGCCGAGGAACGCGTGAATTAAATACTCGCGCAAGCAAAACCACGCTTTTGCGCCCGCGCACTCAATTTGCGCGCCAGCGCTCATGCAGGAAAGGTGAAGGCTGTGCGCGTTTTATAAAGGTGTGCCCTGAAAATGCGCACAGCCGAGGAAAACTCCGATTGCGCCGCCCGCAGGGCGGACAATGGGGTTTTCTTCAACTCACGGAAAATCGCAGGCGTCAGCTCGCCGAGATTTTCGTGAACAAAATAGTTTTGGCCCCGCTCGCAGCCCTGACACAAGGGCCGCACGCGAGGCCAAATTCTTTCGTAGAATATCTTCGATTTTTATCGGACGGCTCAGCCGCGGACCATGCCCAGCTCCTCTTCGGCGCGGTTGATGATGGTCTCGGAATCGGTGAGATAGTCGATGTCTTCCTGCAGCTCTTCCGCATAGGCGGTGGCGGCGGCAAGGTCGGCACGGCGGCCGGCGATGCTGGCGTCGATGGTGCGCAGGACGCTGGTGTTGATGATGATGAGGGCGAGGATGACGACGACCACGACGGCGTAGATGGCCATCAGCAGTTTGCCCTGCGTGGTCATGGCGTGGCCCTTTTTCTCCTCGACGATGGTGCGCTTTTCTTCGCGCGCGGTGCGGTACTGGATGGTCGTGGCGGTGGGAGCGAGGTCTTCGTCTTCCTCCTCGAACACTTCCGCTTCGGGCGCAAGGCTCTCCTGCGGCTGCGCAAGCTCCGGGCTCACCTCGATCTGCGGGCGGGCGGGCGCGTAAGCGGGCGCCGCCTGCATGACGGGCTGCTCTTCCTCTTCAACGGGATCGCCGTACAGCAATGCGTGCGCATTGATGGGGGAATCGGCGCGGAAGATGTCTTCGGTCACGCGCTGGCGCTGCGGCTGCTGCGGCACGCGGCGCTCGGGCATGGCCACGGGGCGCTCGCGCTCGGGATACAGCGTGGCGCGGGCATACTCTTCGGGCGAAGAATAGCTGACGGGCTCTTCGACCACGGGCTGCTCGATGCCCATGATCTCCTCTGCAGTGTGCAGGGTGGGGTCCATGAGCTTCTGATAATTTTCGGCAATGCCGGCATTGAAAGTCTGCGCGCGCGCCTCCTCTTCGGCGCGGTCTGCCTGTGTGCCTGCGCCGCCGCTCAGTTTGCCGTACGCGGCCAAATGCCCTCTTGTTCTTTCGTTCGTTCTCGTCCGTTCCAATACGGGAAGCCCTGTTGCCATTGTGAACCCTCCTTGCTGATTATATTCTCAAATTTTTTCCGCTATGCGCAGCTTCGCACATTTCGAGCGGGAATTTTGTTCCCGTTCCCCTTCCTGTGCGACGATCGGCTTGCGGGTAATGATCTCGATCTCTTTTTTCTTTCCGCACACGCACACCGGCAGGCTCTTGTCGCAGATACAGTCGGTCTCCAGATCGCGGAACACGTTTTTGACGATGCGGTCTTCCAGGGAATGGAAGGTGAGGATGCAGATGCGCCCGCCCTTTTTCAGCCGCCTCGTCAGCCCCCGCACCGCCTCTGCAAGCCCCGAAAGCTCGCCGTTGACCTCGATGCGGATGGCCTGAAAGCTCTTGCGCGCACACGGCCCGTTTTGGCGGAACTTGGCGGGGATGCTGCCTTCGATGACGGCGGCAAGCTCGCCCGTGGTGCGGATGGGAGCCTTTGCCCGCGCGCGCACGATGTTTGCCGCGATCTTGGCGGCAAAGCGCTCCTCGCCGTATTCTTTGAGGATGCGGGCTATCGATCTTTCATCGTACCCGTTGACCACGTCTGCCGCGCTGAGCTGTGCGCCGGCGTCCATACGCATGTCTAACGGGGCGTCGTGCATGTAGCTGAACCCGCGCGATGCTTCGTCCAGCTGATAACTGGAGACACCGAAGTCGAGCATCACGCCGTCCAGCTCCCCCACCCCCTCACTATCGAGTACGGAAGCAAATTCCTTGAAGTTTGCGTGATGGATCCGGTATCTTCCGCGAAATTCCGAAAGACGCTTGTCCGCAGCCGCGATCGCATCTTCGTCGAGGTCGGTGGCTATCAGCCTGCCGTCCGGCGCCGTCCTTCGGAGGATCTCACTGGAGTGTCCGCCGCCCCCTACCGTACCGTCGAAATAAATTCCGCCCGGCCGCAGGGCCAGCCCCTGCATGCACTCTTCGAGCATGACGGGCTGATGGGAGAACGCGGTCATTCCTGCTCCTTCTTTTTCTGGTGCAGGGAATTCAGCTTGGCGAAAACGCTGCTGATGTTCATGCCCGACATTCTCTTGGCGAACTTCTCCGCCGATTCGATGCGTACGAAAGCTGCTGCGCCGGTAATGACGACGTCCTTATCGATCTGTGCATACTCCTTCAATTCCGCAGGGACGAGTACCCTGCCTTGTGCATCTTCCGTAACATCGTAAACCATACCCGTGAAGGATGCGATCGCGTTCTGCGCTTCTTCATCGAAGAAAGACACCTCGCCGAACCCGTCTAAAATTTTCTGATACTCCTTCTCCGGCATCACATAGATGCTCTCGCCGGGGCCGAATGCGAACTTGTAGTTCGCGCCGAGGTCTGCCTTGAACTTCGCCGGAATACGTATTCTGTTTTTGTCGTCCAACCGATTGTTGAACCTGCCGTTAAAAGAATACATCTCGACGCCTTCTGCGGTTAATGGTGAATCTATTATATCACCACTTTTGCCCACTGTCAACCACCTACCGCAAATTTTTTGCGCGTTTTTTAAATTTTTTTAGGGGTTTTGCACCACTTTTGGCAAAATACGAACATACGTTTGCTTCAAATGTAGCGAAAAAAGACAGATTTATTCTTTTTTTTCGCCTCTCCCGTGAAAATCGGGGCGATTTTTGCCCTTTTTTGCGGATTTTTCGAACATATGTTCAAAACGGCCGCCAGGTGGTCAGCCGTCCCTAAATTTCCGTCAAAAACGGGGCAGCGGAGGGCGGAAGAGATGCGCCGGCGCAGAAAAACGTAGTGCGTACAGCCGAGGACGGCGGCGTCGAACGACCCCTGCGGCAGGTGGCGGGAAAGGTCGATGCGGGAGAGGCGGAAGATGTTTTTTTCCACATCGGCGGCAAGGCCTGCGGGGGCGTGGCAGACGACGGAGACGCCGCGCGTGTTTTGGACCAGCGCCCCGATGCGCGCGCACGCGAGGGCGGCGGGGGTACACAGCAGCAGCACCCTGCCGCCCGGCACCACCGCGGCGGCGGGGGCGAGCGCCGGCTCTACCCCAACAATCGGAAAGGGAAATTCCGCCCGCAGCGCTTCGATGCAGGCGGCGGTGGCGGTGTTGCAGGCGATGACGGCGGCGCGCAGGGGGAAGCGCTCCGCAAGGCGGCAAAGGGCGGCGCGGGTGAGGCGGTAAATTTCTTCCTCTCCCCTGCCGCCGTAGGGGGCGTTGGCGTTGTCGCCAAGATACACCGTGCGCTCGCCCGGGTAGCGGCGGCAAAATTCTGTCAGCAACGAGATGCCGCCCACGCCGCTGTCAAAAAAGCCGATATATCCTTCGCCCATACGCCCCTTCCTCCTTCTTTGCCCGGCTCTTGCGCGCTCTCTGCCCGCAGCATCCGCGCTCTTTGCCCGCCGCCTGCGCGCTCTCTGCCCGCAGCATCCGCGCTCTCCGCCTGCCGCCTGCGCGCTCTCCGCCTGCCATTGTATGAAAAATACTGCAAATAAATTACTCTTTTCCGCGAAAAAATAGTTTACAAGCAGTTTTTTTTATGCTAAAATAGCTGAGATAAATTGAGTAACCATTGAAAGGAGAAGCAAAGTGCCTAATATCAAATCCGCGAAAAAACGCGTGGCTGTGATCGAAAAGAAAAATTCGCAGAACAAGATGATCAAGTCTTCCGTCAAGACCGCCATCAAGAAATACAACGCTGCCCTGGCAGCGGGCGACGCTGCGGCTGCCGAGCAGCTGCTCCCCCAGACCGTTTCCGTCATCGACGCGGCGGCTTCCAAGGGCGTGATCCACAAGAACAACGCCGCCAACAAGAAGTCTGCCCTGGCCAAGGGGCTGAACGCGCTCAAAGCGGCGCCCAAGGCGGAATAACGGCAAGAGAACTTTATACGCGTTAAGTTTTGCAGCTCGGAACGGGCGCAGGCAGTTTGCCTGCGCCTTTTTGACGTGCCCGCCCTTTCCGCGGGCGATCCTCCCCCGCACGTTTTGCGGGAACGCGGCAGGGGCGCCCCTTTTGCCCACATCTTTCCGCTTTGGCGGGAAGCGCCCCTCCCCTTTTGCGGCGCTTTTGCCAAAGCGCCGCCCGCTTCTGCCGCGGAAGCGGGGCGCGGAGAGAGGGCGGCAAACAATTCGGGAAAAATTTTCGCAAAACGTTTGCCCTTTTGCCGCAAAGCGGGTATAATAAAAACATAGACTGCCAGGCTTTCGGCTATATTACATGACGCGCGCGCCCGCGCGGCAACGGAGAAAATCAATGGATCAGCTACGCAAGGAAGAAAAGATCATCGAGATCGTCAACGTATCCAAGGTCTTCGATGAGACGACGGCGGTGGAGAACGTCAGCTTCTACGTCCGCAAAGGGGAGTTCATCACCTTTCTCGGCCCCTCGGGCTGCGGCAAGACGACGACGCTGCGCATGATCGCGGGGTTCGACATCCCCACCAGCGGCAAAATTTTGCTCAACGGGAAAGACATCACCGACCTTCCGCCCAACAAGCGGCCGGTCAACACGGTGTTCCAGCGGTACGCGCTCTTCCCCCACTACAACATCTACGACAACATCGCCTTCGGGCTCAAGCTGAAAAAGGTGCCCGTCACCTACATGAACGACAAGGGCGAAATGTACACGAAGATGCAGAAGCTCACCCGCCGCGAGATAGACGAAAAGGTGAAAAACGCCCTCGCCGTGGTCGACTTGGAAGGGTTTGAAAAGCGCAGCGTTTCCACCCTTTCGGGCGGGCAGCAGCAGCGCGTGGCCATCGCCCGCGCCATCGTCAACGAGCCGGAGATCCTGCTCCTCGACGAGCCCCTGGGAGCGCTGGACCTGAAGATGCGCAAAGAGATGCAGATCGAGCTGAAAGAGATGCACCGCAGGCTGGGCATCACCTTCATCTACGTGACGCACGACCAGGAAGAGGCGCTGACCATGAGCGACACCATCGTGGTCATGAAGGACGGCTGCATCCAGCAGATCGGCACGCCGACGGACATCTACAACGAGCCCGCCAACGCCTTCGTGGCCGACTTTATCGGCGACAGCAACATCCTCAACGGCACCATGGTGGACAAGCTGACGGTGCGCTTCTGCAACCGCAACTTCGCCTGCGTTGACGACTTCGACAAGAACGAAAAGGTGGACGTGGTCGTCCGCCCCGAAGACATCGAAATGTGCCCGCCCGAACAGGGCATGCTGGTGGGCAGGGTGATCGGCGTGGTGTTCAAGGGCGTCCACTACGAGATCACCGCCATGGTCGGCCGCTCGGAAGTGGTCATCCAGAGCACGCAGAGCCGCAAGGCGGGCGAGATCATCGGCATGAACATCGCCCCCGACAGCATCCACATCATGAAAAAGGACCTGCTGTCCAACGTGTACGACGGCTATATCACCAAGCGCAACACCGTGTGCTTCGGCGACGGCGAGTTCGAATGCGACGTGACCACCCTCTACCCCGGCTCGCATCTGGACGAGGAGGGGTACCTGATCACCGCCGACGGGCAGAAGCTGGACCTGACGGACACCGACGTGACGGTGGAAGTGGGGCTGACGGACATCGAGATCTCGGACAACGCCGAAGAGGGCGGCGCCCGCGGGCATATCGTTTCGCTCATCTACAAGGGCGACCACTACCAGTACATCGTGCGCACGGAGGAGAACGAGGAAGACTTCGTGTTCGATTCGGAAGACCTGTGGAACGAAAACGACTACGTGAGCGTGAAGATCAGGCCGGAGAACATCAAGCTGCGGCTGAAGGCGGGTGAAAACAGATGACGCGCCTGCACTTTTCACGCAAGCAGCTGTGCATCCCCTACGCGCTCTTCCTCGTGCTGTTCGTGGCCATCCCCATGCTGCTCATCCTCTTTTACGCCTTTACCGACGAGGTGGAGGGCGTGCTCACCTTCACCTTTGCCAACTTTTTGAACTTTTTCACCAGCACGGCAAAACTTTCTACCCTGCTGATGAGCTTTACGGTGGCGATCATCTCCACGGCGCTGTGCCTTCTGATCGCCTACCCCGTCGCCTATATCCTGGCGCGCAGCAGGCTGCGCAAAAAATACGTGCTGCTGATGCTGTTCATCCTGCCCATGTGGATCAACTTCGTGCTGCGCATCACGGCGCTGCGCGAGCTTTTGGACCTCATCGGCCTGTTGGGGACGGAAAACTACCTCAACACCATCATCGGCATGGTGTACGACTTTCTGCCCTTCATGATCCTGCCCCTGTATACGACGCTGGAAAAGCTGGACAACAGCTACCTCGAGGCGGCATCCGACCTGGGCGCGGGGCCGTTCACCGTGTTCGCCAAGGTGACCTTCCCCCTGTCCATGCCGGGCGTCATTTCCGGCATCACCATGGTATTCATGCCCTCCATGACCAACTATGTGGTCTCGGACACGCTGAGCAACTTCAACATCACCATTTTGGGCAAGCTCATCGACCAGTACTTCACCACCTATGACAACTGGCACATGGGCTCGATGATCTCCATCATCCTTCTGGTCATCATCTTTCTGACCATGCTCGCCACGGGCGGGTTCAAAGATTCCGAACGCGAAGCGAGGGGGGCAAACTTATGGTAAAACGCATCCTATCCGTTCTCATCTGCGCGCTGGTACTGCTGTTCATCTACGCGCCCATCCTGCTGCTGGTGGTGTACAGCTTCACCGAGTCGCACGTCATCGGCCGCTGGGAAGGGTTCTCGTTCGAGCTGTACGCGCAGCTGTTCCGCGACGCGGAGATCATGCAGATCTTGTTCAACACCGTATGGCTGGCGCTGGCGGCGGCGGGGCTCTCCACCATACTGGGCACGGCGGGCGCCATCGGCATCTTTTACAGCCGCAGGCGGGTGGCAAAGCCCCTGCAGGCGATGTCGCAGATCCCCGTCATCAACGCGGAGATCGTCACCGCCATCTCGCTGGCGCTGCTCTTTTCCATGCTCTTTTTGTACCGCACCTACTTTTCGCTCATCGTCGGGCACATGGTGCTGTGCACCCCCTTCGTGGTGCTTTCGGTGCTGCCAAAGCTCAAGCAGATGGACTCCAACACCTACGAGGCGGCGCTCGACTTGGGCGCAAGCCCCTCGCAAGCGCTCTTCCGCGTGGTGATCCCGCAGATCTTTTCGGGCATCGTTTCGGGGTTCATGCTCTCGATCACCCTGTCGCTGGACGATTACATCGTCACGGCGTTCACCAAGCCGCCCATGTTCGATACCATCAGCACCTACGTCTACAACGCCGTCAAGAACGGCACCAACAGCTCCACGCCCGCGCTGCGCGCCCTGTCGGCGCTCATCTTCATCGTCATGATCGCGGTGCTGCTCATCGTCAACCTGCGCGCCAGGAAGGGCGCAAAGGAGCGCCGCGCATGAAAAAGAAACTTTCCGCCGCCCTGGCGGCGTGTATGATGCTGACCATGCTTCTGCCCCTCGCAGGCTGCGGCGGGCAGGACGAGCGCCCGGTGCTGCGCGTGTATAATTGGGAAGATTACATCAGCGAGCCGACGCAAAACGCCGACGGCTCGGTGGAAGACGACTACGTCGACCTCATCGCCGAGTTCGAAGAGGAATACGGCGTGCGGGTGGAATATTCCACCTTCGGCACCAACGAGAACATGTACAACGAGCTGCAGATCAACCCCGGCGCCTACGACTTAGTGTGCCCTTCCGACTACATGATCATGAAGATGATCGCCGAAGACATGGTGCAGCCCTTTTCCGACGAGTTTTTGCAGGACAGCAACTACGCCAAATACGCTTCCCCCTACATCAAAGACCTGTTTGAAGAAAACGGCTGGACGGAATACGCCGTCGCCTACATGTGGGGCACGATGGGCTATGTGTACGACCCCGAACGGGTGAGCGGCGAAGAGCTCTCCAGCTGGACGGGGCTGTGGAAGGAAGAGAACGCGCGGGTGGCGACCATCAAAGACAGCGTGCGCGACTCTTACTTTTTAGGCGTGGCGTACGTCTACCGCGAAGAGCTGATGCGGTTGAAGGGCGAATACGAGAGCGGCGAACTCTCCCCTGCCGACTACAACGCCGCCGTCACCAAGATCATGAACCGCACGGACGAGGAGACCATCGACAGGACGAAAGAGTCGATGATACAGCTCAAACAGCACCTGTACGGGTTTGAAGTGGACAGCGGCAAGCAGGACATGGTGACGGGCAAGATCTCCATCAACTTCGCCTGGAGCGGCGACGCCGTGTACACCATGGACGAGGCGGAGCCGTATATCGACGAAGAGACGGGCCGCGAGGTGGAAGGCATCTACCTCAACTACGTGGTGCCCGAAGAGTGCTCGAACATCTGGTTTGACGGCTGGGTGATGCCCAAGGGCGCCAACCGCGAGCTGGCGGAAAAATTCATCGACTTTTTATCCCGCCCCGAAAACGCCGTCGCCAACATGAACTACATCGGCTACACCTCCGCCATCGCCGGCGACGCCGTGTTCGAAGAGATGCTCGACTGGTACGCCGAGGGCGAAGAGGGCGACACCGACGAGGCGGGCGAACCGCTGGTGGCGTACGACCTGAACTACTTTTTCGGCGGCACGGGCGACGGCGCCTATCAGGACGGCGAGTATGTGATCTACGTCTCAAAAGAGAGCGCGCATCGGCAGATCTCCGCCCAGTTCCCCACCGAAGAGGTGCTGGCGCGCAGCGCCATCATGCAGTACTTTGACAACGACACCAACGCCGCCGTCAACGAGATGTGGGAAGAGATCAAGGGCCTGCCCATCCCCGGCTGGGCGTACATCGTCATCGCCGCCATCGCCGCGGGCATCGTCGTCATCGCCCTGACCTATGTGTACAAGGGAAAGAAGCGGGAGGCAAAGCCCAAAAAGGGATACCGGCGGGTCGGCTGAACGCGCTGGTCAAACACTCAAACAAAGACTGCGCGGGGCGGCCGAGCGCGGCCTGCACAGGGAACGCGGGGCGGCCGAGCGCGGCAGTCAAACAGAAGCCGAGCGCGGACGTAAAAAAACGGACGGTACGAGGCGCCGAACGGGAGCCGAGCAGATCGGCCGAACGCGCAGGCGCGTCGAAAGCGACCTTCCAAACATACAAATTTCCATCGGGAGCAGATACATGAAGCAGCTTGTCATCATCGGGCAGGGCCCTGCGGGCATTTCGGCGGCGCTGTACGCCGTGCGCGGCGGGGCGGACGTCACCGTCATCGCAAACGGCGCGGGCGCGCTGGCGCGGGCGGGGCTGATACAGAACTATTACGGCTTTGAAAACGGCATTTCGGGCAGGGAGCTCATCGAAGCGGGCGTGCGCCAGGCGGAAAAGCTGGGCGTGCGCATGGTGCGCGGCGAACTGTTCGGGATCGAATACGGCGAAGATGGCTTTGCCGTGAAGACTTCCGCGGGCACGTTGGAGGCGGGCGCCGCAGTCATCGCCTGCGGCACGCAGCGCAATACGCCCCCCATCGACGGCATCGACGCCTTTGACGGCAGGGGCGTGAGCTACTGCGCCGTCTGCGACGCCTTCTTCTTCCGCGGCAAAAAGGTGGGCGTGGTCGGCAGCGGCGCCTATGCCGCCAGCGAGTACGAGGTGCTCAAGGGCGTCATCCAAGACGTGACCGCGCTCACCAACGGCGAAGCGCCGCAGTTCTCTCTCCCCTGCGATACCCGCAAGATCGCGCGGCTGGAGGGCGGCGACGCCCTGGAGCGCGTGGTTTTTGCAGACGGCTCTGCCGAGGCGTTCGACGGGCTGTTCATCGCCTGCGGCACGGCGGGGGCGTTTGAACTTTCCAGAAAATTGGGATTGGAAACGGCCAACGGCAAGATCGTGACGGACGAACGGCGGGCGACCAACGTGCCCGGCATCTTCGCCGCCGGCGACTGCACTGCGGGCATGCAGCAGATCGCCAAGGCGGTGTGCGACGGCATGATCGCCGGCACCGAAGCGCTGAAATATCTGAAGGCGCTTGCAAAACAATAAGCGCGCACTCATCTCAGGCACACCGTCTGCCACGGGAACACCGCTGCCATAGACGCGCCCTTTTGTTTTTTTGAAGATCGAACACGCCATGCTCCTTCTTTTTATAGCCGAGGCGATCATCGCCGAGAAGAGCGCCGCAGACAAGTCTGCGGCGCTCTTCCGTTTGCAAAGATCCTCCGTTCCCGCCGCGGCGGGAACGTGATAAGGGTATTCTGTCTGACATAGTACGCAGAAATTGCGGAAAATTGCCAAAAACGCACAACTTTATGATAATTCAGCGTACTAATTTTTATCGATACAGGCTGCGGCGATCGCTTCGGCGCGGGCGATGTCTTCCTCTTCCGCCTCGCGATAGGCGGCAAAGGGGAAGGGAATGCCCAGATTTTCGTACTTTTCGGCGCACAGCTTGCGGAAGGGCAGAAAGCGGATGCGCTCGCCCGGGAAATACCGCCCCGCCAGCCGCGCCAATGCCGCGATCTTCTCCTCTTTGTCGTTGACGCCCGGCACCAGCACGTTGGTAAGGCGCGGCGTCTTCCCCTGCCGCAGGCAGGCTGCAAAAAATTTTTCGTAGGCGGAGAGGTCGTCCGTCTGCTGGTTTTTGATATCGACCACGATGTCTGCCGCGGCAATGAGCTGCTCGTCGGCGATGTGGCCGTTGGTCTCGATGCAGCAGCGCACCCCTTCCGCCGCCAGCGCCCGCACGAGGGCGAGCGTGAACTCTTTCTGCAAAAAGGGCTCCCCGCCGGAAATGGTCACGCCCCCGCGGCGGAAGTAGCCGCGATAGCGCAAAAGCCGCGCTTTGAGGGCGTTTATGTCTGACATAGTACCTCGCTTAAACAGCGTTTCCGGGTTATGGCAGAAGGGACAGCGCAGATTGCAGCCGTTTACGAACACCACGCAGCGAAGGCCCGGCCCGTCTACCCCCGAACCGCAGTAGACGGAATCGATGTACCCCGTCACATTGGCGGCGCTTGCATCCTCTGTATCGATGGCTCCCGTCACGGCGGCGGCGCCCCGATCCCCCATTCCCGCGCCCTTGTCATGAGGCGCGCTCTTTTCGTTTTCGGCGCTCATACCTTTTTCCGAGCTCATACCCGCGCCCCCGTCATGAGGCGCGCTCTTTTCGTTTTCGGCGCTCATACCTTTTTCCCGACTCATACCCGCGCGTGATAGGTGCGCTTGAGCACCTCCAGCTGGTGGGCGCGCGAGAGCTTGTGGAAGTTGACGGCGTAGCCGGAGACGCGGATGGTGACGTTGGGGTACAGCTCGGGGTGTTCCATGGCGGCGACCAGCTTTTCTCTATCGAACACGTTGACGTTGAGGTGGTGCGCCCCCTGCCCGAAGTAGCCGTCCAGCATGTCGCACAGGTTGTCGGCGCGGCTCTCGCGGTCTTCGCCCAGGGCGGAAGGCACGATGGAAAAGGTGTTGGAGATGCCGTCCCGGCAGCACTCGTACGGGATCTTGGCCACGGAATTGAGGGAGGCGAGGGCGCCGGAAAGGTCTCTGTTATGCATGGGGTTGGCGCCGGGGGCGAATGGCTCGCCCGCCGCCCTGCCGTCCGGCGTGGCGCCCGTCTTTTTGCCGTAGACGACGTTGGAAGTGATGGTCAAAACGGACAGCGTATGCTCCGCCCCGCGGTAGGCGGGCGTCTTTTTCAGTTCGGCAGAAAATTCTGCCGCCAGCTCGCGGGCGATATCGTCGGCGCGGTCGTCGTCGTTGCCGTATTTGGGGAAGTCTCCCTCGACGGTGAAATTTTCGATGATGCCTTCCGCGTTATACACGGGCGTCACCTTGGCGTACTTGATGGCGGAGAGGGAATCGACCGCCACCGAAAAGCCCGCCACGCCGCAGGCGAGGAAGCGCTCGACTTCGGTATCGTGCAGCGCCATCTGGATCTTTTCGTAGGCGTACTTGTCGTGCATGTAATGGATGACGTTGAGCGTGTTCACATACAGGCGGCACAGCCATTCCATGTACTTGTGGTAGGCGGCGCGCACCGCCCGATAATCGAGCACGCCCGCAAAGCTCTCGCCCACGGGGCCGAGCTGTTTGCCGCTCTTTTCGTCTTTGCCGCCGTTGAGGGCGAGCAGCAGGAGCTTGGCGAGATTGCACCGCGCCCCGAAGAACTGCATCTGCTTGCCGATCTTCATGGCGGAGACGCAGCAGGCGATGCCGTAATCGTCGCCGTAGATGGGGCGCATGAGGTCGTCGTTCTCGTACTGGATGGAATCGGTGTCGATGGAGACCTTGGCGCAGAAATTTTTGAAGGGTTCGGGCAGCTTTTCCGACCAGAGAACGGTGAGGTTGGGCTCGGGCGCGGCGCCGAGGTTGTACAGGGTGTGCAGGATGCGGAACGACGTCTTGGTGACCAGCGTCCTGCCGTCTTCGCCCATGCCGCCCACGCTCTCCGTCGTCCAGGTGGGGTCGCCGCCGAACAGGTCGTTGTATTCGGGGGTGCGCAGCTGGCGGGTGATGCGCAGCTTGAGCACGAAGTCGTCGATCAGCTCCTGCGCCCCCTCTTCGGTGAGGATGCCCGCCGCGATGTCGCGCTCGATATAGATATCGAAGAAGGTAGACACCCGCCCCAAACTCATGGCGGCGCCGTTCTGCTCTTTGATGGCGGCAAGATAGCCAAAATACGTCCACTGGATCGCCTCTTTGGCGTTTTTGGCGGGCGCGGAGATGTCGATGCCGTATAAAAGCGCCATGTCTTTGAGTTTTTTCAGAAAGTCGATCTGCTTATACAGCTCTTCTAAGGTGCGGATGTTCGCCTCGCTCATCGGCAGTTTTCCGTAAGCAGCCTTGTCTTTCTGCTTTTCTTCGATGAGCTTGTCCACGCCGTACAGGGCGACGCGGCGGTAGTCGCCGATGATCCTGCCGCGGCCGTAGGCGTCGGGCAGCCCCGTCAGAAGCCCCGCGTGGCGCACCGCCTTCATCTCGTCGGTATAGACGTGGAAGACGGCGTCGTTATGGGTGATCTTGTAGCTGAACTCCGTCTCCACGAGGTCGGAAAGCTTGTAGCCGTACGCCTCGCACGCCTGCCGCGCCATGCGGATGCCGCCGAAGGGGTTGACGCCCCGCTTCAAGGGCGCGTCCGTCTGCAGGCCGACGATGAGCTCGTTTTCCCGATCGATATACCCCGCGGGATAGGTCAGGAGGGAAGAGACGCGGCCGGTGTCGATATCGAGCACGCCGCCCTTTTCGCTTTCGGCACGCAAAAGCGCCTGCACCTTGGCGAGCATGGCGCGGGTGCGCGCCGTGGGCGGGCACAAAAAGTCCGCTCCCCCCTCGTACGGGGTGTAGTTTTTTTGAATGAAGCCGCGCACGTCGATCGCGCCTCGATCGCCGGGGTGAAACTGGTTCTGCATCTTTCTTCCTCCAAAAATTAAAAAGAAAATAAAAAAGGGCAGCTCGCTCGCGCAAGTTGCCCAGGTGGACGGCGTATCCGGCTTTCCGCTCCCCCGCAGTTTACCCTGCCGCGCCAAACCGAAGAGCCAAAACGTTTGCTCATTTCGGCAGGCTTTTCCACCAGTTGCGAAAAGCCGCCGGGTAAAAGCACAATATATTGTGCCCTGCCCGATCGATTTTTGTATATACAGTATACATTGCCGCGCCGAGTTTGTCAACAAAACGCGGCGGTCTTTTGAAAAAATTTTTCGGCACGCGCCCGCCGCGCCAAAAACGGCGGGCTATTTTCCGCAGCGCAGGCAAACTTTTTCGCACTCCTTGCCAAAACATGGTATCCTGCCTGTAAATCTATTTACCAAGGAGGATCGGATATGATCTACGCTTACGCAAGGGTATCGGCAGCCGACCAGAATCTGGCACGGCAGATCGACAGCTTTTTGGCCTTCGGGGTGCCGAAACCGCACATCTACTGCGACAAGAAGTCGGGCAAAGACTTTGAGCGCGAAAACTACCTGCGCCTTTTGAAGAGGCTCAAACAGGGCGACCTGCTCGTCATCAAGAGCATCGACCGCCTGGGCAGGAATTACGACATGATCATCGAGGAATGGGCGCGCATCACCAAGACCATCGGCGCGGACATCGTGGTGCTGGATATGCCCCTTTTGGACACGCGCGAGCGCAGCGACAACCTCACCGGCAAGCTCATCGCCGACATCGTATTGCAGCTTTTATCGTACGTGGCGCAGAAGGAGCGCGAGAACATCCGCGCCCGCCAGAAAGAGGGCATTGCCGCCGCCCGCAGGCGGGGCGTGCGCTTCGGCAGGCCGCTGCAGCCAGCCCCGCCCGGCTTTGCCGCCGTGGCGGAAGAATTCCGCGAAGGGAACATGACGATGGAAGAGGCGCTGCGGCTCACGGGTCTGAAAAAGTCCACTTTCTATGCGCGCCTGCGCGAATACCTGTGCACGCAGGGCGAAGAGCCGCCCCTGCACCGCACGCTGTTCGGGAAATTCCCTCCCGACAGCAAAAAATAGCGCGATCTATGCCTGACATAGTACTTCGCAAACGCGCAAAATACAGCAAAAGCCCCGCGAAACGCGGGGCTTCCCTTCTGTTTTGTTGCATTTAAGCGTTTGCCGCCATGCAGTTGTTGAGGGCGGCGACCAAGGCATCGATGGAAGATTTGATGATGTCTTCGTTGATGCCAGCGCCCCAATACGACTTGCCTCCCTTTTCGATGCCGACAAAGGAGAGGGCCTTGGAGTCGGACTTTTCGCTCAGGGCGTGCTGTTCGTAGGTGATGAGGGTGAACTCTTCCCCGAAGTGCTGTTTGAGGGCGTTGGTGACGGCGTCTAAACGGCCGTTGCCATCCGCCTTGACCACGGCGCTCTCGCCGCGGCAGACGATCGTGACTTCGGCGGCGATGCCCTCTTCCAGCTGGCGGAAGTGGCATTCGGGCACGTCGAACACCGGCCTGGCGCTGACGAATTCATCCAAAAATACCTGATACACCTCGGCGGGGCGAAGCTCTTTGTGGGCGTGGTCGGATACGCGCTTGGCGGCGTAGCCCATCGCCTCTTTGAACTTGGCGGGCAGGTTGAGGCCGTAATTTTCCTGCAAAATATAGCCGACGCCGCCCTTGCCCGACTGGCTGTTGATGCGGATGACGTCCGTCTGGTATTCCCTGCCGACGTCTGTAGGGTCGATGGGCAGATACGGCACGTTCCAATAGCGCATGTCGTGCTCTTTGCGCCACTGCATGCCCTTGGCGATGGCGTCCTGATGGGAGCCGGAGAAGGCCGCGAACACGAGCGCGCCCGCGTACGGCTGGCGGGGAGACACTTCCATCTGCGTATATTCTGTGTAGCGGGCGCAGATCTCGGGCATGCAGGAAAAGTCGAGCTGCGGGTCTACCCCCTGCGAGAACATGTTCATGCCCAAAGTGACCACGTCTACATTGCCCGTGCGCTCGCCGTTGCCGAACAGGGTGCCCTCCACCCTGTCCGCCCCCGCCAGAAGACCCATCTCCGCCGTGGCGACGCCGCAGCCGCGGTCGTTATGCGGGTGCAGGCTGAGCACCACGTTTTCGCGGTATTTGAGATTTTTGGAGATGTACTCGCACTGCTGGGCGAACACATGCGGCATGGCGTTTTCGACGGTGGTAGGGATGTTGATGATCGCCTTGCGGTCTGCCGTGGGCTGCCACACGTCGAGCACGGCGTTGCACACTTCCAAGGCGTATTCGGGCTCGGTACCCGAAAAACTTTCGGGGCTGTATTCAAAGCGGTAGCGTTCGCCCGCCTCGTCGGTCAGCTGCTTCAAAAGTTTTGCCCCTTCCACCGCGATCTGCAGGATGGCGGCCTTGTCCTTTTTGAACACCTGCTCGCGCTGTGCCACGGAGGTGGAGTTATACACGTGCACGATGACGTTTTTCGCCCCGCGGATGGCCTCGAAGGTGCGGCGGATGATGTGCTCGCGCGCCTGCGTCAGCACCTGCACGGTGACGTCGTCGGGGATGAGCCCCTCGTCGATGAGGGTGCGCATGAACACGTACTCCGTTTCGCTGGCGGCGGGGAAGCCGACTTCGATCTCTTTGAAGCCCACCTTGACCAGGAGCTTGAAGAATTCCACCTTCTGCTCCAAAGACATCGGCTCGATGAGCGCCTGGTTGCCGTCGCGAAGGTCTACCGAGCACCACACGGGGGCGTGGTCGACGGCGTCTTTTTCCGCCCAGTCCATGCAGCGGACGGGGGGCATATAATACTGCTTTGTGTACTTTTCAAAATTTTTCATATCCGGCTTTCTCCTCTTTTTTTACTAAAAAATAAGCCTGCCTTCATCTCTAAAGAGACGAAAACAGGTTTCGCGGTACCACTCTTCTTCGCGCAGGCCTTGCGCGCACTCGATAAGATACTTGCCTTGGCGGCGCATATCCCTCCCTTGTAACGGCGGGCACCCGTCCTGCTTCTACTCGGTTCCCCTTTCGGGCAGGCCGCTCGGCGGCGAGTTCTTCCGTGCGCATCGACCGCCTCGCACCTGCCGGCGGCTCTCTGAAGCCCGCGCCACGGAGTACTGTTCCGCTTCTTCGCGTTTACAAATATTCCGTAAGTAATATTCAGTATAGCACGAAAAAAACTTTTTGTAAAGCGTTTCCGCCGCCCTTTTTTTGACATTTTTGAAGGCGGCGCCGGGCATGGCCCTCTGCGGGCGCCGCCTGCGGGCGGTTACCCGCGCAAAAACGCCCCTATCGCCCCGCCGTCGGCAAAGCCGAGGCGGTAAAAGGCGTCCATCGCCGCCTTGTCGCGGGTCAGCGTGTCCATGCCGCAGGTATCCTGCGGGGCGATAAACAGGAGCCTGCCTTCCTTTGCCAGCTCTTCCGCCTCGTCCATCTGTTCATTATATAAAGCGGCACGCTCCGCCATCTTTTGTGCGGCGACGGGGTATTTTTTGCGGATCATGCGCGCCAGAAACTCGTCCTTTCGGGCGGTGCGGCGGAAGGCGCGGGGGCGGGTGAGGATGAGCACCACCCGTTCGCACCCCAAAGAGAGCGCCTTGCGCACGGGGATGGGGTCGCTGAGGGCGCCGTCGTAATAGGGAACGCCGCCGATCGTATACGGGCGGTTGACGAAGGGGATGGAGCAGGAGGCCTTGAGCGGGTCGTAGCGGTTGCGGGGCATATCTTCTTTTTGAAAATATTTCGGCTCGCCCGTCAGGGCGTTGGTCGCCACGACGAGGAAGGAAGCTGCGTTTTGTTCCATCGCCGTATAGTCGTACGGGTTTTCTCCCCCGTCGTTGGAGAGGGTGCCGTAGACGTAGTCTAAATCGATATAGCTGCCCTTCCGCAGAAAATTCCACAGGCTCATATACCGTCTGCGCATGGCGTACTGCGTGTAAAAGACGTAGTTGCGCCCCGCCTGATGCGAGAGATAAGAGGCGAGGTTGGCGCTGCCCGCCGAGACGCCGATGCATACGTCGAAGCGGATATCCTCTTCCATGCACCTGTCCAAAACGCCGGCGGCATAGATGCCGCGCATACCGCCGCCCATGTCGATGACTGCCGTCTTCATTTCTTTCTCCTTTCCATGTATTCCAATGCGGCGCAGCAGCCTTCGCGGATAGAGGCGCAGGTACCCGCCAAATGCATTTCGGTGTGCGCTGCGGAGAGGAACATCGCCTCGAATTGCGAAGGGGCGACGTACTGCCCGCAGGAGAGCATCTTCCGAAAATACACCGAAAACGCCGAAAGGTCGCAGGCGGCAACGTCTGCAAACGTCTGCGGCGGCTTTTTGGTAAAGAAGGGCGAGAGCAGCGAGCCGACGCGGTTCACCGCCACGCCCGCGGCGCGGAAGGCTTCTTCCAGCTTCTTCCCCTTTTGTTCGAGGGAAGGATAGAGGGTATCCTTTTGCTCCCGCAGGATGCGAAGGGCGGCAAGGCCCGCCGCCGTCGCCACGGGGTTGCCCGAAAGGGTGCCCGCCTGATACACCTTCCCCAAAGGAGCGACCTGCGCCATGGCGTCTGCCCTGCCGCCGTAGGCAGCCAGCGGCATGCCACCGCCGACGATCTTGCCGTAGGCGGCGAGGTCGGGCACGACCCCGTACAGCTGCGCCGCCCCGCCGTAGGCGACGCGGAAGCCCGTGATGACCTCGTCGAAGATGAGCAGCGCCCCGTATTCGCTGCACAGCGAGCGCAGCCCCTGCAAAAAGCCGGGTACGGGCGGGATGACGCCCATGTTGGCGGCGACGGGCTCGACGATGACGCAGGCGATGTCCGCAGGGTGCGCGGCAAACAGAGCCTGCACGGCGGAGAGGTCGTTATAGGGCGCGACCAGCGTTTCACCCGCGAAGGAGGCGGGGACGCCCAAACTGTCGGGCGCGCCGCCCGTCAGACAGCCCGAACCCGCACGGACGAGGAGGCCGTCCGAATGGCCGTGGTAGCAGCCTTCGAACTTGACGATCTTGTCCCTGCCCGTAAAGCCGCGGGCGACGCGGATGGCGGACATCGTCGCCTCCGTGCCCGAATTGACCAGGCGCACCATCTGCATATGCGGGCAGGCGAGGCGGATCTCTTCGGCGAGCAGCGTCTCCGCGCCCGTGGGCGCGCCGAAGCTCAGCCCGCGCGCAGCCGCCGCCTGCACCGCCGCCACCACGGCGGGATGGGCGTGGCCGAGGATCAGCGGGCCCCAGCTCATCACATAATCGGTATAGACGTTACCGTCTGCGTCGAAGATTGCATCCCCTTCGCCGCGGTCGATGAACAGGGGGTCACCTCCCACCGCGCCGAAGGCGCGCACGGGGGAATCGACGCCGCCGGGGAGGATGGCTTTGGCGCTCTCGAAAAGGCGCGCGGAATTTTGCCTGTTCATCAAATCCCCTCCTTCATCCACGCCGCGTATTCGAGGGCGCGATCGATGATGACGCATGTTTCCATCAGTTTTCCTCCTTCACCCATGCCGCGTACTCGAGGGCGCGGCAGATGATGACGCGTGTTTCCATCAATTTTCCTCCTTCAGCCACGCCGCGTATTCGAGGGCGTGGTAGGTGATGACCATGTCCGCGCCGGCGCGGAAAAAGGAAGTCAGTATCTCGCACACGGTGCGCCGCTCGTCCAGCCAACCCTCCCTTGCCGCCGCCTTGACCATGGAATATTCGCCGCTGACGTTGTAGACGCAGACGGGAAGGTCGGTGCGGGCGCGGAGAGCGCGGACGACGTCGAGATAGGCCAGGGCGGGCTTGACCATGAGGATATCCGCCCCTTCCGCCTCGTCCGCCGCCGCTTCGCGCAGCGCCTCGCGCCCGTTGCGGCAGTCCATCTGATAGCTCTTGCGGTCGCCGTGGCGCGGGGCGGACTCCGCCGCGTCGCGGAAGGGCCCGTAGAAGGCGGAGGCGAACTTGGCGCTGTAGCCCATGATCGGCACCTGCGCATAGCCCGCGCCGTCAAGTTTTTCGCGGATGGCCGCCACTACCCCGTCCATCATCGAAGAGGGCGCCACCATATCTGCCCCCGCGCGCACCGCCGCCAGCGCCGCCGCCGCGTGCAGGGGGAGGGATGCGTCGTTATCCACATCCCCCGCCCCGTTCAGCGCCCCGCAGTGGCCGTGCGATGTGTATTCGCACAGGCAGATGTCGGCGATGAGCAGGGTGCTCTTGCCGCGCTCCGCAAACAGCGCCCGCAGGGCGCGGATGGCGCGGGGCACGACGCCCTCTTCGTCGGCGGCGCCGCTGCCCGCCTCGTCTTTGTGTTCGGGGATGCCGAACAGCAAAATGCCGCCTACCCCCGCTTCTAAGGCGGCGTCCGCCGCCTCGCCCAGGCGGTCGACGGAATAGCGGTACACGCCCGGCATGGAGGGGATCTCTTCTTTCACGCCCTCTCCCCAGCGCACGAACAGCGGCCAGATGAGCTTTTCGGGGCGGACGGCCGTCTCCGCCACCAGATCGCGCAGCAACTGCGAGCCGCGCGTCCTTCTCAATCTCTGCATGATGTTTCCTCCAATAGTTGAACTGCGCGCTCTGCGGGCACAGCCTGTCTTTTCCTAAAATTTGAACTGTACACGCCGCCGCTGCCGAAGCGGGCGCCGTGCAAAACTTTTTTCTAAATTTGAACTGCACACGCCGCCGACCGAGCCGTTCAAGGCCCGATCTCTTCCAATAGCCGGACCGTGCGCTCTGCCAGCGCCGCCGCCTCCGCGACGGCGCTTACGGCGGGGGATGCGCCCCGCGCGCGCAGGGGCCCTGCCGCCGCCTCGCCGATGCAGACGGCGCGCTCCGGCACGCCCGCAAGGCGGCAGAAGGCTTCCGCCCCGCCCGCCGAACCGAAGGTGACGGCGGCGTATTCCCGTCCCCGCACGGCGGCGATCGCGGCTTCGTCGGCCGCGGCGTCGTACAGAGTGCACTGTTCCCCTACCGCTTCCAGCGCCGGGCAGGGGGTCTTTGCCCGCAGCAGGGCGATCTTTTGTTTGGGAACGCCCCGCGCCGCGAGCGCTTCCGCCAAAGCCTCCGTGGTGTAGGAAGGCGGCACGAGATCGGCGCGGACGCCCGCATCTTGCAGCGCCTCCGCCGTGTGCGGGCCGATGGCAGCGAACTTTTTCCCCGCGAACGACCTGCCGTCCATGCCGCGCCTTTGCGCCTCTGTAAAGAAGAAGCGGACGCCCGCGGACGAGGTGAATACCAGCCACTCGAAGGCGGACAGGCGCGTAAGCAGCCCCTTCTCCATACAGGGGACGAGGCGCAGGGAGACGCACCCTTCCGAGGGCACGCCCCGCTCCGCCAGGGCGGCGCGCACCCTGCCGACGTGTTCTGCCGTGCCCGTGACCAGGACGGGCGCGAAGAGATGGCTGCCAAGAAGGAGCGGCAGGGCGCACACCTTCCCCACCACCAGCACGAGGGGGGCGGGAAGGGCGGCGAGGGCTTCCAATTCGCCTAAACAGCCGCGGCGCACCTGCTGCGAGGCGCTGCCCGCGCAGGAGACGGCGGCCGCGGGCATATCTTCCGCCATGCCGCCCGCCAGCAGATCGCGGCGGATGGCAGACGCGGCGCCCTTCGCCATCAAAAATATGAGCGTTCCCTCCTCTTTGGCGAGGGAAGAAAAATCGGGGATGCCCTCCGCCGTATGGGCGGTGACGACGCGGAAAGAGCGCGCCGCGCCGCGGTGGGTGAGGGGGATGCCGGCAAACCCCGCCGCCGCGGCGGCGGAGGTGACGCCGGGAACGTACTCCGCCTCGATGCCGGCGGCTGACAGCGCCAGCGCCTCTTCGCCTCCCCTGCCGAACACGAACGGGTCGCCGCCGTGCAGGCGGACGGTGAGGGGATGGCGGGCGGCGCCCTCCAACAGGGCGCGCACGATTTCTCCCTGCTCCGCGCTGTGGCTGCCCGCGCGCTTGCCCATGTGAAGAAGTTCGCACCCGGGCGAGCAGAGGGCGAGGATAGAGGGGTCGATGAGGCTGTCGTACACCACGCAGCCGGCGCGGCGTAAAAGCTCCGCCGCGCGCAGGGTGAGCGTACCCACCCCGCAGCCCGCGCCGACGATGGCGACTTTGCCGTATTGGCAGCCATCATCGGCGACTTTGCCCTTGCCACGGGCAGACACATGCGCGGGCGCACTGTCATTTTCACAGGCGGGCGCGCCCGCAAAATATTTTCGGTCCTTCAGCTCATCCATGCCGCCCCTCCCCGAGCAGGGAAAGAAGGCGGGCAATGCTCTCTTCCCCTTCATATTCCGTATAAGCGATGCGGCCATCGATCTGGGCGAACAGCGATCTTCCATCGAAATACGCCCCCGCGCCGCCCGTACAGCCGCCGCCCAGCGCCCGTTGACAGGCGCGCTCGATACGCGCCGCGCGGTGCGCTTTTTCGTCGTCGATGAGGGCGCCCGCATCCCCTTCCACGGCGATGATGCCCTGGCAGGCCGCGGGCACGCACTGCTTTGGCGAGAGGGGAAGAACGCCGATCCCCTGCCCTTTCTGCGGCAGCCCCAGCCGCTGCAGCCCCGCCATGGCGAGCACGAGGGCGTCGAACTCGCCCGCGCGCAGCTTTTTCAGGCGTGTATCGACGTTGCCGCGCACGGGCAGCACCTGCGCCTGCGGATACAGCTGCAAGACGGCCGCCGCGCGGCGGGGCGAACCCGTGCCTATGCGGAAAGAGGCCTTTCCCGCCCCTTCCCGCAGCGCCTCTCCGCAGGGCGGCAAAACTGAGCCGCTGCGCACGAGAAGCGCGTCGCGCGCGTCCGCGCGCGGCAGGCAGAAAAACCCGTCGTGCGCGGCGTCGGTGGGCAGGTCTTTGGCGGAATGCACGGCGATATCCAGCTCGCCGCGGGCGATCATTTCCGAAAAGATATCGGTGAAGGCGCCCCGCCCGATCTCGGCAAGGGAGGAATGCAGATCGACATCGCCGCGCGTGCGCACGACGACCAGCTCGCTCTCCACCCCCTTGGCACGCAGCGCCTCCGCCGCCAGCGCTGCCTGCGCCAGCGCCAGCGCCGAGCCGCGGGTGCCGATCTTCAATTTGGCGCTCATATTTCTCCCTCCGCCTGCTTCCGCGCAGTTTTTTCTTTTATCACATTCCGCGCGGCTTTTTCATTTACATTCTGTGCGGCGCCGCCCTCTTTCGGCTTCTTTTGATCGGCGCGTATGCCGCCCTCTTCCAACAACTTTTTCACGGCGGCGATGTACTCCGCCTGCGGCAGGCTGCCCCGCAGCGCCTTGGCGCGGGAAGCGATCTCGCCTACATTTTGCGGCAGCAGCCCCTCGATATACGCCCGCAGCGCCGCGGCGAGGGCGGGAGAGGCGCCCCCCGTGGAAATGCCGACGGTGACCTCTCCCCGCACGACGAGGGCGGGAAAGAAGAAATCGCAGTTGTCCGGGTCGTCGGCGCTGTTGACGGGGATGCCGCGGGCGCGGCAGTCGGCGGCGACGCGGGCGTTGAGCGCGGCGTTGTCGGTGGCGGCGACGGCAAAGCGGACGCCCTCCAGCAGCGACGGGCTGTACTCCTCCGCGACGCGCACGGCGAGCGGGCGCAGCTCCTCTTTCACCGCGCGCGCGCACACCAGCAGCCGCGCGCCGAAGGACGCGAGCGTGCGCGCCTTGCGCAGCGCCACCTCGCCCCCGCCCGCCAGCAGGCAGAGCGCGCCTTCGATATTCTGCATAAACGGAAAACAGCTCATGTTTCCGCTCCTCCCTTTTAAGTTTCCGAGGGCCCCTGCATCCCCTGCACGATCGCCCGCCGCACATTCCGGATCAGATGAAAAAGCGGTTTACCCTTGCGCGGCGATGTTATTTGAAATATTCTTCTGCCGCCCGCAAAAAGGCGGCGGGGTCACATTTGCGCAGGCAGTAGAGCGCTTCCCTATCGGGATGCGCCGCCAACCTGTCCGCCAAACGGCGGCACGCCTCGCCGGCGCGGTAATCGAGCAGGCATTCTTCCGCCAAAGCTGCGGCGCGCACGGCGGCCTCCCGCTTTTTTTGGTTGTTTTCCGCCGCGGCGGCGCGGAAGCCGTCGATATCGATCAGCCGCACGCCCGCAAGGTTTGCCGCGCGCGGGTCGATGTCGGGCGGGACGGCGAGGTCGATGAGAAGGCGGGGCTTTCCGTCCGCAAACGCCGCTTTCAGCCCATCCAACCCCAAAACGAGGTGCGGAGAAGCGGTGCAGCAGACGACGCAGTCCGCCTGCCGCAGGCGGGCATAGCGCTCGGCGTACGGGACGGAGAGCACCCCTTCCGCCTGAGCGGAAAAATCGTGCGAGCGCGCCGTCGCCGTGACCAAAACGCCCGCCGAGAGCAGGTTTTTGAGCACCGCGCCGCCGATCTTGCCCGTAGCGCCGACCATCAGCACCTGCTTCGCCCCGAAAGAAAAGACGGCGTTTGCCGCCAGCGTCGCCACCGAGCAGGCGAAGGAAGAGATGCCCGTCTCCGCGCGCACCCGCTTGCCGCAGGACAGCGCCGCCTGAAAGGCGGCGTCCAGCCCCGCCGTAGCGCCCCGCAAACGCGCAAATTCGTATGAATCGCGCAGCTGGCCGAGCACCTCGTCTTCCCCCACCAGCATTGAGAGGAGCCCCGCCGCCAGCAAAAACAGGCGGTGCTCCGCCCCCTCGCCGCACAGGGTGAAGGGAGCGGGGTCGCAGAAGGCGGAAAGCGCCCGCCGTGCTTGCTCCGCCGAACCGCCGAAGTACAGCTCGGTGCGGTTGCAGGTGACGAGGGGCACGCACCCGCCCGCCGCCAGCGCCGCGCACAGCGCCGCCCGCACGCCGGCGGGGAAGGCATATTTTTCGCGCACGGCTATGCCCGCGCGCTCATGGTCGAGATAGAAGCATTGCATGGCAGCCCTCGGCGCGGCTTATCCCGCGCCTTCGATCAAAATGTGCGGCGATCCCCGCACGTCCATGTTCCGCGCATGCCCCTTGGAGGAGAAATGCGCCCGATAAAAAGGGAGGGGCAATGCCGCCCCTCCGTGCGTTTGCTATGTACTCAGCCTTCGAGCAGTTTGCGCTCGACGTTTTCAAACCCCAGCCGCGCCACGGTATCGGCGAAACGCTCGCCGTCGATGCCCTCGTCGCGGAACAGGCAGATGGCGCGCTCGACGACGCGCAGCACTTCCTCTTCGGAGGTGAAGATCTTGCTCATCGCCCTGCCCTGCGCCACGCGCTTGCCCCAGCGGCCGCCGAGGTAGACCTTGTAGCCGTCCACATAGTCGGCGACGGCGCCGAAGGGGCACTTGCCCCTGCACCTGCCGCAGTGGTTGCAGGTTTCGGGATGGACGTCGATCTTGCCCCCTTCTACCTTTGCCGAATGAATGGGACAGGCGAGCTCGACCCGGCACTTTTTGCAGCCGCGGCACTTATCCAAATAGACGGTGGGCACCCGCTGGCCGATGATGCCGACGTCGTTGAGGTCTGGCTTGACGCAGTTGTTGGGGCAGCCGCCCACGGCGATCTTGAATTTGTGGGGCAGGGTGACGCCGCGCATCCCCTCGTAAAAGCGCTTGTGGATGCGCTCGGAGAGGGCGAAGGTGTCGATGAGCCCGTATTGGCAGGTCGTCCCCTTGCAGGAGACGACGGGACGGACGCGCTTGCCCGTTCCGCCCGTCTGCAAGCCGTGCGCCGCAAGGAACGCGGTGAGCGGCCCGATATTTTCATACTTCACGCCCTGGATCTCCAGTGTGAGGCGGGTGGTCATGGCGACCTCCCCCGAGCCGAACTTCTCGCTCGCGTCCGCAATGGCGCGGTGCTGCTCTGCCGTGATCTTGCCGTTGAAGGTGATGACGCGCGCGTTGAAGGTGTCGGGCGTGCGCTTGTCCCACAAAAATCCCATTCCCTTGACCCGCTTGACCTCTTCGGGCGAAACCTTACACTCCATGTCCCCATTCTCCTTGTATTTGTCTTCGCGATCTATTATAGCACACACCGCCCGCGTTGTCAAGATACGATCCGTCGGGCGAGCGGGCGGACGAGCGCGGGCGCGCCGTCCAAGGACGGCGCGCCCGCGCGCAGAAATATGTTACGAAAAGAGGGGCGTGGAGAGATACCTGTCGGCGCCGTCCGGGAAGAGGACGACGATGTTCTTCCCCGCGAACTGCTCCCGCGCGGCGAGCTGCGCCGCGGCAAAGAGCGCCGCGCCCGAGGAAATGCCGACGAGCACGCCCTCGCTCCTGCCCACCGCACGCGCGTACGCAAACGCCTCCTCGTCCTTGACGTCGATGACCTCGCTGATGAGCGACGTATCGAGATTTTCGGGTACGAACCCCGCGCCGATGCCCTGGATGGCGTGCGCGCCCGCCCTGCCGCCCGTAAGCACGGAAGAGCTTGCGGGCTCGACGGCGACGAGGTACACGTCCTTGTTTTTCTCGCGCAGATACCGCCCGACGCCCGTCAGCGTGCCGCCCGTCCCGACGGCGGAGACAAAGGCGTCCACCCTGCCCGCAAGCGCCCCGAAAATTTCGGGCGCCGTCGTCTCGTAATGGGCGAGCGGGTTGGCGGGGTTGGAGAACTGCCCCGCGAGGTACGCCCCCCGCTCGCGCGCGATGCGCTCCGCCTCCGCAATGGCGCCCGCCATCCCCTTTCCGCCCTCCGTGAGGATGACCTCCGCGCCGTACGCGCGCAGCAGGCTCACCCGCTCCGGGCTCATGGTCGAGGGCATGGTGAGCACCACCTTGTACCCCTTGGCGCGGGCGATGGCGGCGAGCCCGATGCCCGTGTTGCCCGACGTCGGCTCCACGATGGTGCCGCCCGCCGCGAGCTTTCCGTCCCGCTCGGCGGCGGCGATCATATACTTTGCGACGCGGTCCTTGGCAGAGCCCGCCGGATTGTTCTTTTCGAGCTTGGCGAACAGCCTGCCCCCGAGCCCGCGTTCTGCGCCAAAGCGCGCAAGTTCCAAAAGGGGCGTGCCCCCCACCATGTCCGCGACGCTCGCAAAATACGCCATACCATGTCCCTCCGATGCGGCTATGTTTCGCATATTCCGCCTCAATTATACCGCGGACATGGGTGCGCTGTCAACTGTTTTCCCCATCCCCCGCCCGCTGGCGGCGGCGCATCCGCGACCAGTTGAAAAAGCCGTAGAGATCGTTCACGAAAAAGACGCAGAAACAGATGACGACGGAGAGACAGGTGATGTCCTCTGCCGCCATCAGCGACCACAGGACGATGAGCACGCCGTCGTTGGCGGCGTAGGCGAGCGCGTAGAAGGGGCTGCGGCGCGCGGTGAGATAGACGGCGAGGAAGCTCGTCGTCACCAAGACGGTGCTCGGGATAAGGTTGGCGGTGTTGAGCGCGCGCAGGATGAAGTAGAACGCCGCCGTGACCGCCGCCGTGATCAGCACGAGCAGCGCCCACTCCCGCCCGCGCAGCTCGTTGACGCGCACTTCACTTTTTTTCCCGCGATAGGGATGGCGCAGCCACGCGACGAGCGCCCACACCGCCATGGGCGCCGACATTCCGACGTAGGTGATCATTTCGCCGTAGTAGGCGACCTTCCACGAGATGATGCCGTACAGCACCGCAAAGACGATGATGAGCGCCTGTCCCGCGGGATTGCCCTTGGCGCAGAAGATGAGGGAGGTGACCCCCAGGAGGGAGGCGGCGAGGGTGAGGAAGTTCACCCTGTCCCAGATGCAGAACGCGGCGACGATGAGCGCGAGCGAGCCCATCCAGAGCGCCAGCTCCGCCGCCGTGAAGTAGTGCGCTTTTTTGACCTTTTCCATGATGTCCTCCAAAGAAATGTCCCCGCTTTTCGGGAACGTCCAAACAAAAAAGCGCCCGATCGGCATTGCCTTCCAAGACCTAACGGCAATGCCACGAACGCTTTTCGCAGTTCTCTACCCGGTGGCAGAAATGTATTCTCTTTTTGCGCGCCCCTTTATGCGGCGCGGCACTTTATGCGGCGCGCACGGCGCTTATCCCTTGCCCGGACGCCCGCTTAAACGTTCTTGTTGCCGCCTGCGGCGGGACGGGACTTGGGCTTTTTCATCGTGAGGGAGATGCGCTTTTTCGCCTCGTCCACTTCCTTCACCCAGACGGTGACGACGTCGCCCACAGAGAGCACCTCGGACGGGTGACGGATGAAGCGGTCGCAGATCTGCGAGATGTGCACGAGCCCGTCCTGATGGACGCCGATGTCCACGAACGCGCCGAAGTCGATGACGTTGCGCACCGTGCCCTTCAATTCCATGCCGGGCTTCAAGTCCTTGATCTCCAGAACGTCCGTGCGCAGGATGGGCGCGGGCAGCTCGTCGCGGGGGTCGCGGCCGGGCTTCAGCAGCTCCTGCGCCACGTCGCGCAGGGTGGGCACGCCCACGCCGCACTCCGCCGCCATCTTCTCCTCGCCGTACGCCTTGATGCGGTTTTTAAGCTCTTTGAGTCCGCCGCTGCGCACGTCCTCCTCGGTGTAGCCGCAAAGGGCGAGCAGCTTTTCCGCCGCCTGATAGCTCTCGGGGTGCACGGCGGTGTTGTCGAGGATCTCGCGGCTCTCGGGCACGCGCAAGAAGCCTGCGCACTGCTCGAACGCCTTGACGCCCAGCTTGGGCACCTTCAAAAGTTCGCTGCGGGAGGTGAAGGAGCCGTTCTCCTCGCGGTATTTTACGACGTTCGCCGCCGTGCCCGCATTCAGCCCCGACACGCGCGCAAGCAGCGGAACGGACGCCGTGTTGACGTCCACGCCCACCGCGTTCACGCAGTCCTCCACCACGCCGTCCAGCGCCTCGCCGAGCTGCTTGGGCGGCATGTCGTGCTGATACTGCCCGACGCCGATGGCCTTCGGGTCGATCTTCACTAGCTCGGCCAGCGGGTCCTGCAGCCGCCGGGCGATGGAGACGGCGCTGCGCAGCGTCACGTCGAACGCCGGGAACTCCGCGGCGGCCAGCGGGCTGGCGCTGTACACGGAGGCCC
>DXEW01000026.1 GCA_019114755.1 Candidatus Borkfalkia faecavium
AAACGCTGAAAGAAAAGGGCAGCGTGGTCGCCGTTACCGGCGACGGCATCAACGATGCGCCCGCCCTCAAAAATGCAGACGTCGGCATCGCCATGGGCATTTCCGGCACCGAAGTCTCCAAAGAGGCGGCGGACATCGTGCTTTTAAACGATTCCTTCTCCACCATCGTCACCACGGTCAAGTGGGGCAGGGGCATTTACGAAAACTTCAAGCGGTTCATTCAGTTCCAGCTCACCGTCAACGTGGCGGCGGTGCTCATCGTCTTTTTGTGCACGGTTTTGGAGACCTTCGGCGTGGCGGGGTTCGATTCTCCCTTCTCCGCCCTCGACCTGCTGTGGATCAACATCATCATGGACGGCCCGCCCGCCCTCACCCTGGGGCTGGAGCCCATCCGCGGCGACCTGATGCAGCGGCGGCCCACCCCGCGCGGGGAGAACATCCTCTCCGGCGAAATGATGCGGCGCATCGCCGTGGGCGGCGTGTACATGACCGCCGTCTGCCTGCTGCAGATGGGGTTCGACTTTTTGCAGGTAGGGGAAGAGAGAATGGGCACGGTCATCTTTACCCTGTTCGTCTTCTTCCAGCTGTTCAACGCCTTCAACTGCCGCGAACTGGGCAACGGGAGCATCTTCCCCAATTTCTTCAAGAACAAGCTGATGCTCGGCTCCTTCGCCGTCTGCCTGGCGCTGCAGGTGCTCATCACCCAGTTCGGCGGGGCGGTGTTCGGCACGGTGCCGCTGGACCCGCTCACCTGGCTGAAGGTGGTGGGCATGGCGCTGTCCGTCATCGCCATCGAAGAGATCGTCAAGCTGCTTGGCAGGGCGTTTTCGCGCAGGCGTGCGTAAGGCGCGGCTGCCGTAAAGCGGCAATATCGATTTGTGCGGGGGAGCGCTTTGCGCTCCCCCGTTTGCGCGCCCCGCAAAGCGAGGGCGCCCCTGCTGCGTGCGCCCGTTTTGCGCTCCGCAAAGCGAGGGCGCCCCTGCTGCGTGCGCCCGTTTTGCTCCGCAAGGGGCGCGCCTTTGCCTCCGCTCTGCGCGCTTCCATGCCGCCCGTTTCAGGCGCTTCCGCCGCCCCCGTTTTGCGCGGCGGGTTTTTTGAAAAAGTCCTTGACGAAATGCCCTGTTTATATTATAATAAATCATGATGAAAATCTGATTCGGAGAGGTTATTGTTATGGTCCTGAAAGTATGTGTGGGGAGCTCGTGCCATCTGCGCGGCTCGTACGACGTCATCGAAGAGATGAAGCGCCTCATCAAAAAGTACGGCGTGGAAGACAAGGTCGACCTGCAGGCGACGTTCTGTGTGGGCAACTGCACCAACGGCGTGTCTGTCCTTGCAGACGAGGTGCTGCTGCACAACGCCAACAAGGATAACTGCGAAGAGCTGTTCCTCACGCAGGTGTATCCGCTGTTGAACGCATAAGCGGCAGGTGCGCGCCATGATCCAGTATTTAGAGTTCAAAGACGCCCGCTGTAAAGACTGCTATAAGTGCCTGCGCGAATGCCCAGTCAAGGCGATCAAGGTGGTAGACCACCACGCCAAGATCATCGAAAGCCGCTGCATCCTCTGCGGCCACTGCACCAAAGTGTGCCCGCAGAACGCCAAAAGCGTGCACTCCGAGCGGGCGGAGGTGGAAAAACTGCTGGCGGAGGGGAAGGTGGTCGCCTCGGTGGCGCCCTCCTTCGTGTCCAGCTTCAATTTGCAGGACTTCAACGTCATGCGGCTGGCCCTCGGCAGGCTGGGCTTTGCCGACGCGGAAGAGACGTCTGTCGGCGCGCGCGAGGTGACCGAGCAGTACAGGCGCCTGCTCGAAGGGGGTACATATAAGAACTTCATCACTTCCTGCTGCCCCGCCGTCAACACCATGATCGAATTGTACTATCCCAAGGCGCTCTCCTACCTTGCGCCCGTCGATTCGCCCATGGTCGCCCACGCCAAAATGCTGCGCAAAAAAGACCCCGACGCCAAGGTCGTGTTCATCGGCCCCTGCATCGCCAAAAAGCGCGAGGCGCGCGAGAGCGGCGTGGTAGACGCCGTGCTCACCTTTGAAGACCTCGCCGCCATGTTCGCCGACAAGGGCATCGCGCCCGAAGAGATCGCCCGCCTTCCCTTCAAGGCAGGCGGCGGCGTCAACCGCGCCAAATATTACCCCATCAGCCGCGGCATCATCAAGTCGTTTGAAAAGTATATCGACGGCTACGAGTTCGTGGCGGTAGACGGCGCCGAGCGCTGCAAAGAGGTGCTGGAAAACATCGAAAGCCTTTCGGGCATGTTCATTGAAATAAACAGCTGCGACGCCGCCTGCGTCAACGGACCCTGCTCGCTGTCGCTCAAGGCGGGGGCGCTGCGCGCCAACGCCGATATCCGCCGCTATGTGCAGAAGGATATGCAGGAGCACGCCGCCGCCCCGTACGAGCCGGTCACGGATATCGACTTCACCTGCGTGCACGAACGCCGCCGCACCGAAGACTTCATCCCCACCGACCGCCAGATCCGCGAGATCCTCGCCAAAACGGGCAAGACGAAGCCGGAAGACATGCTCAACTGCGGCGCCTGCGGCTACAATACCTGTATGGAAAAGGCGTGGGCGGTCGCCAACGGCTACGCCAACATCGATATGTGCGTGCCCTTCATGCGCGAGCGCGCCGAAAGCATGAGCTACGAGATCATCCAGACCAGCCCCAACGGCATCGTGCTGCTGGACAACGACCTCAACATCCTCGAAATCAACGGCAAAGCCAAAGAGCTGCTGGGCATCCGCGATCACGACATCAAGGGCAAGGGCATCTTCCATTACTTCAACCCCACCGACTTCGTCATCGCCCAGAGCGAGAACAAGAGCATCCACAACAAAAAGGTGTTTTTGGAAAAGACGGGCAGCTACATCGAGCTGACCATCATCGTCCTCAAAGACAACAAGGGCACCTACGCGGTGATGAAAGACATCACCCAGGAGACCAAGTCTTCCGAGCAGCTGGATAAAGTCAAGCTGGAAACGCTCGCCACCACCGACGAGGTCATCAAAAAGCAGATGCGCGTGGCGCAGGAGATCGCCTCCCTCCTCGGCGAGACCACCGCCGAGACCAAGGTGGCGCTGTTAAAGCTGAAAAAGACGCTGCAAGAGAGCGGGGAAGGCAAGTGATATGGCGGCGCTGTGCTTGGAAAGCGGCTACACGTCGCTGAATAAAAAGAACGAGGAGCTGTGCGGCGACCGCGTGGAAAGCATCGTCTCGGGCGATTATACCACCCTCGTGCTGGCGGACGGGCTGGGCAGCGGCGTCAAGGCGAACATCCTCTCCACCCTCACTTCCAAGATCCTCTGCACCATGGTCTCCAACGACATCGCCATCGAAGACTGCGTGGAGACAATCATCCAGTCCCTCCCCGTGTGCAAGGTGCGCGGGGTGGCGTATTCCACCTTCTCGGTCATCCACATGAACAGCGCGGGCAGGGGGTACCTGTTCGAGTTCGACAACCCCGAAGCCATCCTCATCCGCGGCTGCAAGTGCCGCGACTTCGAGCGCGAAGCGCTGCACATCCTCGGCAAAACGGTGTATAAGACGGCGCTCGACCTGCAGGAAGGGGACGTGGTCGTGGTCATGAGCGACGGCGTCATCCACGCCGGCATCGGCATGACCATGAACCTCGGCTGGCAGCGGCCGGAGGTGATGGAGTATTTAGACGACAACGTGCGCCCCGACATGAGCGCCCGCGCCGTCGCCTGCCTGCTGGCGGGCGTGTGTAACGACCTCTACCTCGGCACCCCCGGAGACGATACCACCGTCGCCGCCGTCAAGGTGCGCAAAAAGCTGCCCGTGTCGCTGATGATCGGCCCGCCTGTCGATAAGGAGAAGGACGACTTTTACATCTCCCGCTTTCTGGCGGGGGAGGGGAAAAAGGTGGTCTGCGGCGGCACCAGCTCGCAGATCGTGGCGCGGCATCTGAAGACGACCGTGCGCGCCTCTTTCGACTTCCCCGATAAAGACGTGCCGCCCATCGGCTTCATCGACGGCATCGACCTCACCACCGAGGGGGTGCTGACCATGCGCCGCCTTCTGGAACTTTCCGAAAAGTATATCGACGTGCACGACCTGACCCCCAAGACCTTCACCAAAAAAGACGGCGCCTCGCTTCTGGCGCAGATGCTGTTTGAAGAGGCGACGGACGTACACTTTTTTGTGGGGCAGAGCATCAACGCCGCCCACCAGGGGCTGCCCATCGATATCACCATGAAGCTCAAACTGGTCGAAAGCCTCGCCGCCAATCTCAAAAAGATGGGCAAGGGCGTGGTCATCGACTACGATTGACCGCACAATCATTTTATAAAAGATTTGTTATCGTCAAGGAGAGAAGACCATGCCGGACAATAAGCGAATTTTCGACACCTCTGTACAAAAGCTCAAATACGACGTGCTCAAAGCCATCATCCGCAACGAATACGAGCACTGCTACGAAAATATCTGGACGGATATCCCCAAAGAGATCTCGCCCGGTCCCAAGGCGACCATGCGCTGCTGCATCTTCAAAGAGCGCGCCATCGTACAGGAGCGCATCAAGCTGGCGCAGGGCGGGGACAAGAACAACCCCAACGTGGTGGAAGTCATCGACATCGCCTGCGACGAATGCCCCATCGGCGGCATCTTCGTCACCCCCGCCTGCCGCGGCTGCATCGTCCACCGCTGCCAGGAGGCGTGCCCGAAAGACGCCATCCAGATCATCGACCACAAGGCGGTGGTCGATAAGTCCAAGTGCATCGAGTGCGGCAAGTGCACGCAGGCGTGCCCGTACGGGGCCATCATCCACCAAAAGCGCCCCTGCGTCACCTCCTGCAAGGTCAAGGCCATCAGCGTCGGCGAAGACAAAAAGGCGGTCATCGACAACAAAAAGTGCATCTCCTGCGGGGCGTGCGTGTACCAGTGCCCCTTTGGCGCCATCGTCGATAAGTCTTTGGTGCTGGACGCCATCAAGATCTTAAAGGAGTCGGAAAACAACACCAAATACCACGTCTACGCGGTCATTGCCCCCTCCATCGTCAGCCAGTTCAAGTACGCCAAGATCGAACAGGTGGTCACGGGCATGCGCAAGCTCGGCTTCCACCAGATCGTAGAGGCGGCGCTGGGCGCAGACATCACCCTCTACCACGAGGCAAAGGAATGGCAGGAACAGCGGATGCTCACCACTTCCTGCTGCCCTTCCTTCGTCATGTTTGTGGAAAAGAACTTCCCCGACCTGGTCAAATACATCTCTCATTCGGTATCGCCGATGGTGGAGGCGGCGCTGCTCATCAAGCGCACCGACCCGACCGGCAAAGTCATCTTCATCGGCCCCTGCGCCAGCAAAAAGCTGGAGTACAAGCTGCCCAAAACGCAGGGCGGCATCGACTGCGTCCTCTCCTTTGAAGAGCTGCAGGCCTTCCTCGATGCCCGCCATATCGACGTCGCTTCGCTGGAAGAGACCTCGCTCGACAACGCCTCCTTCTACGGCCGCATCTTCGCCAAGAGCGGCGGCATCACCCAGGGCGTGGCTGCGGTCGCGCAGGAGATGGGGGTGGAAGGGGTCAAGCCCCTGGCGATGAACGGCATCGACGAGTGCCGCGCCGCGCTGATGAAGCTGAAGTTCAACAAGGCGACGGAAAACTTCTTCGAGGGGATGGCGTGCGACGGCGGCTGCCTGAACGGCCCGCTCGCCCTCACCCACGGCCCCAAGAACGTGGTAGACGTCGATAAGTACGGCGCTTCCGCCAAAGAAAAGACCATCGACAATTCCGTCAAGCTGTATAAACTCAGCATGGGCGAGACGGGCGAATAAATGTGCAAAAACAAAAGCGCGGAGGGCTCTCCGCGCTTTTTGCGTATCTTGATGCATTGTTTATATATCGGCGCTCCTATATGGCCGCTCGGCTCGCCGTCAGACGATGCTTGCGGAGTTCGCCCAATCGGCAAAGGCGTCCCACAGCAGCAGGCGGTGGAAGATGAACAGCCCCAGCAGCGTGCACAGCAGCCCCAGCACCATGCCCGCGAGCACGTCGGTGGCGTAGTGCACGCCGAAGTAGATGCGCGTAAAGCCCATGGCGATGGGGATGAGGAAGGCGAGCCATACCCAGCCGCCCGGCAGGCACAAAAACAGCGCCGCCGCGAATGACATCGCCGCCGTCGTATGCCCGGAAGGGAAGGAGTACCCGCCCGCCGGCAGTACGCCCGCGTCTACCCAGAACTTGTAGAACAGCGAGATGGTGGTGCGGAAGGGGCGCTTGCGCCCCACCAGCGGTTTGACGATGGCGTTGGCGATGACGGTGCCGATGGCCATCGCCAGCAGCGAAACGAGGCCCGCCTGCCGCGTGGTGCGGAAAAACACCAGCAGCAGCGAAATGCCGATAAAGGTGATGCCGCCGTCGCCGGAAAACGTGATCACCTTGCACAGGGGAGAAAGCACCCTGCCGATAGATTGTTTGATGCGGTTGGCAAACCGCGCTACGCTAAGATCGAATGAGAGCATTTTTGCCATAGCTTATCCTCTGTACGGCCATATGCGGCATATCTTCTCAGTTTAATTATAACACATTTTTTGCCGAAACGTATCGGTTTGCGGGCAAAATTTTTTACTTTCTACCCTAAAATATTTACAGGGGTGTACCTTCTTCAGCCGCCGCATCGGTCGGCGCCCGTATTTGTATTTGGAAGGAAGGGGAAACGGGCGAGCGGGGCGCTTTTGCCCGCGGGCTCGGCAAGGGGCGCGTCTTTGCCCGCGGGGTTGACAAAGGGGCGCGGCTCTGCTATACTTATAAGGAAAAGATCGCCGCACGGACCGCAATACGCGGCCGCTCTGCGGGCGGAAAGGGGGATCGTATGCCGCACAAAGCACCGGGCGCAGCCGCGCCGCAAAATGAAAAAGCAGCAGCCGCGCCGCAAAACAACGGGGCAGAAGCCGCGCCGCAAAACGGCGGGACGGAAGCCGTGACGCAAAATCAAAGTGCGGCGGCTGCGCAGGCGCAGAGCACCGCCGCAACTGTCCGGGCGCAGCGGGCCCCGCAAAAACAGAAGGGCGCGGTGCGCGCCTTTTTCTCGTATTACAAGCCGCACAAAAAGCTGTTCGCGCTGGATCTTTGCTGTTCGTTTATCATCGCCGTGTGCAACCTCTTCTATCCCGCCATCGCCCGCCTGATCATGAACGACTTCGTGCCGGACCGCGCCTATGCGCTCATCGCCGCCTGGGCGGCGGCGCTCTTGGGTATCTATATCCTCAAGGCGGTGCTCACCTATGTGGTGGGGTACTGGGGGCATGTGCTGGGCGTGCGCATCCAGGCGGATATGCGGGCGCAGTTCTTTGCGCATGTAGAGCGGCTGCCCTTCCCGTACTTCGATTCCACCAAGACGGGCACCATCATGTCGCGCATCGTCAACGACCTGTTCGAGACCAGCGAACTCGCCCACCACGGCCCGGAAGATACCTTCATGTCGTTGATCAGCATCGCGGGGGCGGTGGTCATGCTCTGCTTCGTCAATGTTTGGCTGGCGCTGATCGTGGCGCTGTTCGTGCCCTGCATGGTGCTGTTCGCCGTCAAGATGCGCGGCCGCATGCACGGCGCCTTCAAACGCTCGCGCGAAAAGATCGCCGAAGTCAACGCCGGCATCGAATCGTCCGTGTCCGGCATCCGCGTTTCCAAGGCGTACACCGCCGAAGAGGCGGAAGAAGAAAAGTTCGCCCGCGCCAACGGCGAATTCAAGCGGGCGCGCTCCGCCGCCTACCGCTATATGGGCATCTTCCAGGGCGGCATGGGCTTTTTGGGCGACCTTTTATACCTCATCGCCCTGGTGGCGGGCGGGCTGTTTTTCTGCTTCGATAAGATCGGCGCCGGCGACTACACTGCCTTCATCCTCTACGTCACCATGCTGCTGACTCCCGTGCGCACCCTCGTCAACCTGTTCGAGCAGATCCAGGACGGCCTTGCGGGCTTCGCGCGCTTCCGCGAGGTGCTCGCCCTGCCCGCCGAGAGCGAGCCCGAACATCCCGTGCCCGTCGATCTTCTGCGCGGCGACGTCGTCTTTGACGACGTGTCCTTTTCTTACCACAATCAAGAGAGCGGCGAAACGGCCGTCCTCTCGCACCTGAGCTTTACCGTCAAAGAGGGGAGCACGGTCGCCTTCGTCGGGCCTTCGGGCGGCGGCAAGACCACCGTCTGCCACCTCATCCCCCGCTTTTACGAGATAGACGGCGGCAGCATCTCCATCGGCGGCATCGATATCCGCAACGTCACCCGCCGCACCCTGCGCAGGAGCGTGGGCATCGTCGCGCAGGACGTGTTCCTCTACGGCGGCAGCATCCGCGAAAACATTGCCTACGGCAGGCCGGGCGCGAGCGAAGAAGAGATCGAACGGGCGGCAAAGCGCGCCGATATCCACGAATTTGCCCTGTCGCTGCCCTGCGGCTACGATACCGAGGTGGGCGAGCGGGGCGTCAAGCTCTCCGGCGGGCAAAAGCAGCGCATCTCCATCGCCCGCGCCTTCCTCAAAGACCCGCCCCTCTTGATCTTAGACGAGGCGACCAGCGCCCTCGATAACTTCACCGAACGCCAGATCCAGGCCTCGCTTGCCGAGCTTTCCAAGGGCAGGACGACCATCGTCGTCGCCCACCGCCTGACCACCGTGCAGGGCGCCGACGAGATCATCGTGCTGGAAGGGGGAAAGATCGCCGAGCGCGGCACGCACGCGCAGCTGCTGCAAAAGGGCGGCGTGTATGCAGAGATGGTGCGGCGCGGCGAACCCGCCGAGGGGGCCGCAAAATAGAAAAAGCCGCGCGCCGCCTGCGCGACGCGCCCCCGCCGAGGGGCAGAGTTTCCGCAAAAAAGAGTGCGGCGGAGAGAAGGGCGGCGAACCCGCTGAGGGCAGAACGAGCCCACCCGCCGCAGAATAAAGCCGCGCGGTTGACAAACCGCCGCGGGCATGGTATAATACCAAATACAATTATTACGCGCGACGAGTTGCGCCCTCCGCTTTTGGCGGGGCGCAGAGAGCAGGGGAAGGCGGTGCAAATCCGCCGCAACGCTCATTACCGTGTGCCGCCTCGGGGCGGCGAGTCGGGTAGCCTGCCGCCGCGAAGTGATCGCTTTGCCTTTTTCGGTCGCGGAAAAAGCGCGGGCAGCGGCGCATGGCCGCAGTCTGTCCTTTTCCCGCAAGGGAAAGGGACTTTTGTTTTTACATCGGAGGTTTTTTGTATGAAAAAGATAGTTTCGGCCGCCTGCGCCGTCTGCTTTGCCGCCGCGCTGTGCCTGTTTGCGGGCTGCGCGCCCGCAGAGGGACGCGCCGTGTACGAGGGCGTGCCTTCCTCTTTGGAAGGGAAGGTGACCGTCGCCATCGACGACCCCGCCACCGCGGCATGCGACTATTATGTGCAGGCAGACGCCGCCGCCTTCGGCGACGGGGCGACGGCGCTGGAGGTCATCGACCATTTCGTCGCGGAAGGCAGCCTCGTCTACGAGGGGAGCGTGGGCGAGTTCGGCATGTACATGACGGCGATCGGCGTCGTGGAAGAGGGAGAAGAGAAGACGGTGCTGCGCGAAGATGCCGCCGAGGGCAGGTACCTTTCCTTTTATACCAATGTAGAGGCAGACATGCAGGGCTCGGGCGGCATCGATTACGGCGGTACGGCGGTAGAGCCGTCCGTGGTCGGCGTCGGCTCCATGCGCGTCGAAGCGGGCGCCGTCATCTATATCACCTATTATACCTATGCGTAAGGATACGCGGGCGGCGCTGTTTTCTTCCGCCAAAGACGTCGCGGGCGCGGCGGTGATGTGCGCGCTGCTCATCGCCGCCCAGGCGGCGCTCTCCGCCGCGGCGGGCGTCGAGGTGGTCACGGCGCTGTTTTTGCCCTATTGCTATGTGTGCGGGGCGCGGCGGGGGCTGGCGGCGGCGGTCTGCTTTTCGCTGCTGCGCTGCTTCCTGTGGGGGTTCGTGCCCACGGTCATCATCTTATACCTCGTCTATTATTGCCTGTTCGCGCTCGTGTTCGGCGGGCTGGGCAGGCTCTTGCGCCCGCTTCCCATGGGGGCGCGCCTTGCCGCCGTCACCGCCGCGGCCGTGGGCATGACGGCGCTGTTTACCCTGCTCGACGACGTCATCACCCCCCTCTTTTACGGCTACGGCGCGCGGGCGGCGCTGGTGTACTTTTACAACTCCCTGCCCGTGATGGCGCTGCAGTGCGCCTGCGCCCTTGTCAGCGTGCCGCTGCTCTTCCCGCCCCTTGTAAAGGCGCTCTCTGCCGTTTGGGGGAAGGGGGAAGGGCAGGCAAAGCCCGCGGCGGCGAAAAAAGCCGCGGCGGCAAAGAAAAGGCCGCTCCCTCGGGCGGCGGACGGTATAAACGGGCGGCGGACGGTATCAACGGGCGGCGGACGGTATCAACGGGCGGTAGGAGATATAAAGGGCGGCAAACACTATAAAGAGAGGCGGCAGGCGCTGTACGAGAAAGGGGAAAAGGGCGCGGCAAAAGGGCGCATCCGAACGGATGCGCCCTCGTCTTTGCGTTGATTTTTACGCGCGCTCTACTTTGTCGCTCTTGAGGCAACGTGCGCAGACGTAGGCGGATTCCACCTTGCCGTCTTTCACGATCTTCACCTTCTGCACGTTCGCTTTGAAGGTCCTCTTCGTCTTGCGGTTCGAGTGGCTCACGTTATTGCCGGCAACCTGACCCTTGTTGCAGACACTGCATACTCTCGACATATTTCACACCTCCACGGTCATATTCTGAAATTTTGCGCGCGAAGGCGCCTGCTCAAAACGAGCATTGTAACTATACCAAAAACGCAAAAAAAAATCAATCGATTTTGCCCTTTATTCCACAATTTTTATAAAAAACAAAAAAACCGCCCGCAATATGAAAATTTCTCTTGCAAATCGGCGGAAAATAGGTTAAAATATGGTTGAACCGAGTCAAAGCGATCCGGATCCGATCGGGTCATTTTGCCTTGGTTACGGGAGTCAACGCAATATGTCTGTCAATACGAGCAATGCCTACGGCAAAATTACAATTTCGGATATGGCGATCGCCAAGGTCGCCTCGCAGGCCGCGATGGAGTGCTACGGCATCGTGGATACCGTTTCGCGCCGTTTTACCGACAGCCTTGCGGAGCTGTTCAAAAAGGATACGCGCGGCAAGGGCGTCAAGGTGACGACGGACGGCGATAAGATCTATATCGACGTGTACGTCATCATCAAGTTCGGCGTGTCCATCAACGCCGTGGCGCAGTCGCTCAAAGAGAGCGTCAAATACCGCGTGGAAAGGTTCACGGGCATGATCGTCGATTCGGTCAACGTCAACGTGATCGGCGTGCGGCTGTGACGCGCATACCCCGTCAGTGAGAAGGAGTTCAAGATAGCCATGCCAAAAACCATCGGCGGCACCGAATTCAGAAAGATGATCGTATCCGGTGCGAAAGTATTGGAAATAAACAGGGCGAAGGTCGATTCGCTCAACGTATTCCCCGTGCCGGACGGCGACACGGGCACGAATATGTCGCTGACCATCCAGTCGGCGGTCAAAGAACTTTCGATGTGCCCGTCCAACCGCCTCTCCGAGCTGTGCGACGCCGTGTCCAAGGGCGCGCTCAAGGGCGCGCGCGGCAATTCGGGCGTCATCTTGTCGCAGCTGTTCCGCGGCATCTGCGCGGAGATCAAAAACGGCGACCAGATCACCGTCAAGGCGTTAGCCAAGGCGATGGAAAACGGCACCAAGGTCGCCTATTCCGCCGTATCCAAGCCCAAAGAGGGCACCATGCTCACCGTGGCGCGGCTGATGAGCGAATTCGCCCGCCAGCAGGCGCCCAAGTATAAAGATTTTGCCGTGTTCATGGCAGACGTCATCAAGCGCGGCGAAGAGGCGCTGGCGCAGACGCCCGAACTTCTGCCCGTGCTCAAAAAGGCGGGCGTGGTCGACTCGGGCGGCATGGGCCTTCTGTGCATCTACCGCGGCTTTTTGAGCGTTCTCAACGGCGAAGAGGTGACCGAAGAGGTCGCCCTGCCCGAAGCGCAGAAGACGGAAGAAGAGGTCTTCGGCGACAATTCCGACATCATCAACCTCGATTTGTGCGAGATCGAATTTGCCTACTGCACCGAGTTCTTCGTCATCAACCTCAAAAAGCAGACCACCCTCGCCGATATCGACAAGCTCAAGCAAAAACTTTTGGGCATCGGCGACTGCGTCATCTGCATCGGCGACTTGGAACTGGTCAAAGTGCACGTGCATACCAATACGCCCGGCCTTGCGCTGCAATACGCGGTGGAACTGGGCGAGCTGGACCGCGTGAAGATCGAGAACATGCTCGAACAGAACAGGGCGCTGCGCGCCAAGCGCGAGGCGGAAAAGAAGGAGATGGGCATGCTCGCCATCTGTACGGGCGAGGGCATCGCCGCCATCTTCAAAGACCTTTTGGTAGACCGCGTCATCGAAGGCGGCCAGACCATGAACCCCAGCGCCAACGACATCGCCAGCGCCGTGCAGAAGGTCAACGCCGAGCATGTGTTCGTGTTCCCCAACAATAAAAACATCATCCTGGCGGCGGAGCAGGCCAAGGCGCTGGTGGAAAACCGCGTCATCCACGTCATCCCCACCAAAAACGTGCCCCAGGGCTTTGCGGCGGCACTGGCGTTCAACCCCGAGGCGAGCGCCGAAGAGAACAAGACGGACATGATCCACGCCATCGACAACGTGCGCGCGGGCCAGGTGACCTACGCCGTGCGCTCGACCGACGTCAACGGCTTCCACCTGGAAGAGGGCGACATCATCGGCCTGGACGACAAAAAGATCCTCGCCAAGGGCAGCAGCGTAGACGAGACCATGCTCTCCCTCATCGACCGCCTGAAAGACGCCTCGCACGAGATCATCACCCTCTACTACGGGCAGGACGTATCCGAAGAAGAGGCCGCGGCGCTTGCGCAGCAGGTGGCGGAAAAATATCCGGACTGCGACGTCGATTTCCACAACGGCGGCCAGCCCATCTATTACTATATCGTATCGCTCGAATAAATTTGCAGGTGTGCGGCGGGGGCAGCTCCGCCGCTTTTTGTTTTCCTTTCTTCCTTCTTTATTTTTTAGGAAGGGGAAGGAAATTTCCGCGTCCCTGTACCGGAAGGGGAGCGGGCCCTGTCCGGCGCCTGCGGGCGCAAAATATGTTTCTGCGCCTCATAAAAGGGGACGGCGATCCGTTCGGGCGCATGGAGGAGAGAGCTGTGACATCGCTGCGCGACTTGAAGGGTATTTCCGAAAAGCGGGAAAAAGAGCTCAACAAACTGAACATCTTCACGGCGGAAGACCTGGTGCGCTATTATCCGCGCGCCTATTTAGACCTCACGCAGCAGGTCAGGCTGTCTTCCTGCTACCATAACGACACGGCGCTCATCGCCTGCCGCGTCGTCTCGCCGCCGCAGGCGGTGTACAACGGGCGGCGCTCCTTCGTCAAGGTGTGGTGCGAGCAGGAGGGCGAGCGCTTTTCCGCCGTGTGGTTCAATATGCCCTATGTGCGCAGCAACTTGCGCGCGGGGGAAGAATACCTCTTTTACGGGCGGGTGCAGAACAAGTACGGCATGGGCGCGCCCTCCATGGTCAACCCCTCCTTCGAACTGCGCGAAAAGAACTTCCGCTTAAAGGGCATCGTGCCCGTGTACGGGCTGAAGGGCTCGCTCACCCAGCGCGTTGTGCGGGACGCCGTGCAGGACGCCCTGCGCCGCTGCATGCCCGCAAGCGCCGTGCCCCCTTCCCTCATCCAAAAGTATGCCCTGCCGCCGCTGGCAAAGGCGTATAAAGACATCCACGCCCCCGCCTCCATGGCCGCCAAAGATGAGGCCGCCGAGCGCATCGCCCTGGAAGAATACTTCGTCCTCATCTCCGCCTTCCACTATATCAAAGGGGGGAAGGATGACGCCCGTTCCTTCCGCTATGCCTGTACCGCGCAGGAGGTGGCGGCGTTCGCGCGGCGCTTCCCGTTCGAGTTCACGCCGGGGCAGAAGGCCGCCGTCAACGACATCTATGAAAACTGCCGCTCGCCGCACCGCATGAACAGGCTGCTGCAGGGGGATGTGGGCAGCGGCAAGACGGCCGTGGCGCTGTGCGGCATCTACATGGCGGCAAAAAGCGGCTATCAGGCGGCGTTTTTGGCGCCCACCGAGGTGCTCGCCGCCCAGAACTTCGCCCTCGTGCAGCGTTACCTGCCCGAATACAAGGCGGCGTTTCTGGCGGGCTCCACCCCCGCCAAAGAAAAGCGCGAGATCAAGCGCGCCCTGGAGGCGGGAGAAATTTCTATCGTCTGCGGCACGCACGCCGTCCTGCAGGAAGACGTGCGCCCGCAAAAGCTCGCCTTCTGCGTGTGCGACGAGCAGCACCGCTTCGGCGTGGCGCAGCGCTCCGCCCTCAACGAAAAGGGCGCGGGGGCGGATATGCTGGTCATGTCGGCGACGCCCATCCCGCGCACCCTCTCGCTCATCTTTTACGGCGACCTGGATATCTCCACCATCAAAGACAAGCCCGTGTCGCGCGCGCCCGTGGTCACGGCGATCGTCCCTTCCCGCCGCTACGACGACATGCTCGAATACATCGGGCGCGAGGCTGCCAAGGGAAACCAGAGCTACTTCGTCTGCCCCAAGATCGAGGGGGACGAAGAGGGCTCGGTGATGAGCGTCACCGAATTGTACGACGAGCTGAAAAACCGCCTGCCGCGGGTGCGCTTCGCCCTTCTGCACGGCAAGATGAAGGATAAAGAGAAGGCGCAGGTGATGGAAGACTTCAAGGCGAAAAAATACGACTGTCTCGTCTCCACCACCGTCATCGAAGTGGGGGTAGACGTGCCGGACGCCACCATCATGGTCATCTACAACGCCGAGCGGTTCGGGCTTTCGCAGCTGCACCAGCTGCGCGGCCGCGTGGGGCGGGGCAGCAGGCAGAGCTACTGTTTTCTGCTTTCGGGGGCGGAAACGGAAGAGGCGCGCGCCCGCCTTGCCGTCATCAAAAACAGCACCGACGGCTTTGCCATCGCCGAAAAAGATCTGGAAATGCGCGGCGGGGGCGACTTTTTGGGCACCCGCCAGAGCGGCAAGATGCTCTCCGAGATCCGCAACCTGCGCTATCCTTCTTCCGTCATCTTTGAAGCGAAAAAGCTCGCCGACGAGGCGGTCGGCTGCCGGGACGCCGCCGCCCTGCGCGAACTGGCGCTCAAAAAGTACGAAAGCCTGCAAGACGTGGTGCTCAACTGAGCCCCCTCGTTGCGCCGATGCACCCCTCAAAAACGCGCAGGAAAGCAAGGCGCGGCGCTGAACCGGGCCCCTCATTCCGCGGGTGCGCCTTCAAAAAAACGTATAAACCCGCAAGGCGCGGAACAGAATTGAGCGCGGTTAACGGCAAACGGGCTCTATGTTATTGACAGAGAGCGGCAAAAAGTGATAAAATGAAAGAAAAACGCGCATTTCCCGCATTCCCCGCGGGCGGCGCTTCGGAGAAAAAATACCGTATGGCATACTTCAAACTGCCGGCGGGCGTGCGAGACGTCTTGCCGGAAGAGAGCGCCGCGCTGGACGCCGCGCAGCAAGTTTTGCGCCAAAAGTTCGCTTCCGCGGGCTTTGCCACCGTCCGCACGGCGGGGCTGGAATATTACGACACCTTCGCCTGCATCGACAGCCCCGTCGACCAGGCGCAGATGTTCAAGATGACGGATAAAGACGGCAACCTCATCGTGCTGCGGCCGGACATGACCCTCGCCTGCGCGCGCATCGCCGCCACCAAGCTGCAGGGGGCGCGGGCGCGGCTGTGCTATTTTTCGGATATCTACGACTTTTCCGCCGGCGGCAATTCGGACAGAGAAGTGGCGCAGGCGGGCGTGGAGATCTTCGGCGAAGAGGGCGCCGAGTCGGACGCCTACGCCGTCGCCTTTGCCGCCGAGTGCCTGCGCGCCGTGGGGCTGAAGGACTTCATCATCGATATCGGCCACGTCGGCTTCTATAAGGGATTATTGGAAGGGAGCGGGCTTACCCCCGCCGCCGCCGAAGAGATCCGCGGCTACATCAACGCCAAAGACCTCGTCAACACCCAGATCGCCCTGCGCGCCGCGGGCGCGAACGCCCGCACGCAGGCCGCCATCCTCGCCCTTCCCTCGCTGTTCGGCGGGGCGGAGGTGCTGCAAAAGGCGAAGGGGCTGACGGAGAACCCCACCGCCCTGGCGGCGCTGTCGCACCTGGAAAAGGTGTACGCCTACCTCAAACAGATGGGTGCGGAGGGCTGCGTGTCGTTTGATCTGGGCACCGTCAAAAGCCTTTCCTACTATTCGGGCATGGTGTTCACGGGGCTTGCCGAAGGGGTGGGCGCGCCCGTGCTCTCGGGCGGGCGGTACGACGGGCTGTGCGCCCAGTTCGGCCGCGACCTTTCCGCCGTCGGCTTTGCCGTGGGTATGATGCGCGTGCTGCGCGCCGGGCGGGCGCGCGGCGCCGAAAAGCCGCACGGCCCGCTCAACGTGGCGCTCGCCAAGGGGCGGCTGGCGTCGGAATGCGCAGACCTGTTCATCCGCTGCGGCATCCGCGCGGAAGTGCTCAAAGAGGACACGCGCAAGTTGGTTTTGGAAACGCCGGACGGCAAATTCCGCTTCTTCTTCGTCAAACCTGCCGACGTGCCCACCTACGTCGAATACGGCGTGGCGGATATCGGCGTCGTCGGCAAGGATACATTGCTGGAAGCGGAGGCAGACTTATATGAGATGCTCGACCTGCGCTTCGAGCGGTGCAGGCTGTGCGTGGCGGGCTTCCCCGCCCTGAAAGACTTCGCCTCCCGCCCGCACCTGCGCGTTGCCACCAAGTACGCGCACACGGCGAAAAAGCTGTTCGCCTCGCGCGGGGCGGACGTGGAGATCATCAAGCTCAACGGCTCCATCGAGCTGGCGCCCCTCACGGGGCTTGCCGACGTCATCTTCGATATCGTCCAGTCGGGCGGCACCCTGCGCGCCAACGGGCTGGAGGTGTTGGAAGAGGTGTTCGATATTTCCGCCCGCCTTGTCGCCAACAAGGTCAGTTTGAAGACGCGCGCGGGCGAGATACTGCCGCTCATCGCCGCCATGGCAGGCATGACGGGGGAATGAGCGAGGGAGGAAAGGTATGAAGATCTATCAAAATGCCGCAGAGGCGGCGGAAATACTGCGCCGCGGCGGCTTTGACGACGCCGAAAAGGCGCAGGCGGTGCGCGCCATCGTGGCGGACGTGCGCGAAAACGGAGACAAGGCGCTCTTTGCCTATTGTAAAAAGTTCGACGGTTCCGCGCTCATCGCGCAGACGGTGCGCGTGAGCGAAGAGGAGTTCGCCGCCGCCTACAAGGCGGTAGACAAAGAGCTGCTCTCTTCTCTGAAAAAGGCCGTCCGCAACGTATACGAGTACCACCGCCGTTCCCCCAAAGCGGAGGATATCCGCACCGAAGGGGGCAGGACGACGGGCTATACCGTCCGCCCCGTGGAACGGGCGGGCATCTATGTGCCGGGCGGCACGGCGCCCCTTGTCAGTACGGTGCTGATGGGGGTACTGCCCGCAAAGGCGGCGGGCGTGGAGCACATCTATATGTGTACCCCCGCCAAGGAGGGGAAGGTAGACCCCGCCGTGCTGGTCGCCGCCAAAGAGTGCGGCGCCGAAGCGGTGTTCAAGGCGGGCGGCGCGCAGGCGATCGCGGCCTTGGCGTACGGCACCGAAAGCATCCCCAAGGTAGACGTCATCGCCGGTCCCGGCAATATCTATGTCACCCTCGCCAAAAAAGAGGTATACGGCGCCGTCGGCATCGATATGCTCGCCGGCCCTTCCGAGATCCTCATCATCGCCGATAAGGCGCAGGACCCCGTCTTCGTGGCGGCAGACGTATTGTCGCAGGCGGAGCACGACCGTCTCGCGCGGGCGCTCCTGCTCACCGACGATGCGGCCTTCGCCCAAAAAGTGGCGGCGGAAGTGGACAGGCAGCTGGCGCTTCTGCCCCGCAAAGACATCGCCGCCTATTCCGTCGAGCACGCGGGCGGCATCATCCTCGTCAAAGATCAGGAAGAGGCGTGCGATCTCGCCAATCAGATCGCGCCCGAGCACCTGGAGCTGGCGGCGGAAAACTGCGAAGAGCTGCTGCCGAAGATCAAAAACGCGGGCGCGGTGTTCATGGGCAGCTATACGCCCGAACCCGTGGGCGATTACTTCGCGGGCCCCAACCACACCCTGCCCACCGGCGGCACGGCGCGCTTTTTTGAGGTGCTCAACCAGGATATCTTCCTGCGCAAGATGAGCGTCATCCGCTACAGCGAGCAGGCGGTGCGCGAAGACGGGCCGGACATCATCCGCCTCGCCGAAAGCGAGCACCTGCACGCGCACGCCAACGCCATCCGCGTGCGGCTGCAAAAGTAGAGACGTGCGGCTGCAAAAGCAGAAGCCGCCCCCGTGCGGCTGCAAAAATAGGGCAAAAGCGGTTTTTCCGCCGAAAACAAAAACATTTTTCATTTCTATTCTGAAAAACGCCCGCGGATCGCCGCGGCAAAGGGGATCGTATGCGCAGTGCAACCATCGAGCGCAAAACGCGCGAAACGGATATCTCTCTCACGCTGGAGCTGGACGGCTCCGGCAGGGCCGAAGTCGATACCGGCGTCGGCTTTCTCGACCATATGCTCGAACTGTTGGCGGTGCACGCGGGGTTCGACCTTTCCGTCTCCTGTAAGGGGGATACGCAGGTAGACTTCCACCACTCGGTGGAAGACGTGGGCATCTGCCTGGGGCAGGCGTTTTTCCGCGCCCTGGGCGACAAGCGGGGCATCGCCCGCTTTGCCGACCGCCTCGTGCCCATGGACGACGCCGCGGCGCAGATCGCCGTCGATATCTCCGGCCGCCCCTTCCTCAATTTTGCCGATAAGATGGACGGAAAGATCGGGCAGTTCGACGCAGAGCTTGTGGAAGAGTTCCTGCGCGCCTTTGCCTTCCATGCGGGCATCAACGTGTTCGTGCGCCTCCCTGCCCGCGGCAACCGCCACCACGAGGCGGAGGCGGTGTTCAAGGCGCTCGCCAAGTGCCTGCAAGATGCCGTCAAAGTCGTCTCCGCGCGCATCCCTTCCTCCAAAGGGGTGCTGTGATGATCGGCATCGTCGATTACGGCGCGGGCAACCTGCGCTCGGTGCAGAAGGCGCTGGAAAAGCTCGGCGAGCGCGCCGCCGTTTCGGGCGAGCGTTCGGTGCTGGACGGGTGCGATAAGCTCATCCTCCCCGGCGTGGGCTCGTTCGGCGCGGGCATGGCGGAGCTGCGCGCGCGGGGGCTGGACGAATATATCCTTTCCCGCGTCAAAGATACAAAGCTGCTGGGCATCTGCCTCGGCATGCAGTTTTTGTTGGAAAAGAGCTTTGAAGAGGGCGAGCACCGCGGTTTGGGCCTTGTGCCCGGGCAGGTGGTGCGCTTTGGCGAGGGCAAGATCCCGCAGATCGGCTGGAACGCCGTGTTCGGGCTGCAAACGCCCCTGTTTGCGGGGATCGAAGAGGGCACATACTTCTACTTCGTGCACAGCTACCGCGCCGACTGCGCCGATGCGTACGCCTGCGCCAAAACGGAGTACCATATCGCCTATCCTTCGGCGGTGTACGCGGGCAACGCCTACGGGGTGCAGTTCCACCCCGAAAAGAGCGGCGAGGCGGGCCTGCGCCTGCTGAAAAACTTCTGCCGCATGTAAAAAGTGCCCGCGGCCGCAGATATCTTTTAGAAAGAAAAAAGCGCCGCCGATGTTTTTTTCCGAAAAAAGGATAAAACAGGCGCGAATATTTTTTGAAGAATGGCAAAAACGCCGCAAAATTTTGTGCGGCGGGCCGCCGCAGGGCGGCAAAAAATAGACGTTAGGAGGAAAATGTATGATCTTATTTCCGGCGATCGACGTGATGAACGGCAGGGCGGTACGGCTGTACCAGGGCGACAAGAACAAGGCCACCGACTACGGCGACCCGCTCGCCTTTGCCGAAAAGTGGGTGGAGGCGGGTGCGGAATGGCTGCACATCGTCGACCTTTCCGGCGCCTTCACCGGTGCGAGCGGCATCGATTCGCTCATCGGCGAGATCAAAAAGCGCTTCCCCGTGCGCGTGCAGAGCGGCGGCGGGCTGCGCCGCATCGTCGATATCCGCAGGCGGCTGGACGCGGGCGCCGACCGCGTGGTCATCGGCACCATGGCGGTCACCGACCCCGACAGCTTCGCTTTGGCGTGCTTTGAATTCCCCGAAAAGATCGTCGCCGGCATCGACGCCAAAGACGGCATGTTCGCCGTGCAGGGCTGGACGGTGCAGACGGACATCCGCGCCGACGAATTCGCCAAAAAGTGCAAGTGCATGGGCATCCGCTGCGCCCTGTTCACCGACATCTCCAAAGACGGCGCCATGGCGGGTGCCAACGTGGAAGAGACGGTGCGCATGCAGCGCGAAACCGGCCTGAACGTCATCGCCTCGGGCGGCATCTCTTCTTTAGAAGACCTGCAAAAGCTGCACGAGGGCGGCGTGTACGGCGCGGTGCTGGGCAAGTCTATCTACACCGGCGCCGTCGACCTGCAAGAGGCGCTCGCCCTCTGCGCCCAAAACTGAGCGCGGGCTTCGCGCCGTAAAGGGCATTTTACGCGCGCCGTGCGCGCGGATCGGGGCGGGCCGTATGCCCGCCGCTCAAGTATTTTCTGCGCCCGCCATGCGGCGGCGCACGGGAGAGATCATGCTTGCAAAACGCATCATCCCCTGCCTGGATATCGATAAGGGCAGGGTCGTGAAGGGCGTCAACTTCGTCAACCTCATCGACGCGGGCGACCCCGTCGAGATCGCCAAGGCGTACGACAAGATCGGCGCCGACGAGATCGTGTTTTTAGATATCACCGCCTCCAGCGACGGCAGGCAGACCGCCGTAGACGTCCTTGCCCGCGCCAGCGAAGAGGTGTTCATCCCCCTCACGGTGGGGGGCGGCATCCGCAGCGTGGAAGATTTCCGCCGCCTGCTGGCGGCGGGCGCGGACAAGATCGCCGTCAATTCCGCCGCCATCGAAAACCCGCACCTGATCACCGAGGCGGCGCTCCGCTTCGGCTCGCAGTGCGTGGTGCTGGCGGTAGACGCCAAGCAAAACGGGCGCGGCGGCTGGAGCGTGTACCGCAACGGCGGGCGCGTCGATACGGGGCTGGACGCCGTCGAATGGATCGCGCGGGCGGAAAAGCTGGGCGCGGGCGAGGTGCTGCTCACCAGCATGGATAAAGACGGCACCAAGTCAGGCTACGATCTGGCGCTCACCCGCGCCGCGGCGGAGGCGGTCAACATCCCCGTCATCGCCTCGGGCGGGGCGGGCAGCATGCAGCACTTTGCCGACGTGCTCACCGAGGGCGGCGCGGACGCGGCGCTGGCGGCGTCGCTGTTCCACTTTGCCGAGATCGACATGTTCCGGCTGAAAGAGTTTTTATTTGAACGGGGCATCCCCGTCAGGAGAATACCATGCAAGAGCTGAAGTTTGACGAAAAGGGCCTCGTCTGCGCCATCGCCCAGGACTATGAGAGCGGCGAGGTGCTGATGCAGGCGTACATGAACGCCGAGGCGTACCAAAAGACGCTGGAAACGGGCTACGCCCATTATTGGAGCCGTTCCCGCCAAAAATTGTGGAAAAAGGGGGAGGAGAGCGGGCACCTGCAGAAGGTGCGCGGCATCTTCCTCGACTGCGACAAAGACTGCGTCCTTTTGAAGGTGGAGCAGACGGGCGCCGCCTGCCACACGGGCAATTACAGCTGCTTTTTCACCCCCGTCAAAGAATGCGGCGTTGGCGCGGAGATGCTGGGGCAGCTGCAGCGCATCGTCGAAGACAGAAAGAATGCCCCCGCCGAGGGCAGCTATACCTCGTACCTGTTTGGAAAGGGGGTAGACAAGATCGCCAAAAAGGCGGGCGAAGAGGCGGTAGAGCTGGTCATCGCCGCCAAAAACCGCGATAAAGAGGAGATCGTGGGCGAGTGCGCCGACCTTCTCTATCATACCCTGGTGCTGCTGGCGGACGCGGGCGTCAAGCTTTCGGACGTGTGCACAGAACTCAAAGACCGCCATTAGCAGAAGTTACCGCGCAAGCGCGCCCCCTTTTCTGCACATACTGGCGGTAGGGCAGGGGAGCCCCTGCCGGGGAGGGACGGCATGGCGCGGTTTTGTAAAGACGACGGCGCGGCGGAGATCGCCTGGAAGCTGTTCTGTAAAACGGGCAGCCTTTCCTATTACATGTTGTATAAACAGCTGAAGAGATAGCAGGTTTATGGAGATCAAGGTAGACGCCTTAGTGCTGCGCACGGCAGACTTCGGCGAAAACGACAAGATGCTCACCCTCTTTTCCCTGCAGCGGGGCAAGCTCTCCGCCGCCGCCAAGGGGGTGCGCAAGGCGGGCGCCAAACTGCGCTTTGCGGCGCAGCCCTTCTGCTTTGCCGAGTATGTGCTGGCGGAAAAGGGCGAGCGGCGCACCGTCATTTCCGCAGCCGGAACGGACGGCTTTTACGCCCTGCGCGAGGACATCGGCAAATTTTACGCCGCCGCCTGCGTGTGCGGCGTGTGCGACGCGCTCTTGTTGGACGGCATCGTCAACGAGGCGCTCTTTCTTTATGCCGTCACGGCGCTGCGCGAAATGTGTGAAGGCGACGAGGCGGAGGCGCTCATCCGCTTTTTTCTGCGCGCGCTCGACCTTTCCGGCTACCGCGTGTCTTTGCAGGCGTGCGCAGACTGCGGGGCAGAGCTTGACGGGCGCACCTTTTTCGACCTTGCGGGCGGGTGCTTCACCTGCGGCTCGTGCGCGCGGGGGGCGGGCGTGAGCGAGGCCACGCTGCACACGCTGAAAAAATGCGCGGGCTTCCCCTTTGCGGAAGAGAAGGTGAGCGCGGAGGGGAAAAAGCGCGCCGTCAAGCTGCTGTACGCCTACTTCCGCGCCCAGACGGGCGGCGAGGTGCGGGCGGTCGCCGAATATATCCGCCTGTAAAGGGGCGGCTCCCGCCGGGCTCCGTCCTCTGCCCGCGCCCGAAAACGGCGGTTTTCGCAAAGCGCTGCTTTTTGTTCCCGCCTGTAAAGGGCGGCCGGTGCGCGGCGCACGGGCTTTCCCTTCGCCGCAAAAGGGCACGGCGCTGCGGCAAAAGGGCGGCTTTTGTCCGCCGCGGCAGGGCGGCGGGGCCCGATTTTCGGCAAAATACGGGCGAGTTGCAAAATCCTTGCAAAAAGTTTGGAAAATATTTGCTTTTCACTTGAAATTTGCGGAAATTTATATTAAAATAGAAGCGTTGAAAAAGCTAAAAATCCGAAATCTTATCAGGAGGAAAATTTTTCTATGGCAAAGAAATATTGCTACCTTTTCTCGGAAGGGAACGCAAAGATGCGCGAGCTCTTGGGCGGCAAGGGCGCAAACCTTGCAGAGATGACCAACATCGGTCTTCCCGTGCCGCAGGGCTTCACCATTTCCACCGAGGCTTGCACGCAGTATTATGAAGACGGCAGGCAGATCAACCCCGATATCCAGGCGGAGATCATGGAGTACATCGACAAGATGGAGAGAATCTGCGGCAAAAAGTTCGGCGACAAAGAGAACCCTCTGCTCGTCTCCGTCCGTTCGGGTGCACGCGCTTCCATGCCGGGCATGATGGACACCATCCTCAACCTCGGCCTCAACGAAGAAGTGGTGGAGACCATCGCAAAGAAGTCGGGCAACCCCCGCTGGGCGTACGACTGCTACCGCCGTTTCATCCAGATGTATTCCGACGTCGTCATGGAAGTCGGCAAAAAGTACTTCGAGCAGCTCATCGATAAGATGAAGGAAGAAAAGGGCGTCACGCAGGACGTCGAACTGACGGCGGAAGACCTCAAGACCCTGGCCGAGCAGTTCAAGGCAGAATATAAGGCGAAGATCGGTTCCGACTTCCCCTCCGACCCGAAGGAACAGCTCTTCGGCGCCATCAAAGCGGTGTTCCGCTCCTGGGACAACCCCCGCGCCAACGTCTATCGTATGGACCACGACATCCCTTACAGCTGGGGTACCGCGGTCAACGTGCAGATGATGGCGTTCGGCAACATGGGCGACAACTGCGGCACGGGCGTTGCCTTCACCCGTAACCCCGCCACCGGCGAAAAGGGCCTGATGGGCGAATTCCTCACCAACGCCCAGGGCGAAGACGTCGTTGCCGGCGTCCGCACCCCGATGCCCATCTCTAAAATGGCAGACATCTTCCCCGAAGTGTACAAGCAGTTCCAGGAAGTTTGCAAGATCCTCGAAAATCATTACCGCGACATGCAGGATATGGAGTTCACCGTCGAGAACGAGAAGCTCTACATGCTGCAGACGCGTAACGGCAAGCGCACCGCCGCCGCCGCCATCAAGATCGCCTGCGACCTCATCGACGAAGGCATGATCACCGAGCAGGAAGCGCTCATGCAGATCGACGCCAAGTCGCTCGACATGCTGCTGCACCCGCAGTTCGACCCCAACGCGCTCAAGCAGGCGGATAAGAACAACGTCGTCGGCAAGGGCATCGCCGCTTCCCCGGGCGCTGCCGCAGGCTCCATCGTGTTCACGGCGGAAGACGCGGTCGAAAAGGGCAAGAAGGGCGAAAAGGTCGTCCTCGTCCGCCTCGAGACCTCCCCCGAAGACATCGAGGGCATGAAATATGCGCAGGGCATCCTGACCGTCCGCGGCGGCCAGACCTCCCACGCGGCAGTCGTCGCGCGCGGCATGGGCACCTGCTGCGTCTCCGGCTGCGGCGACATCAAGATGGACGAAGAGAACAAGCAGTTCACCCTCGCCGGCAAAGTGTATCATGAAGGCGACGGCATCTCGCTGGACGGCTCCACCGGCAACATCTACGACTGCCTCATCCCCACCGTTCCCGCAGACCCCAACAGCGGTTACTTCGGCCGCATCATGGAAATGGCCGACAAATACAAGGCTCTCGGCGTGCGCACCAATGCAGACACCCCGAAGGACGCCAAGCAGGCCGCCGCGTTCGGCGCGCAGGGCATCGGCCTGTGCCGTACCGAGCACATGTTCTTCGGCGAAGGCCGTATCGACGCCTTCCGTGAAATGATCTGCTCCGAAACGGTGGAAGAGCGCGAAGCCGCGCTTGCCAAGATCGAGCCCATGCAGCAGGCAGACTTTGAAGGCCTGTTCGAGGCGCTGGGCGGCTATCCCGTCACCATCCGCTTCCTCGATCCTCCTCTGCACGAGTTCGTGCCCACGGAAGAGGCAGACATCGAAGCGCTCGCCAAGGCGCAGAACAAGACGGTCGCACAGATCAAGCAGATCATCTCCGACCTGCACGAGTTCAACCCGATGATGGGTCACCGCGGCTGCCGCCTGTGCGTCACCTATCCCGAGATCGCCGTCATGCAGACCAACGCGGTCATCAAGGCTGCCATCGCCGTCAAGGGCCGTCATCCCGAATGGAACATCGTTCCCGAGATCATGATCCCGCTCACCGGCGAAGTCAAAGAGATGAAGTTCGTCAAAGACATCGTCGTCAAGACGGCAGACGAAGTCATCAAGGCCGCGGGCGTTGACCTCAAGTATGAAGTCGGCACCATGATCGAGATCCCTCGCGCGGCGCTCACCGCCGATCAGATCGCCAAAGAGGCGGAGTTCTTCTGCTTCGGCACCAACGACCTGACGCAGATGACCTTCGGCTTCTCGCGCGACGATGCGGGCAAGTTCCTGCCTTCTTACTACAAGAACAAGATCTACGAATCCGATCCGTTCTCCCGCCTCGACACCGTCGGCGTGGGCAAACTGATGAAGATGGCAGTCCAGCTCGGCCGCGAGACCCGTCCCGAACTGCACTGCGGCATCTGCGGCGAACACGGCGGCGATCCTTCGTCCATCGAGTTCTGCCACGAGATCGGCCTCAACTACGTCTCCTGCTCGCCGTTCCGCGTTCCCATCGCGCGCCTCGCAGCAGCCCAGGCGAATATCAAAAATCCTCGCAAGTAATTTGTGAGGCAATGAATAGGATATACGCCTGAACCGACAGGGGTGCGCAGTATAGCGCACCCCCGTTTTATACTTGAATTTGGCTGCAAAATTTGGTATACTATGGGCAATAACAGGGGGGCGGCCATGCTGAAAACTTCCATCCGTTTTTTTGAAGATATCCCCGTGCGCGCCGTTTGGGAGGAACAAACTTCCAAATGGTGGTTTTGCGCTGCCGACATCGCCGAAGCGCTCACAAAGAGCAAAAATCCCCGTTCCTATTGGAATGCGATCAAACGCCGCAATCCGCAGTTGTCGACAATTTGTCGACAACTGAAATTAACGGCCAAGGACGGCAAACGGTATCTGACCGACGTCGTGGACGAAGAGGGGGTAAACACCATCCTTGCCGTCATCCCGAGTAAAAAGTCGCTCGTATTCGACAAGTGGCTGAAGGGGATGGGCACTTCCATCGACGAAAAAAGCAAGCAGAAGGCATACGAGCTGTTTGAAAGCGGGCTGATAAACGACGTTGAAGCGGGTACGGTAAAGGGCTTGCAGCAGATCCATTCCTATCTCTTCGGCGGTCTTTACGATTTTGCAGGGAAAATAAGGGGGCTGAATATCGCCAAGGGCGGGTTCGCCTTTGCGCCTGCCATGTACCTGAACGAAAACCTTGCGCGCATCGAGAAAATGCCCGAAGATGCCATCGAGCATATCGTCAAAAAGTATGTGGAGATGAACATCGCCCATCCGTTCATGGAAGGCAACGGCAGGGCAACGCGCATCTGGCTTGATCTGATCTTGAAGAAGAACCTGCACACCTGCACCGATTGGAGCAAGATAAATAAGCGCGAATATTTGCAGGCGATGAAGGAAAGCCCTGTGGACGCATCGCATATTTTTGCGCTCATCAAGGGCGCCCAAACGCCGCAGATCGACGACAGGGAACTCTTTATGAAGGGCATAGACTATTCGTATTATTACGAAGAGGCCGATGAAGAATATTTAAAGTGGTAAAAGTAAAACCGCCCGTCTTGAGCATTGCTCCGGACGGGCGGCGTATTGATTTGCGGTGATTTGACGAAGAGATTTGCGGCGATTTGGCGAAGAGATTTGCGGTGATTTGGCGAAGAGATTTGCGGTGAATTACTTGATCAGATCTTCTATCGAGCAATGCAGTGTCTGTGCGAGTGCATACAATGTTTCGCCTTGCGCCTTGGCTATATCAACTGTGCCCTGTTCGTAAGATTTGATCGTGCGCAGCGGCACGTTGGAAAGATGGGCGAGCTGTGCTTGGCTGAGTCCGCGTTGTTGACGGATCTCTTTCAGCGGACATACGGGTTTGAGATATTTTGCGATCAAGTCCATGCTCTGCGTAATATCCATTTCGTGATAGGGGAAATAGTGATCCAGAATTTTGCTGCAAGGTATAGCGGCTATGATCGTGGCATATGGCTTATTGAAATACCACTGCGCATACGCCAAAACCCAGCCTGTCCAATACTCAGGAGAGGCATAGCTGCTTGTTTCAATGTTCAAAGGTTCATTCCCTAAAATCAGTGCCAGAAGTTCGTTTGCCGATTTTCCCAAAGCATAGACGGGATCGGCATTTTCAAGCGCGTGACAGACGGGAGATGATATAAATTTTCGCGCAAAGGCGTCTATATCGATAAGCTCTTCCAAAACGGCGAGTTCAAACATCGCCGCGACTTTTGGTTGAATGATGCCGATAAATTGTTCATTGTAAGCGTGGATCATCAGGCTCGATACCTCCGCGGATAATGTCGTTCAGATACAAGTCGTCGGGTGAGGGTGTTCCCTGTCTGTTGCTTAAAAATTCCATGCGCGCCTGTTCGTTTCGCGCTCTTCGCAGAGGGTAGTATGTGGCAGCGTCGGCAATTTCATAGCCTAAAAATTTTAATTGCGCAAATGCTTTTTGCGACATTAAAACGACCTGTTCACCCAGATTTCCCAATTTGAGTGCTTCGGAAAGCCTCTGAACGGAAATTATGTTGCTCAAAAAACTTTCGGCATAGGCAAAGTAGGAGTCATCGGCGCGGTAGCCCTTGATGACGTCGTATTCCTCTACCGGGAGAGAAAAGTGTTCAATTAGGTATTTCTTTCCTGCCTTTGTAATATCGTTTTTGAGCGTAAACACTCTGTTTTGCAGGAGCAGCGTTATCCAATGCAGGGTAGTAAAGCCCTTTTGCGAAAGGTCTAATATCGTAAGTCCCCGCAGATCAAGTGCATACTTATTTGCGTAGCCGTCGCGTTTCTCTTCAACTGCCCATTCTTTTGCAAGGTCAAGAGATCGCGTGCAATAAAATCCCAACCCATAGTCATTGTGTCGTTTGCCTTTGCCAAATGTGGGATGCTCGATGATCGAAACGGAGCCGTGATACAATATCATTTCAGCCATACAGTTTGCCCTCCTACATGGATATTATATCATTACAATGTTCCAATGTCAAGAATAAAAAGATAAGTGCAATGTCATGATCTGTCGAAATTAAAAAGGCGGGCCCCTTTGCCGAAAAAGGCGGGCGGGGAATAGTTCCGCCAAAGGGGCGGAAACGGAAGGGCGCGAATATCTTTTCCGCCAAGGGGGCGGGGCCGTCCATATCTTTGCTGGGGGGCGGCGGGGCGTCAGTACTTTTGCTGCGAAAGGCGGCGGTAGGCGGCGGGGGAGAGGCCCGCAAAGGCGCGGAATTTTTTGCTGAAATACAGCGGGTCGGCAAAGCCGAGGCGGTCGGCGACCTCGCCCACGGGCAGCAGGGTCGAACGCAGCAGGCGGCAGGCCTCTTCCATGCGGGCGCGGTTGTGGTATTCTCCCATCGGGATGCCCTTCTCCTCTTTGAACAGGGCGGCGAGGCGGCTGTAGCTCATCAAAAAGTTGGCGGCGGTGCGCTCTTTGTTGAACGGCTCGCGGGCGTGTTCCGTCAGATAGGCGCACACGGCGTCGATGGGGCGCGGCTCCTCCGGCTGTCCTTCGCCGATGCGCAGCAGCAGCTCGTAAAACAGTGCCCCCGCGCGCAGCCGGTGCAGCGGAGAACTTCCGCGCAGCAGCGCGCACAGCCGTTCCATCTGCTCCGTCGCGCCCGCGGGGAAAGCGCACTGTTTGGGCAGCATCAGCGCCGGCGTCATATCCTCTGCGGGCGAAGCTGCCCGCAGAAAGGCGCCGTCGGGCGTTTGCGTCGGCTCCGTTCCGCCGGCGTCCGCGTCGTTCGCGCCCGTACCCGTTTCGGCCGCCGCTTCCGCAAAGGGGCCGTGCGGCGGTCCGGGCAGGCGGAAGTGGGCGTAAAACCAGCGCGTACCCCGCGGCGTTTCGCGCCTGCCGTAGTGGCGCAGGCCGCTGCGCAAAAACAGCAGCCCGCCTGCGGGGATCTCGTAGTCGCGGCCGTCTTCCGTCACATACATGGCGCCGTCCGTCACGCAGATGAGCACGTTGAAGTCCGCCGTCCTGTCCATGTGGAAAAAGTTTTCGGAGGCGGTGAGGATGTCGCAGTCGAGAAGATCCGGCAGGTGCAGCCCGTCCAGCAGAATGTTTGCAGTAGAATTTTCCATATTATCGCGAAAAATATCCATTGATTTTCCAAGATAAAAGTATTATAATGCATATAAAGAAATTTGTAACCCCGCGGGCGGAGGCGTGCGCGGGAGAGGAAAGGAGCGAGAGGATGAAAGTACAGTCGCAGATCCCCGTCAAGGCGTATACGGCGGCGGGATTCATGCAAAAGTATCAGAAGCGGGTGCGGGAAACCGTCATCCCGTACCAATACAGCGTGCTGTGGGACAGGGCGCCGGATACCGAAAAGAGCCACGTCGCCGCCAACTTTATCAACGCCGCCAAGGCGCTGCGCGGCGAAGACGTAGGCGACGGTTTTTACGGCATGGTGTTCCAGGACAGCGACGCGGCGAAATGGCTGGAAGCGGCGGCATACGCCCTCATGGCCGAGCGTGACGAAAAGCTGGAGGCGGAGGCGGACGAACTGATCGCCCTCGTCGCCGCCGCGCAGGATACAGACGGGTACCTCGATACCTACTTCACCATCAAAGATAAAGACAAGCGCTGGACCAACCTGCTGGAAGCGCACGAGCTGTACTGCGCCGGGCACATGATCGAGGCGGCGTGCGCCTATTTTGAAGCCACGGGCAAGCGCAAACTGCTGGATGCGGCGATCAAAAACGCCGAATGCATTTACCGCCGCTTCGTCACGGAGGGCGCGCCCGGCTGCCCCGGCCATCCCGAGGTCGAGCTCGCCCTGCTCAAGCTGTACCGCCTGACGGGCGACGAAAGATTTTTGCGCCTTTCCGAGCGCTTTATCGACGAGCGCGGCGTCGATCCCGCCTTCTACGAAAAGGAAGCAAAAAAGCGCAGCTGGTCGGTTTGGAACAGTGACCCGTGGGACAACGACTACCGCCAAAGCTCCAAACCCGTCCGGCAGCAGTCGGAGGCGGTGGGCCACGCCGTGCGCGCCGTCTACCTGTATACGGCGATGGCAGACCTCGCCTCGGAGACGGGCGATAAGGCCCTGCTTGCCGCCTGCCGCCGCCTGTGGGAAGACATCGTGCAGAAAAAGATGTATATCACCGGCGGCATCGGCTCCACCGTGCAGGGGGAAGCGTTCACCGTCGCCTACGATCTGCCGCCCGACACCGCCTATTCGGAGACGTGTGCCGCCATCGGCCTCTTGTTTTTCGGCAGCAGGATGCTGGAAAACGAGGTGAAGGGCGAGTATGCCGACGTGATGGAGCTCGCCTTCTACAATACCGTGCTCGCGGGCATGCAGCTGGACGGCAAGCGCTTCTTCTACGTCAACCCGCTGGAGGCGGACCCCGGCATTTCGGGCGTGGCATGCACCCATCGGCACGACCTGCCCGTGCGCCCCAAATGGTACGCCTGCGCCTGCTGCCCGCCCAACGCGGCGCGGCTGATCGGCTCCATCGGGCAGTACGCCTACGGCGAAAATGAAGATACCGCCTATTGCCACCTGTTCGCGGCAGGGAAGGTGCAATTCGGCAACGGCATGCAGCTGGAATGCCGTACGCAGTATCCCTATGGCATGGAGGTAGAATATTCCATAAAGGGAAAGGGCAGGCTGGCTGTGCGCATCCCCGGCTGGAGTGAACAGTATTCGCTGCGCGTGAACGGGCAAGACTATGCACAGCCCCCCCAGAGCGGGTATGTGTATATCGATGTCTGCGGGCAGGCGCAGGTGCGGCTGGTACTGGACGGCACCCCCGCCTTCGTGCGGGCGAGCAGCCGTGTGCCCCGCCTGGCGGGGATGACGGCGCTGATGCGCGGCCCGCTGGTATATTGCTTTGAAGAAAAAGACAACGGCTGCGTGCGCGCACTGCGCATAGACCGCAGCGTGCCGCCCGATGTGGGCGAGTTCGACGCCTCTCTCCTCGGCGGCATCGTGCCCATCCGCGTGCAGGCGGTGCGGATGCAGGACTGCGAGTCTCTGTACGCGCGCGGGGAAGAAACATGCGAGCCCTGCACTGCCACGGCCGTCCCGTACTATACCTGGGCCAACCGCGGCGAAAACGAGATGCGCGTGTGGATGAACGTGTACAGGTGAGCATGCGTGACGCGCACCGAAGGCTTTCTTTTTGAATGGTAAATGTAGAATGTAGAATTTCGGAAGGGAAAATATTTTTATTGCATCCTTAATTTTACATTTTACATTTTACACTTTACATTTTACATTTTCAGGGCCTCGTTCGACTTCGCGGCTCGTGTCCCGCTCGCCGCTCCGCTCAGGGTGACAGGTGGCGCCGCTTGCGGCGGCCTTGCGGCGGGCCTTCAAAATCGGTTGACAAATGCGGCGGCGCATGCTATACTGTTTTCCGATATATATAAACCGTTGATGCGGAGATAACGGCGATCATGCCTTTACAGAGAGCCCGCGCTGCTGAGAGTCGGGTAAGAGACAAGTCGTCAAATGGACCGCGGAGGGTGCAGTCAAATGCGCGGCGGGTGCAGCAAATGCGCCGCCCGGCGCAGAGTATTCTGCAACGTGCCGGCATACGTCAGTTGCCGCAGGGGTTTCCCCGCAGAGCGCACGGCATCGCCGTGAACACAAGGTGGCACCGCGGATAATTTCGTATTATTCGTCCTTGGCAGAGCTTTCCGCCTGCCGAGGGCTTTTTTTGTGCCCTTGCGGGCAAGGCGCGGAGGCGCAGGTAAAAAGCGGAGAAAAGCAAAAGGAGAGAGCAAATGACGAATCCGAACGGGCGCTTCGGCATCCACGGCGGGCAGTATGTGCCCGAGGGGCTGATGAACGCCGTCAACGAACTGGAACGGGCGTACGATTTTTACAAGCAGGACGCCGCCTTCAACGCGGAGCTTTCCGCGCTTTTGAACGACTACGCGGGCAGGCCTTCGCGCCTGTACTATGCCGCCAAGATGACGCAGGACCTCGGCGGGGCGAAGATCTATTTGAAGCGCGAAGACCTCAACCACACGGGCGCGCACAAGATCAACAACGTGCTGGGGCAGGCGCTACTCGCCAAGCGCATGGGCAAGACCCGCCTCATCGCCGAAACGGGCGCGGGGCAGCACGGCGTGGCCACTGCCACGGCCGCGGCGCTGATGGGCATGGAGTGCGTCGTGTTCATGGGGGAAGAAGACACCAAGCGCCAGGCGCTCAACGTCTACCGCATGCGCCTTTTGGGCGCGGAGGTGGTCGCCGTCAAGTCGGGCACAGCTACCCTCAAAGACGCCGTCTCTGCGGCGATGCGCGAATGGGCATCCCGCCTGTCGGATACCCATTACTGCCTCGGTTCGGTGATGGGCCCGCATCCCTTCCCCACCATCGTGCGCGATTTTCAGGCGGTCATCTCCAAAGAGATCAAGCAGCAGATGCTGCAAAAGGAAGGCCGCCTGCCCGATGCCGTCGTCGCCTGCGTGGGCGGCGGTTCCAACGCCATCGGCAGCTTCTATCATTTTATCAAAGACAAGGGCGTGCGCCTCATCGGCTGCGAGGCGGCGGGCCGCGGGGTAGACACCTTTGAAACGGCCGCCACCATCGCCACGGGCAAGCTCGGCATCTTCCACGGCATGAAGTCCTACTTCTGCCAGGACGACCAGGGGCAGATCGCGCCCGTGTACTCCATTTCTGCCGGGCTCGACTACCCCGGCGTCGGCCCCGAGCACGCCTGGCTGCACGATACGGGCAGGGCGGAATACGTCCCCGTCACCGACGGCGAGGCGGTAGACGCCTTCGAATACCTGGCGCGCACCGAGGGCATCATTCCCGCCATCGAATCGGCGCACGCCGTCGCCTACGCCAAAAAGCTCGCCCCGCAGCTGGGGAAGGACAAAATTATCGTCATCACCGTCTCGGGCAGGGGAGATAAAGACTGCGCCGCCATCGCGCGGTACAGGGGGGAGGAGATCTATGAATAATTTGGCAGCCGCCTTTGCGGGCGGCAAGGCGTTCATCGCCTTCATCATCTGCGGCGACCCCGACCTGGAAACGAGTGCCGCCTGCGTCCGCGCAGCGGCGGAAAACGGGGCGGACATCATCGAACTGGGCGTCCCCTTTTCCGACCCCACCTCGGAAGGGCCGGAAGTGCAGAGCGCCAACGTACGCGCCCTGCGCGGCGGCGTCACGGTGGATCAAATTTTTGCCATGTTGAAGAACTTACGGGCGGAAGTTGCGGCGCCCTTCGTGCTGCGCGCCTATGCCAACGTCGTCTTTTCTTACGGCATCGAGCGCTTTGCCGCCGCCTGCGCCGAGGCGGGCGTTTTGGGGCTTGTGCTCACCGACGTTCCCTTTGAAGAGAAGGAAGAGTTCGCCGCGCCCTGCCGCGCCTGCGGCGTCAGCCTCATTTCCGTGGTCACGCCCGCATCCCGCGGCCGCATCGGCAGGATCGCGCGCGAGGCGGAAGGTTTTTTGTACGCCGCTGCGGGCAGGGGAGAAGAGGGCGGCCTCTCGTCCGTCATCGAAGAGGCGAAAAAGGTCTGCCCCGTGCCCTGCGTCGTGTGGGCAGACATCGCCGCGCCCGCGGGGGCGAAGGCGCTGTGCGGGGCGGAAGACGGCATCGCCGCCGATACGCAGCCGGTGCGCATCGCCGCCAAATACGGCAAACAGGCGCCCGCGCACATCGGCGCCTTTGTAAAAGAGATCAAAGCAGCCCTGCGCTGAGGCGGGGCGCTCCGCCGCGGCAATTTTGCCGCGGCGTTTTTGCGCTCTGCGCGGCGGGAGGCTTTTGCGTTTACGGCATATCCTTTCGTTGAACAGGGGGTGCCGTCTTGCGAAGTTGAAAGGTATCGGCGCGTTTACGGCGTTTCTTTCGTTATAGACGGGTGTATTCTTGCGAATTGTAAAAGCCTTGCCGCCTTTTTCCGCCGAAGGCGCGCAAAAGGCGCCTTTCAGGGCGGGCCCGGATTACTTTGATTTGGTTAAGCACAAAGAACAGATCTGATTTTTATGGCAGATCGGCAGCCGCCCCCTTGCGGGGCGGCTGTTTTCGCGCCCTCTTCTTTTTTTATAGGGAAGGGGCGGTTTGCCCACATTTTGCTTTCCATACACCGCGGCGCGCCAATGTGCGGCGAATGTGAAGTTTTCGCGAAAAATTTGCAAAGGGGCGGCGTTTGCCGCAATTTACCCGCCCGCGCTCCTTGTCAATTTTCGCGTTTTGTGTTATAATACACAAAAAAGGAACCGGTCGGTTTTTTTCGTTCTACCATTCAGAAAGGTGCGTTCAATGGCAAAGTTCATGGGCATCGACGTCGGCTCTACGACGGTCAAAGTCTGCGTCCTCTCCGAGGCGCTTGAAATTTTATACACCAGCTACGAGCGGCACTTCGCGCGCGTTAAAGAGTGCGTGCTGGGGCAGCTTTCTGTCGTCGCCGAAAAGTTCGGCGGCAGCTTCCATGTCTGCATCACGGGTTCGGCGGGCCTGGGCCTTGCCGAGCGCAGCGGCATCCCCTTCGTGCAGGAAGTGCAGGCGGCGTTCACCGCCATCCGCAAATATTACCCCGACGCCGACGCCGCCGTCGAGCTGGGCGGCGAAGACGCCAAGATCATCTTCATCACCGGCGGCACCGAGCAGCGCATGAACGGCAGCTGCGCGGGCGGCACGGGCGCCTTCATCGACCAGATGGCGACCCTTTTGAACATCACCGCGGGGGAGATGGACGAACTCTCGCTCAAGGCGGAAAAGGTGTACCCCATCGCCTCCCGCTGCGGCGTGTTCGCCAAGTCGGATATCCAGCCGCTGCTCAACCAGGGCGCGAAGAAGGAAGACATCTCTGCCAGCATCTTTCAGGCGGTGGTGGATCAGACGGTGGCGGGGCTGGCGCAGGGCAGGCGCATCAAGGGCAAGGTGCTGTTTTTGGGCGGCCCGCTGTACTTTCTGCAGGGCCTGCGCAAGGCGTTCAAAGATACGCTGCATTTAGACGACGCCCACGCCGTCTTCCCCGAGAACGCCCCCTCCTTCATGGCCATCGGCGCGGCGCTGTACGCGCAGAATACCGACGAAATGCCCTTGGAAGAGATCGTATCCCGCATCCGAAGCGCCAAGGGCAGCGACGACATCGTCACCGGCGAACCGCTGTTCAAGGACAGGGAAGAATACGACGCCTTCGTCGCCCGCCACAAGGCCAGCGACCTCGCCTTTGAAGACATCAAGACGTATGCGGGCGACGCTTACCTCGGCATCGACAGCGGTTCTACCACCACCAAGCTGGTGCTCATCACGCCCGACTGCAAATTATTGTATCAGCACTACCAGTCCAACAACGGCCAGCCGCTCGACATCGTGCTCGAGCGCCTGCGCGAGATCTATGCCCTGGCGGGCGGCCGCATCCGCATCGCGGGGGCGGCGGCCACGGGCTACGGCGAAGACCTCATCAAGGCGGCGCTGCGGGCAGACTTCGGCATCGTAGAGACGGTGGCGCACTTCAAGGCTGCGGTGTACTTCAACCCCAAGGTCGATTTCATCATCGATATCGGCGGGCAGGACATCAAGTGCTTCAAGATCAAAAACGGCGCCATCGACAATATCATGCTCAACGAGGCCTGCTCTTCCGGCTGCGGCTCCTTCATCCAGACCTTCGCCAGGGCGATGGGCATGGAGATAGACGAATTTTCCAAGCTCGGCCTGTTCGCCAAGCATCCCGTAGAGCTGGGCAGCCGCTGCACCGTGTTCATGAATAGCTCTGTTAAGCAGGCGCAGAAGGAGGGCGCGGGCGTGGAGGATATCTCCGCCGGCCTCTCCGCTTCCATCGTCAAAAACGCCATCTATAAGGTCATCCGCGCCAAAACGCCGGATGAACTGGGCGAAAACATCCTCGTGCAGGGGGGCACCTTTCTGAACGACGCCGTGCTGCGCTCCTTCGAGATCGAAACGGGCAAGCAGGTCGTCCGCCCCGGCATCGCGGGGCTGATGGGCGCCTTCGGCGCGGCGCTGTACGCCAAAGAGAATATCCGCGGCGAAAGCACCGTCCTCACCGAAGCGGAGCTCAAATACTTTACATACACTTCCAAAAGCCGCATCTGCGGCGGGTGCACGTCGCACTGCAACGTCAACGTTATCGGCTTTTCGGACGGGCGGAAGTTCATCTCCGGCAACAAGTGCGAGCGCGGCGCGGGGCTGAAGCCCCATTCGCAGGCGCTGGACATCTATCACTATAAATATGAACGGCTGCTGCAAAGTGTGGAAGGCGGCGAAGGCAGGCGGGGCAGGGTAGGCCTGCCGCTGGCGCTCGGCTTTTACGAGCAGCTGCCCTTATGGGCGGGTTTCTTCGAGGCCTGCGGGTTCACGGTGGTGCTCAGCGAACAGTCTTCGCGGCAGCTGTACTTTCAGGGCCAGCACACCGTCGCCAGCGACACCGTCTGCTACCCCGCCAAGCTCACCCACGGCCACATCGAAAGTTTGCTGGATAAGGGGGTAGACTTCATCTTCTTCCCCTGCGAAAGCTATAATTTGGACGAGCACGACTCGGTCAACCACTACAACTGCCCCGTGGTGGCGTATTATCCGGAACTCTTGAAGGCCAACAACGAGCGGCTGGACGAGAAAAACTTCGTCATGCCCTATCTCGATCTCAACGACGAAAAGAGCACCATGCGCGCCCTGCATAAGGCCTTAGCGCGCTTCGGCGTATCCCCGTCGCTCATCAGAAAGGGGCTTGCCGCGGGCTTTTCCCGCCTCAACGCCTATTATGCCGATATCGAGCGCAAGGGCGACGAGATCCGCGCCGAGGCACAGCGGGAGGGCAAACATATCGTGGTGCTGGCGGGGCGGCCGTACCACATCGACCCCGAGATCAACCACGGCATCGGCAAGCTGCTCACCTCGCTGGGCGTCGCCGTCCTCTCGGAAGACAGCGTCTTCCAAAAGGGGAAGCAGGTGTGCGTCAACGTGCTCAACCAGTGGACGTACCACGCCCGCCTCTACCGCGCGGCGGAATACGTCTCCGAGCATGCCGATATGGACCTGGTGCAGCTGGTCTCCTTCGGCTGCGGCATCGACGCCATCACCACCGACGAGGTGCGCGCCATTTTAGAGAGCCGCGGCAAATTATATACCCAGATCAAGATCGATGAGATCAACAACCTCGGCGTGGTCAAGATCCGCCTGCGCAGCATGCTCGCCGCCGTCGAGGAACAAAAGAGGCGCGCCCAATGAACAGGAAAGACACACAGAAAGAGTGTGAAGTCGCAGACTTCCGCGACGACTATCCCCGCTTCACCCCCGAGATGAAGCACACGCATAAAATTTTGGTTCCGGACATGCTGCCCGTGCACTTCGGCATCATCGTCGATTTTCTGCGCCGCGACGGCTGGGACATCGAGCTGCTGCGCAACGATTCGCGCGCCGTCATCGATGAGGGCTTGAAACACGTCCACAACGACACCTGCTTCCCCGCCCTGTGCGTGACGGGGCAGTTTATCGACGCCCTCAAAAGCGGCAAGTACGACGTGGAGCACACAGCCGTTCTCATCACCCAGTCGGGCGGCGGCTGCCGCGCTTCCAACTATATCCCCCTCATCCGCAAGGCGCTCAAAAGCGAGTTCCCGCACGTGCCCGTCATCTCCCTCAATTTTGCGGGATTGGAAAAGGACAGCGGCTTCCCGCTGGATATAAAGACGGTGTTAAAGCTCGCCTATGCCGTGTTCTACGGAGACACGCTGATGTCGCTGTACAACCAGTGCAAGCCGTACGAGCTGGAAGCGGGCGCCGCCGACGCCGCCCGCGCCGACTGCGTGCGGCTGGTCAACAAATTGTTCGCCGAAGGCGGCTATATGCGCTACCGCAAGGTCACAAAGCGGCTTTTGCAGCGCTTTTCCGAGGTCAAGCGCTCGGCAGAGCCCAAGGTGAAGGTGGGCATCGTCGGCGAGATCTACGTCAAATATTCCCCCCTCGGCAATTCGCATTTAGAGGAATTTCTGCTCTCCGAAGGGTGCGAGCCGGTGGTGCCGGCGCTGATGGACTTCGTCATGTACTGCGCCGTCAACAACGTCAACGACGCCAAGCTGTACAACAAGCGCACGTTCGCCACGCCCCTGTTTTCGCTGGCATATCGATATCTGCACCATATGCAGAAGGTCATCATCCGCCTGACGCAAAAGTACGGCTTCGAGCCGCTGCACGACTTCGAGCACCTGCGCCGCTGTGCGGATAAGGTCATCAACCAGGGGGTGAAGATGGGCGAAGGCTGGCTGATCCCCGCCGAAATGGCGGCGCTCGCCGAAACGGGCACCGACAACATCGTCTGCGCCCAGCCCTTCGGCTGCCTGCCCAACCACATCGCCGGCAAGGGCACCATCCGCACCTTAAAGCGCATGTACGAGCACGAGAATATCGTCGCCGTCGACTACGACCCCTCCGCCACCAAGGTCAATCAGGAAAACCGCATCAAGCTCATGCTCGCCACCGCGAGGGAAAATTATGGACGAATAAAAAATCAAGAAAAATAACGATCGCATATCCCTGATTTGGTAAAAAACATTACAAATTTCTTTGAATTATACAAAAAAACTGCGGCATGCGTTGTGCATGCCGCAGTTTTTTGTTGGCGAAAAATGCTCGATAATGAACGTTTGGACGAGAGAATACATTCTAACCTTTATTTTAGAGGCAAAACATAAGAGAAACACCCGTTTAATATTGCTTTGTTTTTGTAAGAATTGTATTATTATAACCAAGCCAAAGCTGAGGGGCTCTTTCATGGCGGGCTCGTTTTGCTTTGGCTTAATTAAGAAAATCAAGACCTGCAAATAAAAGTCAAGGGAAAATAAGCAAAAGAGGGAAATATTTTTTACGGGAAAAAAAGCGCATGGGAAAAAGCCGTTCGCGCGAACGGCAGCAGTAATAAGTAGGGTCAAGCGGCTT
>DXEW01000002.1 GCA_019114755.1 Candidatus Borkfalkia faecavium
GCCCCAGCCACGGCATCGTCTGGACGGAACATATCACCGACATCCTCGCGCTGTACAAGTCGTGGACGTCCAACGAATACGACGACACGGCGATCGTCGTGTTCGATACCATGTGGCACTCGACCGAGGCGATGGCGCACGCGATCGAGAGCGGCTTCCTCGCCTGCGGGCTCAAGCCCCGCCTGTACAACCTGCACTACTGCCACAATTCGGACGTCATCGCCGACGCCATGACCGCGAAGTACATCGCCGTCGGCTCCCCCACCCTCAACAACAACATGATGCCCTCCGTCGCCTCCTTCCTGACCTATTTCAAGGGGCTGACGGGCAATAAAAAGAAGTTCATCGCCTTCGGTTCCTACGGCTGGGGCGGCCAGTCGCCGCAGCAGGTGTACGATATGCTGGCGGGATGCAAGGCGGAAGCGCTGCTCCCCGCGGTCAAGATCGCGTACAAGCCCTCCGCCGAACAGCTGGACAAGCTCGCCGCAGACGTCGCCGAAGCGGTCAAAAAGAGCATGGAATAAGGCGAACGCAATCCACTATCGGACCATCATATTTATTTTTATTCGAGGCGCAGGTATCCTGCGCCTTTTCCCCCCCCTGCAATGAAAAAACATCTCTATTTTTGAAAAAGTATTGCAATCCACAAAAACCCATGTTATACTTGATTTAGAAAAGCAATAGTGCATACATACGGCAAAATTGTTCCATCCGTCGGTATTTCTTTGGGAACAGATTCTCTTGCCGCATCTCTCACTCTTTCCGGCGGAGAAGATTACTGGCAATTACAGGTCGATGTCCCAGGTATACTTTATTAATAATTTATGCTCATTCAGATAGATCTTAAATAGTATAAGGAGAGAGAATCTATGAAAGCTTTTCGAATTGCCGTGATCGTCATCGCAGCGATCAGCGCACTATTGACGATCCTCTTCTGCTGCGGTGATCCAGACCCCGGACTGCTCATCCTCCCGATGCTCGCGATTTTGCTGTCTATCTTTTTTGCAACAACGATCGTCTGCTTGCTCATACAAATCGCGATCAACACCAAAAAATAGCGCCTTGTCAAGACGAGGAGGGCGGCACATGCCGCCCTCCTCGTCTTTCCCGCCGTCCGCTCATTTGCCGAGCGCGGGCGCGAGCAGCCCCGCGAGCAGATCGCCCCGCCCGATCGGGCGCATATCGCGGTCGTACGTCTTGTCGCCGGCGGGATAGTAGTAGCCGAGCACGCGGTAATTGCGGTCGTACAGCACGCGGCGGCCGCCCGCCGCTCCCTCCTGCAAATATCCGATCGTACGCATGTTGACGTCATACAGTTTGCGCATCCTTGTTCCTCCCTTTTTCTTCCATTGTAACCCGAAAGCGCGCAAAAAAGCAACCCTGCCTGCCGCTTTTCCAAAAACGCTCCCCCTTTCCCGCCGAAGCCGCCGCACTCGCGCCGTCGGTCGGTGCACGCGCCGCACGCACCGCCCCGCGCGAACTGCGGGCGATCCGCCGCAAAACGCCGCGCGAAAAAAGTTCCCCATAAAATCTTAAAAAATTTTGGAAAACGATCGCAAAACAGTTGCTTTTGTCCTGCGGATGTGGTATAGTATATAAGCGTTCGACGTTCGAACGGAAGTTTAGCTCAGTTGGGAGAGCATCTGCCTTACAAGCAGGGGGTCATAGGTTCGAGCCCTATAACTTCCACCACATTGAAATTCATCAATACAGTGCGGAATAACATGCGGGAATGGCTCAGGGGTAGAGCGTCACCTTGCCAAGGTGAATGTCGCGAGTTCGAATCTCGTTTCCCGCTCCAATCAAATTCCGCACTTATTTTTTGGCGCTATAGCCAAGTGGTAAGGCAAGGGCCTGCAACGCCCTGACTCCCCGGTTCAAATCCGGGTGGCGCCTCCAAACGCACCCCTCCGCTTCGTTTTAGCGATGCGGAGGGTTTTTTCGTGAAAGTCGTTTTGGAAACGCCGCTTGCGTGACCATCGTTTCGGGAACGTCGCCTTTATGACTATCGTTTCGGGAATGCCGCTGTGGTGGAATTGGCAGACACCCGGGACTTAAAATCCCGTGGAGTAAGATCCGTACCGGTTCGAGCCCGGTCAGCGGCACCAGCAAAAAAGAGAGATCGAGACCGGTCTCTCTTTTGTTTTCGGTGACCACTTGTCAAGCGAGTAGTCGCCGTAAACAAACAGGCCCGCGGCATGGCTCATTTCTGAACCATGCCGCGGGCCGCATACAGGCGGACATTTCCGTTTTTTTACCGCGCTGCCCCCCGCAGCGAAACATCTCTGCACTTTTTGGTTTTATAGAATGTGCAACTTCTGCACTTTTTGATTTTACAAAATGTGCAATTTCTGCACTTTATTCATAGACGCAGTGAAAATAGAATGAAAACGCTTCCCCACCGGCCGCTTCATTTTTCAAGCGAAACACTTTTATTTTACCCTACAGCCGAGAAAAGCGCGTCCGCAAAGCGGGCGCGCTCCTCTTATGACAAAGGGCAAAAGCGAATCTGCCGTTGACGCAAATTGCAAATGCCTGTCTGCCAAATTCAATTTTCCGCCGTTTACTCGACGGCGATCTTCGGCGCCTTTTCCTTCCCGATCAAAAAGCAGGGAACGACGGCGACGATAAAGGTGACGGCGAGGATGCCGAGGTAGATAAAGTACGCCTCTGCATTGCCGCCGATGAAGTTGACATTGTTCCAAATATCCGAGAAGGTGGGCAGGGCGTAGTAGAGCATCAGCCCCAGCGCCACGCCGAACGCCACGGAAGCAGCCATGGGCAGCACATCGAACTTGATAAAGAAGTACACCAGTTCCAGCACGATGCCCGCCGCCAGCAGCAGGACGATGGAAACTTCAAAGCAGCCGTCTGCCGTGCTCTGCATGCAGTAGTAGATGAGCATGGCGATGGCGGGCAGGATAGATGCGAGGCTGATATAGTCCCAAATGCCCTTATTTTTCAAAAATCCGTTCATCAGGCGACCTCCTTCTTTTTATTCCGTACAAATCTGCTCAGCACATACATTGCCGTGCTGCCGACCGCCGCCACACCGACCACGCCGTCGATGACGAACACCACATACTGCCACCAGGACCTTGCCTCGCTGATGACGGAATCGACGGAGAGGCCGTTGACAATATTGCTCTGCAGCAGGGTATAGAAGACGTTTTTATTGGCATTGCGCACGATGCCGAGCATATTGCCGTCGTCTTTGGTGTTGATCTGGGTGATGATCTCGCGCGAGTAGTCTTTCATGCAGTTGACGTCGGTGCCGCCGACCATGTCGTCCAATGCCGAGCCGGAGCCTGCGTCTGTAATGGTGAAGCCCTTGAAGCCCCATTCGCCGCGCAGAATGTCGTTATTGACGGCGCTGCATTCGGCCGTCAAAATCAGGCCGTAGCGGTTATACGCGGTCATGGTGCCGAGCGAGCCGCCCTTGGTAAAGGCGCCTTCAAACCCACGCAGCGGGCCCTGACGCCAACCCTGCTCGTTCATAAAGGTGCATACGCCTTTGCGGTTGGTCTCCTGGTCGTTGCCGCAAAAGTGTTTAATGGAAGCGATGAGCCCCTTTGCCTGCATCGCCTCGCACTGGATCCCAGCGCACAGATAGCTCATGTTGGCACATTCGGAATAGTACTCGAAGTTTCTGCCGCCGAAGGGGGTGCGGTGGATGTTTCCGCCCGGCGACCACTGTGCGGAGAGGCTGTTGAACAGCGCCTCTTCGCCCATCAGGTTGCCGCGGTCGGCGAGGATCTCGGGGCTGAAGGCGGCCGCCGCCACGCTTTCGCCCACATACTGGATGCCGCCGGCGCCGTCAGGCCCGTCCGTTTCGCCGATGCCGGGGAAGCCGATGGAGGCGATGGCGGAAATGCCGCTCATGTCCTTGGTCATCGCCGCCAGCTGCGCCACCGTCAGCTGGTCGAGGAAGGCGTTCCACTTTTCATCGTCGTCGTAGGCGACGCCCTTCATCTCGATGAACTTGATGGTGACGGGCGCCCCTACCGTAAAGGCGCTCTTGCCGGGTGCATCGGCGGGCTTTTCGTACATTTCATACGTGCCGTCGCCCAAGGTGTCTTTGTTGAGGATATCCGCCATCTCCTGCGTGGCGTTGAGGCCCGTGTACGATTTGGGGAAGGTGTTCCAGTCCTGCCGCGTGAGGTAGGTGACGGCGCCTTCCTGCCAGTAGTTGAGGTCAGCTTCCTGCATCTTATTGTCGATACGCGTACCCGTCTCGGCGGAGTTCATATAAGTAGAGTCGTCAAACTCTTCCAGCTGCCACAGCTTGGCTGCGGACGCATTGCCTTCGACGGCGACGCCGTCGTGGTCGTACAGTTCGATACTGAGGTTTTCATCTTCCGCCTTCAGGGCGAGGATGTTGTTGAGCGCCTCATGTGCGCCGTTGCCGGTGCCGAAGTAGTAGCTGCCTTCATCGAGGATATAGCCGCCCTCGCCGCTGTGCGCGGTGGTATCGTAGCTGGCCAGGAGGTATTTGTCGACATTCACGGTGACGTCTTCATACTCGCCGGGGGCGATATCGCCCGTCTTATCAAAACCTACCAGCGTGACGGCAGATTTTTCCACCAGGTGCTCGCGGTCGTAGTCGGTGTACGGCGTCTGTACATAGATCTGTACGGGCGTTTTGCCCTCCACTTCGCCCGTGTTGGTCACGCGGACGGTGACGGCAAACTCTTCGCCCGCGGCGCCGTCTGCCTTGAGCTCTGTGATCTCGTAACTGAAGGTGGTATACGAAAGGCCGAACCCGAACGGGAAGGCGACCTCTTCGGCATAGTTCCAGCCGTCGGTGCTGCCGAACACGCCCGCCTTGGAATCGGCGTTATATCTGCCCAGCACGCTGTCTTCGTACCTTGTTTCATAATACTTGTAGCCGACGTAGATGCCCTCCGCCTGCACGAGGTATTTGCTGGTGACGTCGGTCAGCCCCACGTCTTTCAGCCCCATCTCCGCCGCGTTGGCATAGGTATAGTCGCCGAAGTTCTGTGCCGCCGCCGACGAGAGCGAATCGGAAGCGTATGTGTCGATCAGCCCGCCCGAAGGATTGGCCGCGCCCGTCAGGATATTTGCCACGCCCTCCATGCCGTACTGGCCGGGGGTGCCGATCCACAGGGCGGCGTTGACGCCGTACTGCTCGTTATCCAGCCAGCCCAGCTCCAGCGGGTTGCCGCTGTTGACTAGCAGGATGACGGTATCGAAGTGCTCGTTCGCCACCTGCAGGGCGTACTGTTCGTCGGGGTGCAGCGCCAGCTGGCTGATGCCGTCGATATCTTTGGTCAAAAGGTCGTTGCCTTCGCCCGAATAGCGGGAGAGGACGACGATGGCGGCGTCATTGTAGCTGTCAAACGACGAGATGATGTCATTCGTAAAGAAGTCCGGGTCCTCTTCGCCGATGTCGCCGGTCACCTTGTCGCGGTATTTGTCGCTGGCGGCGTAGGCGTCGTATACGGTGTTGTTGACGGAGAGCCCCGCCCCTTCCAGCGCCGCCTTCAGGGTGACGCCGTCTGAAGGGTCAAAACTCGGGCCGCCCGAAGTGTTGCGGTATACGGGGTCTGCCGAGGCCCTGCCCAAGAGGGTCACGTTTTTGATATCGTCCGCGAAGGGCAGCGCGCCATCGTTTTTGAGGAGCACCGCGCCCTCTTCCATTGTCTGCACGCCGTGCGCACGAAGATCTGCGCGCAGTTTTTCTCTGCCTGCATCCGTCAGGCTGCCGTCCGCCTCGGCGTAATCGCTTTTATACACGATCTCGCCGTCGCCGCCGCTCACCGTATCGTGCGTGATACCAAGCACGCGGTCTACCTGCCCTGCCCACTGCATCAAAAGCAGCGTGCATCCGATGCACAGCGTGAACAGCAGCCACAGGACGGGCGTCAGGCCTCTCCAAAGTCCTGTCTTTTTCACTCGATCTTCCCTCCTCTGCTTTGATTATGCATTTGTCTTGGCGACTTCAATGATATTTGCGATCTTGCCGGTCTGCGTATTATAGGTGACGCCGGTGTTATTGATGGTGAGTGTGAAGTTGTAGGTGCCGTCATCATTTTGCATAAACCACCTCCCTTCGAAATTGCCGCTGCAGCTGACAACTTCTGCATCGATCAAGTTCACGGTAGTATCGCCGAGATCGGGATCGGAAGACACCTCCTCGTACGTGCCTTTGACGGTCAGTTTAGAATAATAGAAAGGGTCGTACGGCGCGCCGGTGACGGGCGTGTTATCCATATTCGCCAGGCACTCATAAGAGAGCGAAAGAACATAGGTGCCGTCGTCATACAGGTCGAGGTTCTGCACCTGCGAACCGACCAAATTCTTCTGGTACTCGTCAAACCAAATGTAGGCGCCCGTATACCAGTACGAGCCTTCCAGCGTGGCAGAGCCGCCCGAGCAGCCGACCATAGCGCCTGTGCACCCGATGAGTGCCAACCCGATGGCGAGCCCCGCCAACCACTTTTTTGCCTTTGTCATAAGAAAACCTCCAATAAATGATATTTGTTCGCAGCGAACATTTCGCCGCAAGAATTGAACAAGTAATAGTATAAAGGCACAAAAGAGTAATTTCAACTGGCAGATTTTTCGCAAACGGCTGTAAATAATACACATTTGTCGATTTAGTTTGATTTCTTGACAATTCTGAACATTTTGCCTTATATTTTTTTGAAAAATTTTGCAAAATGCCCCTTGACAGACGGGCAAAGCGGGGGTACAATAGATACACAACACTACGGAACACGACAGCCATGGAAGAAAAAGAGAATTTATCCCCCACCCGGCAGCGGACGCTGGCTGCCATCCATACGGCGTTTTACGAATTGCTGCGGAAAATGCCCTTTGAAAAGATCACCATCCGCAACATCTGCGACGAGGCAAAGGTATCCAAGTTCACCTTTTACAACTACTACTGCGACAAGTACGAGCTCGCCGAGGCGCTGGAAGAAGAATTTATCGGCGGGCTGTGCGACATCATCGAAGGCCCCGAACTTTCGGAAGCGGGGAACAGCCTTCGCAGCAAAAATGTATGGAACTACATCACCGATCATGCCGAAGAATACCGCGCCCTCACCACGCTGACCTTAAACGGCGTCAACTTCAACCAATACCTGCTGGAACGGCTGCAAAAGCTGACCCAAAAGCAGATCGCCGACGGCGTTCAGCGCAGCGGCAAGCCCTGCACCCGCGAAGCGGCGCTGTTCTTTTCGCACATGATGGCGGCAAATCAGATCGCCGAGCTTGAGATCATCGTCGGTGGCCTGATCAGCAGGAAAACGCTTGCCCAGTACCAGCGTGAAGCCGCCATCCAAAATGCGCAGCTGCTGGATAAGATCAGAAATATCCGCCCTCTACCCCCTCCCGAAAAATAATTAAAAATTGAAATACAAACAGGCGGCTCCCGCATGGGGAGCCGCCCTCTTTTTGTGCAAATATATGTCGTTATACCGTATATTTCGGCCCGTCTTTTGCTTCCTTCCCCTTCCTCAAAATCAGCCGACTGCCCGCACGGCGTCGGTAAAGGCGGTGACGCTGCCAAGCGCCAGCATCTGATACCCCGCCCTGCCGACGGAGGTATCGGTGCGGAAGTAGTAAAAGCCGACGGCGTCGGTGCGGTTGCCGTACTTGCCCACGCCGACCACGGGGTACAAGACCTCGGCACTGCCCGCCGAGACGACCACATATCCCCCCGCGGGCAGCAGCGACGGCCCCGCCGACACGCTGAACCCGCCCGCATCCAGCACCGCAAGCAGATCTTCCGCGTCCGCCAAAGCGTCGGCAGAGGTGTCAATGTAGCGCAGCGTGATCACCCCGCCGTCTCCCGCGCGGACGGTCACGTTGTGCTCGTAATGCGGGGCGGGCTTTTCCGCCTTTTTCAGATATGTGCTGCTGATGTCGTTGCCGAGGGCGTCCTGCGTGGCCTTGGTGGCGCTAGAAGCGGTCGTCGCCGTCTGGGCGGTCTGGGCGGACGTCGCCGTCTGCGCCGAGACCGCCGTCTGCGCCGTCTGGGCGGACACGGCCGTCTGGGCGGACGCCGCCGTCTCTGCCTGGGCTGCCTTGGCGACGGTGGTGGTGCCGTCTTCGATGTCGTCGATGAGCGCCATCAGCGCCTGGTCGGCCGCTTCGCGCAGCTGCGCCTCGCCTTCGACGGCGCTCTCCGCCTCTGCCACCGCCGACTGCACGCCCGTCATCGCCGTCTCTAACCCCGAAACGGCGGTTTCCACTTCCGATAAAGAAGAGGTGAAGCCGCTCACCTCCGTCTCCAACCCCGAAACAGCCGTTTCCACTTCCGATAAAGAAGAGGTGAAGCCGCTCACCTCCGTCTCCAACCCCGAAACGGCGGTTTCCACTTCCGATAAAGAAGAAGTAAAGCCGCTCACCTCCGTCTCCAACCCCGAAACGGCAGTTTCCACCTCCGCCACGGCGGAAGCGAGCGAACTATCCCCGCCCCCGCCGCCAAAGGCGAGCGGGATCTCCTGCCAGTTCGTGCCGTCTAAGGCGCCGTCCGTATAGGGCGGCGCGTCGTTTTCCGCCGTCTTGGAGCGCAGCAGTTTCACGCCCCCGTCTTCATCGAAATAGAACACAGTATCGCCGGCGCCGTACGTTTGGCCTTCGCTCCAGCCGCGCAGCGCCCGCGCCGCGCAGTCGCCGTTCTGCATCCCCGCCTTGACCTGCGCCAGCGCCGATAAGAGCGAAGAATATACCTCTGCCGAAGGCGCCGCGGGCAGCACTTCCGCCACGCCCCGCTCCACCGTAAAGCGTGCCGCAAAGGTGGCGAGCGTGTCCTCCCCGCTCAGGCGGTAAAACTGCACCGTCACCGTACCGTACTGCGCCGCCGCGCAGCGGGGCAGGTCGAGCTGCCAGCCGTTCATGCCCGACCCTTCCCCGTCGTACACGCCGGCGATGCCGCCCATGAACTGCATCGGATAGCGCTCGGTCGAGGTGCCGTCGGGCAGAGTGAAGGCCGCCAAAAGCGAGGCGCTCGCCGCGAACGGCGCCACCAGCAGCAGCTTGTTCCCCTCCGCCGAACCCTGATAGATGCGCTGCGGCACGCAGTGCGCCATGTTGCCGCCGGCATCAAAAAAATAGATCATCGCATTCCCCTCCACAAAAAAAAGTGCGGGCATCGCCCGCCTTGATCCTATTATACATGCTCTTTTCCGCCGATGCAATTCCGCCTGCCAGCTTTTTGCCGTACTCTGTGCAGAACAACGCCGCCGCGCAAAATGCGCTCCCTCTCACCGCCTTTTTGTCTTCATTTTTATTATATAGGGAAGAAAATATCCCGCCGCGCCTGCCCCGCGCAGGCGGGCTTTATTTCCGCGTCCCCTCCAGGTACTTTTCCCAAAACGTATAGGCGTCGGTGCGGGCGGCGTTTTCGGTGACGGAAGCGGCATAGGTCTTGGCAATTTCTTCATACGTCGCCGTCGAAATATCGACGGTGGGCATATCCAGCTCGAACAGGCCCCAGTTGAGCTTGCGGTTTTCGCTGTGGGTGTAGACGTAAAAGTTGAGGTACTGCTTATCCTGTTTGTAAAACCAAGCGTTTGTCTTATACGTCCACGAGGTGAACGACCAGCCCATCTTGTCGAAGTAGGCAAAGTTGGTCTGCCAGTCCTTTTCTCTCCCGTAGGCGTTCCACTCGCCGATGTACACGGGGGTACGGAAGCCCATCCATTCGTGCAGCAGCTTGTAAAAGCGCAGGCAGGTCTTCTGCGAAAAGGGGGTGAGGTTGTAGATGTGGTACTCCATGCAGACGTTTTCCCAGCCGTAGCGGCGGAGCCGCGCCCCGTTGCAGGGGAAGGAAAAGCACTCGATGAAGATGAGGTGGTCGGGGTCTTCTTCCCGCACGGCGCGGTAGAGGCGGTCGTAATAGTCGAAGTTCACCCGCCCGCCGTAGCGGTGCGGCTTGCGGCGCGGCTCGTTGAGGAGGTCGTACCCCGCCACGGTGCGCTCGCCCCGATAGTGCGCGGCGATGGCACGCCACAGCGCCTCCGTCTTGGCCTCGTTTTCGGCATTGCCGTACAGGTCGAAGCGCGCGTCGTCGCCCGAATGGTGATCCCTGTTCTGCGAGCCGTGCGCCCCGTGCAGGTCCAACACCGCGTACAGGCCGTACTTTCTGCACATGGCGACCGCCCAGTCCAGCCGCTCGAAGGCGTCTTCCCGCAGGGCGCCGTCCTCTTCCAAATTCATATACGAAAAGGGGATGCGCACCGCGTTCATGCCCAGCCGCGCCACTTGGCGGAAGTCCTCTTCGCGGATATAGCTGCGAAGGTACAGCTGCTCCAGCTCTTCCGCCTGCGCCGCGCTTAAGTTTGGGTTTTGCAGCATGGCGGCGCGCCCCCGCCGCTGGGTGTATCTGCCCGTATCGAAGCTCCCCACCGAGGCGAGGCTCATCCACGGCTCCTGAATGAACCAGTTGCCGAAGTTGACCCCCTTTAATTGCAGCAGATCGCCGGCGCCGTCGTAGAGATGCTCGCCGCGCGCCTGCACGAAGCCGCTGCCCTCGATCCGCGCGGGAAAGCGCGGGCGCCTGCACAGCAGCGCGGCGCAAGATACGACCGCCGCCAAAATAAGCGCCGCCAAAACGCAGCCGATGACGACCCAAACCATAGCCGTTTCCTCCAAAATATCTATATTGCTTCGATTATACCATACTTTGTGCCGCATGGCAAGGGGATACACAAAAAAACGCCCGCACAGGCGGGCGCAGAAACGGATGCACGCCCCACGGCGGGGCAAAAGGCATGGAGCGGAACGATGTCGGCGCGTGAAGGGTGCGGGCGCCGCCGGAACAACGGCAACGCCCTAAAAAAGACTGCCGCGCCATAAACGATCTCGCGGCGCCGCTACACGGGGAACGGCGAACTATGCCGGGCGCAGTACTCTGCAAACCGCGCAAAAGCCGCGTTTATGCCTTCAAAAAGCCGTATCCCCGCCCCGTGCCTCGGCAAAAGCCATGCAAAAGCCGCGTTTCCATGCGGAAACGCGGCTTTTGCGCCCTATCCTGCCGCCGCTCTTCCGATGCGGAAACGCGGCTGCAACGATACAAATTTTGGAGCGCCGCATCTTTGCGGCCGATGGCGCAAGCGCCGTTTCTTCGCGGCTTTGCGGCATTCAAACCATTCAAAACGCCTTGAGCAAAAAGTTGTACAGCGCCAGATGCCAGCTGCCCATGGAATGGTAGCGCATGGGGAAGACGTCGAGCGAGGTGTTCACCCCCTCCTGCAGGCGCGGCTCGGCGGCGAGCACCGCCTTGTAGTCCTGCAGCTGGCCGGCAAGGGTGAAGTCGAAGGTGCCGCTCGACACATACCAGTAGTCGATGGAGAGGTCTTTACATTCTTCCGACTGGATATGTTCTGCAAAATATTCGACGGGCGTGCGGCTGCCGCTGAAGGTGCCGAAGCGCGAAAACAGGTCGAGGCAGCCGTTGAACACCGAATGCAGCGTTGTGACCGCCCCGCGCGACAGCCCCGCAAAGGCGCGGTGGCTGCGGCTGGCGGCAAAGCCTTCCGGGTCGCAGGTCTTGGCATAGGTGGAATAGGCGGACTCGGCGGCGGGCATGAGGTCGCTGCGCAGTTCCTGTTTGAAGGAATAGGTGAGCGGGTCTAAATTGCCCTCGCAGTCGTCCTCCACATACCAGGTGGGCGTGACCACGATGAGCGGCTGCACCTCGCCGTAATAGATGAGGTTATCGAGCATGGTCTTGTTATAGGAATAGGTGCGCAGCCAGTACTCTTCGTCGTCGCCCGTGCCGTGCAGCAGATATAAGATGTCGTACTCCTCCGCTTCGCTGTAGCCGTACGGCAGGTAGACGAGGGCGCGCTTTTCGACGCTGCGCCCGTCGGTGGCGTACGCCTTGGTGGTATAGTTTAGCTCCTCCACTCTGCCCTGTTCGGGGCAATCGACGGCGTCGAATTTGTCGGGAACGGACCAGAGGCAGGGCTCGGCGAGGGTCTTTTTGTCGTCCGCCGCCGTGCAGCCCCCCCACACGCCGCCGCAGATAACTGCCAGCGCCAGTACGGGGATAAGAAGCAAGGCCGCCGCCCTGCGGGGCGAAAGGCGCCCTGCGATGCACCAGACCGTTCCCCCCACGGCGCCGACGGCGGCGAGTGCCGCCTGGATGAGCAGGGTCAGGTTGAACTGCGTGGTCTCGGCGTTGTTCATGTAAAAATACAGCACCACCCCCGCCGCTGCGACGAGCGCCAACAGGGCGTGGCACCTGCCCCGCCACGCCGCCAGGGCGACGCAGACGAACGCCGCCTCGACGACGAGCATGGTCAAAAACGCCGCCCCGCTGCCGAGGACGGCATAGCGGACGAGATCGATCGCGGCGACAAGGCAGATGCCGAACGTCACCGCCATGGAGAAGATATCGAGCGCCGATTTTTTTATTCTACCGGATGTTTGCATAGAACGCCCTCCTCGCCGCCTTCCCCGCCGCCCGCAAGCGGACGGCGGCTTGGCCGAACGATATAATTCATCTTTCGTGTTTTGCCGCCACGGCGACGATGGATGCGATCGCCGCCAGCGCGCAGAACACCATGGAGAGGATAAACCCCGTGCTCAAACCGATGACGTTGTTTTTGGCAAAGATATCTGCAAGGTTATGCAGCAGCACGTTGAATACCATGGCGAGCGCCGCGGCATTGAAGATGAGCGGGATATACTCCGTCAGCGGGAAATGCTTGACGGCGACGATCGCCGAGCAGAGGATGCCCAAGATCATGAGTACCACGATGGCGGAGTTCTGATTTTCACGCGCGGGTGCGAATGCACACACGGCGACGATGCCCAAAACAACAGCGACCACGCTTGCATAGAATCCTGCCGATTTTTTAGCGAAAAATTCTTTCATTTCAACCGTTGACCTCCTTCTTCTTTCCGCCCCGCACCGTGCCGACGACGACCATTGCCGCCGAACCTACGGTAACAACGCTCAATACGCCGATGATGACGTACAAGATCACTTCCCAATACGGCGTGACGGGGACCACGCGCGAATCTTGCGAGATGCCGTTAAAGGCGAGGCTGTTGACGACGTTGTACAGCAGGTAGTGGCTGGCTTCGCGCAGTTTTCCGACCAGCTGCGCGTCTTGCAACACGTCTTCGATGACGGCGTCGTACACGCCGGTACCCGAAGTTGCCCACATGGTGGTGCCCGCCATCAGGCCGCACTTGAAGCCCATATACGGGCTGTACCCGAACACGGCGTCGGTATCGGCGATGCCCGTCCATTCAAATTCGCCGCGCAGCACTTCCGTCATCAGGCCGTAGTGCGCGCCCGTCCATGTGCAGCCGATGCGGTTGAAGCCGCCCATGATGCCCTTGGTCTTGCCTTCGGTAATGCCCGCCTTGAACGCTTCGAGGTAGACCTCGCGCATCGCCTGCTGGCTCATAAAGGTGCTGACGCCGTTGCGGTTGGTCTCCTGCTCGTTGCCGAGGAAGTGCTTCAGGTAGGTGATGGCGCCCTTTTCCTGCATGCCTTGGATGGCAGGCACGCTCATTTCGCCGCTGAGGAAGGCGTCTTCCGAATAATATTCAAAGTTGCGGCCGGAATACGGCGTGCGGTGGATGTTGACGCCGGGGGCATAGTGCCCGACTGTGGCGGTACGGATGTTGTCTTCGCCGAAGGCGAGGCCGATCTGATACAGCAGCTCGCGATCGAACGACTGCGCCATGATGACCACGCTGGGCATGATGTGCGCATAAGTGCCGGGGCGCTCGACATACGAGCGGTCGGTGACGCGGTGCGAACCGTCCTTCATGAACGTAGCGGGATAGGAAATAGATTCGATCATGTTGAGGCCGGAACGGGCACAGAGATTGACGAGATCTTCGATGCTCATCTGGTTGATAATATCGTTCCAGTGCGGGTCGTCGAAGCCGGCGCCGATCATCATGGCGACGGTATAGTCCGTATCCGCGCCGATGACGTATTCGCTCATATCCGCGCTGCCCGCCTCATAGTTGCCCTCGGCGTCCAGCGCCTCGATCATGGCGGCGTTGGCGCTCAGATCGTTCATCTCTTCCGGCCAGGTGGCGTTCCAGTCGCTGCGGGAAAGATAGGTGACCGCGCCGTCGATATAGTAATTGAGGTCTACGTCGTCAAATTGGTTGGTGATCATCACGTTGCCGTCGGTCACGGCATACGTTTGGGTATCCGTCTGCGCCAGCGTATAGCTATACACCTGTTCCGCGTCACCGCCGACTTCTTTGCCCTTGGCGGCGAGGATATTATTGACGGCGTCGTGCGCGTTATCGCCGACGGCGAGGTAATAGTCGCCCGCTTCCATGATGAACGTCTTGTTGACGAAAGAATCGTAATGGGTGAGGTCTTCTTTATCGACGGAGATGACCACTTCTTCGGAAGCGTTCGCTGCCAGCTCTTCCGTCTTGTCAAAGCCGACAAGCTCTACCGACGCCACTTCGATGCCGTTTTCTTTATCGAAATCGGTATACGGCGTCTGCGCGTACACCTGCACCACCGAACGGCCGGGGATGCTGCCGCTGTTTGTCACCTTGACGGTGACTTCAAAGGTATCTTCCGTCTCGCGCACCCCTTCCAGCTCCTGCGTGAACTGCGTGTACGAGAGGCCGTAGCCGAAGGGGAAGCACACTTCTTCGTCGTAATCCCAAGACGAGGCGCTCGCAAAGGTACCTGCCGCGGACGAGGCGTTGCCCTGCCCGAGGACGGCGTCTTCGTACCTGGTCTCATAATACTTGTAGCCGACGTAGATACCTTCCGTCTCGACCACATACTTGGTGGCTTTGTTGCCCGTGCCGATCTGCTCGTTGATGGCCTCGGCATTGGCAAAGGTATAGTCGCCGAAGTTCTGCATGGCGGGAGCGGAGAAGGAATCTGCCGCCCAGGTATCCGCCAGCCTGCCCGAAGGGTTGGTAGCGCCCGTCAGAATATCCGAAACGGCGTTAAAGCCGCGGTAGCCGATGGCGCCGATCATCAGGCAGGCGTCGATGTCGTACTCTTCCAGCCAGCCCAATTCCATCGCATACGAAGAGTTGATGAGCACGATGACGTCGTCAAAGTGCGCCGTGACCTCTTCGAGCATCTTCTTTTCAGACTCCTGCAAAGCGAGGTATTTGGTGCCGCCCGTAAAGTCGCCCGTGGCGATGTCGCCCGCTTCGCCGCCCGCGCGGCTGAGCACGACGATGGCGGCATCGGCGTATTCGTCGTAATCGGCGCGCGCCGCGTCCGTCATCAGGCCGACGTCGATCTCGTTGAGGGTGTTGAAGGCGGGGTCTGCCGACGCGTTGTCGCTGTAAAACTCGTACAGCGACGGGTTCAGCTGCAATTTTCCGTCTTCTTCCATGCCCGTCTTGAAGTCGATATACTGCCCGGGCGTGCCGAAGCGCACCAGGCCGGTGCTGACCGTTTTAACGGTGCCGTAGCCGAAGGCGCTGACCTTTGCCCCCTTTTGCAGGGGCAGGATGCCGTCGTTTTTGAGCAGCACCGAGCCGGACGCCTGCACTTCGCGCGTCAGCTCCGCCTCCTTCTCGATCCAGTCGTCCAAAGACATACCGTTATCTTTGAAGTACTCGGTATCCTGTTCTTCGCCCGTTTCCGCCTCTACGACCTTCGAGGTTGTGCCCCCGATCGCCGAGCAGACCAACGAACGATACGCCGTTGCCCACGGCAAAAAGCCGAGGACGATCGCCAACAGGCAGGCACAGACCGCAGAGAGTATGCGCCAGACCTTTTTTTGAAATAAGTTCCCCATCGTTTAAGCCTCCATTGCGTATTTATCGGTTTTGGGGTGTTCCGATGGCTGCATTATAGCGTGTTTTTTTGTGCTTGTGGGGGAAATGGCAAAAACGCGCGCGCTTTTGGCAAAAACAAACGCCGAGCAGTTTCGGGCACGGCGCGTAGAGATCATTGTTCCTTTGGTTTGGCGGGCGGGCAGGGCAGCAGCACGTTCAATAAAAACATCTCGTTCTCCTGCCCGATCTGCATGGTGCCGCCGTATTTCTGCGCCGCGTAGCGGATGCTTTTGGTGCCGAAGCCGTGAAAGTCGGTATCGCCCTTGGTGGTGAAGGGCAGCCCGTCTTTTAAGGGAACGGGGTAAGGGCAGTAATTTTCCACACGCACGGCGATCATGGCGCCCCGCCGCGCCGCCCGCAGCGCCACGCACCGCTTCGCCCGCTCGGAAATAGCAAGCTCGCACTCGATGGCGTTATCTAAGGCGTTGCCAAAGATGGCGACCAGGTCGGTCGCGTGCACGAAGGCGAGCTCTTCCCCCTGCACCATCATGGAAAAGTGGATGCCGTGCTTTTCGCACTGGTACTGCTTTTCGGTGAGGATGACGTCCAGCGTGGGATTGCCGCAGCTGACGGTGCGCTCGTATTCTTCGACGGCGGCGGAGATCTCGGCAAACGCCTCCTGCCCGTAGCCGCCGCCCGCGCGCATCTGGGCGAGGTGGTGCTTCAGGTCGTGCGCCTTCATGTTGATGAGGTCGATGCTGTGGCGGGTGATCTCGTACTGGCGGCTTTCCTGCCGCAGAAAGTATTCGAGGCGGTCGTTTTCCGCCTGTTCGTCTTTATACGCCAAAAACCCGTACAGCATGCACAGGCCGAAGATGCAGCACGCCACCAGCGGCAGGCGGGCGACCCACATGCCGTCTAACCCGTATACTTGCAGCAAAAACTGCATCACATACACAAACAGCCCCGTCGCCACCGCCATGGGCAGCACCCAGCGGGCGTCCATGCGGATGACCTTGATGCGCCGCGCGAACAGCATGTAGCAGGCAAGATATACGAGAGCCATGCACGCCACCGAGATGGCGCCCGTCTGCCACAGAGAGATCTCGCCGAGCGGCATTTCTGCAAGGCTTTCGATATTATAGGAAAGGTTCTGCGTGAACTGGGCGCTGACGCAGCAGAAGAGGACGTGCGTCCACCTGCTTTCAAACAAAAAACAGCACAGCGCGAAGGTCAATAAAAAGATGAGGATGGAAAACAGCCCCGCCGTGAACTGCGCCACGATGTTGGGGATGACGACCGCCAGAAAGGCGCATACGGGAAGGCCGATACAAAGGCGCAGCCGGAAGCGGCTGCGGCGTGGAAGGCGCAGGATGTACAGCGCCTCTGCCAAGAGGATCTGCGGGATGTAGCCGTGCAGCACGGTGACGGAAAATACGGCACTCCAGTCCATGGCTACTCCTTCCCCACCCAAGCGGCGAGCGCCTGCAAAAATTCCGCCTTGGAAGAGCGGGCGATGGGCAGCACCGCTCCCCCTACCGTCACCTCGCTCCCCGTGAACCCATCCACATGAGCGAGGTTGACGAGGGTGGAATTGCGGATGGCGGCAAAGCCGTTGCGCAGGAACTGTTCGCGGATATCGCGCATGGAGCCGCGGGCGCGCAGCTCGTCCTTCCCCACATGGAAGATGAGGTAGTGCTTGTCGCTCTCCACAAAAGAAATATCGGCAAAGCGGACGCGGCGCAGCTCGCCGGCGGTGACGATGCCGAACGTTTCCGCCCTGCTGCGGCGGCAGTGGGCGAGCGCCTTTTGCAGCTTGATGCGGAACAGCTCGTACTCCACGGGCTTGACCAGAAAGTCGAGCGCGTTGACCTCGTAGCCGCGGATGGCGTACTTAGCCAAAGTGGTGATGAAGATGATGCACACGTTTTCGTCCTGCGCGCGCAGGCGCTTTGCCGCCTCCAGCCCGTTCATGTGCGGCATGGCGATATCTAACAGCACGATGTCGAAGCCGCCGCGCTGCTCTTCCAAAAAGGTCATGCCGTCGGCAAAGCGCTCGCAGGCGAGCGCCTCTTTGCTTTCCGCCACATAGCGGCGGATATAGCCCGCCAGCGTTTGGGCGTAGGCGTCGTCGTCTTCGACCACTGCGATGCGGATCATATTTCCCTCCCCGCGCAAAAATGCACATACCGATTCATTTTCTATTATATAAAAGGAAGGGCGGGCTTGTCAATACGCGCGGCAAAAAAGGGCGGGAATTTGGCAAAAATCGGCGAATTTTTGGCAAAAACAGGCACGGAATTTAGAAAAGACCGCAAACGGGCGGCAAAAACAGGCGCGAGATCAGGAAAAGACCGGCGCGGAATTTGGCAAAAAACGCCCCCGCGGCGCGGAGGCGCGCAAAAGGGGCCTGCGGAAAATTCCGCAGGCCCCCTGCCTGTTTTAACTTAGTGCCCAAGCGATCATTCGATCTCGATATGGCTCTCTTCTTCCTTTTTGGCGGCTTCCTTGGGGATGGTGACGTGCAGGATGCCGTTGTCGTATTTGGCCTTGACGTCCTCTTTGGCGACGTCGCCGACGTAATAGCTGCGGCTGCACGAGTAGCTGCGCTCGCGGCGGATGTAGTTATCCTTTTTGCCGCCCTCTTCCTTTTCGTTTTTGGAAACGGAAATGTTCAGATAGCCGTCATTCAGATCGAGGCGGATGTCCTTTTTATCCGCGCCCGGGATCTCGACCTCCATCAGGTAAGCGTCGTCCGTCTCCTTGATGTCGGTGCGCATATACTTCTGCGCCTGCCTGCCGCCGTAAAAAGCGGGGAAGAAGCTGTTCATCGCTTCGTCAAAGAAATCGTAATCGCTGCGCCTTGTCATATCATGTTTCATAAAGATCATCTCCTTTGGAGATGTGTTAGCACTCATTTATTATAAGCGCTGGCACTCTCTTTCAATTTCTGCCAATATTATACCACCGCTTTTTTTGCTTGTCAAGCGTTTGATGAAAAATTTTTTATTATTTTTATATAAATTTTGGAACAAATTTTGCGCGTTTGCAGGCTCCTTTGCCCGCGCCCGCGCCTCCCCCCACATTTTTGCCCGCGCTCAGCCGACGCTCTCCGCGCCGTCCTCTCACCCGCGCTCAGCCGCCGTTCTCCGCGCCTTTCTCCGCGCCCGCGCTCAGCCGCCATTCTCCGCGCCTGCCTGCTGCCCTGCCCGTTCCTGCGCGGCATGCAGCACCGCCTCCGCCGTGTGGCGCACGATCTGTTCGGGCGTTTCGTCGAAGTCGTATCTGATCCACTGGTAGACCACGCCGAAAAACCCGTACACGAAAAAGGCGCGCAGGTAAGCGGAGTTCTTTTCCTCTTTCCAGTCGGAAAGCTCGTCGAACGCCCGCATGATGGCGGTGACCAGCCCGCTGCGGTACATCAGCCGCAGCAGTTCCCTGTTTTCGTACACGAAGCCCAAAAAGAGCTTTGTCCAGTCTTTTTCCTTCTCCTCTCGGTGCTTTTCTTCATACGACTTCCACTCGGAAACCAGTTTGAACACCAGCAGCTCCTCTTTGCCGCCCTTGGTATCGAAGTGGCGGTAGTAAGTGGTCCTGCCCACGCCCGCGCGCTCGCACACGGCGCTGATGTTGATGGACTCGTAGCTCTGCTCGTGCATCATTTGGATGAGCGCCTCGGCGAGGCGAAGCTTCAAAAATTTTGTGCTCTCTTCCTTTTTCATCTGCATTATTCCTCTCTTTTCTGCGGTACAAACCGCCCTTCGCTGTTCCGCATACGCCGCCGCGCCCGCCGCAAGCCGTATTTTCGGTTGACAAATCTGCCGCCGCCGCGTATACTGGGCATAGTTTTTGAAACAAATGTACCGATTTGGTTTAATTGTTTCACGATTTCAGTATACTATGGCTGCGGGGCTTTGTCAAGCAAATGCAAAAGCGCCGCGCCCAAAGAGAACAAACGAGAGGAAATGTTCCCCATGGATACAAAAGAAACAAAAATCGACCGCAAATCGCAAACGGACGGCATCGGCAGCGACCTTGCCCGCCTGTTTTTGATGTTCATGCTGATCTCCTGTATCGGCTGGTGCATGGAGACGGCGTACGTGCTCCTCCGCTTCGGGCACCTTTCCGACAGAGGATTTTTATCCATGCCCTTCTGCCCCATTTACGGGGCGAGCATCTTAGCCGTCTACTTCGCCGTCGGCACGCCGCAGGGCAGCGTCTTGCAGCCGCTGTTCGCGAAGGCAAAAGGGCTGCCCCTGCCCGCCAGGGCGGCGGCGTACGCGGGGCTGTACCTGCTGTACTTTGTAGCGGCGGCGCTCATCCCCACAGCGGCGGAATTTTTGACGGGTCTGTTTTTCGACAAGCTGTTCGGCATCCGCCTGTGGGATTACACCGACCGCCCCTTCAACATCTTAGGATACGTCTGCCTGCCGATGTCCGCCCTGTGGGGGCTGCTGATCACGGCGGCGATGGCGCTTTTGTGGACGCCCTTGGAAAAACTGTTGGCGCGCATCCCGCAGCGGGCGGCAAAGGCCGTTGCCTTTACATTGGCGGCGCTGCTGCTGATAGATTTTTGCGGAAACTTCATCTACCTGTGCGCGACGGGCGCGCACTACTATCTGTTCTGAACGGCGCCCGCATACAAAGGCGGCGCCCTCTCTGCCGAGAGGGCGCCGCCTTTTTTTTCCGCCTTTTTTACCGCCTTTTCTATCTTCACTTTTATTTTCGCTTCGCCGTATTTCCGCTTTACTTCCGCCGTATTTGGAAGGGCGGGCGCGGATCGTTCCGCGCCCGCCCTGCCGCCGTGCGCTCGGGCGTTTATCTATACCGTTCGAGAGATTCATAGGTATACGAAGTCTGCCCGTCCGCGCCCGTGTGCGCCTGAACGATGTACGTCTTCGCATCCCGTCCGCTGCCCACGCGCAGCAGCACCCGCTCCTGCCCGCGCACGCGCTCGCGCTCGAAGTAGAACGCCTGCGTGACGCCGTCTTTGACGGTGAGCATCTTGATCTCCGTTTCGCCCTCTTCCTGCTCGTACGAGAAGGCGCTGCGCTCGACGAGCCGCCTGCCCTCGTACACGGAATAGACGTATTCCTGTTCCTGTTCGCGGCCTTCGCTCTCGCTCTCCTGCTCTACCAGCATGGTGCGCCCGCCGAGGTCGACGCGAAGCTCGGTCTCGCTCTCCGATTCGTTTCCCTCTTCTTCCACGCTGCGCGTCCCGCGCACGGGGTAGTCTTGCCCGTCTACCACCAGCACCCCTTCGAGGGCGTATTCCTCTTCATACTCGTCTTCCCAGATCTCGTCCCAATCGTCCCGGTCGTCCCGGTCGTCGCGGTCGGTCCTGGTGAACAGGCGGTTGTAGTGCATGGTGTATTCCAGCTTTTCGCCCGCAAGATCGCGCCAGGTGACGACCATGGTATATTCATACCCCTCGCGCTCGGAAGCGCCCTCGCGCACGCCGAAGCCGCCGTCGCTGAGCAGGCTTTCGATGAGCGCCATGTAGCCGTCCAGTTCGGAAAAATCCGCCTGCCCCGCGCCCTGCTCCGTGCCCGCGCCCTGCTGCGCGCCGCCCGCGCCTTCACCGCTGCCGAAATTACCTTCACCAAAATTCCCTTCGCCGAAGCCGCCTTCGTAGCCGCCCCTGTACGAGGCGGCAAAGCTCTGCGCCTCTCCGCCTTCCATGGCGGAAATGAGCATGCCCGCCGAAGCCGCGCTGAACCCGTACACCGATTCCGCCGTGGTCAGATCTTCAAACTTATCGCCCGTGCCGTTATTGCCGCACGCCGCCAGCCCCAACGAGAGCGCCAATGCGCCCGCCAGCCCCAATACCGTCAATGCCTTTTTCATAGTTCCGTTCTCCTGTCAATCAATTTTTGTGCGGCGGGAGTGTCCGGAATTTCCCTGCCTCACCTATACAACAGCGGACGGGCGCGGTTTTGTTGGCGGAAAATAAAAATTCCGAAAAAAATTTTTTCGCCGCCCATATGCCTTGACGGGGCGGCCCCTTCCCTGTTATTATTTTATAGGAAAGAAAATTTTTTTGTCCATCCCCCAACAAAACACAGCCCTTTTGCTGTTACTATTTATGGAAGAGATATGAAAGACGAAAAGCTGGAGCGGCACATCGCCGCGCTGCGCGGAGGAGATGCCAAGGCGTTCGACTACATATACGAGCGCTGCAGCCGCGCGGCCTATTTTACCATCTTATATATCGTGCGCGATAAGATGTACGCCGAAGACATCCTGCAGGAGACGTTCGTGCGGGCGCTGAAAAATTTGCACCAATACACGGCGGGCACCAACTTTATCGGCTGGCTGTGCGCGGTGGGAAGGTCTTTAGCGCTCAATCACCTGAAAAAATACCGCCGCGAGACGCCCACCGACTTCGACGCCGACGCCTATAAGTACGGCACGCAGGAGACGGAGCTGCCCTTCATCTTCGATGCGGCGGCGAAGATCCTGACGGAGGAAGAGTACGAGATATTGATGCTGTGCCAGGTGGCGGGCTATAAGCGGCGGGAAGTGGCGGCGATGCTGCAAATGCCCATCGGCACGGTGACATGGAAGAACAACGAGGCGCTGAAAAAGCTGCGCAAATACTTGGAAAAGGAGGGCAGAGCATGAAAGACATCAAAAAGATGCTGCAAGCGCAGGCAAAAGACGTTCTGCCCCGCAGCGAGGTCAAAGAAAATATCCGCCGCGAGCTGGGCTTTGCCGAGGCGGAGCGGGAAGCGGAATACGCCCTGGCGCACGGCGGCACGGCGGGCGAGGCGCAGCGGCGCAAGAGGGCGCGGCTTTCGCTGCTGGCGGCGGCGATGGCCGTCGTCATCGCCCTCGCCATCCTGCTGCCCGTGCTGCTGCACAAGAGCCCCGCGCCCGGGCTTTTAGACAATAAATTCACCGCCATCACCGACGCAGACTCCTTTTACGCCTACGGGGCGGCTTCCGTCGGTTCGCTTTTAGCTTCCGACGCGGGCGGCGGCGCACAGGCAAGCGCGCACGGCAGCGCGGGCAGCCAAAGCCAGAGCGCGAGCGCGCAGGCAAAAAAAGCGAATGCGGAAAGCGCGGCCGGCAACGCGCGGACGCTTGCCGCCGACACCTTCCTCCCCGCGCAAGCCGATGCAGGGAACGCGCAGGCATACGAACGCCGGCCGAGCGACGAACAGATGCAGACCATCGGCCGCTATATGGCGCTGGTGGAAAACCTGCTCGGCAGGGGCGCCATCGAAGAGACTGCCGTGGCGGGAAGCGGCGGCTACGCCTTTGGCATGCAGGTATCGTATACCGACCTTTTGGGCGACTCCGTTTCCTATACGCTGTATTACGACAAGATCTTCCTCGGCGGCGAAACGGACGGCGATGAGAGGGAAGAGGAATATTCCATCGTCGGCGAGCTGATCGTGGAGGGCGTCGCCTACCCCGTGGAGGGGCGGTACGAGACGGAGAGCGAGCAGGAGGAAGGCGAGAGCGAGGAAGAGGCGGCGATGGAGTTCACCGCCTATACGGGCGAAAATTCCTTCATCCGCGCCTCGCAGCAGAAAGAGAGCGAGCAGGACGGGAACGAGAGCGAAGAAGCGACGGAATACGTGTACGCCGTGTACGAAGACGGCAGGCTCACAGAGCGCACCACCGTGGAATACGAGCAGGAAGAGGGCGAGACCGAGCTTTTGATGACGGTGGAACGCGGCGGCGAGCGGGAACAGCTGCTGTTCAACGACGAGACGGAAGACGGCGAGCGGGTGCTGCGCGTGCGCGGCGACATCGGCGGCGAAGAGGTGCGCTTTACCGTGTATATCCGCCGCGGGCAGTACCACTATGTGTTTGAAGACGGCTCGCACTACGACGGCGGCCGCTACGACGTCGATGACGATGACGATGATGACGACGACGATGATGACGATGACGACGATGACGACGATGACGACGATG
>DXEW01000027.1 GCA_019114755.1 Candidatus Borkfalkia faecavium
ATCTTCGCTTCCGGGATGGTACGCCGCAAAACGGCGCGGAAGGCCTGTAATTTTTTTTCCGAACAGGGGTGCAGGCCGGGGCAAAGCACCGTTTCGGCGTCGCGGAAGTTCTGCAAATAAAACCGCTTTGCCCCCGCCAGCCAGGCGCCGATCTCTTCCATGTCCTCTTCCGTGTGCAGCTCGTCCGCCACGGTGGTGCGGAATTCGTAGTCCACGCCTCCCGCCAATAAAAAGGCGGCGCTCTCGCGCACGGCGGCAAGCTCTACTGCTGCGCCGCACGTTTGGGCGTACTTTGCGGGCGAATTTTTGATGTCCATGGCCACAAAGTCCACAAGCCCCGCGGCGCACAGCTTTTTCAGCCGCGCTGGGAAGGAGCCGTTGGTGTCCACCTTCACGCAGTAGCCGAGCGCCTTGATCTTTTTCAGCAATCCTTCCGCCTCTTCGTGCAGCAGCGGCTCTCCGCCCGAAACGCACACCCCCTCCAAAATGCCGCGCCGCTTCTGCAAAAAGGCGAACAGTTCTTCTTCTGTATATGCGGCGGGGGAAGCGGCGGATAAAATTTCGCTGTTCTGGCAAAAGGGGCAGCGGAAGTTGCACCCGCCCAAAAACACGGTGCAGGCAACTTTGCCGGGGTAATCTAAAAGCGTCGTCTTTTGCAGTCCGCAGATGCGCATGGGTCCTCCTGTCTTTTGAACTTACTTTTATTCTTTTGAACTTGCCTCTATTATACTCCGCCCGCAGGCAAAAGTAAAATGTTTGACAGGGAAGGAAGGGGCGGAAAGGCGGGGCGCGTCGCGAATGCGGCGCGGGATGACAGAGAGGAATGTAAAGTGTAAAATGTAGAATGTAGAATTATGGATGAAAGAAAAAACATTTTTCCATGTACCCTCAACTTACCATTTTACATTCTAAATTTTACATTTGCGCCGCCGCGCCGCGCGGGGGCGGGCAGTTCGGGGCGCGTCGCGAATGCGGCGCGAGGCGTGCCGGCATTGTGTGGGCGCGTCGCGAATGCGGCGCGCGGCGTGCGGACAGCCGAGGCGGCAAGCGGCCCATATTTTCACATCAATTTCAGAAAAAACAGAATACTTTTTCAAATAAATGGGTTATAATGAAGAAAAGCCGAAACGAAGGGGCTTTTGTGCGCCTATGGGCGCATATGCGGAGCGGAAAATAAATTCCGCCGGCAGCGCCCCGCTCGAGCTTTTGTGCGCCTATGGGCGCATGCGCGGAGAAAAACGTTCCGCAGGAGGCATGTAATATGAAGCGTAAAAATATCCTTTTGGCGGCGGTCATGGCGGTCGTGCTGGCGGCAGCGCTGGCGTTTGCCGGCTGCGGCAGCACCACGCCCGTGGTGACCGGCGTCTATGCCACCGATAACGGCTATATCGTGTACTATTCCGACGGTACCATGTCTACCCTTGCCGGCGGCGGCTCCGAGATCACCATCGACGAGCTGTACGAGCGCTACAAAGAGGAATACGGCGACATCTCGTACGAAGAATTTTTGCAGAAATACCTCACCGTAGACGTCGGGGCAGACAACGCCTCCATTATCAACGGCCTGCTGCGCTCGTCCGTCGTCGTCTATTCCGAATTCACCGTGTCCGAACAGGGCTGGTTCGGGCAGGTCAACCGCGGCATCAGCGTATCTACGGGTTCGGGCGTCATCTACCGCATCGACGACGACTACACCTATATCATCACCAACTACCACGTCGTGTACAATGCCGACGCCAACGCCGACAACGGCGACAGCAATATCGCCCGCGCCCTGCACTGCTATCTGTACGGCAGCGAGGGCACTCCCACCGCCACCAACCGTTACGATTCGCAGGGCTACCCCATCTATAGCTATGGCAGCAACGCCCTCGCATGCGAATATGTGGGCGGCTCCGCCACGGCGGACCTGGTGCTGCTGCGGGTAAAGACGGAAGAGCTGCGCCGCATCAACGCGGGCGCCGTCGCCGTGCAGTTTGCCGAAGACTACCGCGTGGGCGAAACGGCCATCGTCATCGGCAATGCCGAAGATCTGGGCACTTCCGTCACGGAAGGCATCGTCTCCGTCGATCGTGAAAAGGTCAAACTCAGCGATGTAGACGGCGTCACCCGCACCTACCAGCTGATGCGCGTGGATGCGGCCGCGTACGGCGGCAATTCGGGCGGCGGCGTGTTCGATGCCGAAGGCAAGCTGATCGGCATCCTCAACTCCGGCTCGCGCGAGGCGCAGAACATCAACTTTGCCATCCCCGTGGAAACGGTGGCGGGCGTGACGGAAAACATCTACTATTACGCCACCGACGGCGACGACTCTACCGAGGGCGTGTATAAGGTGACGCTGGGCGTCACCGTGCAGTACGATAATTCCCGCTACGAGTACGACGCCTCCACCGGCTACGGCAGCATCCGCGAGACGATCACCGTGCAGGGCGTCACGGGCGGCTCGCTCGCAGACGAAATGGGCCTGCAGTCCGGCGACGTGCTGCAGTCCGTCACCATCGACGGAAAAACGTATTCCATCGACCGCCAGTACGACCTCGACGACGCGCTCTACCGCCTGCAGCCGGGCGAAAGCTGCTCTTTCACCTATCTGCGAGACGGCAAGATGTGCGAATCGTCCACCGTGCTCGCCGAAGCGGGCGACTGTTCCGCCATCGACTGACCGATCGCCATATTTGCGGGAGACGGATCGTCTCCCGTTTTTGTTTGCCGCGAGCGCCGGCGGCGTGCGCAAAACGGCTGCGCGCGGAAGGCTTCGCGAAGAAGAAGGCGTGCGGCGCCCCTTTTGCGGGCGGCGTTTTTATCCATAGAACTGCCGTTAAACGTTTTGCTTTTTTGCGCGTTTGGGGTATAATAATAGAGCTGATTCACAAATTTTGTTTCAAGCTGATGAAACAAAATTTCGCGGCCAAAGGGGGCGCCGCCTCTCCTCCATCCGTATATTTGTACTGTGAAAAAGCAAAAAGAGCGACTTTTACTTTTTCGGGTATTTGTTTTCAGAGATCCTTCGTCGCTTTGCTCTTCGGGATGACAGGAAAAAACCGATCCCGTCCAAAGCCGATCGACAGAACCAACATAAAAAGAGGAATATTTGTCATGCAACAGAAAAAAACGAATAAATGGGTCAAGAGGATGGCGGCGGGGCTGCTCGTCTGCCTGCTGGCGCTGGTGCTCGCCTTTGCGGGCTGTGCGCCGCAGGGGCCGTATGTGGTGTCGGTGCGCCCCGGAAGTGACGGCGAGGTCATCGTCGAATATTCCGACGGCAGCATCACCACCATCGAAGCGGAGCAGCCCGCAGACCCCGTGGGTGTAAAAGAGCTGTACGAGTACTATCAAGAGCTCTACGGCGAACTCTCGTACGAAGAGTTTTTGCGCATGTTCATCTCCGCCGATGAAGGCTTGACGGATACCGTCATCAACCGCGCGGCGCTCTCCTGCCTGCGCGTATACAGCGAGGCGCGCGAGACGGACGAAGAGGTGGAAGGCGGCAAAGACGTCACCATCAGCATCGGTTCGGGCAGCATCTACCGCATGGAAGAGGAATACACCTATATCCTCACCAACTACCACGTTGCCCTGTGCGAGACCGCCAATGAAGACAACGACGCCCCCGCCCCCGGCATCGGCCGCAAGCTGACGGCGTATATCTACGGCAGCGAATCTGTCCCCCAAAAGAATACCGAGGTCAAAGACGAGCTGGGCTACCCCACCTACGACTACGGCAAATACGCCATCGGCTGCGAGTATCTGGGCGGCGCGGTCTCGCTCGACGTCGCCGTGCTGCGCGCAAAAACGGCAGACATCCTCGCCGTCAACCCGCAGGCGCGGGCGATCGAGTGGGCAGACGAGTACCACATCGGCGAAACGGCGTTCACCATCGGCAACGAAAACGGCAAAGAGATGACCGCCACCCGCGGCATCCTCTCCGTCGAGCGCGAAGACGTCGATTTAGAGATCGGCGGCGTCACCCGCACCTACAGTCTGCTGCGTATGGATACGCCCATCTACGGCGGCAATTCGGGCGGCATCCTCTTCAATGCCGAAGGCAAGGCCATCGGCGTCTGCAATTCGGGCCGCACCAATATGGACAATATCAACTTCGCCGTTCCCCTCGCCACCGCCCAAAACGCGGCGGAAAACATCATCGATCATTTTTCGGAAGGCAGCGGCGGCGCCGTCAGCGTGTATAACGTCAGGCTGGGCGTGACGGTGGAAGAAAACAACGCCGTCTTCTCGTTCGACGAGTCTGCGGGCCACGGGCACGTCTATGCCGACGTCACCGTTTTGGAAGTGCAGGCGGGCTCCATCGCCGCGGCGGCGGGCGCGCAGGAGGGGGATATCATCCGCGCCGTCGTCGTAGACGGAGAGGAATATACCCTGCGCCGCGGCTACGAGATTGCCGATATCCTGCTGCAAGTGCGGGCGGGCAGCTCGCTGTCGCTGGTGCTGGAGCGAGGCGGCGAGCGCATAGAGGGCCGCAATTACACCGTCGCCGCCACCGACTTGCAGGTGGTGGAATAGGGCGGTACAGCCGAATAACCGTTTCATATAAAAGCATTGCAAGCGCCGGTGCCCCGATTTGCGCGGCAGCGCTCTTGCAGGAAAGGCGCAAGCGGCGCACATTAAAAGGCGTGCCGCGAAGGGCGCGCCGCTGAGGAAAATTCCGAACAGAAAACGCGCTATCTTCCGATAGCGCGTTTTGGTTGGTTTTTTAAGATCTCGACGATTTGTTTTGTCGGTCCAAAATAAATTGTGAGAACTCTTATAATATTCCTATCGCCAAAATCACCTGCGCGAAGACGATGGCGACCACCGAGATCAGCTTGATGAGGATGTTGATGGAAGGGCCGGAGGTGTCTTTGAACGGGTCTCCCACCGTGTCGCCGATGACGGCGGCCTTGTGCGCGGGGCTTCCCTTGCCGCCGAAGTTGCCGTCTTCCACATATTTTTTGGCGTTGTCCCAGGCGACGCCGCTGTTGCTCATGAACACCGCCAGCAAAAATCCCGTCACGGTAGAGCCGAGCAGCAGGCCCGTGACGCCGTTCACACCCAAAAACGTGCCCGCCAAAATGGGCGAGAGCACGGCGATCACCGCCGGCAAGATCATCTGTTTCTGCGCCGATTTGGTGCAGATGGTCACGCAGCGCGCGTAGTCGGGCTCGCTCGTTCCCGCCAAGATGCCGGGGTCTTTGGCAAACTGCCGCCGCACTTCCAGCACCACGTGCTGCGCGCTCTTGCCCACGGCAGACATGGTGAGGGCGGAAAACAGGAAGGGCAGCATCGCCCCCACGAACACGCCCACGAGCACCACGGGGTTATCGACGGCGAGGTCGAACTGAAAATTCGGCTCCAAAAGCTTCACCTGCGCGATAAAGGAAGAGAGCAGCGCCAGCGCCGTCAGCATGGCAGAGCCGATGGCAAAGCCCTTGCCCGTCGCCGCGGTGGTATTGCCGAGCGAATCGAGCGCGTCTGTGCGGGTGCGCACCTCTTCGTTCATGCCGCTCATCTGGGCGATGCCGCCGGCGTTGTCGGCGACCGGCCCGTAGGCGTCGGTAGAGAGGGTGATGCCCAGGGTAGAGAGCATCCCCACGGCGGAAATGCCGATGCCGAACATGCCCATCTCGCTATTGTTCATGCCGCCGCAGGCGAAATAGGCGCCCAGCACTGCCGCCGCGATGATGAGCACGGGCACCAGTGTAGACAGCATGCCCAGCGCCGTGCCGTTGATGATGACCGGCCCCGCGCCGCTTTCGGAAGCCTCCGCCAGTTTTTTGGTGGGGGAATAGCTGGCGCTGGTGAAAAATTCGGTAAAAAAGCCGATGAGCACGCCCGCAGCCAGCCCGATGAGCACGGGGGCGATGAGGCGGAAGATGTCTGCCGCGCTCGTTCCCTGCGGCATGACCAGCCAGATGAACAGGGCGGAGGCGACGGCGGTGCCGCCGGCGGCGAACCATGTGCCCGCCCGCAGCGCCCGCAGCAGGCCCTTTTGCGATACGTTCTCCTTCGTCCGCACGAAGAAGGTGCCGATGATGGAGAACAGCACGCCGATGGCGGCGATGCCGAGGGGCAAAAGCGCCCCGCGGAAGTCCAGCCCTGCCGCCACGCCGAGGGCCATCGCCGAGAGGATAGAGCCGACGTACGATTCATACAGGTCCGCGCCCATGCCCGCCACGTCGCCCACGTTGTCGCCCACATTGTCGGCGATGACGGCGGGGTTGCGCGGGTCGTCTTCGGGGATGTTCTCTTCCACCTTGCCCACGAGGTCCGCGCCTACGTCGGCAGCTTTGGTGAAGATGCCGCCGCCCACGCGGGCGAACAGCGCCATCGAAGAGGCGCCCATGCCGAAGGTGATCATGTTGGTGGCGATGAACTGCGCCTCGGTGAGCGCCGTCTCGCTGACGGAATAAAAGCCCTTCAGCACAAAATACCAGATGGAAAGGTCGCAAAGCCCCAGGCCCACGACCACCAGGCCCATCACGCTGCCCGCCGAAAAGGCGGCGCGCAGGCCTTTATTGAGGCTGCTCTGGCAGGCGGTGGCGGTGCGCGCGTTGGCGGCGGTGGCGATCTTCATCCCCAAAAAGCCGGAAAGGCCGGAAAAGATGCCGCCCGTCACAAAGGCGAAGGGCATGAACGGCCCCACGAACCCGACCAGCGCCAGAATGCCCAGCAGCACGAACATGCACCCGAAAAAGATGGCCACGACCAGGTACTGCCGCTTCAAAAAAGCATTTGCGCCCCGGCGGATGATCGCGGCAATGCCGCGCGTATTCTCCGCTTCGGGCATTTTCAGCACCTTACGGGCGAAGAACAGCGCGAATGCCAGCGCGAGCACAGCCGCACAGGGCGCAATTAAGATCGCATATTGCATTGTGTTTCCCCTTCAAAAAGACGCTTCCGCACAGGTATGTGCAAAAAGGCGCCTTTTTTTTCATCATACCACAGAAAACCGCCATAGTCAAGGCTTTTGATAAAAAAGTGTAATAAGAACGAAAAATTTTTCGACACTCGTCGAAAATTCCGCCGCCCTTGCCTCTGCGCGGGGCCGCTGCTCATTGTCTTTGCTCGTGCCGCGGGGCTGCTGTTGCCGCCCCTTGCCCGTGCGCGGGGCTGCTGCCGCCGTTCCTTGTCCGTGCGCGGATTTTTTTCGACAGTTGCCGAAGGAGCGTGCGCCCTTTGCCTTCTTTCTCCGCCCCGCATGGCCGCAGCCCTCCGCCCTTTGCGTTTGGCCGCGCCCTCCCGCCCTTGCGGCTGCATGCCCTTTCGCCTTTGAAAAGAAGGGAAAAGTCCGCCGCAAAGGGCTTGCCTAAGGGGGCGGGGAAGTGGTATAATAATAAAAAGGTTCTCACGATTTGTTTTGAGCTGACAAAAGAATTTTCCGTGAGGAAGGGGGAACCCTGCCGATGCGCTCGTCGCGCCATTTTGCGCGCCGTGCTGGCGGCGGTTTCTCCCCTCTGCGCCGCGCATTGCAGGGCACACCATTTATAAAACGCGCGGCGCATTCACCTCCATCCGTATGCTCATAAGGGAAAAAAGGAAAAAGTGTCATTTTTCCTTTTTTGAGAGATTAAGTTCACGCGTTCCTCGGCGAGCTGACGCCTGCGGAACGCCGTGATTTGAGGACAACCCCGCTGTCCGCCTTTGGCGGAGCAGCCGGAGTTTTCCTCGGCGGTGCGCTTTTAGGGGCACACCATTGTAAGACGCGCACCGCCTTCACCTTTCCTGCGCGAGCGCTGCCGCGCAAATTGGGGGCGCCGGCGCAAAAGCGTGGTTTTGCTTGCGCGAGAATTTTGTTCACGAAAATCTCGGCAGGCTGCTGCCTGCGATTTTCCGTGATTTGAAAGACAACCCGACGTTCGCGTATGCTACGCAACGCTCTGCGTCCGGTTTTCTCTTTTTGCGCGGCATTCAGGGGCACGCCAGTTATAAAACGCCGCGCAAATTCACTCTTTCCGCGTGCAGCTCCCCGCTGTGAAGTGAAAAAGCAAAAAGCGCGGTTTTTGCTTTTTCAAGTATTTATTTGGAGCGACAGGGCGTTTGTCTCATCCCCGCGCGGCGTGGCGCGCGGCCCCACCCTTGTTATCCTGAGCGAGCGAAGCGAGTCGAAGGATCTCTGAAAATAAAACAGTCCTCAATTCTACATTCTACATTTTACATTCTACATTTGAAAGAGCCCCGTTCGACTGCACGGGTGCAACTGTGCTGACCCGCTAAAAAACTATTTCATTTACTATTATAAACATCGTATGACATTCCAAAAACTGACCCCGCAAGACATCTTGCGCCTGCTGCCGTATTTCCGCGCCCAAAAGTCGCGCCTGAGTAACTACACCGCAGGCTATCTGTACCTGTGGGAGCGCTTTATGAACACGCACTTTGCCGAAGAAGACGGCTGCCTGCTGCTGCGCGACCGCTATGTGAACAACTACTACTTCTACTACCCGCTCTCTGCCGCGGGCGACGAGATCGCCGAAGAGCGCGCCTTAGAAAAGATCGAGGCGTACTGCCGCGCGAACAACGTGCGCCTGCACTTTACCGCCATCCCGCGCGAAAAGCTGCCCCTTTTGGCGCTGCGCTATGGGGCGGACCTGCACATTTCCAACATCCGCCGCTGGCGCGACTATATCTACGCCGCCGAAGACTTCAAAACCTATTCCGGCGGCAGGTACAGCGGACAGCGCAACCACGTCAACAAATTCAAAAAGAACAACCCGGACTATTCCTTTTCCCTCTGCACCGAGGCGGACATCCCCGAACTGTGCGCGTTCCTGCGCGAATATTCCGCCGTGCAGTACGCCAAAGACGATCCTTTGGCGGGTGAAGAGATGAACGGCGTCTTTTCCATGCTGCCGCATGTGTTTGCATACGGCATGCGCTGCGGGGCGCTGCGCGCGGGCGGCAAGATGGTCGCCATGAGCGTGGGCGAAGTGTGCGGCGATACGCTGTTCGTGCATGTGGAAAAGGCGCTGCGCGGCGTCGAGGGGGCGTATCCCGCCGTGGCGCAGATGTTCGCCTGCGCCTGCGCGGAGGGCATCGCCTACATCAACCGCGAAGACGACGGCGGCGACGCGGGCCTGCGCAAGTCGAAGATGCAGTACCTGCCCGTGCGCCTTGCCGACAAGTACAACCTCGCCGTGCACCGCAGCATCGACGCCCTCACCAAGCTGCCGGAACTGCATACGGAGCGCCTCACCTTGCATGAGGTGGAAGAAAAGGACGCCGCCGCCTTCGCGTCTTTGGCGCGCGATATCGAAGAAAACAAGTACTGGGGATACGACTGGCGGCAAGACGCGCCCGCAGACCCCGACGACATGTGGTTTTTGGAAGAGCTCCGCAGCGACTTCAAAAAGAAGAACGAACTGCCCCTGGGCATCTATTTGGGGGAAACGCTCGTCGGCGAGGTGGTGCTGCACGCCTTCGGCTGCCGCGCCGAGGCGGAGATCGGCATGCGCCTTCTGCCCGCTTACCGCCATAACGGCTACGCGCGGGAAGCGCTTTTGGGGCTGATGGAGTACGGCTTTATCAAGCTGGGGCTGGAGCGCATCGAAGCCAAGTGCTTCCGCGCCAACGAGCCTTCCGCCCGCACCCTGCGCGCCGCCGGCATGCGCCCCTGCGGCGAAGACGAAACGTACTTCTATTTTTACAAGACGGCGGCCATGTGACCGCCCGGCAGGGGAGACCTCTGCGGCTGCGCCCGCGCCAAAGCCCGCTGCGCCGCCTGTATTGTATGGTTTGAACGCCGCTCGCGCCCGCCGCGGCTGCGCCCGCGTAAGGCAGAGCGCCGCGCTCTGGCCGCCGCATTTTATTTACCGTTCGGAACGCCGCCTGCGGGCGGCAAAAAAGGAGGAAAGACTTATGGAACCCAACACCCCGCTGCCCTCGTCGGCATACCGCCAGATGATCGTCAGCCTGACGGCGACCTTCGTCGTCATCGAATTGTTCTTCATCGCCTTTGCGGTGTACCTGTTCATCATGCCCGATAACGGCCTCACCTACGGCATCGTGTTCGCGGTCATCGCCGCCGTCATCGCCGCGGTGTACGTCGTCATGCTGTTGGTGCTGCTCAAAAAGCTGCGCCGCGCCTACGCCTGCGAGGGCATCGACCCTAAGGAGAGGAAGAGAAGGAAGTAAGCGGCGGCCGTTTCGGCAGCCGGAAAGAGGTCAAAATTTGCCGCCGAGGCAAAAAGTAAAAAAGCCGCCGCGGCTGACGGAGAATGCAAACCGCCGCCGAAGCAGGGCAAAAACGCCGGGGGCGCGCATCCGCAAGGATGCGCGCCCCCGGCGTATATATTCAATTTACCGGGGAATAAGTTTGGAGATGCCGCCTAGCAGAGATCGGGCGCCTTCAAAAATAAGGAAAGAAAAAATTTTTCGCGTGCAGAACAGCAGCGCGGCGCATTCAAAACCAAAATTCAGCCCTTTTTGCGGCGGAGGGCGGCGGTGGCGAGGCACAGCGCCCCGAACAGCACCGTGCAGCCCGCCAGAATCACCGCCATCATCGGCGGCTCGATGACAGCTATGCCGAAAAAGTCGAACGAAAAGGTAAATTCTTCCGCCAGCGCCTCGGCAAACGGCTGCCCGAAGGGGGCCGCCACCGTTTGGGCGATGTTTTCCAGGGCGCCGCGCATCATCAGGTTGCGCAGCAGCCCCGCCGAATAGGTGCCGGGGATGAACAGCGTGCAGTACTGCACCGCCGCAGGGAAGTAGCTGACGGGCATGTAGGCGCCGATGAGGAAGCCGACCACCGTGCCCAAAATGACGTTCAGCCCCGTAAACGCCCCCTGCGAGCGGAAAAACCCGACCACGAACACGAGCAGGGTAGAGGAAGAGAGCACCGAAAGCACCAAGGTGCCGATGCAGCCGAGCACATCCGCCGCCGTCAAAAACCAGCTGCCCGCGCACGCCAGCCACACAAAGCAGATGACCAGCACGGCGCCGCCGACGATCAGCCCCGCCAGCACCACCGCGCAGAAGTACGAGGCGGCGGGCAGCCGGCGCGGGATGGGCGAGGCGAGCAGGTCCGCCGTGATGCCGCGGTTTTTGTCCTGGATGATGACCCCGCAGGCGCACAGCGGCACGGTGATGGCGGCGCTCGCCGTCACCCCGACCAGCATCCAGCTGTCGCAGAACGCCTGCACCGCGTTTTTCGCCTCGGCGGTGGCGGCGCCCATCTTTTCCAGCGAGGCGAGGATGCCGTCCACCTGCACCCTTCCCAAAAACAGCACATACAGCCCCAGCACGATGAGGGGCGACAGCAGCGCAAAGAACAGGTTGGCGCGGTCCTTTGCAAATACCTTCCAGTTGCGCACCGTCAGCCGATAAAATGCCGTCATCATACTGCACCTCCGTCCGTCCACTGTTTCCCCGTCACGGCGAGGAATACGTCGTCCATGTTTCCTTTGATGAATTCAAAATCGCGAGAAAGTTCGGGGTGCGCCTGCAAAAACGAACGCGCCTCGCGCGCGCCCGACATCGAGACCTTTACCCCGCCCGTCACCGGCTCCGCCTGGATGCGGGCGGCCTCCAGCGCCGGAAGCAGCGCCTGCTCTTCGCCGTACAGGTACAGGCGGCTGCGCGAAAAGCGGTTTTTCAGCTCTACGGGCGTGCCTTCGGCGGCGATCTTGCCGCCGTCGATGATGACCACGCGGTCAGAGCCCTCCGCCTCTTCCATATAATGGGTGGTGAGGAACACCGTCATGCCCTCTTCTCTTTGCAGCCGCCGCACGATCTCCCACACGGCGCGGCGGGTGGCGGGGTCCAGGCCCGTGGTCGGCTCGTCCAAGATCAAAAGTTCGGGGCTGCCGATGAGCCCGCGGGCGATATCGGCGCGGCGGCGCTGCCCGCCCGAAAGTTTGCCGAAGGGGCGGGAGAGGATGTCTTCCAGCTCGAACATCCCGCAAAGTTTTGCCAGCCGCTCCCGCCAGCGCCTGCCCGTCAGGCCGTAAAAGCCGGCGCGCACCGTCAGGTTCTCTTTCACGGTGAGGATGTCGTCCAGCACGGAATTTTGGAACACGATGCCGAGGCGCCGCTTGATGCCCGCCGCTTCGCCGTCTAAGTCCATGCCGCAGATGCGCACGCTGCCCGCGTCTTTTTGCAGGATGGAGCATAAGATGTTGATGGTCGTGCTCTTGCCGGCGCCGTTCACGCCCAAAAACGAGAACAGGCTGCCCCGTTCGACGCGGAACGAGATGCCCTGCACCGCGCGCACCTTTCCGTACGCCTTGTACAGGCCTTCCACCTGCACGATGTCTTCTTGCATGTTTCCCTCCTCGCCGCCCTGCGGCGCGGTCCGTTCGGCCCCCGCGCCCGCAAAAGGCGTCAAAAAATACAGGCGGACGAGCGTCCGCCTTGACCGAAGCGGCGAATTTTCCTTCGCGCGCATCGTATGACCGCTCCTCAAAGCGGCGGAACAGGACCCGAAGCACTCCCCCGTTCGGTCCTCTTCACGCCTCTATGATACTAAAAAGTTGTCACAAAGTTTTGCAAAAGTTGTAATAGAAATGTAAAAAAAGGGGAGTACGCAAAATTTTTTGCCGGAAGAGGCGTCTTTGCGGCAAAATCAAAAGCGCAGCGTACGGCCGCGGCTTTTCTCTTGTCAGATGACGACGATGTTCTTTTCTTCAAACTTTTCCTTCACGCTGGGCGGGAAGGCGCTGTCGGTGATCAGCACGTCGATATTTTCCGGCGTGGCGAAGGTGTAGGGCATGATCTTGCCGATCTTAGAGGTATCCAGCATCATGTACACCATCTTGGCGCGCGCCAAAATGAATTTGAGCAGTTCCGATTCTACCTGCGATATGCACGAAAAGCCCTGCTCGAACGAGAAGGCGGAGGCGGAGATGATCGCCAGCTCAAAATTCGTGTTCCCCAAAAACACCTTGGTGTAGGGGGAGGCGGTGGAAAGGTTTTCTTTGATGAGGGTGCCGCCCACCAGCACCACCTCGGGCTGCTTTTTGTGCGCCAGCTCTTCCGCCACGGCGATGCCGTTGGTGAAGATGTGGCAGGGCCTGTCGGGCAGCTCTTTGGCAAGGTACAGCGCCGTGGTGCCGCCGTCCAGGAACAGGCTCACGCCCTCGTCGATGAGCGACACCGCCTTTTTGGCGATGACCTTTTTTGCGTCGGTATTGGTGGTCGATTTCTGTGCGTATGCTTCGCCCGAACGCTTCTGCACTTCTAATACAGACATCGCGCCGCCGCGGATGCGGATGACCTTATTCTCTTTTTCCAGTTCGAGAAGGTCGCGGCGGAGAGTCATGTCGGAAACGTCGGGGAATTGCACCGCCAACTCTTCCAGGCTCATTTTTCCGTTCTTTTCGATCAAGAGAGCGATCTCTTCAATTCTGGTGCGTTTCGTAAAGTTTATCCTCCTATCCGTTTTATACACAAAAAGTATAACATATTTCACAAATCTTGGCAACGATTTTTTCATTATTTGTGCTAAAATTACACTTTTTTCAAAAAATTTTTTTGAAGCCCGAAAATGCCGCAAAAAATATTGATATTTCTCTGAAATCATGTATAATAATAGCGTATGCGGCGGCAAAGGGGCGGCTTTTCCGGCTTGCCTTCTCGCGCGCCCGCGCTTTTTATACGGGGGAAGAACCAATGGAAGGATCGTTCATCCGCGACCTCAACGAATATTTTGCCAAAAAGTACGCCAATTATGAGCGCATCAGCGCCATGCCGTCGTACGAGTCGGTCACCATCTCCATGCTTTTGAAGAACATGAACCGCATCGAAGAGGGCGAGTCCGCCTCCGACGAGGCGCGCAAGATCTGCAGCCAGCCGAAGAAAGAGGCGGTGCTTGCAGAACTGAAAGAGCGCTATACCGACGATAATTTTTCCTATTCCTTCCGCATCGCCCGCATGCAGGAGCGGCTCGCCTGTCTTTTCGGGCGGCGGCAGAACACGGGGACGCTGCTCTCGTCCGTCATCCGCACCTACGGAGAAGACCCTGCCAAACTTGCGCCGCGCCTGTCTTTGTCCGAACAAGACTGGGCAGCCGTGCTGCGCGGAAAATACATCCCCGAAAAGGTGCTGCTCTTCCGCCTGTTCCTCTTGTTGGGCATGCGGCAGGAAGACTGCGCCCGCCTCTTACGCGCCTGCGGCGCTTTCCTCAATTTGGAAGACGCGCGCGACGTAGTGGTGTGTTACCTGCTCGATTACCGCATCTTCAACCCGGATATGGTGGCCGCCGCCTTCGGCGAGTTCCGTATCCGCCCCATCATCTGACCGCCCGCCCGCGGGCGGGGGAGGAGACGAAATGTTCAAACGCCTTCGCGCCGACATCGAGGCGGCACAGCGCAACGACCCTGCCGCCCGCAACAAATTCGAGATCTGGCTGACCTATTCGGGCGTGCACGCCCTCTCGTGGCACCGCTGGGCAAACAGGCTGTACCGCATGCACTTAAAGCTGTTGGCGCGCCTGACCAGCCAGTTCGCCAAGTTTTTGACCGGCATCGAGATCCACCCCGCCGCCAAGATCGAGGGGGGCGTGTTCATCGACCACGGCACGGGCGTGGTCATCGGCGAAACGGCGGAAGTCAAAAGCGGCGTGGTCATCTACCAGGGCGTCACCCTGGGCGGCACGGGCAAAGAAAAGGGCAAGCGCCACCCCACCATCGAAAAAGACGTGGTGATCAGTTCGGGCGCCAAGGTGCTGGGCGGCTTCACCGTGGGCGAAGGCGCCAAGATCGGCGCGGGGGCGGTGGTCCTCAAAGAGGTGCCGCCGCACGCCACCGTGGTCGGCGTCCCCGGCAGGGTGGTGCGCATCCGCGGCGAAAAGCCCGACCTGCAGCAGGAAAAGCTGGACCCGAACGCGGAAGAGATCCGCGCCCTCAAATGCCGCATCCATAAGCTGGAGGCGGCGCTGGAAAAACTGACGGGCGAGTCGTTCGCCTGCACCGAAGAAGAGCTGTTCCCCGTGCGCGCGGAAACGAGCGCGCAGGAAGAAGCCCTCTCTGCGGCGGAGCGCGCCGCAGAGGCCGCCGCCCTGTCTGCGGCGGAAAAAGAAGAAAGGGAAGGAGCCGTTTTCGCGGAGAAGCAAAAAGAGGAGCGCACGGCGCAAGAAGGCAAAAATCTGAATAAAAACCAATAGGCAAAGAGGCATTTCAGCATATGATCACATCCAAAGAACTTCGCAGCAAATGGATCTCGTTTTACGAGGGCAAAGGGCATGTAAACATCGGCGCGGTGTCGCTCATCGGCGACGGCACCACGGGCGTCATGTTCAACGTGGCGGGCATGCAGCCGCTGATGCCCTATCTTTTAGGGCAGCCGCACCCCGCGGGCAAGCGCCTGTGCAACGTGCAGGGCTGCGTGCGCACCGTCGACATCGAGTCGGTCGGCGACGCCTCGCACTTCACCTTTTTCGAGATGATGGGCAACTGGTCGCTGGGCGATTACTTCAAAAAGGAAAAGACGGCCTGGTCGTTCGAACTTCTCACCGAGGTGTTCGGGCTGGATAAAGACAAGATCTGCTCCACCGTGTTCGCGGGCAACGAGTCTGCCCCGCGCGACGACGAGACGGCTTCCCTCCTCGAGGGCCTGGGCATCAAAAAAGAGCACATCTACTACCTCGATAAGTCCAACAACTGGTGGGAGCTGGAAGGCACCGAAGGCACCCCCTGCGGGCCGGACAACGAGTGGTTCTACCCCATTACCGACAAAGAGTGCGGCCGCGAGCATTGCGACATCAACTGCCCCTGCGGCAGGTATGTAGAGATCGGCAACGACGTGTACATGCAGTACAAAAAGACCAAAGACGGCTATCTCCCCTTAGAAAATAAGAACGTAGATACCGGCTTCGGGCTGGACAGGATGCTCGCCTTTCTGAACGGGCTGACCGACGGCTACAAGACGGACCTGTTCAGCGGCGCCATCGCCTACCTCGAACAGGTTTCCGGCAAAAAGTACGACGACGGCGGCGAAGACCGCAAGGCGATGCGCATCATCGCCGACCACACCCGCACCGCCGTCATGCTCATCGGCGACGTCAACGGCATCCTTCCCTCCAACACGGGGGCGGGCTATATCCTCCGCCGCCTGATGCGCCGCGCCATCCGCTACTGCCGCGCCCTGGGCATCCCCGGCACCGAGATGCTGGGCGTTGCCAAGGTGTTCATCGAAGAGGTGTACGGCGAGGCATACCCGCTGCTGCCGCAGAAGGAAGAGTATATCCTGCAGGAGATCGGCCGCGAGATATCCCGCTTCGAATCTACCCTCGAAAAGGGCATGAAGGAGTTTGAAAAGACGGTCGCCGGCATCTCCCGCAAAAACGAGTTCATGGCCAAGCAGAACGCAGGCTATGTGCCCGAAACCGCCATCGGCGGCAAGGCGGCGTTCAAGCTGTACGATACCTACGGCTTCCCGCTGGAGCTGACGGTAGAAATGGCCAAAGAGCGCGGCTACACCGTCGACGAAGAGGGTTTTGCCGCCGCCTTTAAGGAACATCAGGAAAAGAGCCACGCAGCCGTCGCCGCGGGCGAATTCAAGGGCGGCCTTGCCGATACCGGCACCGCCACCACCCGCCTGCACACGGCAACGCACCTTTTGAACGCGGCGCTGAAGGCGGTGCTTTCGCCCGAGGTCAACCAAAAGGGCAGCAACATCACCCCCGAACGCCTGCGGTTCGACTTTAATTTCGACCGCCCCATGACCAAAGAAGAGATCGCTGCGGTGGAAGACCTCGTCAACCAAAAGATCAAAGAAGATATCCCCGTCGTGTTTGAAGAGATGCCCTATGAGCGCGCCCGCGCCGAAGGCATCGTCGGCGTGTTCGACAGCAAGTACGGCGACGTCGTCAAGACATATTCCATCGGCACCTTCTCGCGCGAAATGTGCGGCGGCCCGCACGCCAAGTCCACGGGCGAGCTGGGGCACTTCAAGATCGTCAAAGAGCAGTCCTCTTCGGCGGGCGTCCGCCGCATCAAGGCGGTGCTGGAATAAGCGTTTCGCTGCCGCCGGAACAAGCGCCCCGCGCGCCGATGCCGGAACAAGCGCCCCGCGCGCTGCCGGGGTTTGATCTTATCATTATATAGAAAGCATATAGAAGGCATAAAAAGAACGACGCCCGCAGATCACTCTGCGGGCGCCGCTGTGTCTATCCGGCCCTTGCCTTCCCCTTAGGGGAAAGGGACATCCGAAACGAATGGCGGAAGCGGGGAGAGCGGCAAACAAAAAGCCTGCGCCCCTGTCATCCTGAGCTCGTCGCGCCAAGGCGCCATGGCAGGCGGTTCGCTGCGCTTGCCGCCTTGCCCGTTGCGCCTGCCGCTCCTCTTTCCCAAAAATCTCGCTGCGCTGCGATTTTCGGGAGCCCTGTAAAATGCGCGACGAAGGATCTCTTTTTGAATGTAGAATGTAGAATGTAAAATGTAAAATTTTGGATACATTAAAATAATTCTCGCGCAAGCAAAACCACGTTTTTGCGCCAGCGCCCCCAATTTGCCATAAGGCTCTTGCGGAAAGAGTGAATTTGCGCGGCGTTTTATAATAAGCGTGCCCTTAAATGCCGCGCAAAGAGAGAAAACCGGACGCAGAGCGTTGCCAGCATACGCGAACGTCGGGTTGTCTCTCAAATCACGGCGTTCCGCAGGCAGCAGCCTGCCGAGGAACGCGTGAACTAAATCTGTATACACTCCCCCGTGTCCGCGTCCTGGAACATCATCCAGTACCCCTTGCCGTGCAGGTCGAACACCGATAGGGGCATAAACGAGCAGAACCCGCGCAGGGCTTTGGGCGGTTCGGAAAGGCGCTCGGCGGGCACGCCGTAGCATATGTATTGCGGGCGCCCCTCGTCGCTGATGACGCCCACGGCGTAATGCTTGCCGCGCGCAAAGGCGATCTTCGCCCAGCGCGAGTAGGGGATGCAGGCGGCGAGCTCCTCTTCGGGCGGGTATTGCTCGAACAGCGCCCGCAGATCGCCCTGCACCTTGGCGTAGTAGCGGGGCGGCTGCTTGGCGGGCGGCTTTTTCGGTTCGGAAAAAGCCCTTTCCGCGGTCTGTTCACCTTCGCCGCCTTCGCCTGTGCCGCTCTCTGTATTTGGGGGGAAGGAAGGACCGTTCCCGCCCTCGCCGCCCTCGACCGCTTCTGCCTTTACGGGCGGCTCTTCCGCATCCGCCATCCCTGCGGAAGGGCGGATGCGGAGGGAAGTGAGGTCAGCGTCGGCAAAGGCATAGTAGTTTTCGGCGGCGATCAGCTCGTCGTCGTAGCGCCCGTCCGCCTCTATGCGGGGCGTCTTGGATGCCGACGGCGCTTCGTCTGTTTCCGCATGCGGCGCCGTATCCGTCTGCGCGCGCGGCGGCACATCCGTCTGCGCAGGGGGAGGGGCGGTCTGTGCCCCTTTGCGGGGCGGCGGGGCGGCCTGTTTTTGTGCCGTGCCCGCCTCTCTTGCATGGGCAGTCTGCGCCCGTGCCGCGCCCGCTTCCTTGGCGGGGGCGGGCGCGGCACCCTCGCCCGGCGACGCTTTCCCTGCACCCTCGTTCGGCGACGCCTTCCCCGCGCCTGCCGTATCTTCGCGCAGGGCCTTCTTCCCCGTATCCGCGGCGTCTTCGTCCAGCGCCGCGCAGAGGGCGGCGGCGTCGTAGCTTTTCCCGCCGCAGCTGCCGCAGGCGACGGGCACCGCCCTTCCGCGCACATAGCAGAGGGCGGCAAAGAGCCCCTCGGCGATGCTGAGCGGGCTTACTTTGCGCAGCGCGGCGCCCGCGGGCGGAGAAGGCAGGTCGAGCACCTCGCTGTTTCCCCGCGCGTCCGCCACCAGGCAGCGGTACCGCCCCGCCGAAAGGGGCGCCAGCCCGATGGGAGAGAGTGAAAGCTGCAGCCTGCCGCCGAACGTTTCCGCCGTCAGTATCGCCGATACCTGCCCCGTGCCGGCGGCAAAGCCGGAAGATACCTGTTTGAGTATGCACAATTTTTTTACATAGTTCATGCCCCGCGCCCCCTGTTCCGCGCGCCGCCCCGCGCCCGCAGGGTGCGCGGCATTCTGCGGTACAGTATATCTATGCGCGCGCGGTAAAAAATAGACGCTTTTGTCGAACGGCGGAAAGTTTGCTCGGAAAGGTCCCCGCGGCGAGGGCGTTTTGGCGAGCCCCGCAAAGGGGCGGCGATGGCTCTTTGGCTGCCCCGCGGGCGCGTCCGATAGGGTCGTTCGTTTTGCCCGGCAGGCCACCGCGGGCGCGTCCGCCAGGGCTTCTTTTTTGCGGGGAAAGGGGCAAAGACGCGGCGGGGGTGTTTTGGCAAACCCCGCGGGCGCGTCCGATAGGGTCGTTCGTTTTGCCCGGCAGGCCACCGCGGGCGCGTCCGACAGGGCGCCCTTGTTGCGGCGAAAGGGGGCAAAATGTTTGCCTTTGCCGCCTTGGCGGCAGGAATGTGCGCAAATGGCAGAAAAATAATTTACTTTTTTACAAAAGTAGGGTATAATAAAACCGTATCGGATAAAATTTCCGGTCAAAACAAAAGGAAAATGAACTTTTATAAGGAGTTTACGATATGGCTATGACTGAAAACAAAAAAGTGCTGAACTTTATCGATGAAAGCGCGGCGCTGTGCATGCCCGACGAGATCGTCTGGATCGACGGCAGCAAAGAGCAGCGCGACGCGCTCCGCGCACAGGCATGCGCCACCGGCGAGATGATCCGCCTCAACGAAGACCTGCTGCCCGAGTGCTACCTGCACCGCACGGCCGTCAACGACGTCGCCCGCGTGGAAGACCGCACCTTCATCTGCACCCGCAGCGAAGAGGACGCCGGCCCCATCAACAACTGGATGGACCCGAACGAGGCGTACAAGATGGCGGGCGAACTGTTCAAGGGCTCGATGAAGGGCAGGACGATGTACGTCATTCCCTATTCGATGGGCATCGTCGGCAGCGAATTTTCCAAGATCGGCATCGAGCTGACGGACAGCATCTACGTCGTGCTCAATATGGAGATCATGACCCGCGTCGGCACCGACGTGCTGGAAGCGCTGGGCAAAGACGGCGACTTCGTCAAAGGCCTGCACTCCAAGGCGCAGCTGGACGAGAGCAAGCGCTACATCCTCCACTTCCCAGAAGACAACACCATCTGGTCGGTCAACTCCGGCTACGGCGGCAACGTGCTGCTGGGCAAAAAGTGCTTTGCCCTCCGCATCGCTTCCTACCTTGGCAAAAACGAGGGCTGGATGGCGGAGCACATGCTCATTTTGGGCTTTGAAAAGCCGGACGGCGACGTCAAATACATCGCCGCGGCCTTCCCTTCCGCCTGCGGCAAGACCAACCTCGCCATGCTCATCCCGCCCAAGAGCTATCGCGAAAAGGGCTATAAGATCTGGACGGTCGGCGACGACATCGCCTGGATCCGCGTGGGCGCAGACGGCCGCCTGTGGGCGATGAACCCCGAAAACGGCTTCTTCGGCGTGGCGCCAGGCACCAACGAAAAGTCTAACCCCAACGCGCTGCACACCACCCAGCGCGGCACCATCTTCACCAACGTGGTGCACAACCTCGACAACAACACCGTCTGGTGGGAAGGTCTGGATAAGAACCCGCCCAAGAACGCGGTGGACTGGAAGGGCAACCCGTGGGACGACGCCGCCAAGGCCGCAGGCGTCAAGGGCGCGCACCCCAATTCGCGCTTTACCGCCCCCGCCAAAAACTGCCCCTGCATCAGCAAAGAGTTCGATAACCCCAAGGGCGTGCCCCTGTCCGCCATCGTCTTCGGCGGCAGAAGGGCAAAGACGGCCCCGCTGGTGTACCAGAGCAAGAGCTGGGATAACGGCGTGTTCGTCGGCTCCATCATGGCCAGCGAAACGACTGCAGCCGCCACCGGCGCTGTCGGCGTCGTCCGCCGCGACCCCATGGCGATGCGCCCCTTCTGCGGCTATCACATGGGCGACTACTTTCAGCACTGGATCGATATGGGCAAAAAGGTCTCCGACCAGCCCAAGATCTTCAACGTCAACTGGTTCCGCACCGACGACGAGGGCAACTTCCTGTGGCCCGGCTTCGGCGAGAACATGCGCGTGCTCGAGTGGATCGTCAAGCGCTGCGAGGGCAAGGTAGGCGCGGTGGAAACGCCCATCGGCTACGTTCCCGACCCTAAAGATATCGATCTGGAAGGCGCAGACGTCTCCGAAGAGACGCTCAAAGAGCTGCTCACCGTCGATACAGAGACGTGGAAGCAGGAAGCCGCCGGCATCGAAGAGTTCTACAAGCAGTTCGGCGACCGCCTGCCAAAAGAACTTTCCGACGAGCTCGCGGCGCTCAAAGCCAACCTCGACAAGTAAACTGGCAGAAACAAAAAGCGGAGGGCCCACGGGCTCCCCGCTTTTTTGCTCTTTGCGGCGCAATACAATGCGCCACCGTTTGTGCATTTTGCTTTTTGCGGCGCGCCATTTGGCGCCGCCGCGGCCGTGTTGCCGTCATTTTGCGGCGCGGGGCAAGCCTGCCGCCGCGGCCGTGGTTGCCATTTGCCGCAGCTTGCTCTTTGCGGTGCAAAAAATGCGCCGCCGTTTGCCGCGCGGGCGCTTAGTGGCGCTCGGCGGTCAGGGTGAACACTTCTCCGGTGGTGAAGTGCATGTAGACCGTGTTTCCGACGGTGAAGATGTCTGCGTCGAAGCAGTCTTGCAGGGCGAGCACGGCGTGCCGCAAAAATACTTCGGTCGGCAGGGCGGGCGCTTCGTTGTCGCGTTTGGTCTGCATATTCGCGTTCATTGGTATACCTCCGACAGGTTTCTTTGTCGTTCGACAGGTATATTGTATCAAAATATTGTAATAAATACAATAAATTGTGTGTGAGAAATTTTGGCGGAAGAGGGGTAGTTTTGTCGGAATTTGTCGAAAACAAAAAACGCGGCGCAAGATGAGAAAAAAACGGGCGAAACCGTGCGATTTTTTGCCCTTTACGGCAAAAAAGGGCGGCTGCCCGCAAAAAAGTTTTCGGGCGCGGTCTGAAAATTTTTTTATAAAAATCGGCAAAACCGCAAGCAAAACCGCTTGACTATATTTTGCATATAAGATAAAATTTATTGAGTAAACAGCGGAAAGCGTCTACGGTACGCTCATTCCTCCAAATAGAAATCAGAATAAGGAGAACAACATCATGAAGACCTACATGGCAAATGCCCAAACGGTAGAGAGAAAGTGGTATGTTGTAGACGCCGCGGGCGTACCTTTGGGCAGGCTTGCTTCCAAGGTCGCGGCGGTTCTTCGCGGTAAAAACAAACCTACGTTCACTCCCAACGTCGACACGGGCGACTTTGTGATCGTCATCAACAGCGATAAAGTGCTCCTCACGGGCAAAAAGCTGGACGACAAATTTTACAGGTATCACACCGGCTACATCGGCGGGCTCAAGGAGATCTCTTATCGCAGGATGATCGCCGAAAAGAGCGACGTCGCCGTGTACGAAGCGGTCAGGGGCATGCTTCCCAAAAACTCCCTCGGCAGAAAGATGATCAAAAAGCTGCGGGTGTACAAGGGCGCCGAGCACAACCACGAGGCACAGAAGCCCGAAGAATTAAAATTATTTTAATGAGGTGGAAACATGGCTAAACCTGTTTTGAAAAAGAAATTGCAGTTCTGGGGGACGGGCAGAAGAAAGAAGGCGATCGCCCGCGTCCGCCTCATTCCCGGCGGCACCGGCAGCATCGTCATCAACGACCGCGCCCTCGACGATTACTTCCCGCAGGGCACCTTGCAGTATATCGTCAAGCAGCCCACCGTGCTCACGCAGACGGAAGCCGCGTATGACATCGTCGTCAACGTGTGCGGCGGCGGCTTCACCGGCCAGGCGGGCGCTATCCGCCACGGCATCGCCCGCGCGCTCATCCAGGCCCAGCCCGAGCTGCGCCCCGCTCTGAAAAAAGAGGGCTTCCTCACCCGCGACCCGCGCAGCAAAGAGAGGAAGAAGTACGGCCTCAAAAAGGCTCGCCGTGCGCCGCAGTTCTCCAAGAGATAATTTGCCCCACGGCACAGCTTACAACCAAACGGAACTTTCGGCGCCGCGCAAAGTTTTGCGCGGCGCCTTTGCCGCCCCCGCGGCGGTATGTTTTTGCGCCGCCCCCGCGGCCTGAAAGGGGCGCGATGCCGTCGCTGCGCTTTTTGGGCGGCGAACAGCGCGCGGAGGGCGCGGCGGAAGCCGTTTCCGCCGCCGTTTCGGCCCTTGCGCTCATGCCTTTGCGCCGCGGTTGTTTTTGTCGATGCGGCGCGAGATGGCGTCGTGCCGGGCCAGTATCTGCCCCGCGCGGGCGGCGCGCTCCGCCGCCGTAAACACCCCCGCAGGCTTTTCTTCGCGGGGCGGCGCGGGGGACGCGGGCGGCATTTGCCGGGGCGGTGCGGGGGATGCGGGCGGCTCTTCCTGCGGCGGTGCGGGGCGGGCCTGCGCCTTCTCCGCCTGCATGCGCGCCAGGGCGGAGAGGATGGTAAAGATCCCGAAATTTTCCATAAAATATCTCCTCCGCGCACGGATTTTTCTGCATCCGAACGCAAAATTTTCACTATTCATCGCCTTTTTTAATTGCCTAAATACGCGATTTGATATATAATAGAAAGGTATATCGGCAGGTCACGGCCGAAGGGGCGGGGCGTATATGCCCGCCCGAAAATCACAGATCCAAAAGGAGTTTTGCTCATATGCTGAAAACGGGCAAAAAAATCGTATTGCTGCTTTTGGCGCTCGCCCTCGCCCTCGGCGTTCTGGCGGGCTGCGGCGGCTTGTATAAGCAGACCCCGCTCGACGGGTACACGCCAAGCGATAACGCGGCGGAGTCGAACGGCGGCTTTGTGGTCAAAAAAGATAACTGGTACTACTTCATCAACGGCGCCGAAGACTACACCGCCGAAAACAAGTACGGCGATGTGGAAAAGGGCGCGCTCATGCGCATTTCCGAGTCCGACCTCTCTTCCGGCAACTATGCCGAGGCAGACGTGGTGGTGCCCCTTCTGATGGTATCGCAGGACTATACCGCGGGCGTGTTCGTCTACGGCGACTATGTGTATTACGCCACCCCCAACGCCGTCAGCTCGATCGACGGCACGGTGGAAAATTCTTATCTCGACTTCAAGCGCAGCAGCCTCGACGGCTCTGAGACCATGAAGAGCTACTACGTGCAGGTGAGCGACAACACCACTGCCTACCGCTATGTAGAGGTAGACGGCACCGTGTACCTGCTGTACGTCGATTCCGCCAACACCGAGATCCATTCCTATAACACGGTCACGGGCGAGAACACCGTGCTCGTTTCCGGCTATTCGGCTTACGCGTTCGACTCTTCCGACCCCACCGATCCCACAGTATATTATACGATGCCCGTGGTCAAAAAGAATACCTACGAGTATCATGCGGAAGAAGGCGACGCGCATTTCTCCACCGAATCGTACAACCAGCTGTATTCCGTGCGCGCAGACGCAACTGCCTGCCCGTACGAGATCGACCTTTCCGACGGCTACGTCGATAACAACATCGACGAGGGCAAAGAGGGCCACACCATGGAGTATGTCAACCTCGGCACCCTGGTGCTGGACGGCATCGGCAACGACAAAAAGGTCCCTTCTCCCTTCAACCACGACTGGTCTGACGGCGTGCGTATCGACAGCGCCCGCGGCTACACCTATTCCATCGTCAAATACCAGCAGGGCGAGCTGTACCTCTCCGTGACCAATCTCGACGCCTCCGCGGCATTCATCTATGTGCTGCCCGCAGACGCCGTCGGCAGCGGCTGGAACAGCATCACCGCCAACCCCGGCGCAAGCGGCAGCGGCGAGCTGGTTCCCATCGCCGTCTCCACGGCCAACGCCACTTCGTCCGCCCTGTTCTATAAAGAGGGCGACAGCTACTACTACATCTATGTAGACGCCAACAGCGCCATCGTCCGCGTGCAGGTCTCAGAGAGCGCGAGCGATGCCGACTACGTGCGCGAAACGACCTATCTCGCCCGCCAGCAGACGGGGGCTTCGCTGCTGTATCTGAACGACGGCTTCCTGTACTACTCCAAGTCGGGCACCAACGGCAACGCCCTCTGGCGCGTCCGTTACGACGGCGCCCGCACCGACTACGTCGGCTTCGGTAACGACAACTATGGCGAGTACAAGGCCGTGCGCGTGCTCGAGCTGGACTACAACTCCTCCTGGTATGCGCCCGAGGTCATCGGCGGCAGCCTGTTCTTCGGCAACGCCGAAAGCTATGCCGAAAACTATGTGTACGTGATGGACTTGCCCGAAACGAACACCGAGCTTGCAGAACTCAACGAGGTGTACGAAGAGGTGCAGGATACCTTTACCGAGATCGCCAACAACTTCACCGACGCAGCCAACGCCGCGCACTACTATTACTATGCCGGCAGCCGCGAGGTCATCGATTTGGAAGAGCACCTCAGCCAGTATGAAGAGGAAGACCTCGAAGTGCTGGACGCCTACATCGCCTGCGGCAGCTCGCACGGGTACGACTTCGGCGGCTTGCAGAAGGAAGACGGCAAGGCAAACGTGCAGGGCTACTTCTATAACCGCATCGGCCTGGTGACGGAAGAGGACGCCGAAGCCATCGAAGACGCGCTCGTCTCCGCTTATCTTCTGACCGATCCCGACGCGGTGGATGAAACGGAAGAAGAGGCAGAATAAAAACGGAACAAGCGGCCGCCTTTGGCCGCAGGGGGCCTTCCCGCAGGGGGAGGCCCTTTTGTATGCCTGCAGGGCAGCGGGGGGAAAAGGCGCGCAGCGGGGTAAAAAAGGCGCGCAGCGCGGCAGGGAAAATCTCGCCGTAGGGCCGAAAAAGGCGCTCCGAAGGGCGGTATTGCGGCGGCTGTGGCGGCTTTTTTGGCGAAATTTCGTCAATTTGTGACCGTCCGCGTAAAAAATGAATATTTATAGAGAAAAACGCTTTACAAACAGTATATTTATCAGTATAATGTTGCCGAAAAAAACAAGCGCGCCGCGCGTATTTTCCTGTTTTTTTGCACAAAGTACAGGCGCGGGGCGAACAAACCCGAAGATAGAGGTGGAAGGATGGCTAAATACAAAAAGTGCCCCAGATGTGAACTCAACTACATCGAAGAGGATAAAGACTACTGCGACGTGTGCCTTGCCGAAATGCAGGGCGGCAAGCTGAAATTTGCCGACCTCGACGATGAAGACGACGAGATCGAAAAGACCGAGCTCTGCCCCGTCTGCGGCGAAAACTATATGCGCCCCGGCGAAAAGATGTGCGACGAGTGCAAGCAGCACGCCGCCGAGTACGACCAGGAAGAAGAGGTCGACCCCGAAAAGGACGAAGCCTGGCGCGATTACCTCGACGAAGAGGCGGACGATCTGACCATGGAGAGCGACGCCATCGACATCGGCGACGACTTCATCGACGACTTCGACGACGAAGAATTTGCCGACGGCTATGTGGAAGAGGAAGACTCTTCCGACGACGACGAAGCGGACGACTTTGCCGACGACTTCACCGACCTCGACGACGACGATGACGACGACGACGAGGATGAAGACGAAGAGGATGATTTTTAGAAAATGTTCACACAAATAAGTTCACACTTTTTCTTTCGTGCTGACGAAAGAAATTGTCGAGATAAACCAAGCCAAAGCAAGAAGACCCCGCCCTGAAAGGCGACTTTTGCGCGCCTTGGGGCTCATCCTCATTGCAATACGTAGGTATTGCTGCTTCGTCTATCGCCCCAATCCATCGCAAAATGCGCTCTTTCAGGGTGCGGAGCAATCGCAAGCGGGTAAATTGCCGCAGATGCAAGGCAAAGCCCGCAGGTAATATAGAGACATATTACCAAGGGCTTTAACGATGCAGATGTGGTGAGATACCCGCTTCCGATCGGGGGCTCTTTGCTTTGGCTTGGTTAAGGGGGAGACCTGTTGTTCACCGCCTTTGGCGGCTCTGCAACGGTTTCTCCCCTCTTTTTTTGCCGTTTAGGGGCTCACGTTTTATAAACGGCAAAAAAATTCACCTCCATCCGTATGCTCATAAGGGAAAAGAGGCAAAAGTGTGATTTTGCCTCTTTTTGAGTATTTGTATGGAATAAAAATGCCGCGGCTTCACCTTTCCTGCAAAAGCCGCAGGTATGCGGCAAATGGAGTGCGCTTACCGAAAGGCGCGGCTTTCGGACGCGCAGAAATTGTTTGTAAAAGGAAAGCGTCGTTTTGCCTCTTTTTGAATATTTGTATGGAATAAAAATGCCGCGGCTTCACCTTTCCTGCAAAAGCCGCAGGTATGCGGCAAATGGAGTGCGCTTACCGAAAGGCGCGGCTTTCGGACGCGCAGAAATTGTTTGTAAAAGGAAAAAACGGCAAAAGTGTGATTTTGCCGTTTTTTAAGTATTTGTTTTAAATCTCCCTCAATTTTACATTTTACATTCTACATTTTACATTTCCGCGCGGCGCGTGCGCGCGCGGCGTGGGCCGAGCGCCGCGGCGGACTACATTCGGCTCCGCTTGTATGTCAAAAAAGGCGTGCCCCTCTACCGCGAGGGGCACACCTTTACCGAAACGCTGCCGCAGACCACTTCTGCGTACGAATACGCCGTCTTGCCGCGGTAGGCGGCGTCGTCGGGCAGAACGGTGAACAGGGCGGGGTACACGCCCGAAAGTTTGCCCGTAAAGTCGGCGTATTTGTTGCGGCCGAGGCACACGTGCACGCGCACGCGGCGGTCGGCGTAGCGGCGGATCTCTTCTTTTACGGTGCGCAAATCGTTGGCGGTGCGGATCATGGCATTTTCCTCCGGGCGGCAGAATGCCGCAACCCTATTATGGCACAGGCGCGGGGCAAATATACCTCTGCCGTCCGCCGTTTTCAAAAACGGTGCGCATTCCCGCCGGATCACGGGGGTATTTCCGCCGCGTTTTTCTTTTTTATAGAAAGGGAACAGAAAGGATCGCCGGGCTCTTTTCGCTTTGCCGTGGTCTTCCTGTCAAAATAAAAAGAAAAAACGTTTACAACAAAGCAGGCAGCTCGCGCCGACTTCGCCGCACCCTTCTTTCCAAAAGAAAAACAGAAAGCGTTTACAACAAAGCAGGCATGGCGGGCGGGGGGCGCGGCATACAATAGGGTGTAATGCTTCATGGTCGGAGGTGCGTATGCCTGCACAACCACAGTTTGAAACCTATTCCTATACCGCGCGCGGCCCGCTGCTGTCCGCGCAGTCTATCGTCGAGTGCCGCCTCGCCGACTGGGCAGACAACGCCGTGCTCGCCGTCTGCCCCGCCGTGCTGCCCGTGGGGGCGGAATGCGCCTCCGGCGAGGTGCGCTACAGCGGCAAACTCTTCTTTTCGGCGGTGGCGGCCGCTGCGGACGGCACCCTCATCGCTGCCGAACGGGGGGTAGAGTTTTCGCACCGCACCCCCTGCGAAGAGGCGGTGCCCGCTGCCACGGCGCGCGTGCGGCTGCGGGTGGATAAAGTGGAGACCCGCCGCGAGGGGCGCTCCTGCATCCTCTCCGCCATCGTCACCGCCGAGATCTGCCTGTTCGTGCCGTCGCAGCTGCAATACCTGGCGGGCGGCGAGGGGGTGGTGTGCGACTTCGCCCCCGTGCGCATCGGCAAAAGCGAGTTCTGCAGCGGCACCTTTTCTTTAGAAGAGGAATTCGATACCGACTATGTAGGAGACATCCTCCTGCACAGCGAACAGGTGGTGCCCACGCGGGTGGCTGCGTGCGCGGGGTATTTAGACGTATCCGGCGAGATCTTGCTGAACGTTTTGGGCAAGCGCGAGGGCGAAAACGAGCCCGTCTCTTACGAGCGGCAGATTCCCTTCCGTGCCGAGATCCCCTGCGAAGGCGCCGAGAGCGGCATGCCCTGCCGCGTGCAGGTGCGGGCGGAAGAGGTCAGCCTCACCGCCTCGTGCGATGAAGAAAAGGACCGCTGCCGCATCCTCGCCGCCGTCACCGCCTCCGTCTCCGGCGAGGTGCTGCGCGCCGACGAACTGCAGATGGCGCGGGACGCCTTCGCCCCCGGCTTTGCCTGCCGCCTCGAGCGGGCGCGCATCGCCTGCCGCGAGCCCGCCTGCTCCTTTACCGCCGCTGAACGGGTGTCGGGCGAGGCGGCCGTCGTGGAAGGGGAATTGGGCAAAGATGACTCCCTCTCCGCCGCGGCGCTGGCAGAGGCGGAATGCACGGCGGCCTGCGGCGAAGGGGAGCTCTCCGTCGAGGGCGCGGTGCACGCTTCTCTCTTTTGCAAAGGGGAAGACGGCATGCCCAAGTGCGTGCGCATCGCCCTGCCCTTCGCCTTCCCCGTCCGCTGCGACCGCGCCCATGCGGGCGACGCGGCGGAAGTCACCTGCTGCTGCCAGGGCGTCTCCGTGCGCCGCCGCGGGGGCGGCATCGAGGCGGAGTGCTCGCTGCGGCTGTTCTGCACCCTGACTTCTTCGCAGGAGAGCGAGTATGTTTCCGACCTTTCTGTGGGGGAAGAAGTGCGTGAAGAGCGCGGCGCGGTGGAAGTGTTCTTCGCCGCCGCCGGCGACACCCTGTGGGAGATCGCCAAAAAGATGCAGTGCAGCCCCGAGGCGCTGAAAGAGTCCTGCCCCGGCATGGAATTCCCGCTCTCGGGCAGCGAGCGCATCGTGGTGTGGAGAGGGAGATGAGAGTTCACAAAAACCTCGCCGCGACGGCGGCTGCGGTTTTTCGTGATTTGAGAGACAACCCGACGTTCGCGTATGCTACGCAACGCTCTGCGTCCGGTTTTCTCTCGGCTGCGCGGCTTTTAGGGGCACACCCTTATCAAACGCCGCGCAAATTCACCTTTCCTGCGTGCAGCTCCCCGCTGCAAGGTGAAAAAGGCAAAAGCGTGGTTTTGCCTTTTTCGTTTTTGTTTGGAGCGACAGAAAGTTGCTAACAGCCCCGCGCGGCGAAGCGCGCGGGTACCTACCCACTGTCACGCTGAGCGGAGAGGCGAAGGCGTTGCCGAGCCGCGCAGCCGAACGTGCCCCTGAAAATGTAAAGTGTAAAATGCAGGATTGATGAATTGAAAAAGACGGAACCTTGTTGTTCCGTCTTTTTTAATGTCGGGTATCGGCCGCGCCGCTTTCTCCGCCGCAGGTCAATTCTTTTTGTCGGTCCCGCCGCACTGCGGCAGGCGGGCGGCCATCATCTCTTTGGCGGCCTTCACGCCGTCTACGCGGGCGATGACTTCGGTGAGGTCGACGGGGTTGCCGTGACGGTCGCGGGGCACGGTGGGCACAAAATAGCGCTTCCCCAGGCCGATGCGGAATTTATGGTCGATGTATTCCGTCAGCACGTTCACGAACAATCCCCACAGCAGAAAGGGGATGGAGATGGCAGCCACCAGCAGCGAAAACCAGCTTAAATTGTGCACCGCCGACAGCACCAAGCTCAAAGAAAGCCCCGAACAGAGCAGCTGCAGCAGGTATTTTGCCATCTTGATAAAGCGGTGTGCCGTGGGGCGGGGGGCGCCTTTTAAGTTGATGCGGTAACTGATGAAGGTGATCAGCGCCGACAGCACGAACGACGCCACGATCAGCGCCAGCAGCACGATGCTGAGGGCGTTGCCGAAGGTGCGGTAATAGTACACGGCGTACACGGTATAGGCGGTGTAGCCCGTCAAAAACAGGCAGCTGATCACAAACCGCGAGATGTTCAAAGTAGATCGTAAACTCATGATTTTTTCAAAAAAGCAAGCGCGCGGGGGCGTATGCGGGCAGAACTGTATTTAGTATAGCCGAAAACGGGCGGTTTGGCAATTATTTTTTTGCGTTTTTGCCGTTTGAAAATCAGAATCGATTTACAAGGGCGCGGAATTCGTGATATAATACAAAAAGTAGGTTCTCGGGCGGTATGTTTGCCATGCCGCCCGCTCCCGCCGCTATGGCGGGCAATTATAGGAGTGTGACTATGGCATCCATCACAATCGACGAAAAGATCTGCAAGGGCTGCGGTCTGTGCGCGAACGCCTGCCCGAAAAAGGTGATCTCGATCAGCAAGCACCGCATGAACGCCAACGGGTATTTCGTGGCGGAAGCGGTCAACAAGCAAAACTGCATCGGCTGCGCCTTCTGCGCCATCATGTGCCCCGACTGCGCCATCGAAGTGGAAAAATGAGCGGCGCCCGCAAGGGCAGCCGCAGGTTTGTAAGGAGAAAGCACTTATGTCCAAAATTTTGCTGCATGGAACGGAAGCCATCTGCGAAGGCGCCATCCGCAACGGGTGCCGTGCCTTTTTCGGCTATCCCATCACCCCGCAGAACGAAGTTCCGGAATATATGTCCGTCAAAATGCCGCAGATCGGCGGCGTGTTCGTACAGGCGGAGTCTGAAGTCGCCGCCATCAACATGGTCTACGGCGCGGCCGGCAGCGGCACGCGCGCAATGACCAGCTCTTCCAGCCCCGGCGTCAGCCTCAAGCAGGAGGGCATCTCGTACATCGCCTGCGCCCGTATCCCCTGCGTGGTGGTCAACATCATGCGCGCAGGCCCGGGGCTTGGCGGCATCCAGCCCGCCCAGGGCGACTATTTCCAGGCCACCAAGGGCGGCGGCCACGGCGACTATCACCTCATCGTGCTGGCGCCTTCCTCCGTGCAGGAGGCGTGCGATTTCACCTACCGCGCCTTCGATTTGGCGGATAAATACCGCGTGCCGGCGATGATCCTCGCCGACGGCATGATCGGCCAGCTGATGGAGCCGGTCGAACTGCCGCCCATGCGCGACCTTTCCGAACTGCCCGAAAAGCCGTGGGCGACCAGCGGCCACTACGGCAAAGACCGCCGCGTGCTCAATTCGCTCATCATCAAGCCGGACGAGCTGGAGCCGCACGTAAACGAACTGAAAAAGACGTATGACGAGATCTACGCCAACGAGCGCCGCGCCGCCTGTTATAAGACGGAAGACGCCGAGATCGTCATCACGGCATACGGCACCGTGGCGCGCATCGCCAAGAGCGCCGTCAACGTGCTGCGCAGCCAAGGCATCCGCGCCGGCTGCATCCGCCCCATCACCGTGTATCCTTTCCCCGACGACGCCTTCGCCGCCTGCGCCGCGCGCAGCTGCACCAAGGCGTTCCTGTCGGTAGAGCTGTCGCTGGGGCAGATGGTAGAGGACGTAAAGCTCGCCGTCAACGGCAAAAAGCCCGTCTACTTCTACGGCAGGACGGGCGGCAACGTGCCGGACGAGAGCGAGATCGTAGAGGCGGCAAAGCGCGCCCTCGAGAGCGCCGCCAAGCAGGCGTGAGGGAGGAATCTCATGAAAGTATTTGAAAAGACAAAGATGCTCACCGATGCGCATCTGCATTACTGCCCCGGCTGCACCCACGGCATCGTGCACCGCCTGGTCGCCGAAAGCATCGAAGAACTGGGCGTGCAGGAAAAGTGCATCGGCATCGCCCCCGTCGGCTGCGCCGTGTTCGCCTATGATTATTTCAACTGCGACATGCAGGAAGCTGCCCACGGGCGCGCCCCCGCCGTCGCCACGGGCATCAAGCGCTGCAACCCCGATAAGATCGTGTTCGTGTATCAGGGGGACGGCGACCTCGCCTCCATCGGCATGGCCGAAACGGTGCACGCCGCCGCGCGCGGCGAGAAGGTGACCATCATCTTCATCAACAACAGCATCTACGGCATGACGGGCGGCCAGATGGCGCCCACCACCCTCATCGGCCAAAAGGCGACCACCTGCCAAAACGGCAGAGACCCCGCCGTCAACGGCTACCCCATCCGCATCTGCGAGTTGCTCGCCACGCTGGATGCGCCCTATTACATCGAGCGCGTGTCCACGCACGACGTCAAGCACGTTTTGGCGGCGAAAAAAGCGATCAAAAAGGCGCTCAAATTTCAAGCGGAAGGGCGGGGCTATACCTTTATCGAAGTGCTCGTCTCCTGCCCCACCAACTGGCACATGCGCCCCGTCGACGCCCTGCGCTTTATGGGCGAAGAATGCACCAAAACCTTCCCGCTCGGCGTCTTCCGCGACAAGTCTGCGGGTGAAAACTGAGGAGGAATTCGTATGGTTCGTATTTTATTGGCAGGGCAGGGCGGCCAGGGCGTGCTCAGCGCCGGGCAGTTTTTGGCAAACAGCGGCCTGCACGAGGGCAAAGAGGTCTCGTACCTGCCCGCGTACGGCCCTGAAATGCGCGGCGGCACGGCAAACTGCGCCGTGATCATCTCGGAAGAAGAGATCGCGTCCCCTCTGTGCACCACGCCCGACGTGCTCATCGCCCTCAACAGCCCCAGCTTCCACCGCTTCGCCCCCGCCGTCAAGAGCGGCGGCATCATCCTCGTCAATGGCTCCATTTCCGACAGCTTTGCCGGGCGCGACGACGTCTCCGTGTACGATATCCCCGCCAACGACATCGCCATCGAAGCGGGCGACGTGCGCGCCGCCAATATGGTGATGACGGGCGCCCTGTGCGCCCTGACGCACGTCGTGCAGGATAAAAGCATCGTCAGCTGCCTACAGCAGCGCTTTGTCGGCAAGCCGCAGGTGCTCGCCGTCAACGAGCGCGCCTTCCGTATGGGCGCCGAAGCCGTGGCGGAAAAAAAGTAAGACCGAGATAAAGTGCAAGACAGGGCCGCCCGCCCTGTCTTTTGTATATGAAAAATGTTTCCGCCTGCCTCGGTTTGTACTATGCAGAGGAACGGCGCGCCCGCCGATCCAAATGAATACTTCGGAGGATAAAAATGTACTATACCTGCAAATATGTGTCGCCGCTCGGCGGCATGACGCTTGCAAGCGACGGCAAAAACCTGACGGGGCTTTGGTTTGACGGGCAAAAGTATTTTGCAGGCAACTTGCCCGCACAGCACGACGAACAAGACTTGCCTGTCTTTGCGCAGACGAAGCGGTGGCTGGATATTTACTTTGCGGGGAAAGAGCCCTGTTTTACCCCGCCGCTTTCCATGGGCGGCGTTTCTCCTTTCCGAAGACGTGTCTGGGAGATCATGCGCACCATCCCTTACGGGCACACGTCCACCTACGGCAAGATCGCCGCGCAGATCGCGGCGGAAACGGGCAAACGCGTTTGTGCGCAGGCGGTCGGCGGGGCGGTCGGGCACAACGGCATAGCGCTCATCATTCCCTGCCACCGCGTGCTGGGTGCAGGCGGCAGCATGACGGGCTACGCGGGCGGCATCGATAAAAAGATCGCCCTTCTGCAATTAGAGGGCGCGGATGTGTTCAACGGTAAGGGTAAAATGTAGGATTGCGGATAAGTAGAAAGATATAGTTTACCTATCCTCAATTTTACATTCTACATTCTACATTCTACATTTATCATTTGTAAAGCGGTCCCGAACAAGGCAAAAAAATCTTTCTTTCCCTTCAAAAAACCTGGCAGGCGGGCTGGAAACGCCCGCTTTTGTGTGGTATACTGGTATCGCGGCGGGAAAAATACCGGAGAGGAGGATCGGGATGGATCTGTTTGCATTTCTCTCGTATATCCGCCAGTTCAACGTCGATGTGCTCGTCATCGGCGTCGCGGTGTGGGGGCTCAACAAGCTGCTGCAAAACACTCTTTTGAAGAAGGTGGACGGCAAGTACCTCACCTTTGTGCCCTTTGTGCTGGGCGCGCTGCTGTACGCGGCCTATGCCGCCTGTACGGGCGCGTTCTCGCAGGGGGCTGCCGCCGTGGGCGGCGTCGTTGCCGAGGGCATGACGTGCGGCGCCGTCGCCACGGTCATCGGCATCATCTGCGATAAGGTGAGCGCGAAAGAGGGTCCGAGCGTGCGCGCCGCCTGCGTGCAGACGCTGGTGGGGGAATTTTGCGCCATTACCGAGCAGCAGGCGGAAGAGATCGCCGCGGCGTTTTTGCGGGATGCAGACGAAGCGCGCTCGCTGTTGACCGAAGCGGTCGGCGAAAGCGCGGCGCAGTCGCTGTTCCCGCTGCTGGAGCGGGCGCTGCATACGCTGGAATAGGCGGAGCCGCAAGCGGGGGGCGCCGCCGCGCAAAGTTTTGCGCGGCGGCGCTTTTTTGTTCACGCGTTCCTCGGCGCGAAGTTCTCACAATTTCTTTCGAGCTGACGAAAGAAATTGTCGAGAGAAAGGGGACGCCGTGCGGTCAAATAAAGCGGTTCTGTTCCGGCGAATAGGTGTAGCCGATGGCGGAAAGGGCGGCGCGGACGGCCTCTTCGTCGGCGTCTAAATCGTCGCACAGGGCGGCAAGCGACGGGTAGGCGTCGCGCAGTTTCATGTTGATAAAGCTCAAAAGCATATACGGGTCTTGCGGAAGCATGATATCTCCTGTGTTTTTTACGCAATTTTCGCCGCGAAGTTCTCACAATTTCTTTCGTGCTGACGAAAGAAATTGTCGAGATAAACCAAGCCAAAGCAAGAAGACCCCGCCCTGAAAGGCGCCTTTTGCGCGCCTTGGGGCTCATCCTCATTGCAATACCACAGTGGGTATTGCTGCTTCGTCTATCGCCCCAATCCATCGCAAAATGCGCTCTTTCAGGGTGCGAAGCAATCGCAAGCGGGTGGATTGCCGCAGATGCAAGGCAAAGCCCGCAGGTAATATAGAGACATATTGCCAAGGGCTTTAACGATGCAGATGTGGTGAGATGCCCGCTTCCGATCGGGGTCTCTTTGCTTTGGCTTGGTTAAGGGGGAAACCTGCCGTGCGCGCGGCTATGCCGTGCTGGCGGCGGTTTCTCC
>DXEW01000028.1 GCA_019114755.1 Candidatus Borkfalkia faecavium
TTTTCGAGCAGGACGCATTCGCCGGGTTTGAGCGCGGCGACCTTGGCTTCCGCGTCGGGGCCGATGACGTCCTTGGCAAAGGTGACCTTATTGCCGAGCAGCTGGTTGAGCCTGTCAGCGACAGGTTTGAGCGTCAGCTTGACGGGATCGTTTTTCTTTGCCTTTTCGATATATTCTTCGGTAGCAGCGGCGCGCTCCGATTCGGGGAGAGCTTCCACAGCCTTCTTTTCTTTCTTATTCAGTTTGACCTTTTCGTCAAAAACGTTGTGAGGTTTGCCCATGTGCGAGCAAAGCACGACTTTTGCTCCCTGCTCCATCAGATACTTGATGGTGGGAAGAGCACCCATAATTCTGTTTTCGTCGGTGATCTTGCCGTCCTTCATGGGGACGTTGAAATCACAGCGGACGAGCACCCTTTTGCCTTTGACGTCGACATCGGTGACAGACTTTTTGTTCATTGCTTGATCTCCTTTTTGGTTTTGGATTTTGCTTCCGCTTATAATGATATACTTTTTTCCCTTCTTTGTCAAGAGTTTGCAAAACTTCGCAAAAAAATGCACCGCTTTTACATATCTTTGCCGCCGGCAGCGCCGTTTCCGCCGCCGCTATTGCCGACCTCGCCGCTATCTCCGCGCAGATGCCCCGCAAGGGTGCCGCAGCCGTAGCCGCACTGCCGCCACGCCTCGTACACCGCCACGGCGACGGAGTTAGACAAATTCAGCGAGCGGATCTCCCCCACCATGGGCAGGCGCACGGCGGTATCGTACCGGGCGGCAAGAAGCTTTTCGGGCAGACCCTTGGTCTCCTTCCCGAATACCAGAAAATCGCCCTCGCGGTAACATACGTCGCTGTGCACTTTGGCGGCCTTGGTGGAAAAGAAGAAAAACCGGCCTTGGGGATAGAGGGCGAACAGCTCTTCGATGCTGTCGTGATAGGCGATATCGACATACTGCCAGTAATCCAGCCCCGCGCGCTTCAAATACTTATCCGACACTTCGAACCCCAGCGGGCGGACGAGGTGCAGACGGCAGCCCGTGGCCGCGCAGGTGCGGGCGATGTTGCCCGTGTTCTGCGGGATCTCCGGTTCAACCAATACGATGTGGAACATACAATTTTCTCCTTTTTTTCGTTTTTTGCTTCCCGCGAAGGGCCGCGCGGCAAAGCACGGCGCCTGCGGCACAAAATACCGCAGGCCGCGGCGCAAAATACAGCGCATTTGTCACAAGATGCCGAAGGCCGCGGCGCAAACGGCAGACCTTTCGGCGCAAAATGCCGCCAAACTTTGGCAGAATGCAACAATTCCGCCATAAATTTTCGCAAAAAACTTGACAGGCAGGCAAAAATACCTTATAATATATCTGTAATCGATGAGCGCGAAAGCGCTGCAAAAAAACCGTTCACACTCACTACCCATATTTTTTCTCATTTGTTTTAGGGGAAGGGCACGCCGCGAGGCGCGCCCTTCTTCTATGTGCGCCTTTTCCGCGCCCGCTGAGGCGAGCGCCCCGCCGCAGGGATGCCGCCCGCCGACGAAAGCGCGCCGAGGTAGAGAACGCCGCCCGCCGCCAAAAGCGCGCCGACGGAACTTTCTAAACGATCCGCTAAAAACTGTTGACTATTTTACAGCCGCAAAAAGAGGGGACGCGCCCCTCTTTTTGTATTGCCTTTATTCGCTTCCGAGGTACTTCATCGAGCGGTAAGATACCGGCTTGCAGCCCTTTTTGAACTTGGCGCCCTTGCCCTTGGTGGTGCGGCTTTCGATGGAGATGTCTTCCGTGTCCGCCTCGACGAGGGTATCGTCGTCCATGGTGACGGCGAGCTTGTACGGCTTGGTGACGTAATCGGCGAAGATGACCTTGCGCTTGCCGCCGAGGTCGATGATCTTGACGCCCTTGCGGTTGCGCGCCATCGGGTCTACCTGCGAGGCGATGACCTTTTTGACGGTGCCCGCGTCCGTCGCCACGATGATCTCCCCTTCGCCGTCGATCTGCCCCGCGAACACGACGCTGTCGCCCTCGCCCAGCGAGATGCCGTGCACGCCCGCGGAGACGCGGCCCTGCGCGGGCACGTCTTTATGCGCGTTCAGGCACATGCCGTTTTGGGTGACGAAGAAGAGGGTGGCCGTCGGGTCGGCGTCGTCCTGTTCGACGGCGACGATCTCGTCGCCCTCGTTGACCTTGACCGCCTGGAAGCTGTATTTGAGGATATTGTATTCCTTCCAGTCGCTCTTTTTGACGTAGCCCGCCTTGGAGAAGAACAGCAGGCTCCCTGTTGGCAGCTTTTCGCCCGTTTCAAAGAAGGCGACGGGCCGCTCCCCTTCCGCGGCGTCGGGGCAGAGGTCCGCAAAGCGGCGGGGCTTGTCTTTCAGCCTGCCGGGGTCAACGCCGGCAAAGTCTATCTTGTGGCAGTTGCCGCGCTGTGTAAAGCAGTAGACGACCTTGTCGGTGGCGGTGTGCAAAACGAGCGGGAACACGTCGGAGAGGGTCGCCCGCTCGCCGAGGTGCTTGTCCGTCATGGAGAAGTTCTTTTCGGTGACGATCTTCACCTCGTCCGCCGCCGTATACACGAGCACGCAGGGCACGGCGGGGCGGACGTCGTCAAACTTTTCCACCTTGATCTCGTCCGCGTCCAAAACCAGCTTGCTGCGGCGCTCGCTCTTGTACTGTTTTTTGATCTCGCGCAGTTCTTCCTGCACCACCTGCATCTGCAATTTTTTGCTCTCGACGATGGCGGTGAGTTTGGCGATGAGCTTTTTCAGCTCTTCCAGCTCCTGCTCCAGCTTGAAGATCTCCAGCTTGGTAAGGCGCGCCAGCCTGAGGTCGAGGATGGCCTGCGCCTGCCGCTCGGAGAGGTCGAACGCCTGCCGCAGGCGGGTGCGCGCCACGGGCACGCTTTCGCTGGTCTTGATGATCTCGATGACTTCGTCGATGTTGCGGACGGCGATGATCAGCCCTTCCAGGATATGGCAGCGCTCTTTGGCCTGCGCCAGGTCGAAGCGGGTGCGGCGCAGCACCACCTCGCGCTGGTAGGCGACGTAGTGGCGGATGACGTCGAGCAGCCCCAGCTGCTGCGGCTTGCCGTCGGCAATGGCGACCATGTTGATGCCGAAGGTGGTCTCCAGATCGGAATACTTATACAGGGCGGCGAGGATCTTTTCGGCGTCGGCGTCCTTTTTGACCTTGATGACGGCGCGCATGCCGTTGCGGTCGGACTCGTCGGTGATCTCGGAAATGCCGCCCAGGAGCTCTTTCTTTTCGTCGCGAAGGGCGGCGATCTTGGTCAAAAGCTTTGCCTTATTGACCTGATAGGGAAGTTCGGTGATGACGATCAGCTTTTTGTCGTTGTCCCCTTCCTCGATGCTGACCTTGGCGCGCAGGGTGATCTTTCCCCTGCCCGTCTCGTACGCCTGCAGCAGTTCGCCGGCGATGATGTACCCGCCCGTGGGGAAGTCGGGCGCCTGGATGTACTTCATCATCTGGAACAGCTTGATCTTGGGGTTGTCGATATAGGCGCAGATGCCGTCGATGACCTCGCCCAGATTGTGCGGGGGGATGTTGGTGGCAAGCCCCACCGCGATGCCCGAAGCGCCGTTGACGAGGAGGTTGGGAAACCTGCCCGGCAGCGTTTCCGGTTCCTTCAAACTATCGTCGAAATTCAGAGTAAAGCGGACGGTCTCCTTTTCGATGTCGCGCAGAAGCTCCAGCGCCAGCGGTTCGAGGCGCGCCTCGGTATAGCGCATCGCCGCGGCAGGGTCGCCGTCGACGGAGCCGAAGTTGCCGTGGCCGTTGACGAGGGTCATGCGCATGTTGAAGTCCTGCGCCATGCGCACCATGGCGTCGTATACGGACGAGTCGCCGTGCGGGTGGTATTTGCCCATGCACTCGCCGACGATGCGCGCGCTCTTTTTGTGCGGCTTATCGGGGGTGAGGCCCATGTCGTACATGGTATACAGGATGCGCCGCTGCACGGGCTTCAAGCCGTCTTCCACGCGGGGCAGGGCGCGGTCTAAGATGACGTACTCGGCGTACGGCAGCATAGAGCCCGGCAGCACCTCTTCCAGCGGGGTAAGGAAAATTTCGCCGCTGTGCTGTTCGGGTGCCGGCTGATTTGTCTCTTTTTTCTTTCTTGCCATGCCTTGCGCTCCCTCAGATGTTTACTTTGTCGATAAAGGTATCGACCTTGTTGAAATTCGCGTTCTGTGCCAAAAACTCTTTGCGCGCCTCTACCCTGTCGCCCATCAGCGCCGTGACCATCTGCTCCGCCTCGGCGGCGTCTTCGATGTTGACGCGGATGAGGTTGCGGCGGGCGGGGTCCATGGTCGTCTCCCACAGCTGTTCGGCGCTCATCTCGCCCAGGCCCTTGTAGCGCTGGATCTGGTAGCCCTTGCCGACGGCGGCGATCTTTTTTTGCAGCTCGGCGTCGTCGTAGGCGTATTCGACGATGTCCTTTTTATACACCTTGTACAGCGGCGGCATGCCGATGTACACGTTGCCGTTGTTGATGAGCTCGCGCATGTAACGGAAGAAGAAGGTGAGCAGGATGCAGCGGATGTGCATGCCGTCCTGGTCGGCATCGGAGAGGATGATGACCTTGTGGTACTTCAAGTCGTCCATGTCGAAATCGCTCCCGTAGCCGGCGCCGAGGGCGGAGATGATGGTGCGGATCTCTTCGTTGGCGAGCACCTGGTCGATGCGCTTTTTTTCCACGTTGAGCGGCTTGCCGCGCAGGGGCAGGATGGCCTGCGTCTGCCGCACGCGCGCCTGCTTGGCCGTGCCGCCCGCCGAATCGCCTTCGACGATGAACAGCTCGTTCAGCTCCGGCTTTTTGCCCGTGCAGGCGGAGAGCTTGCCCACGAGGGTGAGGTTGTCGATGGAGTTTTTGGCGCGGGCGACCTCTTTGGCCTGCCGCGCCGCGATGCGCACGCGCGCCGCCCCCTGCGCCTTTTTGACGATCTCTTCAAACACGCTTTTATTGCGCGCGTCTTTGAACAGGGCCGCGATGCCCTCTGCCGTCGCCGTCTCCACGGGCTGGCGCGCCTCGGCGTTGCCCAGCTTTGTCTTGGTCTGCCCCTCGAACTGCACGTTCTTCATCTTGATGGAGAGGATGGCGGTGAGCCCTTCGCGGAAGTCTTCGCCCAAGAGGTTGGCGTCCTTGTCTTTGAGGGCGCCCAGAGAGCGGGCGACTTCGTTCAGACTCTTGGTAAGGCCGGTGCGGAAGCCCGTCTCGTGGTAGCCGCCTTCGGGGGTGGGGATGTTGTTGACGAAGGAGAACAGGCTTTCGGTAAATTCGGCAGTGTGCTGGATGGAAAATTCGATGAGGATGCCGTCCTTTTCCGCCTTATAGCCGATGGGCTCGGGATACAGCGGCGTCTTTCCCTCGTTGAGGTAGACGGCGAAGTCGTGCAAGCCGCCGTCGAACTTGTAATTGACGGCGATGGGCCGCTTGTCTTCGGGCACGCGCTCGTCCACCAAATTGATCTCCAGCCCTTTATTGAGGAATGCCAGCTCTTTGAGCCGTTTGGAGACGGCGTCGAAATTGAAATTGGTGCTGTCGAACACGGAGGCATCCGGCTTGAAGCGGATGAAGGTACCTCTCTTGTCCGTCTTGACGCCCGTGTCGCGCAGGTGCTCTTCGGGCACGCCGCACACGAATTTTTCCGCCTTTTCGTCGTAATAGGAGCGGAAGGACATGGTATACACCGTGCCGCGGTACACCTCCACCTTCAGCCATTCGGAGAGGGCGTTGGTGACGGAGGCGCCCACGCCGTGCAGCCCGCCCGAAAAGGAATAGTTGTGCTCGTCGAACTTGCCGCCCGCGTGCAGCTGGGTGAACACGACCTCCACGCCCGAAACGCCCGTCTTGGGGTGGATGTCGGTGGGGATGCCGCGGCCGTTGTCCTCGACCGAGGCGCTGCCGTCTTTGTACAATTTGACCTCGATGCGGGTGGCAAAGCCGTTGGCGGCCTCGTCGATGGCGTTATCGACGATCTCCCACAAGATGTGGTGCAGCCCCTTGGGGCCGGTGGAGCCGATGTACATGCCCGGGCGCAGGCGCACCGCGTCTAAGCCTTCGAGTATCTTGATGTCTTCCGCGCTGTATTTCTTCCCTGCCATAGCTTCCTCCCGTCAGAATTTGTCCGCCGCAAAAAGGCGGAACTTCCCCAAGTATATCGTGTAATTTTAGCCATTATACCATATCTCGCGCCCGTTTTCAAGGAAATGCCGCCATTTTGTGGGTAAAATTTTTCAGAGAAACGAAAAGCTGAAAGGCTCAAAACAAAAAGAGGCTTTGCAATGCAAAAGCCCCTTTTTGCCAAGAACCTATAGTTCATTCTTTTTTTGCTTTGACTTCCTGTATCAATTCGTTGACAACGAGCGTTATTGCGCCCCCTTCCGCGACGATCAATCCCGCCAACACGATAGTATATATGACCGCAAAAACATCGACCGTGATATACAGATATTGATCGAACAAAAAGTAAAAGCGCAGCGCAATATCCGCAATAAACAGCCACAGGCATACGATAAACCGATGAGGCACACTCACCTTCCAAAATATAATTTTCAGCAGGTTACACACAAGCAGGATACCGCTGAAAACAATGTATAGCACCGTTTTATCGCCCTCACCGTACGGCCCCGTGATCAAAAACAACACGATGAATGCGGCAAAAATGAGCGAATTAACGACCGCACACCACCCTTGCAGAGCCAGCAGCTGCATCGCTCTCAAATCGGCATCTTTACGGCTATACTTTCGTGACACCTATACAACCTCCGCCTGATACAGTATCATTCTTTAAAGTTATTTGGATAAAATACATCCTTCCAGCACTCAAATATTTTGTTATTGAAGCACTGCTATCCGTTCCTCCATTATCCGAAACAATTTCATTTAATGAGCCATCTAAAATAGAGATAGCAATGTCTGTGCCAGCCCCATAAAGTTTTTCGTCGTATATTTTATAATTTCCACTTATATTAGGCATAAAAGCATAATACATTACTTTTTTAACAGCAAATTTGATTATTGCATTATACCCCTCCTATTACGATTTATTTTACACAATATTATGATAAAATAAATTTGTATAATATTTTTCATAAACTTGTATAAATTTTGTAAAATTTTGTTTTTTGCAATTTGTATCCTTATTCAAATCAAAAACGAGCCCACATCAAATACGGCGCCCCGCAAGTCTTACGTGAGGCTTGCGGGGCGCCAATCTGTTTAATTTTTGTACTTTGCAGGGAACTTCTCTACTCTTCCGCGGGGTAGCGCAGGCCCAGCTGCGCGCGGCAGGCGTCTAACAGGCGCATGACGGCGAGCGTGCCCGCAGCGGGGATGAAGGCGCTCTCCTTCTTTCCTGCCCGTATTTCGGCGGCGACCTGCGCGAACTGCTTTCCGTATAGGAGGGAATCGTCGGAAAACACTTCCTTTTCCTTGCCGCATTTCATGACAGCGCCCTTTCCTTCATGGAAGTGCGGCACATAGATGCTCCCCTTTTCGCCGCGGATGACGAGCTTTTCGCCGCCCAAACGGGAGATGGAGATGAAAATATCCGCTTCAAACCCCTGATACCGCATGCGGATGCGGTCGGAAAGGTCTACCCCGCCGCGCAGGCTGCCGCGGCAGATCATCTCTTCCGGCGCGCCGAACAGCTCGTACACATAGCGCACGGGGTAGACGCCGATATCCAGGAGCGCCCCGCCGCCCGCCTCGGGCGAGAGCAGCCTGCCGCGGTACTTCTGCATGGAGATGAGGGGGAAGGCGTACACGGCGCGCACGCTGCGGATGCGCCCCAGGGCGCCGCTTTGCACCCGCTCTTTGACGCGAAGAGCCGTGGCGTTGTGCCACGTCCACATCGCTTCCGAAAGGTATACGCCCCTTTCCTTTGCCATTGTAAACAGCGCCGCGGAATCGGCTTCGTTGAGAGTAAAGGGCTTTTCGCACAAGACGGGCACGCCCGCCGCCAGGCAGCGGCGCACATACTCCGCATGATGCGAGGCATTGACGCAGACGTACGCCCCCTCTACGCCGGGGGCGGCGAGCGCCTCTTCGGGGGTAGGATACGCCCGCGTGCCGAACTCTTCCGCAAACGCCTGCGCGCGCTCTGCCGTGCGGTTCCAAACCGCGGCAATGCGGCAGCTGCCCTCCTTTTGGATCTGTACGGCGACCTGGCGGGCGATGTCGCCCGTGCCGATGAACGCCCAGCCGAACTGTGCCAACTTCGTTTCCTCCTTTTTAACTTCTTATTTATCTTCTTTCCGGCTTTTAGCCCCGTTTATCGCCCGTTTATGCCTGGCATAGTACTTGCATCGGCGAGATCAGCGACCGCCTGCACGGGGCGGGCGGGGATCTTTTCCAAAAAAGCGGCGATGACGGCGAACGCCTCTTCAAAGTGTTCGCGCTCGTTCAAAAACTCGTGCCGCGACCCCTCGATGAGGTATTTTTCCGCCTTGGCCATCCCCTGCTTCCTGTAAAAATCGAACAGCCTGCCCACGCCCGCAGCGCCGCCGACGGGATCTTCTTTCCCCGAAATGAGAAGGAGCGGCATCCCTTGGCGCAGGCCCGCGGCGTTCTTTTTGGTATACAGCCCCGCAAGGCCGCGGAAGAAGCTGCGGAAAAAATTGTTGCTGCAAGTGAAGGTGCAGAACGGGTCCTCCGCATAGCGCGCGTTGTTCTCTCGGTCGCTGCTCAGCCACTGGCCATGGCCTTCATTGAACTTTTTGTCGTAGCCGCCGAACACCATGCCGTTGACCAGATCGGCGGGGGCGTCTTCCCCTTTGCACAGGCAGCCGAGCGAGGCAAGCAGCAGCCCCGCGCGCACGGCGAGCGCGTTCTGGCGAGAGCTGCCGGCGATAATCGCGCCGCCGATAAGGTCCGCGTGCTTTTGGATGAACGACTGGGTCAGGAAAGAGCCGTAGGAAAAGCCGAACAGCACATATTTGATGCCGGGATAACGGCCGCGGTAAAATTCGGCGATGTGCGCCATGTCTTCCACCGTATCCGCGAACATATCGCCGGGGGCGTAGCCGAGCGTTTCGGCATCGGTATCGCCGTGGCCGCGGTGATCGTCCGCCACCACCGTATACCCCAGCTCGTTCAGCCGCCGCGCGAACTTGTCGTACCGCGCCGCGTACTCGTTCATGCCGTGAGCGATCTGGACGACGCCGCGCGGGTCTTCCACCTTCCACTCGCGCACGAAGATCTGTTTTCCGTCAAATGTCGTAAATTGCATAGTACTCTCCCTGTCATAATGGGCTGTTATTTCTTCTATTGTACCCTATTTTTTGCCGCTTGTAAAGGGATAAACGAAAATTTTCCGCGCCGCTTTGAATTTCTCTCTCCCCGCCGCAAATTTCCCTTACTGCCGCGGCTATTTTGCCGTTCCGCGCCATATACTGTAAAGGGAGCGAACGCGCCAAAGGGAACGAACGCGCCCTTCCACATATTGAGAAAGAAGGAGGCGGCGATGCGGACAATTATCCTCACGGGCGGCGGAACAAGGAGGCGAAGATGCGGACACTCATATTGACGGGCGGCGGGAGCGCGGGGCACGCCGTGCCGCACCTGGCGCTGCTGCCGGGGCTGCGGCAGCACTTCCGCCTCGCCTATATCGGCACCGACGGCATCGAACGGCGGATCATGGAGCAGAGCGGGCTGCCCTATTACGCCATCCCCGCCGTCAAATTCGTGCGGGCGGGGGTATGGAAGAACGCGGGGCTGCCCTTCCGCTTCCCCCAAAGCGTGCGGGCGGCGAAGAAGGCGCTGCAGGCGGCGGGGGCGGAGGGCGTGTTTTCCAAGGGCGGATACGTCGCCCTGCCCGTGGCGCTGGCGGCGCGCTCGCTGGGGCTGCCCGTGGTGACGCACGAATCCGACCTGACGCCGGGGCTTGCCAACCGCCTGATCGCCCGCGGCTGCGCCGCCGTGCTGACCAGCTTCCCCGAGACGGCGCAACAGTTCAAAAACGGCATCTGGACGGGGCCGCCCCTACGGCGGGAACTGCTGTGCGGGAACAGGGCGCGGGCGCGCGCCAAATACGCCCTGACGGGGGAAAAGCCGGTGCTGCTCATCTTCGGGGGAGGCAGCGGCAGCCGCGCCCTCAACGAGGCGGCGGACGGGGCGACGGAGCGTATCCTTTCCATCTTCGACGTGGTGCATATCCGCGGCGACGAGGGGCAGGCGCGGCCGGGATATGTGCCCCTGGCGTATGAGCCAGACATGGCCTCCGCCTACGCCTGTGCGGACTTCGTGCTGGCGCGGGCGGGATCGAATACCCTGTTCGAGCTGCTGGCGCTGAAAAAGCCCGCCCTGCTCGTGCCGCTTGCCAACAAACGCTCGCGCGGCGACCAGCAGGAAAACGCCGCCTATTTTGAACGGCGCGGGCTGGTGCGGGTACTGCCCGAAGAGGCGCTCTCGCCCGACGCGCTTTTTGCCGCCCTGCAAGAGCTTGCCGCCGACGCCGATTTGCGCCGCGCCCTGGCGCAGCACCGCCCCGCCGTCGGCAATGCCGCCATCATCCGCGCCGTCCGCGCGGCGATGGGAAAGTGAAAATAAGAATTTTATTTAGGAGATGAAACGATCCAAACGCAAAAAGAATTTGCTGCCGATGCGCCTGCGCGCAAGATTTCTCCACTCGGTCACTCGCTGCGTTTGTTCCCTCGGTCGAAATGACAAAAGAGGCACCCACCCTGTCATCCTGAGGAGCAAGGCGACGAAGGATCTCTGAAAAAACCAAAAGCAAAAAGAGAGGGCGAGCCTCTCTTTTTCACAATTTCCTTGATTTATGCCAGACGTAGTACTGTGCAAACCTGTACGATACAGTGCAAAAACCGAAAAAACGCGATTCGCGGAGCGAAACAAACTTCCAATACCACAAAAAGCGCAAACCTTATGCCTTGCGGGACGCAAAGCCGCAAGCCTTATGCCCTGCGGGGTACAAAGCCGCGGGCGCGGAGAAATTCTAAAGACAGAGGCAGCCAATGCGCGGCGTGTGCCATAGCGTCTTTGTCCCAGTCGGCAAAGGCGACGTCTTCCGCGCAGACGGACATGCCGTGCGGGCCGCGGTCGAACAGGTGCAGCTCCGCCGCCACCCCCTGCCGCAGCAGGGCGGCGCACAGCAGCAGCGCGTTCTGCGGCGGCACCAGCGCATCCTGTGAAGTCGCCCATACAAAGGTGGGCGGAGCCGCGGGGCGGATGTGTTTTTCCAAAGAATACTTTTGCGGAGATACGGCATTGCCGCAGAAATTGCGGAAGGAATCGGCATGCGCAACTTCTGCATCGGCGCTGACGACGGGGTATGAGAGGATGGCGGCGTCCGGGCGGATGCGCGCGCATTCTTCCCCGAAAGCGGCGCGAAGGGCGGCATCGTCCCACAGATAGGAGATGCAGCCGCACAGATGCCCGCCCGCCGAAAAGCCGACGGCGGCGATATGGGCGGGATCGATGGAGAGCGCTTCCGCCTCTTTCCGCAGATACAGCATCGCCATGCCCGCCTGCAAAATTTGGGCGGGATAGGAGACGGGGGCGATGTCGTATTCCAACACGAAGCAGTCGAACCCCGCCGCATAATAGCGCAGGGCGACGGGCTCCCCTTCCCGCTCCGACCAAAAGGCGTAGGCGCCGCCGGGGATGACGAGCATGGCGGGGCGGACACGCCGCTCGCCCAGTTCCGCAAACTGCGGGTGGCGGAAGGAGAGGAGATGCCCTTCCTGTTCGCCCTCGCGGCGGATGCCGAAATAGGCATATAAGTCGATGCGCTCGCAGATCATGACCGTTCTCCTTTCTAAGGCGTTTCCTAAGAGGTATTTTAAGACGTTTTACAGGACGATGGAATCGATCTCTGCCAGTTCTTCGGCGGTAAACTGCGCGTTCACGCGGATGTCGTCTTCGATCTGCGAAGAGCGGGAAGCGCCGATGATGACGCTGGCGACGTCTTCATCCTTCAGCACCCACGAAAGCGCCATCTCCGCAAGCGTCTGCCCGCGGCGGGCGGCGACCTCGTTGAGGGCGAGGAGCTTGCTTTGCAGTTCGGGCGTCAGCACAGACTGTTTGAGGAACATGTCCTTGCTCATGCGGCTGTCTTCGGGGATGCCGTGCAGGTACTTGTCCGTCAAAAGCCCCTGCGCCAGCGGGCTGTACGCCGTGACGGCGAATCCCTGCTCGTGCGCGAACGCCTTGATGCCGCTGGTTTCGATCGTCCGCTCCAGGATGGAATACGGCATCTGCGTGAGCACGAAGGGAACGCGCAGGGCGCGGTAACAGGCGACGGCGGCCTTGGTCTGCTCGCAGTTGTAGTTGGAGATGCCGATGTACAGCGCCTTGCCGCTCTCAACGATCTGCTGCATGGCCTGGCAGGTCTCCTCGATGGGGGTATCGGGGTCGGGGCGGTGATGGTAGAAGATGTCTACATAATCGACGCCGAGGTTTTGCAGGCTGCGGTCGAGGCTGGCGATGAGGTGCTTGCGGCCGCCGTTGCCCGAGCCGTACGGCCCGCGCCAGGCGCCGTAGCCCGCCTTGGTGGTGATGACCAGCTCGTCGCGGTAGCCGTGCAAATCGTTTTTGAGGATGCTGCCGAAGTTCTTTTCGGCGGCGCCCGCGGCGGGACCGTAGTTGTTGGCGATGTCGAACACGGTGATGCCGCTGTCGAAGGCGGTGAACACCATGTCGCGCATGTTCTCGTACGAGTCGAGCGAGCCGAAGTTGTGCCACATGCCGAAGGACAGGGCGGAGAGCTTCAGCCCGCTTTTGCCCGCGCGGCGGTATTCCATGGCGTCGTACCGCTCGACGGCGGGAGCGTAGTTGTTGTTGCGGCGGATGAGTGCGCCGATCTCTTTTCCGTTCATAGTGTGTTTCCTCGTTCGGCGCTGCTAAGGCGCCGTAAAATTTTTGCGGGCAGAACGCCTGCCCGCATCGTTTTTGCCTATAGCGCCTATATTGTAAAAGAAAAAAAGGGAAATGTCAACAGCTTTCTAAGGAAAAATTTGTCTCCGTTCAAAACCTCAAAAAGAGCCGCCCTTTTATCCGAGATCGCCGAAGCGCGCCCGCAGGCGGGAGCAGGGCTTGCAACCCTATGTAAGGTCGCCGAAGCGCGCCCCTGCGCCCGGCGGGCAGGGCTTGCCGTCCGGCTTTTCCTGCCCCGCGCCCTTCAAATCGACCAGCACCACGTCCGCCCCCACCTTGGCGATATTGCGCAAGGGGATGAACAGGTCTTCGCGGCGGAAGAGGCGGATGCCGCTTTTGCCGGGCACGGCGATGCCGATGACGCGGCCTTCGGGGAAGGTAAAGACGATGTCGCAGGTTTTGCCGAGGTTTTTGCCGTCGCCGATGTTGACGACGTATTTGCACTTTAACTCTCTGTACGATGTTTCCATGAGACCTCCTTGCGGCACGTTTCGGCAGAAAACGCGCCCAATACCAGTATATGCGGCGGCGGGCGGATGTGTGCATCGACCCGAAAACACGGACAAGACGGAGGCGTTTGCCCGTAAAAACGGGGCAGAATTGTTTGAAGAAGGGAATACCAAGAGGAAAACGTCCGTTTGCATATTACCTCGCGCGGCACAGTTCGGCGAAACGCGTGGAACAAAGTTCGGCGCAAGGAAGCGGGTGCGCCGCCGCCAACGCCCTGCGCCCTCCTCTTCTGCGCCTCTCTCTTTTTGATCATACATCTCCACAATTCTACATTTTACATTCTACATTTTACATTTCAATTTCCTGCCCTTCCCTCCCCTCTCCGTATAAGGAACGCGCAAACGGAGCATACTCAAAGAAAAAACGGAGGCCCTGTATGGCAAAGAAGAAAAAGCAGAAAGTGCGCACCCTGACCGATAAACAGTACAGCGAATACCTGATGTCGCTCAAAGACGAGCGGCCGACCATGCTCATCGACAAGGACGGCAGCCGCCGCCCGCAGCGGTAAAATGCGGAGCGGCAGCCCCGCGGCGCGTGAGGGCGCGGCGGTAAAACAAAAGGGCTCCCGCGGCGGCGCGGAGGGTTCTCCCCGCAGCGGTAAATAGTTCCTTCCCCAAAAAGAAGGCCGCTCGCCGCCCGACGCATCGGCATGCGCAGGCACAGCGGTAAATAGTTCCTTCCCCAAAGAAAAAAAGAGGCGGAAACGCGGACTTTGGGCGGAATGCAGAGTACTATGCCGCGCATAAACGCCGCCTTTTGCAGGGGAAAGACGGACAGCCTGCGGCGGGCGATAAAAATTTTTTGCCGCCGTGGGCAAATCGCTTGCAAAAAAATGCAGGCGGAGTATAATAATGCCGTTTGAAACAGAGAGGATAACGGCAATGGAAGAGACGCGGCCTTCGCGCGGGAAACACATACTCGCCCTCATCGGGCATATCGCAAAGAGCAGCGTGGTGCTCATCGTGGCGCTGGCTGCGGCGGGCATCACCTGCTTTTTTGTGCCCGTCGATAAGGAATACCTGGGATACTTCGACCTGGAGACCCTCGCCTGCCTGTTCTGCACCCTGGCGGTGGTGGCGGCGTTCAAGAACATCAAGTTCTTCGTGTGGCTGGCAGACATCATCGTGCGGCGGTTCAAGAACATGCGCAACATCGTGCTGGCGCTGGTGTTCGTGACCTACTTCGGCTCGATGATCATGGCCAACGACATGGCGCTCATCACCTTTTTGCCCCTGGGGTACTTCGTGCTCGATTCGTGCGGGAACAAGAAGCTGACCGCCTTCACCTTTATCATGCAGAACATCGCCGCCAACCTCGGCGGCATGCTGACCCCCTTCGGCAACCCGCAGAACCTGTACCTGTATTCCTATTTCGAGATCCCCACGGGCGAATTTTTCCGGATCATGGCCCTGCCCTTTGCGGCGGCGTTCGTGATGATCCTCGGCATCTGCCTGTTCGTTAAGCCGGAGGCTGCCGCCGTGCAGTCTCGCCCCAAAAACGCCCCGCCCGCCTGGCGCATCGCCGTGTATTCGCTGCTGTTCGTGCTGTCGGTGCTCATCGTCTTCCGCGTGTTCCCCTACTACTGGGGGCTGCTGGCGGTGGTCGCAGCGCTGCTCATCTTCGACTTCCGCGCCATCCTGCGCGTGGACTACGCCCTGCTTTTGACCTTCTGCGCCTTCTTCGTGTTTTCGGGGAACATGGCGCGCATCCCCGCCGTGGAAGAGTTTTTGGGCGGGCTGGTGGCGCTGGACCCGCTGGCGTTCGGCACCCTTTCCTGCCAGGTCATCTCCAACGTGCCCTCGGCGGTACTGCTGTCAAAATTCACGGGCGACTACGCAAACCTGTTGGTCGCCGTCAACATCGGCGGGCTGGGCACCCCCATCGCCTCGCTGGCGAGCCTCATCACCCTGAATACATACCGCACCGTCTGCCCCGGCGGCACCAAGAAGTATATCCTCCTCTTTTCCGCCCTCAACTTCGGTTTTTTGGCGGTGCTGCTGGGGATCGGATACCTGAACGCGTTTCTCTTGTAAAGGCAGCGCCCTCCTCTTGCAGGCGCGGAAAAATTTTCTTCTCATTGAAAAAACTTGATTTTGCCACGCAAAAGGCACCCTCCGCGGAGGGTGCCTTTTGCCGATCTATGCCGCGCATACTACTGCGCAAACTGCGAGTTATACAGGTCATAATAGAAGCCGCGGCGGGCCATGAGGCTCTCGTGCGTGCCCTGCTCGATGACGGTGCCTTCATTCATCACCAAAATGAGGTCGGCGTCTAAGATGGTGGAAAGGCGGTGGGCGACGATGAAGGAGGTGCGCCCGCGCATGATCTTGCGGAAGGCCTTCTGGATGCGCATTTCGGTCATGGTGTCGATATTCGAGGTCGCCTCGTCCAAGATGAGCATGGGCGGGTCTGCGAGCATGACGCGGGCGATGCACAACAGCTGCCGCTCTCCCTGCGAGATGCTGACGTTGCCCGAAAGCACGGTGTCGTACCCGTGTTCCAAATTGCGGATAAAGAAGTCGCAATACGCCGCCTTTGCCGCCGCCTCCACCTGTTCGCGGGTGGCGTTCTCGTTGCCGTAGGCGATGTTCCAGGCGACCGTTTCGCCGGCGAGGAAGCTCTCTTGCAGCACCATGCCGAACAGTTTGCGGTATTCGTCTAAGGGGATGGAAGTGATGTCGGTGCCGTCGACGGTGATGCGGCCGCCCTGCAGGTCGTAAAAACGCATCAACAGGTTGATGAGGGTGGTCTTGCCGCAGCCGGTGGGGCCGACGATGGCGACCTTACTGCCGGCGGGAACGGAGACGTTCAGGTCCTCGATGAGCGTTTTTTCGGGGTCGTACGAAAAGCGAGCGTGTTCGATGCGGATCTCGCCGCGCACCTTGCCGATGCGGGCGCTGCCCGAAAGGTCTTCGCCCGGCTCGTCGGTCACTTCAAACACGCGCGCGGCGGAGGCGAAGGCGTTTTGCAGCTGGGTGACGACGTTGGACACCTCATTGAAGGGCTTGGTGTACTGGTTGGCGTAGCTGAGGAAGACGGACAGCATGCCGACGGTGAACCCGCTCAGCTCGAAGGCGCCCAAATGCAGGGTGCCGCCGTCGCTGAGGATGCAGAACACCGCCCCGAGTACGCCCACAAAGGCGTAGATGACCGCGTTGACGAAGCGGGTGCTGGGGTTGGTGAGCGCCGAAAAGTACTGCGCCCGCCAGCCGATCTGATACAGGTGGGCGTCGATCTCGGCAAACTTTTTGCAGGACTTTTCTTCCTGGTTGAAGAGGATGACCGCCTTCTGCCCCCCGAGCATCTCTTTGACGTGCGCCGCCAGCTTGCCCTGTACCTTGACCTGGCGGCTGAAGCTCTTGAAGGTGCGCTTGGTGATGAACGCCGCCACGAACAGCGACAGCGGCGTCAGCACCACGACCACGAGCGCCACGATGTAGTTGATGACGAACATGACCACCAGGGTAGCCAGGATGGTCATCACCCCCGTGAACAGCTGCGCCACCCCCTGCAGCAGGCCGTCGGAGATGATGTCGACGTCGTTGACCACGCGGGCGATGACGTCGCCCTGGGCGTGGGTGTCGATATAGCGGATACGCGCCGCCGTCAGCGAAGCGAAGGCGTCTTTGCGCAGGTCGCGCACCAGGCGGTAACAGAGGGTGTTGACGCAGTTGCCGAGAAGTTTCTGCGATACGAAGGCCGCCAGCACGCAGGCGGCGAACCCCGCCGTCATGGCGTAGACCGCTTCAAAATCTACATTCCCCGCGCCGATCATGGCGTCGATGGCCTTGCCGTACAGCACCGGGCCCACGAGGACGAAGGCGACGTACAGCAGGCTGAAAATAGTGGCGCCGACGACGTAGCCGCGGTAGGGGCGGATATAGTGCAGCAGGCGGCGGGTGATGCCGCGCTTGAATTCTCGCTTTTCATTCATTGCCGCTTTCCCCCTCCTGCACTTTTGACTGCGAGTCGCAGATCTCTTTATACAGCGGGCAGGCGCCGTACAGCTCTGCATGTTTGCCCTGCCCCACCACCTTGCCGTCTTCCATCACATAGATGACGTCTGCATTGCGGATGGACGAGGCGCGCTGCGAGACGATGACGGTGGTGACGCCGCGCATGGCGGCGATGTTGGCGCGCAGCCGCGCGTCCGTCTGAAAGTCGAGCGCGGAACAGCTGTCGTCGAGGATGAGGATCCTGGGCGAGCCGGTAAGGGCGCGGGCGATGGTCAGGCGCTGGCGCTGGCCGCCGGAAAAGTTTTTGCCCCCCTCGCCGACGGGGGCATCCAGCCCGCCCTTTTCCGCCACGAAGGCGTCGGCACAGGCGATGCGAAGGGCCGCCTCGCAGGCGGCGTCGTCCGCGTCCGCCCGCCCCCATTGCAGGTTGGAGCGCACCGTGCCCGAAAACAGCTGCACGTTCTGCGGCACCATGCCGAAGGCGGCGCGCAGGGTGCGCACGGGATAGTCGCGCACGTCGTGCCCGAACACGCGCACGCTGCCCTCGCCCGCGTCGTACAGGCGGGGCAGCAGACTGACCAGCGTAGACTTGCCGCTGCCCGTGCCGCCGATGATGCCGACGGTGGCGCCCTGCGGCACGCGGAGCGTGACCCCGCGCAGCGAATAGCGGTCGGTGCCCGCATACGAGAAGCTGACCCCTTCCATTTCCAGCGCGGGGGCGGAGAGGTCGAAGGCCGCATCTCCCCCCTCGCTCATGGAAGAGCGGGTATCGAACAGCTCGCTGACCCGCTTCATGGAGGCGTGCGCCTTGGTGAACAGCGACACGAGGTTGGAGATGACGATCATGGCGTTGAGGATCTGCGCCATGTAGTTGATGACGGCGATGATCTCGCCGTTGGTGAGCACGCCCGTATCCACCTTGAAGCCGCTGACAAGCAGCAGGAGCGCCACGCCGCAGTTGACGATGGCGTAGGTGAGCGGGTTGAGCCAGGCGGAGATCTTGCCGATCTTCAAAGAATTTTCCAGCATGTCTGCTGCGGCTTCGTCGAAGCGGGCGCGCTCGTTTTCACGGTTGGAAAAGGCGCGCACCACGCGGGCGCCTTCCAGGTTTTCTCCCGCGATCTGCGCCAGGCGGTCCAGCTTTTTTTGGTTTTTGGAATAATACGGCACCGTTTTGTGCATGATCAGCCACAGCACCAGCCCCACCAGCACGGTGACGCCCAAGACGATGAGCCCGATCTGCCAGTCGATGACAAGGCAGAGGATGACCGAGCCTGCGGCGATGAAGGGCGCGCGCACGACCAGGCGGATGATCATCGCCACGGCACTCTGCATCTGGTTGACGTCGTTGACGGTGCGGTTGACGAGGGAAGCGGAGCCGATCTTGTCCAGCTCCCGGTACGACAGGGTGTTGATGTGGGCAAACAGCGCGTCGCGCACGTTGGTGCCGAACCCCTGCGAGGCGATGGAGGCGGAGCGCTGGCAGAACAGCGCGCAGGCGAAACCGACCGCGCCCATCAGCAGCATGAGCCCTCCGCCGCGCAGCACATAGCCGATATCGCCCGCCGCCACGCCCGTATCGATGATGTCCGCCATCACCAGCGGCACCAACAGCTCGAGCGCCGCCTCGATCCACTTGAACAGCGGGCCGAGGATGCATTGCAGCTTATATTCCTTCAAATAGCGAAAGTATCTCTTCACATTGCCCTCACTTGCGGCATTTTTTTGACAGGCAGAGTACTATGCGCGGCATAAATACGCCCTGCCCGCCCCTCTTTTTCCTTCCATTATACCATGGAAAGCGGCACCGCGCAAGCAAAAAGGGAAAAAACCCCAAAACCCAAAACCGTCGGCGCAACCATTTCCGCCGCCTCCGTTTCCGCCGTATCGATTTTTACAGCACCCTTACGGCAGAGGCCCGCCCCGCCGTTGACAGAGCGCCCCTTTCGTGGTATAATGGCGGTATCGAATACAGCGGGAGGGAGAAATGGAAACAGACCGACTGATGGACGAATTTTTACAGGCCGCGCGCGAGCAGGGGTACAGCGACCTGCACGCCGAGATGCTGCTGGGGCTGGCGTGCTCGCCGGAGGCGGAAGATTATTACGGCGATCTGGACAGCGCCGTCATCGCCCTGACGGAGCTGTGCCGCCAATGCAAAGACCACGAAGAATGCTTCAAAAAATTTTTGCCCGAGGCGAATACCTGAAAGGCTGCGGGCATGAAGAGCGCCGCGCAAGCGATCTTGCTTGCGCGGCGCTCGTCTGCCCGCTATAACAGGATGCACAGCACGCCGCCCCTGCCCTCGTTGACGATGCGCTCGACGGCGCGCTGCAGCTTGCCGCGCGCTTCGGGCGGCATGGTCTTGCGCTGCATCTCTTCCTGCGCCATCTGGCGGAAGCTCTTGCCGAACATGTCGGTATCCCACAGGCCGTCGGGGTCCTGCCGGTAGCGCTCCGCCATGCTGCGCGCGAACTCTTCGCCCCGCTCCCCTTCGCCCGTGTAGGGGCTGATGTCGCTGCGGACGCATACGCGGATGACGTGGTACTGCGCCGCGTCCGCGCACAACCGGACCCCGCACTTGCCGCCGCGGCGCACCGTTTCGGGGGCGCGCAGGGTAAGCTGCGCGGGCGGGGTGACGCCGTAGCCGCACTCGTCCGCCGCCGCGAAGGCGGCGGCGCAGCCGTCGTAAAAGCGCTTGGCTCTAGCAAGCGAGCGGATATACGCCAGCAGCTGCAGGTCGCTGCCGATCTCTTCGCCGCACTCCTGCGACAGGGTGCGGTAGAATACCCCCTCTTTGGCGGCAAAGCGGAAGACGGCGCTGCCGCAGGCGGCGTCGCCTTCAAAGGAGAGGCAGTATATGTCTTCCCCTTCAAACGCTTCCGAAAGGAGGTGCAGGTCGCCGAAGACGCGCATCTTTGCCGCCGCCTCGCGCACTTTGGCAAGGATCGCCTCCGCCGCCTTGCTCTCCTGCGGCAGCGCCTGCATCCAGGCGGGCAGAAAGATCTCCAGCCGCGTCAGCGGAAAGGAAAGCAGCAGCGCCGAAAAGAGGGCGGGGGCGTCCACCTCGTCCGTGCCGCAGGCGACGGCTGCCAGGGCGTACTTTTTTTCCAGCGCCGCAGCCAGCGCCGCGCACTCGTCGGAAGCGGGCGAGCGGCTGCACAGCGCCAGCACCGCCGGCACCCCGCGGGCGGAAAGCCGGGCCGCCAGCTTTTCTTCTTCCGCGGCGATCTCTTCCCGCGGCACGCCGCAGGAGGCGTCTGCCGTGACCAGCACCGCCGCCTCGCATTCCCCTTCCCCCAAAAAAGCGGAGAGCTCGCCGCCGGGGAGCGGGGCGCGCATGCTCCCCTCCTCCGCCTCTCCGCCGCACGCGCGCGCCAGGGCGGAGAGAAAAGCCTGCGCGCTGCCCTGCGCGGCAGCGGCAACGGCGATGCGGCACCTGCCGCCCGTGCGGGCGGCGAGCGATCGTACTATCTCTTCCAACATAAAAACAGCCTCCCTATCCCAAAATTGCTTCGGGGATACGGAAGCCGTTCGTCCCCCGCTACCGCCGATACAGTCTACTATATGCGGGGGAAATTTTGTTTATGCAATCCGAAGAAAGGGCAAGACGCCGCGCGCCGCGCCGAAAAACGCCGCAAGAACGAGAACTCAGCCCTCTTTTTTGCCGTGCGAAAGTTTTTTGACGGAAGTATGATGCTCTTCTCCCGCCAACAGGGCGACGATGTTTTTGCGGTGGGCGAACCAGGTGAGGAAGCAGTCTAACAGCAGCAGCAGAAAGATGGCGACCACGAAGGGGCTGCCCGTCTCGCCGCCGTAGCGGAGATAGAAAACGACCCCCTGGATGACGGCGAAGAGGGATACGCCCAGAAGGCTGCCCATCGAGCCCCACTCGCTCGCCCATATGTAAAAGAGGGTGAGCACCAGAACGCCCAGGACGACGAAGATCATCCACCAATATTCGCAGCAGAGGGCGAAGGCGAACATGCCCAGGGTGGAGGCGATGCCCTTCCCCCCCTTGAAGCGCATGGTGACGGGATAGATGTGCCCGACGATGACGGACACGCCGCACACATAGCGGGCGAGGTCGGAGACGAGCACGTCTGTGCCCGCGAACACATAACCCTGAAAGACGAGGTGCGCCACGAGCAGGGGCAGGCCGCCCTTGACCATGTCACACAAAAGGGTCAGGGCGCCGATCTTGAGCCCGAACTGGCGGCTCATGTTCATGGTGCCGGGGTTGCCGCTGCCCATCTTGCGCACGTCTTTATGCTTGATCTTGGAAATGAGCAGGGCGAAGTTGAAGCAGCCGATCAGATAGGATACGACCGCCATGAGGATGAACCAATACCAGATGTTTGCAAATTCCAGTGCTTGCATACTCTCTCCTTGCGGAAAAGTTTTGCGGCGGAGACGCCGCAGGAAAGATCTTATTCGTTCGGCAGCGCCGCGGAAAAAAGCGGAACTATACGGTGACGCTGTCGCCGTCGTCGCTGCGGTTGCGCAGGACGATGCGGATGGGCGTGCCGCTGAAATCGAAGGAGCGGCGCAGCACGTTTTCCAGATACCGCCGGTAGGAAAAGTGCATGAGCGATTCGTCGTTGACGAACATGACGAAGGTGGGCGGGCAGACGCTGGGCTGCGAGCAGAAATAGATCTTCAGCCGCCTGCCGTTGTAGGAAGCGGGCTCGTTGGTGCGCACGGCGTCCAGCACGAGGTCGTTGAGGGTGCCAGTGGGCACGCGGCGGTTGGCGTTTTCAAAGGCGCGGCGGGCAAGGGACAAGACCCGCTCGGCGCGCTGGCCCGTTTTGGCGGAGATGTACACGGACAGGTAGTAGTCCATGAAGGAAAGGTCCGCCTTCAGCTTCTCTTCAAAGCGGTTGACGGTGCGGGTGTCCTTTTCGATCAGGTCCCACTTGTTCATGACGATGACGGAGGGCTTGCCCTGCTCGTGCACATAGCCGACGATCTTGACGTCCTGCTCGGTGAGCCCTTCGGTGCTGTCTACCACCAATAAACACACGTCGGCGCGGCGCACGGCGTCAAAGGCGCGCAGCACGCTGTAATACTCGACGTCGTCGGTGACGTTCTTTTTGCGGCGGATGCCCGCCGTGTCGATGAGCAGGTACTTCTGCCCCTCTACTTCGAAGGGGGTGTCGATGGCGTCGCGGGTGGTGCCGGCGATGTCGGTGACGATGGTGCGCTCGAAGCCGAGCAGGCGGTTGGTAAGGCTGCTTTTGCCCGCGTTGGGCTTGCCGACGACGGCGATCTTCAGCCGCTCGGAGTCTTCCTCTTCGCCGCTTTCAAAATAAGAGACCACCTCGTCGAGCAGATCGCCGACGCCCTGCGAGTGCTCCGCCGACACGGCGAAGGGCTCGCCCAGCCCCAAAGAATAGTATTCGAACAGCTTGTCCTGCGAAAAATTGTCGATCTTGTTGACGCAGAGGATGACGGGTTTGCGGCAGCGGCGCATCTTTTCCGCCACGTCTTTATCGGAAGCGGTCAGCTCCTCTTTGCCGTCTACCATCCAGATGATGACCTGCGCCACGTCGATGGCGGCGTCTGCCTGGCGCAGGATCTCGCGCCACATCGTGTCCGTCGATTTGAGCTCAATGCCGCCCGTATCGACGACGGTGAAGCGCTTGCCCCGCCAGACGGCGTCTGCATACAGCCTGTCTCGGGTGACGCCCGGCCTGTTTTCCGTAATGGAGATCTTTCTGCCGGCGATCTTGTTGAAGAGCGTGCTCTTGCCCACGTTGGGGCGGCCAACGATCGCAACTAAAGGATTAGCCACGTAAATTTACCTCCTCTTTCCCTTATCTATATGAAATCATTATACTGGATTGCGCGAATTTTGTAAAGAAAAAAACGCCCGCGGCGGACAAAGAGTGCCGGCGCGGCGCGAGTTTATGCACATTGCCCGCCAAAGGGGCAGATTTTTGACGTGCGGCGCGCCCTTCCGAGCAGGGAGGGCGCGCCGCGTTTTTAAGCGAAGACGCCCGCCGAGGAGCCAAAGGCGCGCTCAGAGATATTTCCCCGTCCTGCTTTCGGGGCAGGCCATGATCTCTTCCACACCGCCGCAGGCGACGATGCGCCCGCCCGCCTCGCCGCCGCCGGGGCCCATGTCGATGATGTAGTCGGCGCTGCGGATGAGGTCGAGGTCGTGCTCGACGACGATGACCGTCGCCCCCTGCCCGATGAGCGCTTCGAACACGGACACGAGGGTGGCCACGTCCAGCGGGTGCAGGCCGATGGTGGGCTCGTCGAACACGAACACGGCGTCCGCCTGCCCCCTGCCCATCTCTTCCGCCAGCTTGAGCCGCTGCGCCTCGCCGCCCGAAAGCCCGGGCGTCCCCTCGCCGAGGGTGAGATAGCCCAGGCCCAGCTCTTGCAGCACCCGCAGCTTCCCCGCCACGCTCTTCATACCCGCGCACGCTTTCAGCGCCGCGGAGACGTCCATCGCCATCAGTTCGGGCAGGGAATATTCCCTGCCCCCGACGGGGCAGCGCACCGCCTGCGCCGCCTGCGCGTAGCGGGCGCCGCGGCACTGCGGGCAGGGGATATCGACGTCGGGCAGAAACTGCACGTCCAGCGAGATGCTGCCCGTGCCGTCGCACACGGGGCAGCGCAGGCTGCCCGTGTTGTAGGAAAAGTCGCCTGCCTTATACCCCGCCGCCTTTGCCGCGGGGGTACGGGCAAAGATCTTGCGCAGCTCGTCGTGCACGCCCGCATAGGTGGCGACGGTGGAGCGGATGTTGACGCCGATGGGCGTGGCGTCGATGAGTTTGACGCGGGCAATGCCCTCCGCCTCGACGGCGCGCACATGCGGAGGCAGCGGCCTTCCCTCGATGCGCGCCTGCAGGGCGGGGACGAGGCTTTCCAGCACCAGCGTGGTCTTGCCCGAGCCGGAAACGCCCGTCACGGCGGTCAGCCGCCCCTTGGGGAAAACCGCTTCCAGCGGCTTGACGGTGTGCACGGCGCCCGTGGAAAGGCGGATGGCGCCTTTGGCGAACAACTCCCCTTTCGCCGCCTGCGGGCGCAGGGGCGGACGGGGCGCGCCGCTCAAAAAGGGGCCGATCTTGGAATTTTTGTCTTTGACGATCTCCTCTACCGACCCCTGCGCCACCACCTGCCCGCCCGCCTCGCCGGCGCCCGGGCCCATTTCGATGATGTGGTCGGCGGCGGAGAGGATCTGCGCGTCGTGATCGACGAGGACGACGGAGTTGCCGTCGGCGACGAGGTCGTGCATGACACCCGTAAGGCCTTGGATGTTGTCGGGGTGCAGGCCGATGGAGGGTTCATCCAATACATATAACACGCCCGTGGTGCGGTTGCGCACGGCGCGCGCCAGCTGCATGCGCTGCCGCTCGCCCGTGGAGAGGGTGGAAGCCGCCCTGTCGAGGGAGAGGTAGCCAAGGCCCAGTTCGAACAGCCGCCGCGCCGCGGTGCGGAAGGAGTCGCAGATGCTCTCCGCCATGGGGCGCATGGCAGGCGGCAGGCTCGCGGGGACGCCGTCTACCCACGCCGCCAGCCGATCCAGCGGCATGCGGCAGGCTTCGTCCAGAGAAATGCCGCGCACGAGGGGCGCGCGGGCGGCTTCGGACAGGCGGGAGCCTCCGCAGGCGGGGCAGTCTTCCTGCCGCAGGAATTTTTCCACCCGCTTCATGCCGCTCTCGTCTTTGACCTTGGCGAGGGCGTTTTCGACGGTGTGCACGGCGCTGTAATAGGTGAAGTCGAGCTCGGTGGGCACCTCGGCATTTTTGGCGCGGTATAAGATATGCTTCTTTTCGGCAGGGCCGTCGTAGACGATGCGCTTTTCCTCTTCGGTGAGGTCTTTGAAGGGAACGTCCGTGCGCACCCCCATGGCGCGGCAGACGTCCGTCATCAGCGACCACATGAGGCTGTTCCAGGGGGCGACGGCGCCTTCGTCGATGGTCAGGCTGTCGTCGGGGACGAGGGTGCTCCTGTCCACCGTGCGCACGATTCCCGTGCCGCCGCACGCCCTGCACGCCCCGCCGCCGTTGAAGGAGAGTTCCTCCGCCGAAGGGGCGTAGAACTGCGCCCCGCAGACGGGGCAGGTGAGCTGCCCGCCCGCCGCCACGGCGAGGGTGGGCGGCAGATAGTGCCCGTTGGGGCAGCGGTGAGAGGCGAGGCGGGAATAGAGCAGGCGCAGGCTGTTGAGAAGCTCGGTGCCCGTGCCGAAGGTGCTGCGGATGCCGGGCACGGCGGGGCGCTGGTGCAGCGCCAGCGCCGCGGGGACGTATAAGATCTCGTCCGCCTGCGCCTTGGCGGCCTGCGTCATCCGCCGCCGCGTGTAGGCGGAGAGCGCCTCTAAATAGCGGCGCGAGCCCTCGGCGTACAGCACGCCCAGCGCCAGCGACGACTTGCCCGAACCGGACACGCCGGCGATGCCGACGATCTGATGCAACGGAACGTCTACGTCGATGTTTTTCAGATTGTGCACCCGCGCGCCGCGGATGCGGATATAGTTTTGCATATGCACCCTTCCGCAAAGGCTTTCCCCTTCCGAAAAAAAGCCCGCCTTTTTCTTTGTTTCGAAAATGCGGAAAGGCGGCACAGACCGCCCTTCCGTTCAAAAATTTCAGTTGTTGGGCATGCCGCAGAGGTAGCGGGGCACCTCGTCGTACACGCCGCCCTTTGCCACCACCTGATAGAAGCGGATGCCGCCCGCGAGGTTGGAACAGCGGATGCCCTGCGCCGACAGCATGCGGCAGGCGATATAGCTGCGCAGGCCGCTGTAGCAGTTGACGTAGTAGGTCTTGTTCCTGTCCAGCTCGCCGATGCGCCCGCGCAGTTCGTCGACGGGGATATTGACCGCGCCTTCCAGATGCGCCGCCTCGAACTCCCCTTTCGTCTGCACGTCGAGGAAGACGGCGTTCGGGTCGGCGGCGAGGGCGGGCACATCCTTCCAGGTATGCTGTGCGACGAGGCCGCTGCGGATGTTGCCGATGACGTAGCCCGCCATGTTGACGGGGTCTTTGGCGGAGGAGAAGGGCGGGGCGTAACACAGGTCGAGCGCCGTCAGGTCTTCCGCCGTCATGCGGGCGCGGATGGCGGTGGCGAGCACGTCGATGCGCTTTTCCACCCCTTCAAACCCCACCGCCTGCGCGCCGACGATGATGCCGCTCTCCTCTTCGTACAGCACCTTCAAAGTCATGTTGCGCGCGCCGGGGTAATAGGTGGCGTGGTTGGGCGAAAACAGCAAGGCGCTGCCGCAGGAGATGCCCGCGGCGGCAGCCGTGCGTTCGTTCAGGCCCGTGGCGGCGGCGGTCATGTTGAAGCATTTGAACACGGAAGAGCCCTGCGCGCCGCAGTAGACGCTGCCGATGCCGCAGATGTTGTCGGCGGCGATGCGCCCCTGCTTGTTGGCGGGCCCGGCGAGGGGGATGCGCGCCTCTTTGCCGGTGACGGAATGGAAGATCTGCACCGCGTCGCCCACGGCGTAGATGTCGGGATCGGAAGTGCGCATATGCTCGTCTACGACCACCGCGCCGCCCGCGCCCAGATCCAGCCCCGCCGCCTTGGCGAGATAGGTTTCGGGAAGGACGCCGATGGCGACCAGGGCGCAGTCTGCACGGAAGGTCTCGCCGGCAGCGTCGGCGACGACGCCGCCCTCCTCGCCGCGCAGCGACGACACCGCGTGTTTGAGCCGCAGGTCTACGCCGTTTTCGCGCAGGCAGGAATGGAGGATGCAGGCCATGTCGTAATCGAAAGGCGCCATCACCTGTTCTTCCATCTGCAAGACGGTGACGCGCACGCCGCGGCGGACGAGGTTTTCCGCCGCCTCCAGGCCGATAAAGCCGCCGCCGATGACCAGCGCGTTCTTGACGGCGTGCTCGTGCAGGAAATCGTCGATGCGGAAGGTGTCTTCGACGGTGCGAAGGGTGAAGATGCGCTCGTCCGCCTGCACAAAGGGCGGCCGCATCGCCTGCGCGCCCGGCGAATAGATCAGCTTATCGTAGCTTTCCGTATACTCCTTGCCGTTGGCGAGGTCACGCACGCGCACCTTTTTTTGCTCGCGCAGGATCTCCACCGCCTCGCTGTGCACGCGCACGTCCACATTGAAGCGGCGCAGAAAACTTTCCGGCGTCTGCAAGGTCAGCTTTTTGCGGTCCTGGATGACGCCGCCTATGTAGTACGGAAGCCCGCAGTTGGCGTACGAAACGTAGCCGCTGCGTTCGAGCACGACGATCTCCGCGCGCTCGTCTAAGCGGCGCAGACGCGCCGCCGCCGTGGCGCCGCCCGCCACGCCGCCGATGATGACGATCTTCATAGTCGTTCTCCTTTTCGGATCATTTTATATTTTGCGGATCCGCGGCCCGCAGCCGCCCTATTTGCCGCACCCCGCAGCCGCCCCTTTACCGCGGCAGCCGCGCAAACACTCAGTGACAGGCATGGCCGCCTTCTCCATGACCGCAGCCGTGCCCTTCTTCGTAGCCGCCGCAACCGTGGCCTTCGTGACCGCCGCAGCCGCCGTGTTCGCCGTGGCCGCAGCCATCTTCTTTGTCGCCGTGGCCGCAGCCCTCTTCACCGTGACCGCCGTGGCCGTGATGGGAACAGGTCGCCTCCGCTCCTTCGGAAAGTTCGCCGCGCAGGAAGGCTTCTGCCGCGCCGTCGGCACTGCCGGAAACGCCCGCATACACGCGGATGCCCGCCTCGGCGAGCGCCGCGATCGCCCCGCCGCCGATGCCGCCGCAGATGAGCGCCTCTACGCCGCGCCCGCGCAAAAATCCCGCCAATGCGCCGTGGCCGAAGCCGTCCGTAGGGATAACCTCGGATGCGCGCACCGCGTTCCCTTCCACATCATACACCTTAAAATACTGCGAATGGCCGAAATGCTGAAAGACGTTCCCTCCCTCGTATGTGACAGCGATCTTCATACAATGACCTCCCGGGGCGCGTATTTTGCGCCCGTTTTGTTGTCTTTCAGCCATTATACCACAAACGGTGGCGCTTGTACAGGTTCTTTGCCCAAAAAACCGCGCCGAATTTTGTCCTGTTTTACAAAAAATCAGCTGCGCTTGCTTTTGGGGCGGAAGACGAGCGCCGCCAAAAAGGCGAACAGCACCGCCGCCGTGACGCCGCCGCTCGCCGCCGACAGCGCCCCCGTCAGCGCCCCGAAGATGCCCCGCTCCGCCCCGCGCATCGCCCCGCGCGCCAGCAAATAGCCGAAGCCGCAGATGGGCACCGTGGCGCCCGCGCCCGCGAACTCGACCGCATAGCCGTACAGCCCCAGCCCTTCGAGGGCGACGCCCGCCAGCATGAACAGGACGAGGATCTTGCCCGAGGTGAGCTTGGTGCAGTTGATGAGCACCTGCGCCGCCGTGCAGATGGCGCCGCCCACGGCGAACGCCTTGGCAAATTGCAGCAAAATATCCAGATATGCGGCCATCTATTCCCCCTTTGAAGCGCGATATATGTGTGGCATAGTACTGTGCAAACCGCCGATTTCCGCCTCTATGGCGACGGCATGGGCGATACAGGGGATGGTTTCCCCCTGCCCGGACGACACGGTGGAGAGCAGCGCGCCCGTCGCCGCCAAAAGCACGCGGCGGATATCCCCCCGCAGCAGATGCTCGTAAATATACGAGCAGAACACCGCGGCGCTGCATCCCGCGCCGCTGCCGCCCTGAAATTCGTCTTCCACCACGCGGTAGACGATCTCGCCGCAGTCGACGTGGTTGGCGGAGATGTCGGCGCCACGCTCGCGCACCAGTTCCTTCAAAAGCCTGCTGCCCAATGCGCCCAGATCGCCCGTCAAAATGAGGTCGTAATAGTCCGGCTCCCTGCCCGTATCGGCGAGGTGGCGCAGGATGGTGTCCGCCGCGGCGGGCGCCATCGCCGCGCCCATGTTGTTGACGTCGGAGACGCCGTAGTCCACCACCTTCCCCACCGTGCCGCAGGTGAGGGCGGGACCTTCCCCTTCCGCCGCCAGCAGCACGCTGCCCGCGCCCGTCACCGTCCACTGCGACTGCGGCGGGCGGGTGTTGCCCAGCTCCAGCGGGTAGCGGTACTGCCGTTCGGCGGAAGAAAAATGACTGCCCGTGGCGCAGGCGACGCGCCTCGCGTATCCGCCGTCCACCAGCACCCCGCCGAGGAGCAGCGCCTCGCTGAGGGTGGAACAGGCGCTGTACACGCCGAGGAAGGGAATGCCCGTCTCGCGCGCGGCAAAGCCCGCCGAGATGATCTGATTGAGAAGATCGCCCGACAGCACGGCGTCCACCTGCTCTTTTTGCAGCCCCGCCTTGGCGATGCTCGCTTCTAAGGCGTACAGCAGCATCTTGCGCTCCGCCCGCTCGAAGGTCTGTTCGCCGAAGGTGTCGTCCGAGAGCGCCTTGTCGACGAATTTGCCGATGACGCCCGCGCACTCCTTCGGCCCGGCGATGCTGCCTGTAGCTATCAGCCGCGGCGCGTTTTTGAAAAATACCGTATGCCCCTGCTGCACGGCACACCTCCCCTGCGGGCCGCCGCCCGCCTTTTGTTAGTCTGCGCGGCGCGGAGGAGATTTATCCATGAAAAAGCGCCCCTTTGCCAAGAGGTGCGGCGCCCCCCTTCGGAGGGAAAGGCGAGCGGAAACGCGAACCGCGCAGTCGAACGGGTCTCATCTAAATGTAAAATGTAAAATGTAAAATGTAGAATTGAGGATATAATAAAAACATTTTCTCCTCCCTAAATTTACCATTCTATATTCTAAATTTACCGTTTCTTTTTGCCGTGTTCGGAACGGCTTTTGCGTTCAAGACAAGATCCCTCGACTAACGCTCGGGATGACAGGAAGTAAGCGAACACCCCTCTTCCGTCACTTCGTGACACCTTCCCCCGAGGGGGAAGGCAAGAATAGGCGCCCGCGCGCGGAAATATAAAATGTAGAATGTAAAATGTAGAATTGAGGACGATTAAATAAATACTCGCATAAGCAAAACCGCGTTTATTCGTGATGACATAAGAGTGACCGGGCGCCCCTCTTCCGTCACTTCGTGACACCTTCCCCCGAGGGGGAAGGCAAGAGTGCCGTGTTCGGGACGGCTTTTTGCGTTCTGTACAAGATTTCTCCACTCGGCGGGCTTGCAGCCCTTCTCGGTCGAAATGACAAAGAAGGTCATTCATTAAGAGACCCGTTCGACTGCGCGGCTCACGTCTCGTTCGCCGCTCCGCTCAGGGTGACAGGAGAGGGCACCCGCGCGCTCACGCGCAGAAATGTAAGGTGTAAAATGTAGAATGTAAAATTTTGGATAAAATAGAAATATTTTATTCTAAATAATACTCGCGCAAGCAAAATCACACTTTTGCGCCCGCGCACCCAATTTGCGCGGCAGCGCTCGTGCAGGAAAGGTGAAGCCGCGGCATTTTGATAAAGGCGTGCCCCCAAATATGCCGCGGCGAGGAAAACTCCGATTGCGCCGCGCTGTAAGCGCGGACAATGGGGTTTTCCTCAAATCACGAAATTTTGTTTCATCAGCTTGAAACAAAATTTGTGAGTAAAAATTTATGAGGGCGGAGCCGAAGCTCCGCCCTCTGCGGGAGTTTTTCTTTTTCGGCGGCACCAGCCGCGCTCCTTCTTTTTCGCCGTGCTTTACGCCTTTTTCTTGACCGCCGCGGCGACGACGGAGAGCACCGCGGCCGCGATGGTGCAGAGGAAAGTGAGGATGTAGGCAAAACTGAAGGTGTTGCCGTCCAGCCCCATGAACACGTTGACAATGTAGCCCGCCTGCGTCATGCCCCACGCCGCCAGGCTGAAAAAGTACAGCGCGAATGCGGCGATCTTGACAAGGCCGTTGGCGTAAAACAGGCCCACGAGGCTGCAGAGGACGGCGACGATGTACGGGACGTACACCAGCGCGGTGACGAAAGTATCCGTCATTTCAGACTTGTCGTCGCCGGAGAGGAAGTAACAGATGACGCCGATGATGCCGAGCAGCGCCGCGACGGCATTGACGATATAGGATACGCTCTTGCGGTCGGTATTACTCATTGCCGTTCCCTCCCTTCTGATATTTTTCGGGATGCTTCTTTTCATCCGCCGTGCGCACGACCACCCAGACGATGCCCGCCGCAGCGACGATGCAGGCGACGACGTCGAAGACGATGAGGCCTACCATCCAGGGCGACATATCGTAGTAAGCGTACGAACCGGGGGCGATGCCGTTGTAGGCGGCGCTGTTGACGACGGTGTAGGCGATGTTCTTGATCGCCCTGCGCGCCGCCCACTGCGCGGTGGCGGTGTCGAGGTCTGTGAGCGCCGTGGTGCGCATGCCCATCCACAGGTCGTTGCCGACGCGGTAGCCGCACTGCTGGCTCTTATTGGAGCCGCTGGTGAAGTCGGTGATGACAAAACCGCGGAAGCCCCATTCGTCGCGCAGCACGGTGGTCAGAAGCTCATAGCTGTTGCCGCTGAACTTAGGGCCGACGAACATCATGGAAGTCATGTAGGCGCCTGTCGCCTTGAGGGTGACTTCTTTCTGGCCGCCCGTTTCGCCGTCGTACACCTTTTCGGTGAACTCTGCCTCTTTGGTGCAGATCTCGAAGGGACGGAAGTACAGTTCGCGCATGGACTGCTCGGTGGCGTACACGTGCGAGCTGCCGCGGGCGTGATCCATTTCGTTGAGGGCGAAGTGCTTGAGGTGCGCGAACAGGCCGTTCTGGCGGGCGCCGGAGACGATGGCGGTAGCGATCTTGCCCGAGAGCAGCGGGTCGGCGCTGTTGTACTCGAAGTTTCTGCCGCCGAATGCGGAGCGGTGGATGTTCAGCGCGGGGCCGTACCAGCCCTCGATGCTGTTGGTGAGGCCTTCCTGCCCGATGGCCAGGCCCATTTCATAGATGAGATCGACGTTGAAGGTCGCCGACTGGATGGGAGCGCAAGGCCATGCGCACGCCACCACGTGGCCGACGGTACCCGACCAGGTAGCGGTGAGGCCGAGCGGGCCGTCGTTGTCGCCCGTCTGCACCAGGCCGATGCATTCCAGCGGCTGGGTCATGTACAGGCCGTAGGTGATGACGGCGCTGATCGCGTCTTCATCGGTGAAGTCGAGCTGGTCGAGCAGATCGTCCCACATGGGATCGTTGTAATCGAGGCCGCGCAGGCTGGAGAGGGTCAGGCCGTTGTCGGCGCCGGATACGGGCTTTTCAGCTTCATACAGCAGCGCGTTCGGGTTGGCGGCGCCGGAGATGGGGTCGTTGAGGCTGTCGTACGGGGCATTCGCCTCCACGATGTACGAGGGAGCTTCTTTATCCATTTCGGGAGCCTTGGGGAAGGTGCCGGCGAAGTCGCTGCGCGACATGACGGTCATATTCCCTTCGGAGATATAGCGGTTGACCTCGTCGAACTGGTTGACCGCTTCGATGCCGTCGGAAGGGCGCTTGCCGATGGCGGTGGCGTCGTGACGGGTGGAGCCTTCGGTGTAGGCGAGCGTTTCGTCTAGCGTGAAGGTGCCGCTCGTCCAGTCTTCATGGGCGTTTTTGCCCAGATGGACGACGTATTCGCCCTCTTCCAGCACATAGCCGCCGGAAGGGATGTAGTAGCCCGCGTCGTCATAGTTGGCAAAGTCTTCCGCGGGGATGGTGAGGGAGAACTCTTCGCTCTCGCCCGCCTCGACGGCGATCTTGTCGAAGCCGATGAGGCTCTTGGCAGATTTTTCGATCTTGCTGCCGTTCGGATAGTACGGCGCTTCCAGATACAGCTGCACGACCTCTTTGACCATGCGGGAGGAATTATTGACGATCCTGCCGCTGACGATCAGGTTGCGGCCGGCAAAGCGGACTTCGTCCAGCTCCTGGCTGACCTTGTCGTTTTCATAATGCAGGCCGTAGCCGAAGGGGTAGACGACCTGTTCGTCGTAGTCGAAGCCGGCGTAGTTGCCCGCCGCCGCTTCGGCCGCCGCCGTTTCGTAATAGCGGTAATCGACGTAGATGCCCTCTTCGTACTCGTAATAGGTGCCCGACTCGGTGTTGGAGAAGGTGCCGTTGGAGACGTTGGGCCAGGTGGGATCTTTGGTCTGATCGGCGATCCAGGTATTGACCAGGCGGCCGGAGGGGTTGACGTCGCCGACCAGCACTTCGGTCATGGCCTGGAAGCCCTTGGCGCCCGGGTTGCCCACCCAGAGGATGGCGTTGATGTCGTCGTCGTTTTCCAGCTCGGCGATCTCGACGATGTTGGAGAAGTTGCAGATGACGACGACGGAATCGCAGTTGGCCTTGGCGAATGCCAGCATCTCGCGCTCGGTCTGCGTCAGCTGCATGGCGTAGTCCGCCTCGCCGTTGTCGTAGGGCTTGGACCACTGGTCGTCGCCCTCGAGGCCCAGCCTGCCGATGAAGACGATGCCGACGGTGCCCTTGCAGGAGGCCTCGGTGCCGTCATAGACGGAGGGGTCGTACTCAAAGATGGTGTGCGTGCTGCTCGTGCCCGAAGGCTGGGCGCTAGAAGATGCGTTGAAGCCCTCTTCGCTCGAATTGAGGGTGAGGAGCGTCGCCGCCTTCATCTTCGCCTCGACTTCGGCATTGACGGCAAAGTTTGCGTCCAGCGCCTCTTCTGGGGTGACGACGTAGTCGAAGTTCATGCTCATGTTCGCAGAGCCCGCGCCGCCCCAGCAGGGGGAGATATAGCGGACGCCGAAAGGCGTCACCTCGCTGTTGCGGGCCAGCGGGAGCAGACCGTCGTTTTTGAGGAGGGTCACGCCCTCTTCCGTCACTTTCAGCGCCGTTTCTGCCGCCCAGTTGCGCGACTTCTCTTCGATCTCCGTGGGCGGATCCGCGTTTTCAAGCGTGCCCGCGTCGGGGTTGGGGAAGAGCGCCTCGTAATACTCGGCAGCCTCTTCGGAGACGTTCCCCGCATCCACCACATGCCGCTGCCCGCGGCCGAAGGCGAGGTCGAGCGCCGCCGAATAGGTGTTCGCGGCCATCGTCAGCACGATCACCAACACCACGATGATGGCGACGATCGGCAGGACGATGACGCGGAACTTTTCGTTGCTCATTTTCATTGCCTACACTCCTTTGATCTATATTTGCGCCCGGCAGAAGGCACCGCGGCCGCGCCCGGCCGCCTTGCCCCTGCGCCTTTGCGCATTCGGTGCCCAAAGTATAACCCGAAGCGGCGCAAATTACAAGGGGTACAGCATAAACTCGAAATCTGCAACGTAAACTTCAAAAAAACCGCCCCCGAAGGAGCGGAAAGGCGATTTTTGCGCGTGCTGCGGCGGGGCAGCAATGGCGGTTCTTGTGTGCGTGCTGCGGCGGGGCGGCAATGGCGGTTCTTGTGTGCGTGCTGCGGCAGGGCGGAAAGAAAAACGGAGGCGGGCTCAGTTTTCCCCTTCCCGCGGCAGCGGAAAGATGATGTTGAGGTTGAAGACGTTGTTCTGCGCCTTGACGGACATCCGTCCGCCGTACTTTTCCACGATGTAGCGGATGCTCTTCAAGCCGTAGCCGTGGTTTTCGGCGTCCGTTTTGGTGGTGCGGGGAAGGCCGTCGGCGGAAACTTCTAATTGCCCTTCAAAATAGTTGTACACATGCACGGTGATGAAGCCCTTCACCTGCCCTACCTGCACGCCGACGGTGCGCTTTTGCTCGTCTTGCAGGCGGCGCACGGCGGAAGCGGCGTTGTCGATGGCGTTGCCGAACAGGCTGTAGATCTCCGCCTCGTTCATAAAGCGCAGCAGGGTGCCGTCTGCCATGCAGTCGAGCGAGATGCCCTCGCTGCGGCAGGCGAGGCTCTTTTCACTGAGGATGATGTTGAGCGGGCCGTAGCCGGTATCGACGGCGGCGTCGTAGAGGGAGATGGCGTCGGACATTTCGGCGATGGCCGTCTCGTTGATGAAGTTGGCGCGGCCGATGGTGCGGATCTGCTGCTTTAAGTCGTGGCACTTGATGTTCACCAGCTCCATCGAGCGCTTGCTCGCCTCGTACTGTTCGCGGGCGCGGCGCAGCGTTTCGTGCATGAAATTCAGCTCCGCCTCCATCCTGTTCCTGCGCAAAATACTGAACAGCGCGTAGACGATGAACAGGCAGCAGGCGGCGTTGTAGGCGTTGAACAGGACGATGAGGTCGCCGTCGGTGGTGCCGTAGACGACGGCGGCGTTGACGACTACGGAGAGGAGGATGGCAAAGCCGCTGACGACGAACAGGGACAAACTCCGCAGGCGCAGGTCTTCTTTTTTGCGGATGCGCCTGGCGAAAAAGAGGTAGAACAGGTAGTAGGAAAGGTAGTAGATCACGAAGGAGAAGATGAAGCCGAACGCCTCGTTGACGGGCAGAAAATGCTGGGAGAGCACCTCTTCGGTGTAAATGCCGTAGACGTTGGCGTTGAGCCCCGAAAGCAGCAGCATGCAGTTGCTGACGCAGTAGCCGAAGTGCTGCACCGCGTAGGCGATGGCCATGCAGAAGAGCAGGCTGAGCGCCGACACCTTGAAGCAGAAAAAGCCGCAGGCGAGGGTGAGGGCGAACAGCAGCAGGAAGATGAGCGAGAGGCTGACGGGGCCTTGCGGCTCCCACGGGAACAGGGCGGCGCAGGCCAGGCAGAGGGCCGCCGACAGGCCCCAGCGCAGCCAGAAGAAGCTGCGGCGGCGCAGGCGGAAGGTGAACAGCGCTTCGGCGATGAGCAGCTGCACCATGAAGATGACTTTGTAAAAGGCGAAATAACTGATCATGAGGGTTCACTCGCACAAACAGTCGGCGAGCGCCCTTTCAAAGGCGGCGCGCCGCGGGTAACTGATGAGCAGCTTGTCTTTGCCGACGACGGCATAGTTGCCCTCGATGGCGCTGACGGCGCGAAGATTGACCAGGTAACACTTGTTGCAGCGCACGAACAGCGGGTCGGCGAGCAGCTCTTCCGCACTCTTTAAAGTGCCGTAGGAAGGGATGGCCTTGCTCGCCGTGTGGTAGACGAGCTTGTGGCCGGTGATCTCGACGAAGGCGATGTCCTCTACCGCCACCCGCTGCAGGTTCCCCTCGCCGCGGATGAGCACCGTCTTTGCCGTGCGCGCCGAGAGGTGGTTGACGACGCGGCGCATCTTGACGGAGAAGTTGGAAAAGCTGACCGGCTTGACGATGAAATCGAAGGCGGAGACCTCGTAGCCCTTGAGGGCGAACTGCGCCAGATTGGTGACGAAGATGAGGCACACCTGCTCGTCCAGCTGGCACAGCTTGTGCGCGGCAGACATGCCGTCTAAATACGGCATATCGATATCCATGAACACCAGATCGTATTTGGGCACATAGTTGGTGAGGAAATCGACGGCGGATGGAAATTCTTCCACCGCGAACTCCCCTTCGCAGCGGCGCAGAAAATCTGCAAGGCGGGCGCGCTCTTCGGCGTTGTCTTCCACCAAGGCGGCGTGAAACATAGGCATGACCCCCTGCGGGCGCAGGGCGCGTCCTTCCCCCAAGCCCGTAAAGGCCCGAAAATGCGCGCTTTTCCGCCCGTTTTCTCACATTATACCACAAATCCGCCGTTTGTCAACAAAAATTTTTTTCAAAGGCGAAGGGAACGCGTTCTGCCTGCAGCCGCCCTCTTATAATATAAAAAATACGCCCGCACCGCCAAAAAAATTTTTGCGGACGGGCGCAGACGCGCGAGTTTTACAGACAAACACAAAAGAAGCCGCTCCGCGAGGGGCGGAACGGCGAAGTATGCCAGGCATAGTACTGTGCAAAAGCCTGCTTTTATTTGGATACGGGGGCGTTTTCCCCTTCTTCATTGAACAATTTGAAGAATTCGCGCACGGCGAAGGAGGGAGCGACGTTTTTGGGGAAGGCGATGCCCACGCCGCGGGCGGGCAGCTGCGGGTCCGTCTTGATCTCGATGAGAGACCCCTCTTCCAGCTCGCGCCGCACATACTCGCGCGGGACGCAGGCGATGCCCACGCCGCTCTGTGCCAGGCGCACCATCAGCTCTAAACTGCCGCACTCCACTTCCGGATGCAGGTGCACGCCGATAGAATGGGAGAAGTTGATGATCGCCTTGCGGGTGACGGTGTTGGCGTCCAGCATCAGAAGCGGGTAGTCGTGCATGGAGCGAAGGGGCTGCACGCTTTCGGACAGCGTCTGATAACTTTGGTTGGCGACGAAGGTATCCTGCAGGGGCATGACGGTGGAGGAAAGGGTGAAGTCTTTGTCGTCCACGGGCAGGTTCAGAAAGGCGATGTCGCACTTGCCGTTCTTCAAAAGTTCCAGCGTGTCGGTGGTGATGCAGTTGATGAGGCTGAGCCGCACCTGCGGGTACATCTCGTGATAGCGGGCGATCTTATCGATGAGGACGTAGGAAAAGATGGTATCCGAAGCGCTGATGCGGATGGTGCCCGTGGCGGTGGTGTTGATCTCTTTGAGCTTGTTTTCCGCCTCGTCCAGCTCGGCGAGCGCCTTTTCGACGATGCCGAAGATCTGCTTGCCGCCGCGGTCGGAAAGCTCCATGCCGCGGTGGGTGCGGTTGAACAGCGTGGCGCCCAGCTGCCCTTCCAGCTGCTTGATGGCCTGCGACACGGCGGGCTGGCTGATGAACAGCTCGTCCGCCGCCCTCGTGAGGCTCCCGCACTTGGCGACCGTATAAAAGACTCTGTACAGTTCGAGATTGACCATGGTAGCTCCTCCTTGCGTTCTTTTGTGCAGAAAAACATACGCGGGGGCCGCTCAGCCTTGCGGGCGGCCTTATTTTCTTTCCGCTTTGCGGGCGCGCCGCATGTCCTGCGATTTTTCTATCCTTGCGCTTTGCGGGCGCGCCGCATATCGGCGGACGACTCCGTTCACCGACAGCGGACGGGCGCTCTTATTTCCCCACGCAGAATTTTGCGAATATTTCGCCGATGATGCGCTCGTTGGCAGTTTCGCCGCTGATCTCGCCCAGCGCTTCCCACGCCGCCTTCAGGTGCACGCCGAGCAGGTCGAGCGGCACCTGCCCTGCCAGCCGCTCCGCCGTGCGCAGCTCTTGTCCCGCGCGGGTGAGGGCGGCAAAATGGCGCTCTTCTATCAAAAATTCGCCGTCTGCACGGTACTCTGCCAGACATAGATCGAAGATCTTTTGCCGGAGAGCGGCGATGTTTTCGCCCGTGCGCGCGGATACGCGCAGGTCGGGGGCGGGGCCGCCCGCCTCTTCGCTTGCGGCGAGGTCGTTTTTGTTGCAGACGATGAGGCAGCGCCTGCCCTGCACCGACTGCCACACCTCTTCGTCTTCCGCGCCCCAGGGGGCGGCGCCGTCGGTGATGAAGAGGATGAGATCCGCCCGTTCGAGATAGCCCCTGGCGCGCTCGATGCCCACGCTTTCCACCTCGTCCGCCGAGGCGCGGATGCCCGCCGTATCGATGAGCTGAAAGCGCACCCCCTCGATCTCCAGCGTGCCCTCCACGGCGTCTCGCGTGGTGCCGGCGACGGAGGAGACGATGGCCTTGTCCGCCCCCAGCAGAGCGTTGAGCACCGAGCTTTTGCCCGTGTTCGGCCTGCCCGCGAGGACGACGGTGACCCCCTCTTTGATCTTCTTGCCCGTGCGGTAGGTGGCGAGCATGGAGGCGATCTCTCCCCCGATACCCCCGATGCGGGTACCGACGTCGGCAAGGTCGGTGTGCTCGATGTCCTCTTCGGGGAAGTCGATGTCGGCGTCGATGCCGGCGAGGATCTCGGTGAGCTTTTCCTGCAAACCGCGCACGGCGGAAGTCAGTTTTTCGGCATAGAGGGAAAAGCCCGCGCGCACCTCGGCTTCGCTTTCGCCGTTGATCATGTCGATAAGCCCTTCCGCCGAAGCGAGGGAGAGCTTGCCGTTGAGGAAGGCGCGCTTGGTGAATTCGCCCCGCTCCGCCAGGCGGCAGCCGAGCGTTAGGGCGCGGCGCAAAATGCCCCGTGCGATGCCCGTGCCGCCGTGGCAGTGCAGCTCCACCACGTCTTCTCCCGTGAAGCTGTGCGGGGCCTTGAAGTAGACGCAGAGGCCGAAATCGGAAAAGCTGCCGCCGTCGATGCGGCCCGGCACCATGCGGTAGGGTTCAAAGTCTTTGACGGCGGCCTTGCCGGCGGGGAAAAACATTTTTTCCGCCACGGAAAGCGGGCTGCCGCCGCTCAGGCGCACGATCGCCACGCCCCCCTTGCCGGGCGGGGTGGAGATGGCGGCGATGTTGTCGTTCAGCATAGTTACGATACCTCTTTGCATGATTATATCATATCCGGGCGGGGTTTGTCAATGCAGACGACGCAGGCAGAGATCATCAACGCGGACGGCGCGGACGGGGCAGATTGCGGCGGGCGATAGAAAAGCGGCGCGGGCGGGAAGGCTTTTGCCTTCCCGCCCGCGCCGTATGCGTTGCCTTTCAAATTTTTTGCGGTCTTTTTTACACCGCCTTATGACGGTCAGGAAAAGAAATCGTCGGCGTCGCTGCCGTTTTGACCGCCGCTGCTGCCGTTTTGGTTTTGGCTGTTGCCGTTTTGGCTTCCCTGCCCCTTTTGATCGGAAAATTCGCCGAAGGGATCGGGCGGGGCTTCATTCCCCTGCGCGCTCCCCTGCTGCGGCTGCCCGTAGGGGTTCTGGTTCTGTCCGTACGGGTTTTGGTTCTGCCCGTAAGGGTTTTGGCCGTAGGGACCATAGGGGCCGTACGGGCCGTACTGCGCCTGCTGACGGCGGCGGATCGCCTCGATGCGCTCGCGCATGTACTTGTCGTAATCGACGGGCGTGCGGCGGGCAAAGACGAGCAGCAGGATGCCCTCGACGGGCGGCAGCAGCGCGCACAGCACCACCATCCAGATGTAGGAATCGGGCGCGTACTTGCGGAAGATGCCGATGTTGACGAAGATGAAGGCGATGAGCACCACGAAGCTGAGGATGTAGCCGGCGATCTCGCAGGCGTTAAGGGCGGTGTACATGCCGTCCGACAGCCACCCTTCTTCAAAGCCCCAGCCGATCATGTTTTCTTCAAACTCAAACCAGGTCCTTCCGTTTTGGAAGGCGTAAGCGTAGACACCGAGCACAAAGCCGCGGCAGGCTACGAAGACGAGTTCTGCGAGCATGGCGACGACGCCGACGTGTTTGAGGCGCAGATTGCCGAATTTGACCTCGCCGCCCAGTTCGCCGATCAAAAATGTATTGGCGAAGGGAAGAAAGGCGCACCAGAGCAGCTTTTTCTTTCCCTGCTTTTTCGCCATAATGAACAGGGCCGCCGCCTTGCAGGCGTGCAGCGCCAAAAAGATGCCGCCGGCGACGATGAGGGCGATGTAGGCGGGAATCGAGAAGCCGTACACCGTCTTTGCATAGGGGTAGCTGAACTGTAAAATAAACCCTGCCAGTTCGATAAATTCCATAAAAATACTCCTGCTTAAATTGCGCCCTGCCCGCCGAACAGGGGGAAGGCGTATTCCACCGACAACAGCGTCAGGCCCTTGGCGGGCATGGTCTTGCCCAAAAGATCGCGCTCGCCCGTGCGCAGCGCCTCTTGGACGGCGGAGAGGGGCAGCATGCCCGCGCCCGCCCCGGCGACGGCGCCGGCGATGATGCGCACCATGTTGTACAAAAAGCCGCTGCCGCACACGTCGAGGTGGACGCCGCGGACGCCGAACTCTTCCCACGGGGAGAGGGAGGCGGAATAGACGGTGCGCACCGTGGTCTTGACGGAGGAGCCGGTCGAAGAGAAGGCGGCAAAGTCGTGTTCCCCTTCCACCAGCGCCGCGCAGGCGCGCATGGCGGCGAGGTCTGCCGCGTACCCGAAGCGCACGGCGCGCCGCTCCAACAGCGGGTGCTCTCGCCGCGAAAAGTAGAGGGTGTAGCGGTAGGTCTTCTTTTTTGCCGAACGGCAGGCGTCGAACGACTCCGGCACGGCGGCGCTTTCCAATACCCGCACGTCGGGCGGCAGAAAGGCGTTCAGGGCGTCGGCGACGCGCTCCGGCGAAATTTTGATCGCGTCCGCGAGGGCGAAGTTGCATACCTGCCCCGCCGCGTGCACGCCCGCGTCCGTCCTGCCGCTGCCCGTCACCCGCGAAAAGCCGCCGAAGGCGCGCTCGATGGCGCCTTCCAGCGTTCCCTGCACGGTGCGGGCGTTCGCCTGTACCTGCCAGCCGTTCAATTCCGTTCCGTCATATGAAACGAGCAATGCGATGTTCATTGGGGGATGATCCACGAGAGTATCTCGAACTTGCCGCCGAGATACACGTTCAAGAGCACGACGCCCGTGATGAGCGCGGCGACGGCGAGCACGCCCACGAGGTCGCGCCAGGTAAAGCGCAGCTTTTTGTATTTGGTGCGGCCCTTGGCGCCGCTGTAGCAGCGGGCGTCCATGGCGTCGCCCAGCTCTTCGGCGCGGCGGAAGGCGGAGACGAGCAGCGGGATGAGCACGGGCACCATCGCCTTGGCGCGCTTGACGATGCCGCCCGTATCGAAATCAGCCCCGCGCGCCTTCTGCGCGGCGACGATGCGGTTGGTCTCGTCCATCAGGGTGGGGATAAAGCGCAGGGCGATGCTCATGATGAGCGCCAGCTCGTGCACTGGAAATTTGATATATTTGAGCGGCTTTAACAGGCTCTCCAGCCCGTCCGTCAGGGCGACGGGGGTGGTGGTGAGGGTGAGCACCGAGGTGCCGAGGATGAGCAGCGTCAGCCGCAGCGCCAGAAAGAGCATATTGACGATAGATTCGTAGGTGATGGTAATGATCCACCACTGCACGAGCGGCTCGTAGGCGCTTTCTCCCCCGTAGAAAAGGAGGTTGAGCACCGCCGTGAAGATGACGAGGAAGAGGATCATCTTCACCGAGCGCAGCACCCTGCCCAGGGGCACGCGCGCGAAGGCAACGGTGACGAGCAGAAAGAGGATGACCGCCGCCAGGCCGAAGAAGTTGTCTGCCAGAAAGATGGCGACGATATAGGCGATGACGAGGATAAGTTTTGCCCGCGGGTCCATGTTGTGGACGAAGGAGCGGGTGGGGTAATACTGCCCGAAGGTGACGTCATTGAGCATTGCCGCCCTCCTTCGCCCGCCACAGGGCGAGCACCTTGTCGGCAAAGTCGCCGCAGGTGAAGTCTGTATCCAGACAGATGCCGCGCTCTTTGAGCATCAGGGCGCACTTTGCCGTGACGGGGATGTCCAGCCCCAGCAGGATGAGCTCGTGCGCGCGGCGGAATATCTCGGCGGGGGTGCCCTCCAGCACGACCTTCCCTTCCGAAAACACGGCGGCGCGGGTGCAGTTTTCGGCGATCTCGTCCATGTCGTGCGAGACGATGATGACCGTCTTGCACCAGTCGCCGTGGATGGAATGCAGCAGCTGCATCAGCTCTGCCTTGCCGAGGGGGTCGAGGCCCGCCGCAGGCTCGTCTAAGATGAGAACTTCCGGCCTAGTGACGATGACGCCTGCGATGGCGACGCGCCGCTTCTGTCCGCCGGAGAGTTCGAAGGGCGATTTATCGCATACCTCTTCGTAGTCCAGCCCCACCGTTTCCAGCGCCGCGCGCACGGCGGCGGAGCGGTCCGCTTCGTCGAGGTCTTTGCGGAAATTTTTCAGGCCGAAGGCGACGTCTTTTTCCACCGTTTCGGCAAACAGCTGGTATTCGGGGTACTGGAACACCATGCCCACCTTGGAGCGGAGCTCGGTGAGCCTGCACTTTTTGGCGGCGAGGTCGTATTCCCCTACCTGCAGCGAGCCGCCCGTGACGCGGATGAGGGCGTTGAGGTGCTGCACGAAGGTAGACTTGCCGCTGCCCGTGTGGCCGATGATGCCGAAAAATTCGCCCTCTTCGATGGTGAGGTCTACCCCCTTGAGCGCCTGCGAGGCGAAGGGGGACTTGGGGTTATAGGTGTAGGTCAATCCCTTTGCAACGATGCGCATATTGCCTCCGCCAATTCTTCCGCCGTGAACGCCTCCGCCACGGGCATGCCGCCCGCGCGCAGGCGCTTGCACACCAGCGCCGCCCGCGGCAGCGTCAGGCCGAACGTTTCCAGCTCTTCGCTGCGGGCAAAGATCTCTTCGGGGGTGCCGTTCATGACCACCTCGCCGCGGTGCATGACCACCGCCCGCTCCGCCTGCAGCGCCTCGTCCATGAAGTGGGTGATGAGGATGACCGTCATCCCCTGCTCCTTGTTGAGCTTTTTGACCACTTCCATCACCTCGCGCCTGCCCTTGGGATCGAGCATGGCGGTCGATTCGTCCAAGATCATGATGTCGGGCCGGACGGCGAGCACGCCGGCGATGGCGATGCGCTGCTTCTGCCCGCCCGAAAGGCGGGAGGGCGCGGCGTCGCGGAAGGCCTGCATGCCCACGGCGTTCAGGGCAAAGTCGATGCGGCGGCCGATCTCGTCCCGCGGGACGCCGATGTTTTCCGGCCCGAAGGCGACGTCGTCTTCCACCACCGAGGCGACCGTCTGGTTATCGGGGTTCTGGAACACCATGCCGGCGCGCTTGCGGATCTCGAAGGTGAGTTTTTCGTCCGTCGTGTCCATCCCCTCGACGAACACCCTGCCCTCGGCGGGCACGAGGAGGGCGTTGACGAGCTTTGCCAACGTAGACTTGCCGCTGCCGTTCCTGCCCAGCACGGCGAGGAATTCCCCCTCCCGCACCGAGAGGCTGACCCCGTTGACGGCATAGCTTTCGCCGCCGTCGTATGAATATTTCACGTTTTCAAAACGAACAGCTTCCATAGCACCCAATATTATAGCAAATCGAGCAAGATTTAACAACAGTTTTGGGGCGGGCGGGGATGGTTTTCATCTTCTTATAATAAATATTTGACATTTTTCACCCATACCTATTGACTATTGCGAGAAAAACCAGTATAATAAGATAGAGCGGACGGAAAGGGCCGCGCCTTTTCCGCGCGCTCGCTACACCTGAAAGGAAAAATTAGAATTCGGAGGTTTTGTTTTTCTATGAAGAAGATGACGATCGACGGCAATACCGCCGCCAGCCACGTCGCCTACGCCTTCTCTGAAGTCGCGGCCATCTACCCCATCACCCCGTCTTCGCCCATGGCGGAAGTCGCGGACGAATGGGCGACCGCGGGCAGAGTGAACATGTTCGGGCAGAAGCTCCGCCTTGCAGAGATGCAGAGCGAGGGCGGCGCCGCCGGCGCCGTGCACGGCTCGCTTTCCGCGGGCGCGCTGACCACGACCTACACCGCCAGCCAGGGCCTGCTGCTGATGATCCCCAACATGTACAAGATCTCGGGCGAATTGCTGCCGACCGTTTTCCACGTCAGCGCACGCGCCATCGCCGCGCATTCGCTCAACATCTTCGGCGACCATCAGGACGTGATGGCATGCCGCCAGACCGGCTTTGCCATGCTCGCTTCCGGCTCGGTACAGGAAGTCATGGACCTGGCGCTCGTGGCGCATCTGTCCACGCTGAAGGCGAAGGTGCCTTTCCTGCACTTCTTTGACGGCTTCCGCACCTCGCACGAAGTTTCCAAGATCGACGTGATCGACTACGACGAGATGAAGCAGCTGGTGGACATGAAGGACATCGAAGACTTCAAGTCCCGCGCCCTCAACCCCGAACACCCCATCCAGAAGGGCACCGCGCAGAACGGCGACACCTACTTCCAGAACCGCGAGACGGCGAACAAGTACTACAACGCCACCCCCGCCATCGTGGAAGAGATGATGGAGAAGGTGAGCGCCCTCACCGGCCGCAATTATCACCTGTTCGACTACTGCGGCGCTCCCGACGCGGAGAACGTCGCCGTCATCATGGGCAGCGGCGCCGACGCGATGGAAGAGACCATCAACCGCATGAATAAGGAAGGCCACAAGGTCGGCCTCATCAAGGTGCGCCTGTACCGCCCCTTCGTTGCGGACAAGTTCATCGCCGCCATCCCTTCGACCTGCAAGAAGATCGCCGTGCTCGACAGGACCAAGGAGCCCGGCTCTTTGGGCGAACCCCTCTACCTCGACGTGTGCTCGGCTCTGTTTGAAAAAGGCGTGCAGGGCATCAAAGTCGTCGGCGGCAGGTACGGCCTCGGCTCCAAGGAGTTCAACCCCTCCATGTGCTATGCGGTGTACAAGAACCTGGAAAAGGACGAGCCCAAGAACCACTTCACCGTGGGTATCTACGACGACCTGACGAACACCTCGCTCGACTTCTCGGAAAAATACGACGCCGCACCCGAAGGCGCCATCTCCTGCAAGTTCTACGGCCTCGGCTCGGACGGCACCGTGGGCGCCAACAAAGATTCCATCAAGATCATCGGCGACCACACCGACATGTACGCGCAGGCTTACTTCTTCTACGACTCGAAAAAGTCGGGCGGCATCACCGTTTCGCACCTCCGCTTCGGCAAGACGCCCATCCAGAGCTCGTACCTGATCGACAGCGCCGACTTCATCGCCTGCCATAACCCTTCGTACATCACCCGCTACGACATGCTTTCCGACATCAAGGAAGGCGGCAAGTTCCTCTTGAACTCGCAGTGGACGACGATGGAAGAGCTGGAAAAGAACCTGCCCGCGAAGGTCAAACAGCAGATCGCCCAAAAGCACCTCAAATTCTATAACATCGACGCCATCAAGATCGCCATGGACATCGGCCTCAACGGCAAGACCAGCACGATCATGCAGTCGGCGTTCTTCTACATCAACGACTCGATCATGCCCTACGACCAGGCTTCCGACTACATGAAGAAGGCAGTCTACAAGAAGTTCTCGCGCAAGGGCGACGCGGTCGTCAACATGAACTATGCCGCCATCGACTCTGCCAAGAGCGGCCTGCAGGAGATCGACTACCCCGCAAGCTGGGCCACCGCCACCGAAGGCGCGCCGATGGTGAAGGTCGCCGACGACGAATACTTCAAGAACGTCGTGCATCCCATTTTGGTGCTGGAAGGCGACAAGCTGCCTACCTCCGCCTTCAATGCAGACGGCCATGTGCCCGTGGGTACCACCAAGTTTGAAAAGCGCGGCGTCGCCGTCAAGGTGCCCAAGTGGATCCCCGAAAACTGCATCCAGTGCAACCAGTGCTCCTTCGTCTGCCCGCACGCGTGCATCCGCCCGGCGGTCATCGACGACGCCACCGAGAAGCCGGAGACCTTTGTCACCAGGCCTACGACGGGCCTCAAAGGCACGCAGTTCCGCATGCAGGTATCCCCGCTGGATTGCATGGGCTGCGGCGTGTGCGCAAACGTCTGCCCCGCCAAGAACAAGGCGCTGGTCATGGTGCCGCTGGAAGAGGTCGTAGACGCAGACGCGAAGAACTGGGAGTTCGCGCAGGAAGTGAAGCAGGCGGACACCTCTTCCATCAAGAGGACGACCGTCAAGGGCAGCCAGTTCAACCAGCCGCTGTTCGAGTTCTCGGGCGCGTGCGCAGGCTGCGGCGAGACCCCGTATGTGAAGGTAGTCACCCAGATGTTCGGCGACCGCATGGTCATCGCCAACGCCACGGGCTGCTCTTCCATCTACGGCGGCTCCTCCCCTACATGCCCTTACACCGTGAACAAAGAGGGCCACGGCCCCGCTTGGGCGAACAGCTTGTTCGAAGACAATGCGGAATTCGGCTACGGCATCAACCTCGCATACAGCGCAAGGCGCAATAAACTGGCAGACGAGATCAAACAGCTTTCTGAAAAGTGGGCGGAATACGCCGAAGGCAAAGAGGCGTGCGAAGAATGGCTCGCCAACATGAACGACGCCGAGGGCAGCAAGGCCGCGGCAGAAAAGCTCGTCAAGGCGTGCGAGAGCTGCACCCACTGCGGCTGCGACTGCGACGCCCTGTGCGAAGAAGTGCTCAAAGCCAAAGACTGCCTCGTCAAGAAGTCCGTTTGGATCTTCGGCGGCGACGGCTGGGCTTACGATATCGGCTACGGCGGCCTTGACCATGTGCTCGCTTCCGGCGAAGACGTCAACGTGCTGGTGCTCGACACCGAGGTGTACTCCAATACGGGCGGCCAGGCTTCCAAGTCCACCCCGACGGGCTCGGTGGCGAAGTTCGCTTCTTCCGGTAAGCGCGTGAAGAAGAAGGACCTCGGCATGATGGCGATGAGCTACGGCTATGTGTACGTTGCACAGGTCTCCATGGGCAGCAACAAGCAGCAGTTCCTCAACGCGATCATCGAGGCGGAAAAATACCACGGGCCTTCGCTGATCATCGCCTACGCTCCCTGCATCAACCACGGCATCAACATGAGCAAGAGCCAGGACGAAGAGAAGCGCGCGGTAGACTGCGGCTACTGGCAGCTGTACCGCTACAACCCGACCCTCAAAGAAGAGGGCAAGAACCCCTTCACGCTGGACAGCAAAGAGCCGACCGGCGACTACCAGCAGTTCATCCTCGGCGAGACCCGCTATTCTTCCCTCAAGAAGACGCAGCCCGAAGTTGCGGAAAAGCTCTTCAAAGAGAACGAAGAAGAGAGCAAGGCCCGCTACGAAGGCTACAAGCAGCTGGCAAACAAGGAATAAGCACCTATCGCGGCGGGCACTCCGCCCGCCTCACCTCCTAAAGAGAGGAACGCCCCGCGCGTTCCTCTTTTTTTGTTGTGCTTGGCCGCGCCCAGCGCGTTCCTCTTTTTATTTGTGACGGGCCGCGCCCGCGCGTTCCTCTTTTTTTGTTGTGCTTGGCCGCGCCCCGCGCGTTCCTCTTTTTATTTGTGACGGGCCGCGCCCCGCTCCCCTGCCGCCCGCAGGGCTGACGTTCCTCCCCCCCCCTGTAACTTTCGCCGCTTTGCGGCAATGTTCGACAGATGACGAACAACGTGCGGGCAGGGAACTATTTTGTTCGGCGGCTTGACATTTTGCGCATATCTGTGATAGGATAAATAGGCAGGATATGCCTGCAAATTCAAGATAGGAGAGAATATTTTATGTTGGCAAGAGATTTCCGCCATGCGGCGTGGGAACGCCTGCACGGCAACTGGGGCACGATGGCGCTTGCCACCCTGGTGGAAGGGCTGCTGCTCGGCGCCTGCGGGGCGCTGACCATCTTTTTTGTCGGCGGGCTGGCGACGCTGCTGCTTTCGGGGGCGCTGTTTTTAGGGTTTTCGATCATGGCGCTGAACGTCGCCCGCGGGCAGCAGGTGCAGTTCGTGCAGATGTTCGACGGCTTCAAAAATTACGGCTCGGCGCTGGCGCTGTCGCTGCTCATCTACATCTTCACCTTTTTATGGTCGCTGCTGCTGGTCTTCCCCGGCATCATCATGAGCTATGCCTATTCGATGAGCTACTACATTTTGGCGGACGACCCGCGTTTGGGCGCCAACGAGGCACGCAAGCGCTCCATCGCCCTGATGCGCGGGCACAAGTGGAGGCTGTTCTGCCTCGACTTCAGCTTCATCGGCTGGTGGCTGCTGTGCATTTTGACTTTGGGCATCCTCTCGTTCTGGATCGTGCCCTACCATCAGACGGCGCGCGCAGCCTTCTACCGCAACCTGGTGGGCGACAACGACGCGCCCGTCGCCGAAGTCAACGTCCCCGCCAAGGCGAACTAATCGCCACAAAGTAATAAGACAGCAAAAAAGACGGCAGCTGCCGTCTTTTTTCTTTTCCATGTTATATATTGAAATGCAATGGCGCGGTCATGCTTCCACAAAGCAGCCGACGTACAGCATTACCTCCTGTATACCTCTTATGCTCTCCCACTTCATGGTGAAGGAAGCAATGAGCATCTCGTCCGCATATACGGGCTCCGCCGCCGTAAAGCGCATGGAGAACAAATCTTCGCTCTTCCGGCAGCTGTTGATGTCAAGTCCGCCATATGACACTTCAAAGCCGTCTTCATCGGCAACGCCGCCGCGATAGCCCCCCGCGTCAATGATGTCCGGGAATCCGCAGGCGCTGCAATCAATGGCGACCATGTGCTCACCCGGCGCTACTGTCGGGGCGGCATCTTCCAGCTCGCTGTAAATAGGGAAATTCACCCAAACGTCGTTCGTCTCCGTATAAAAGCGGCTGTGCAGGAACACGGGGACGTCTTCGCCGTCGAGCTGCACGGAGAGCGTATCTTGCGAAGGCTCTGCCCGCCCGCACCCTGTGAGCAGAACGCCCGTCGGCAGCAGCAAGGATAGCGCCAAAAGGGCGCAGATACATTTTTTCATCCCTTCTTCCTCCCTATGATTTGTTTGTGTTCATAGTATAACACAAAAATCACGGTTTGTCAATACGGAAAGTTGAAATGCTTTATAATGACGGCATAGGCGCGTGACGACGAGGTTGGGATAATAAGGTTGCTATTGTTTTCAGAGACCCGTTCGACTGCGCGGAAAAAACAGGGCTCCCGAAAATCGCAGCGGAGCGAGATTTTTGGGAAGAGGAGGAGCAGGCGCTGCGGGCAAAGGCGCAATACAGCCCTCGCGAAGGCGGGGACTGCGGTTTTTGGGAAGGCGCGTATGACGCGCAGTGCAGGAAAACGGCCCTCGCGGAGGCGGGGGCTGCGGTTTTTTGTTGGAAGGTGCCGATGGCGCGCAAAGCGGCAAAACAGCCCTCGCGGAGGCGGGGGCTGTTGGTTTTGCAGACGGCGAATATTTGCCGCTTCGGTTTATCGATATTCGGGCGAAGGCGCCGCCGAGAGGGCGGCCCTGCCGCAAATTACGACTCTTCCGCTTCCGGCTCGATGCCGAATTCACGCTGCGTCTCTTCGACGAGGCTGTCGCTTTCGCGGTGGCCTGTCATCAGCTGCGGGCTCATGTTCTTGTACTCGCGCACGCCCGTGCCCGCGGGGATCAGCTTGCCGATGATGACGTTCTCTTTGAGGCCGATGAGCGGGTCCACCTTATTCTTGATGGCCGCTTCCGTCAGCACGCGCGCCGTTTCCTGGAAGGATGCGGCGGAGAGGAAGGAATCGGTAGACAGCGCCGCCTTGGTGATGCCGAGCAGCACGCGCTTGGCGGTGGCGGGGCGGCCGCCGTTTTCGATGGTCTTTTCGTTTTCCTCTTCAAAGGTGAACATATCGACCAGTTCGCCGGGAAGCATATCGGTGTCGCCGCAGTTTTCGATGCGGACTTTGCGCATCATCTGGCGGACGATGATCTCGACGTGCTTGTCGTTGATGTCCACGCCCTGCGAGCGGTAGACGGACTGCACCTCGTGCAGGATGTAGTCCTGCACCCCCTTGACGCCCTGGATGCGGAGGATGTCCTGCGGGTTGACGGAACCGACGTTGAGCTGGGTGCCCGGCTCCACCTTTTCGCCGTGCTTTACTTTCAGCTCGGCGTTGAAGGGAAGCATGTATTCCTTCTTTTCGGCGCCCGTGATCTCGTCGCGGATGACGATGCGCTTCTGATTGTCGTGATCGCTGATATAGGCCACGCCGCCCACTTCGGAGAGGGTGGCAACGCCCTTGGGTTTGCGCGCTTCGAACAGCTCTTCGACACGCGGCAGACCCTGGGTGATGTCGCCGGTGGCGGCGATACCGCCCGTGTGGAAGGTACGCATCGTCAGCTGCGTACCGGGCTCACCGATGGACTGCGCCGCAATGACGCCGACCGCTTCGCCGACCTGGATGGGACGACCGGTCGCCATGTTCTTGCCGTAGCACTTCGCGCAGACACCATAGCGGGAAGTACAGGTAAAGACGCTGCGGATGGAAACTTCGGTGATGCCTGCCGCGACGATCTCATCTGCCTTATCATCGGTGATCATCTCGTTGACGGGGACGATCACTTCACCCGTCTTGGGATGGATGACATCCTCCGCGGTAAAGCGGCCGGCAAGGCGG
>DXEW01000029.1 GCA_019114755.1 Candidatus Borkfalkia faecavium
TGCGCCGTTACGGCAGGATATTCCGCCCTGAATGCTCCCGCTATACCCCGGAACACGCAGGATTGCTCCTCGTCGGGCTCGCGGAAGTGCGAATACACCCCGTCGGGTTTCAGCCCGCGCGACCGCAAAAATCCGAGCACTTCGCCGACGTCCTCCGCAGGAAACCCCAAGCGGTGCATTCCCGTATCGAACTTGACGTGGAACGGCGGACGCGCGGCCGCCGGCATATCCGCAAGCGCGCGGAGCGTTTCGCCGTCCGCGACGGCTGCGGTCAGACAGCATGCGGCGGCTCTTGCAAGTTCCTCGGCGGGACATACCGCGGCGAGCACGGGAAGAGTCCGTCCGTCGGCGCGGAGCGCCTCTCCTTCGCCGACCGTAGCCACCCCGAAAAAGTCCGCATACGGTTCGGCTGCGCGCGCAACTTCGCGCATGCCGTGCCCGTAAGCGTCCGCTTTCACCATGAGAAGCACGCGCACGCCCGTGCGTGCGCGCACCGACTCCAGATTGCGGCATATTCTGCCCAGATCGACTTCCGCGTGCAGGTCCACTTTCCCTCCGACTGCAACATTTTATGCCGCGCGGAAAGGAAAAGTACACCTCGGACCGCCGGAACTATTTCAGCAGCGCCTCCGCTCTTGCAACGTCGTCGGTCTTGAAGAGAATGAGCGCCTTGCCGCCGCTGCGCGAATAGGAGTAGACGTATTCGAGGTTTACGCCCTCTTCGCTGAGTTTGCCGAGCGTGGCGGTGAGAGAACCGGGCTTGTCCGGCACTTCTATGCCGACGAGGTTGCCCCGCGCGGTAGTGAAGCCTGCCGCGGCGAGCGCGGACTCCGCCTTGTCGTTGTCGTCGGTGACCAGCCTGACGATGCCGAAATCTTTCGTGTCCGCGATATTGAGGCTCTCCACGTTGACGCCCGCGTCGGACAATGCGCCGAGCAGCGCGTGGAGTCTGCCCTTTCTGTTTTCCAAAAACACGGCTATCTGGTTTACGAGCATAGTTTCCTCCTTATATCTTGCGTTTGTCGATGATCCTGACCGTCTTGCCTTCGGAAAGCGGCAGGCTGTCGGGGGACACGAGGGTGATCTTCGCGCCCACGCCGAGGTTGCCCATCATGTCGTGCTCTATCCTGCGGCGGATGCTCTCGACGTCCTTGACCTCGTCCGAGAACGCGTGCGGAGCAAGCTCCACCTGTATCTCCATGGTATCGAGATTGCCGGCGCGGTCGACTATGATCTGGTAGTGCGAGCCTACGATCTCGTTGATGTTCATGAGCACGGACTCTATCTGCGACGGGAACACGTTGACGCCGCGGATGATGAGCATATCGTCCGAACGGCCCTTGACCTTGCTCATCTTCACGGTCGTGCGGCCGCAGGCGCATTTGCCCGAAGTCAGCGTGCACAGATCGCGGGTGCGGTAGCGGATGAGCGGCTGGCCCGTCTTGGTGATGGTGGTGAACACGAGCTCGCCCTCGCTGCCGAAGGGCAGCGGCTCCAGCGTTTCGGGGTCGATGACTTCGGGGATGAAGTGGTCTTCCTGCACGTGGCTGCCGTGCTTTTGCATGCACTCCATGGCAACGCCCGGGCCGCTGATTTCGGAAAGGCCGTAGATATCCAGCGCGTCGATGTGCAGGAGGCGCTCCAGCTCGTCGCGCATCTGGTACGTCCAGGGCTCGGCGCCGAAGGCGCCGCCGACCAGCGAGAAGTCTTCGATGTTCATGCCCGCCTTCTGGATCTCGGTGCCGAGGTAGATGGCGTAGGACGGGGTGCAGCACAGGTGGGTGGCGCCGAAGTCGCGCAGCAGCGTCAGCTGGCGGATGGTGTTGCCGGCGCTGGCGGGAACGGTGCTGGCGCCGATGCGCTGGGCGGCATAGTGCGCGCCGAGGCCGCCCGTGAACAGGCCGTAGCCGTAGGCGACGTGCACGATCGAATCTTTGGTGACGCCCGCCATCGCCAGGCCGCGGGCGGCGACTTCCGCCCATACGTCGATGTCGTTCTGGGTGTAGCCGACGACGGTCAGCTTGCCCGTGGTGCCCGAAGAGGCGTGGATCTCGACGATGTCGCGCTGCGGGGCCGAATAGAAGCCGAACGGATACGCCTCGCGCAGGTCGTGCTTGACCGTGAACGGCAGCTTGCACAGGTCGGAAACGCTCTTGATGTCGGAAGGCTTCAGCTTCGCCTCGTCCATCTTGGCGCGGTACGGCTTGCAGTTGTTGTACACGAGCTCGACCGTCTTGCGCAGGCGCTCGCTCTGCAAATTCTCCATCTCCGAGCGCGTCATGCACTCGAATTCGGGGCGATAGATATAATCTTTGACTTTAGACATACATTTTTCCCTCTGAATAGATTTGCGAAAATAGTTTCAGCCTACGGAAACGGCGGCATAGCCCAGCTCGAACGCCTTTTTGTTCATCTCCACGGTTTTGGGCGGGATGCTCGAAAGCAGCGCCTGTTCGAACGCTTCGCGGTCGAAGGCGAGCAGCCTGCACATGGCGCCCAGCATGACGGAGTTGGCGGCCTTGGTGTTGCCCGCCTCGAGGGCGAGCTCGAGCGCATCCACGCCCGTGCCAACAAGTTTTTGTTCGATGCCCTGCGGGTACTGCGCCGCGCCCGTCACCACGGGCATGGGCATGATCTCCTGCGTGGAGTACAGCACCCGCCCGTCCGGCTTGAGATAATGCGCATAGCGCAGCGCTTCCAGCTTTTCAAAGGCGAGGATGAAGTCCGCGCCGCCCTCGTCGATGATGGGCGAAGCGATCTTGCTGCCGATGCGCACATAGGTCATGACGCTGCCGCCGCGCTGTGCCATGCCGTGCACCTCGCTGAGCTTGACGTCGTACCCCTTTTCAAGGGCGTATTTGCCTAACACGCGGCTGGCAAGCAGGGTCCCCTGCCCGCCCACGCCGACGATGAGAACGTCTAATTTATCCATATCACTCTTTCCCTCCGCCGATAGGCTCGATGGCGCCGAATTTGCACACGCTCTTGCACAGGCCGCACTCGGTGCACAGCGAAACGTCGATGGTGACGCCGTTTTCGCCGTTGACGATGGCGGGGCAGCCGAGCTTGAGGCATGCCTTGCACTTTTTGCAGTTTTCGTTGACTTTGAAGCCGCTATACAGGCGCTTTGTGAGCAGCGCGCAGGGGCGCTTGGCGATGATGACGGAGACTTCGTCTTTGGCGACCTCTTCGCGCACCGCGGCTTCCGTCGCCGCAAGGTCGGCAGGATCGACCGTGCGCACGTTGGGCACGCCCACCGCCCTGCACACTTCGGCGAGGTCGAGCTCGTATGTAGGCTCGTTTTTGATGGTCTTGCCGGTGGCGGGGTGATTCTGGTGCCCCGTCATGCCCGTGGTGCGGTTGTCGAGGATGATGACGGTGATCTTCGCCTTGTTGTAGACGGCGTCGATGAGGCCTGTGATGCCGCTGTGGATGAAGGTGGAATCGCCGATGACCGCCACCGAATGCTTATGCGCTTCGGGGTCCGCCTTGTCGAAGCCGATGGTCATGCCGATGCTCGCGCCCATACAGACGACGGCGTCCATCGAGCCGAGAGGAGGCACGGCGCCCAGCGTGTAGCAGCCGATATCGCCCAGCACGTTGAGTTTGAGTTTGGAAAGGACGTAGAACACGCCGCGGTGCGGGCATCCCGCGCAGAGCACGGGCGGGCGGGCGGGCACGTTTGCGGGCTCTGCCGCAGACTGCTGCCCCAATACGCAGCGGCGGATGAGGTTGGCGGAAAATTCGCCGCAGCGCGGGAAGATGTTCTTCCCCTCCACGGCAATGCCCTGCGCCTTGACGAGCGTTTCGATATGCGGCGCCAGCTCTTCGGCGACGATGCAGCGCTTGACGCTGCCCGCGAATTTTTTGATGAGGTCGTAAGGCAGCGGATAGACCATGCCCAGCTTGAGCACGCTCGCTTCGGGCAGCGCTTCTTTGACGTATTCGTACACGCCGCCCGAGCAGATGATGCCGAGGTCTTTGCTCCCCTCTTCGATGCGGTTGATTGGAAGCGCGTTGGCGTCCTGCGACATTTTCTGCATCCGCTCTTCGACGACGGTGTGCTTGACGCGCGCGTTGGCGGGCATCATGACGTACTTGGCGATGTTGCGCTCGTACGGCTTTGCCGCGGGGACGACGCGCTCGCCCAGTTCGACCAGGCTCTGCGAATGCGCCACGCGGGTGGTCAGGCGGAGGATGATCGGGGTATCGTACCGCTCGGAAAGTTCAAACGCCAATTTGGCGAATTCCTTCGCCTCCATGCTGTCGGAAGGCTCCAGCACGGGCACCTGGGCGCTGACCGCGGTCAGGCGGGTATCCTGCTCGTTCTGCGAAGAGAAGACGGAAGGATCGTCTGCAACGGCGATGACCAGCCCGCCGTTCACGCCCGTATACGAGGCGGTGAACAGAGGGTCACAGGCGACGTTCAGGCCGACGTGCTTCATCGACACGATGGCGCGCACGCCGCGGATGGAAGCGCCGATGCCCACTTCCAAAGCCACTTTTTCGTTGGGAGACCATTCGCTGTACACGTCGTCATAACGGGCGAGCTCTTCGGTGATCTCCGTGGAGGGCGTGCCGGGATAGGCAGCCGCCACCGAAACGCCCGCTTCCCAGGCGCCGCGCGCGACGGCGAAATCGCCCAATAACAATTTTTTCATATCGTAAAACCTACCAAAAGTTTATTTTTGCTTAAAACGGATCAATGCGGACAATTTTGCCGCGGTCATTTGCGCAGATCGATGACGCGCTTGACCTTGCCTTCGGCGCGCTTGATGGAGAAGGGCTCCACCAGCTTGACCTTGACGTCCAGCTGCAGCACCGTGCGCAGGTTGTGCTTGATCTTGGCGACCAGCGCTTCCAGCTGCGAATAGTCCGTCAGAAGCGACGCGTCCACTACTTCGACGCGCACTTCGATGGTGTCCATATAATTGACGCGGTCGACGACGATCTCGTACGTCTTGCCCAGCTCGTCCATGCCCATGAGCACACTTTCGATCTGCGACGGGAACACGTTGACACCGCGGATGATGAGCATGTCGTCCGTCCTGCCGACCACGCGGGACATGCGCGCCGTGGTGCGGCCGCACTTGCAGGGCTCGTAGGTGACGGAGGTGATGTCTTTGGTGCGGTAGCGCAGGATGGGCATCCCCTCTTTGACGAGGGTGGTGATGACCATTTCGCCCTGCTCCCCTTCGCCCAGCACCTTGTTGTGCGGGATATCGACCACTTCGCAGTAGTACATGTCTTCGTTGATGTGCATGCCCGCCTTTTCGCGGCATTCGCCCGAAACGCCGGGGCCGCCCACTTCGGTGAGGCCGTAGTTCTCCGTGGGGAAGGCGCCAAGGATCTTGTGGAGCGCTTCGTGCATTTCCGCCGTGGAGGCCTCCGCGCCCATGCACACGAGGCGCAGCTTCAGATCGTCCAGCACCCCCTTCTGACGCGCCGTCTCCGCCAGGTACATGGCGTAGCTGGGCGTGGCGATGAGCGCCGTGGCGCCGAAGTCCTTGAGCAGCATGATCTGCCTGTCGGTATTGCCCGAAGACACGGGCACCACCGTCGCCCCCAGCTTTTCCACCCCGTAATGCAGGCCGAAACCGCCCGTGAACAGGCCGTAGCCGAAGGCGACGTGGAAGATATCCTCGTCCGTCGCCCCCGCCATGGTGAGGATGCGGGCGATGCAGGTAGACCAGTTGTCGAGGTCTGCCCGCGTATAGCCGCCGACGACGGGCTTGCCCGTCGTGCCCGACGAGGCGTGCAGGCGGACGATCTTTTTCATCGGCACGGCAAACAGCCCGAAGGGATAGTTGTCGCGCAGATCGTCTTTGGTGGTATACGGGATCAGCTCGATGTCTTTGAGCGTTTGGATATGCTCCGGCTTCAAGCCGATCTCGTCAAAGCGGCGGCGGTACATGGGCACGTTTTCGTACGCATAGCGCACGGTGTGCTTGAGCCGCTCCAGCTGCAGTTCGCGTAAAGTTTTTCTGTCGAGCGTTTCGATCTCAGGGCTGAACATCTTCACGGTATATTTCCTCCGAACTTATCTGAACTTATCTTAACACGGCTTATCTAAAAACCTGTACTAAATTATTTTATCACATTTGGGCAGACGTTGCAATTCAATTCCGCAAATTTATACAAAAAAATGAATAATTTTTGCAAACGGCGCCCTGCGGGAAGAGCAATGAATAATTTTTGCAAACGGCGCCCTGCGGAAAGAGCAAGGCGCCGTTGTTGTTCTATATTTATTCTATATATAATTGCACAGCAGCATCAATACGGGGATGGTGGCAATGCACAGCACCGTGCTCATCAGGGTAGACGCCGCGGCGGTCTCGCAGTCGCCGCCGTACATTTCGGCAAAGTTCAAGGCGCTGGACGCCGTGGGCATGGCACCGATGATGAACAGGGCGATGATGACGGAACTTTCGATGGGAAGGAAGAGGCGCAGGAGCAGCATCACCCCCAGCCCTGCAAGGGGCGACACGATCAGCTTGATGGCGGAGACGGCGTACACGCGCACATTGCACACCAGCGCGCGGAGGGGCATATCCGCCAGGCGCACGCCCAGGATGATCATGGACAGAGGCAGGGTCATGTCGCCGAGGTATTGAATGGGCGTCATCACCTGTTCCGGGATGGGCAAGTTGCAGAAGAAGAACGGCAGCGCCGCAATGACGGCGATGGTCGGCGGGTTGATGAGGATCTTCAAGGGGCTGACATGCCTCTTTTCACCCGTGACGGCGTACACGCCCAGCGTCCACGCCATGGCGTTGAAAGCGATGTTGTAGATGACGGTGTACAAGACGAGCTCGTCGTTGCCGGGGAAGAGCATCTGCATGACGGGGATGCCCATGAAGCCGACGTTGCCCAAATAGGACGAGGCGACGGCGGCGCGGGCGGCGGCCTTGTCTTTATCGCGCGAGAAGGCGAGGCGGGCGATGAAGTAGACGAGCAGCTGCAGGCCCACCGCGAAGAGGATCACCCAGCCAAAGCCGGGCAGCATTTCGGGGCGGAACTGCTTGCCCAAAAGCGACGCCATCATCAAAAAGGGCTGCGCGATATACAGAAGCAGCGTGGCGAGGACGGAAGCCGCCTTGTCGGGGAACAGCTTTGCCCTGCGCAGGAAAAAGCCGGGCACCGCCAGGACGACGATGATCAGCACATTGATAAAGGTAGATAAAAAATCCATATTCTCTTCTTTGGCGGCGAAATCCGCCGCCCCTCGGGATGATCTTTTTTTGACGGCGAGAGCCGCCGCCCCTCGGGATGATCTTTCGGTTGACCATTGTAATACGATGGCGGAAAATTGTCAACCAAAGCAAACAAAGCGGATAAAAAAGCGGCCGTTCGATCGCTTTTCGCAAATATTTTTTCGAATTTACAAAACAAAAGCGTGCGGGAAAAGAACGCAGGCACGGAAAAGGCAGCGGGCGCGGGAAGAGACGAAAAGGCAAGGCGCGGCAAAAAGACGCCGGCACGAAAAAGGCGGCCGCCGAAACCGACGGAGCGGAACAGACGCCGCCAAATAGCCAAGAGCATGAAAAAGGCGGCCGCCGCGCGCGCATCCTTTCCGTAAGCGCCGCGGCAGACCGCCGTCAACCATTTGTTTTAGCCGTTTATCTTTGGGCCGCGTCCGCCGTTTGGCGCGGCTCCGCCTTGGGCAGCAGGCGCGCGTAGGCGCCCGTACCGTGCCGCAGCGCCCGCGACACGCGCGAGAGGGTCGCCGAAGAGATGCCCGTCTCTTCCACGATCTCGGCATACGTCTTCCCTTCCAACAATAATTGAGCCGCGGCGGCGCGCTGCGCCATCTGCTCGATCTCCTGATAGGTGCAGAGGTCTTCCAACAGAGCGGCGCAGTCCTGCTTATTTTGGCAATTGAGCAATGTGCATAGTAGTATGTCTGTCATAGATGCCGCATCTTTCACCTTCAGAACACCTCCTCTAACGACTTTTGCAAAAAGGCGCGCGTCTTTTCGCTTTTCGGACGGGAAAAGACCTCTTCGGGCGTGCCCTCCTCTTCGATGACGCCGTCGGCGATGAAGATGACGCGGTCCGCCACGTTTTTGGCAAAGCCCATCTCGTGCGTGACGACGATCATGGTGCTCTCCGCAGATTTCAGCCCCTTGATGACTTTGAGCACCTCGCCGGTGAGCTCGGGGTCGAGGGCGGAAGTCGGCTCGTCAAAGCAGAGGATATCCGGGTCGAGCGCCAGGGCGCGGGCGATGGCCACGCGCTGCTGCTGCCCGCCCGAAAGTTCGTACGGGTAGGCGTTCTTTTTATCCGTAAGCCCGATGCGGGCGAGGAGTTCTTCCGCGCGCGCCTCGATGCGCTGCTTTGTATTTGCCCGCAGCTGCGAAAGGATCTGCTTTTGTTCCGCCTTGAGCCTTTTCTTCTCCCCTTTCGGCGCCTTTTTATACACGGCGGCAAGGTCCGCCTTTTTATCGCGCAGCGCCTGTTTTGCCAACAGCGACTGCGCAAGGGTGATATTTTTGAACACGGTGTATTGCGGGAACAGGTTGAACTGCTGGAACACCAGCCCGAAGTGCAGGCGCTTTTCGCGGATCTGCGCGTCGCTCGGCTTTTTGCCGCCGGCGGCGTCGAACAGCGGTTCGCCTCCCAGCACCAGTTTGCCCTCGTCGGGCATTTCCAAAAAGTTCAGGCAGCGCAAAAGCGTGGTCTTGCCGCCGCCCGAAGAGCCGATGATGGCGAGCACCTGCCCTTTTTCAAGGGAGAAGGAGATGCCCTTGAGCACCTCGTTGTCGCCGAATTTTTTATGATAATTGTTGACTTCGAGAAACGCCATAGGTCACACCCGATAAAACTTTGTTTTACGCTCGAGCCAGCCAAACAGCAATGTGAGAATGCCGCAAAAAACAAGGTAAAACACGCCCGCATAGAGAAGCGGATAAATCACATAGATATTATTCATGATGCTCGTGGCGGTAAAAATGATCTCTCCGACGGAAATGACCTGCGCAAGAGACGTGTCCTTTACAAGAGTGATCACTTCGTTGCTCATCGGCGCCAAGATGTTGCGGAAAACCTGAAAAAGCACGATATTGAAAAATATTTCATGCTTTTTCATTCCCAGGACCTGCCCTGCCTCATATTGTCCGCGGGGAACACTTTCGATCCCGCCGCGGTAGATCACGGCAAAATAACAGGAATAATTGATCACAAACGCAACCACTGCCGCAAACGCGCGAGACGGCCAGCTGATAGGCATGCCGAGCAAACCGGGGCCGTAAAATATGATGATGATCTGCAGCATCAGCGGCGTACCGCGAATGATCCAAATAAATATGCGCACGACCGCCTTCAGCGGCTTGAACTTTGACATGGATGCAAAAGCAAGCAGCAATCCGATCGGAAGGGACAGCACGAGCGTCAAAAAGAATAATACACAGGTCGTACCGAACCCCTGCAGCAGCTGCAGCGTCATTTCGCCGAACGTCATAACGTATTCTGTTCCCTTTATTTGATTTCGATCAATTCGCTCTCCAAACCGTAAGCGGAAGCGATCTCCTGCATCGAACCGTCGGCAAACATCTCTGCCAATGCCTCGTTGACAGCTTCACACAAATTGCTGTCTTTACGGAAAGCTATGCCGTATTCTTCGGTAGGGAACCCCATATCGACAAGCACATACTTGCCTTCATAGGCGGGCGTCGCCAAATAATATTTTGCAAGCACGGAATCTAAAATGCCGATATCCGCAGATTTGTTTTCTAATTCCGTAAATACTTGTACCTGCGTATCGATGGCGACAAACTGATCGCTCAGTTCTTCGCCGAAGCCCGCCCCGGCAGAACCGTTTTCCGCCACGATCTTCTGATCCTTGATGGAGTCCTGGTCGGTATATTTGTCCTTGTCTTCCACACGGATCACGGCGACCTGCTGGTTGCGCATATACGGCGAAGAAACTTCCGTCTGTTCCTGCAATTCTTCGGTAATGGTCATCCCGTTCCAAATACAGTCAATATTTTTCGAATTCAATTCAAAAACTTTATTGCTCCACTTGATGATCTGGAACTCGACCTCGACGCCCAGCTTTTCGCCGACTGCACGGGCAAATTCCACGTCGAACCCCTTCCATTCGCCCCCTTCCAAATAGGTAATGGGCTGAAACTCCGTGCAGCCGACGACGAGCGTTCCCTTGTCTTTGACGTACTCGAGATCTTGCTTACCGTCGCCTGCGCACCCTGCAAATGCGAGCGCACCGCAGGCGAGCACCGCCAGCGAGCAGATCGCTGCCAATAATTTTTTCATACAAAACTCCTTTTCGCCGCGCGGCAGGCATCGCCTGCGCCTTACTGCGGCTTTTCTGTTGTTGCCGCTCCATAGGCGGCACCATGTCATTATACTTTATTGCGCTAAATTAGTAAAGTGTTTTTGCCTGTCATTTTATAAATTTTTAATTTTGCGCGCTTTTTCACATTTTCACGAAACGTTCCTTCACATGAAAATATTGTAATAAACGGACAATTAAATTTTTTGTCAATTATTTTCGCTCAACTGTTGAAATTTTTAAAATTTCGTTTATAATAGATAGTGAAATACTATAAAAGGAGTAGTTACTTATGAGCACAACCCAGACCTGCCCCGAGAAGCTGCCTTTGACGGACGCTTATCTCGAGAAGATGAACGCTTACTGGCGCGCGGCCAACTACCTCGCGGCGGCTCAGCTTTATCTGTTGGACAACCCTCTGCTGCGTGAACCCCTGACCCGTGACCAGGTCAAGAAAAAGATCGTCGGCCACTGGGGCACCGTTCCCGGGCAGAACTTCGTCTATGTACACCTGAACAGGGTCATCAAAAAGTACGACCTCGACATGATCCTGCTCTCCGGCCCCGGCCACGGCGGAAACTTCTTCGTCGCCAACTCGTACCTCGAGGGTACATACAGCGAGGTATACCCCAACGTCAGCCAAGACTATGAGGGCATGAAGAGGCTGTGCAAACAGTTCTCCTTCCCCGGCGGCATCTCCAGCCACGTTGCGCCCGAAACGCCCGGTTCCATCAACGAAGGCGGCGAGCTCGGCTACTCCATCGCGCACGCGTTCGGCGCCGTGTTCGACAACCCCGACCTCATCGCGGCCGTCACCGTCGGCGACGGCGAAGCGGAGACGGGCCCCCTGGCGACCGCATGGCATTCGAATAAATTCCTCAACCCCGCACAGGACGGCGCCGTGCTGCCCATCCTGCACCTGAACGGCTACAAGATCAACAACCCCACCGTGTTCGCGCGCATCTCGCACGAAGAGGTGGAGAGCTTCTTCCACGGCTGCGGCTGGAAGCCCTATTTTGTGGAAGGCGACGATCCCATGGATATGCACAGGAAGATGGCGGAAGCGCTTGACAAGTGCGTCGAAGAGATCAAAGCCATCCAGAAAGCCGCCCGCGAAGAGGGCAAGGACGAGCGCCCCTTCTGGCCGATGATCGTCCTGCGCACCCCTAAGGGCTGGACGGGCCCGAAGGTGGTAGACGGGCTGCAGATCGAAAACTCTTTCCGCGCACACCAAGTGCCCATCACCATGGAAAAGCCCGAGCACATGCAGCTGCTCAAAGACTGGCTGCTGAGCTATAAGCCTGAAGAGCTGTTCGACGAGAACTACCGCCTCATCCCCGAACTGCGCGCCCTGGCGCCCGAAGGCGACCACCGCATCAGCGCCAACCCGCACGCGAACGGCGGCAAGTTGCTGCGCGACCTGCGCCTGCCCGACTTCAAGAAATACGCCGTAGACGTTCCCGCGCCCGGCGCCGTCAAGACGCAGGACATGCTGGAACTGGGCGGCTACGTGAGAGACGTATTCGAACTCAACAAAGAGAGCAAAAACTTCCGCATCTTCGGGCCGGACGAATGCATGAGCAACCGCCTCTACCGCGCCTTTGAGGCGACCGATCGCGACTTCAACGCCGAGATCTACCCGACGGACGACAAGCTCGCCAAAGACGGCCGCATCATGGACTCGTACCTGTCCGAGCATATGTGCGAGGGCTGGCTGGAGGGCTACATCCTCACCGGCCGCCACGGCTTCTTCGCTTCGTACGAGGCGTTCATCCGCGTCGTCGATTCGATGGCAGCCCAGCACGCGAAGTGGCTGAAGGTCTGCAACCAGCTGCCCTGGAGGCAGGATATCGCCTCTTTGAACCTGGTACTCACCTCCAACGTGTGGCAGCAGGACCATAACGGCTTCACCCACCAGGATCCCGGCTTCCTCGACCACATCGCCAACAAGAAGGCAGACGTCGTGCGCATGTATCTCCCGCCCGATGCAAACTGCCTGCTCTCCTGCTTCGACCACTGCGTGAAGAGCAAGAACTACGTCAACGTCATCGTCGCTTCCAAGCACCCGAGCTTCCAGTGGCTGACCATGGAACAGGCGGTCAATCACTGCACGCAGGGCGTGAGCATCTGGGATTGGGCGTCGAACGACGACGGCGTCGAGCCCGACATCGTCATGGCCTGCTGCGGCGATACCCCTACCCTCGAGGCATTGGCTGCCGTCACCATCCTGCGCGACAACCTGCCCGATTTGAAGATCCGCTTTGTCAACGTCGTCGACCTGATGAAGCTGCAGCCGCACGGCGTACACCCGCACGGCCTGACCGACGCCGATTACGACGCCATCTTCACCAAGGATAAACCCATCATCTTCAATTTCCACGGTTATCCGACGCTCATCCACGAGCTGACCTATACCCGCCACAACAAGAACCTGCACGTGTTCGGCTACATCGAAGAAGGCACCATCACCACGCCGTTCGACATGCGCGTCCAGAACAAGATCGACCGCTTCGACCTCGTGAAGACGGCGATCACCGTCCTGCCGCAGCTGGGCAACACGGGCTCGTCTCTGTTCCAGAAGATGAACGACCTGCTCGTCAAGCACAAGAACTACATCGCGGCGCACGGCGAAGACATCCCCGAAGTCAGAGACTGGGTATGGCACACCCCCGCCGAGAAGTAAGTTCTCTTTGGCAATTTGAATGACGTTTGCAACGGCATTTGAATGATTTTTGCATACCATTGCGCCCCGCGGCTTGCCGCGGGGCGTTTTGTTCTCTATTCACGAAAAATTCGGCGTCGCCCGCGATTTTCGGGAGCCCTGTTTTTTCCGCGCAGTCGAACGGATCTCTGAAAATACCCCCCTCTTTTTCATTTCGACCGAGCAACGCGAGTAAAGAAATCTTGCGCGCAGGAGTATCGGTTATAAACGCCTTACCTTTCAAGCCTTCACCCTTTTTAAGGGGGAAGGTGGCGCGCGCCGCTTGCGGCGCGTGACGAATGAGGGTTGTATCGACCTTATTTATCGCTGCCCCGCCTGAAACAAGGACGATATCCCCTCATCAGGCGCTCCGCGCCAGCTTCCCCCTCAGGGGGAAGCCATGCATAGAGCCGCGTTCGGAACAGCTTTTGCGTTCTGTACAAGATCCCTCGGCTGACGCTCGGGACGACAAAGGGATAATGTCGGAAGGGCTCAGCGTTCTGTACAAGATCCCTCGACTGACGCTCGGGATGACAAAGCGTGCGTATGAGATCCCTCGTCGCGCGCGGCAAAAGCCCGCGCTTGTTCGGGATGACGGATGAGCGCGTCGCGTATGCGGCGCGCGGGGCGAAAAAAAAAGACGCCCCTTCTTCCGTCGGCTTCGCCGACACACCGAGAGGGAAAGAGATAGAATGAATAGGCGTATTTCCCTTTCCAAACAAAAATCTCTGCAAAAACCATAATAGACCGATCCGCGTGAACGAGTCGGCCTATTATAGTGAGAGAATATGAAAAAAGTTTTGTGTGGTCTGTGCCTTGAATGTGCCTTTATTATACAAGACGATTATGATTGTTGTATGAAAAGGGAATGAAGCTATCTTAAAAACTTATTCACCCGCCGTACGCCGAACAGATGGCTTCCGCCACGCGGATGCCGTCGGCTGCAGAGCTGGTGATGCCGCCCGAATAACCGCATCCCTCGCCGCAGGGGTACACGCCCGCGGCGGAAACACTTTGCAGCCTTTCATCCCGCAGTACGCGCACGGGGGAAGAAAAGCGGGATTCCACCGCCGTCAGCAGGGCATCGGGCGATGCAAAGCCGTGCAGTCGCCTGTCCATATCGACAATGGCGGCGCGGAGCGTCTGAATGACGAAGCCTGGAAGGACGGCTTGCAGGTCGCAGAAGGCGGTGCCGGCGGCATAGGAAGGCAGCACCTCGCCGAAGGCGCGGGTGGGCGCGCCCTGCAAAAAGTCCTCTACCCGCTGCACGGGAGCGGCGTAAGAGCTGCCGCCCGCCTCGAACGCCGCGCGCTCTAACTTGCGCTGGAAGGCGACGCCGTCTAAGACGCCGCCGCGGTCGAAATCGCTGCGGCGCACCTGTACGAGCAGGGCGCTGTTGGAATTGGCGGCGTCGCGGGCAAAGTCGCTCATGCCGTTGGTGACAACGCCGCCCGCCTCGCTGGCGGCGGGCATCACATACCCGCCCGGGCACATGCAGAAGGTGAAGGCGGTGCGCTCGGCGGCGTGGCTGACCAGCTTATAGTCGGCGGCGGGCAGCAGGTCTTTCATGGCGCCATACTGGGCAAAGTCGATGCGCTCACGCAGGTGCTCGATGCGCACACCCACGGCAAACTCGCGCGGCTGCATGGCAAAGCCGCGCCTTTCCAGCATTGCAAAGGTGTCGCGGCTGCTGTGGCCGATAGCGAGGACGAGCTCGCTCGCCTCGGCAAATTCCGAATCGCCCGTACGAGTATCCGTGAGCTGCGCCCCGCATAATTTCCCATCCCTGACGCGAATATCTTGCAGCAGGCAATGGAAGCGCACCTCTCCCCCCTGCGATAGGATATATTCGCGCATGTTTTTGACCACGCCGCGCAAGAGGTCGCTGCCGATGTGCGGCTTGGCTATATAGAGGATCTCCTCGGGAGCGCCAAACTGCACAAAAGTCTCCAGCACCTCGCGGTTGCGCACGTCTTTGGTCTGCGTGTTCAGCTTTCCGTCCGAAAAGGTGCCCGCGCCCCCTTCGCCGAACTGCACGTTGCAGTTCTCGTCGAGGATATGTTTTTGGAAGAAAGTCTCGTTCTGCCGCACCCGCTCTTCCACCGTGCCGCCGCGCTCGACGACGAGGGGATGGATTCCGCCCCGCAGCAGGCGGATGGCGCAGAACAACCCTGCGGGGCCGCTGCCGACCACGATCACCCGCGGCGGCTGCCGTTTGACCTGCGGCCAAGTGCGCGCGGGCAGCGGGATCGGCTGTTTGTCCGCCTCTACCGAATACACCCAGCGGATATCCGCCTTGTCGCGCGCGTCCAGCGATTTTTTGAGGATGCGGATATAACGGCAGCCGCGCATCTTTTTGGCGGCAAGCTGTAAAAGTTTCTCTTCGCTCTCGCCCGGTCTCAGGCGCAAACCGTCAATGCGCATGTTCGACCTCCCGTATGATAGACGCCGCCGCCACGGCGCCGCTCGAAAACGCCCATTGCAGGTTGTAGCCGCCGCACTCGCCGTCTGCATCCGTCAGCTCGCCGACGATATACAAGCCGCGCACTTTTTTGCTCTCCAGTTCTTGCGTCAGCTCGCCCATGGGCACGCCGCCCTTGGTGACCTGGGCATAATCGAAGCCGAGGGTGCCCGTCACGGGCAGGCGGAAATTTTTAACGCAATGGGCCAGTTTTTCAAAATTACAGCCGATATCGCCCGTTTTTTTGCCGTTTGCATAGTACTTCGCCACACATTTTCCGATGGAACTGTTGACCATGCCGCGCAGCAGGTCGGCAGGCGGCAGCTGCGGATACAGCGCAGATTTTGCGGACAGCGCCGCCGACAGTTCCTTCCCTTCAAACATGGGCAAAAAGTCGATGCAAAGCTCGTCCCCTTCCCGCGCGAAGGCGGAGATGCGGAACACGGCATCGCCGCTGACGCCGAAATCGGTGAACAGCACGTCGCCGCGCATACGGACGACTTCCTTCCCGCCGCGCAGAAGGCGCAGGACGCAGTCGGCGCGCACCCCCTTCAGCCCGCGGATAAAGGTCTGCTCCGTCTTGAGCTGTACGAGGGAGGGGCGGAGCTTTGTGACCGTGTGCCCGAACGCCTCGGCGAGGGCATAACCGCCGCCGTCCGTGCCGAAATGCCTGGCAGCCTTGCCGCCGCAGGCGAGGACGAGAAATTTGCTTTCATAGCTCCCCTGCTCCGTGCGGACGCGGAAGAGGCCGCCCGCATACGACGCGCCGACGACTTTTTCCTGCAAGCGCACCTCTACGCCGCAGCGGGAAAGTTCCGCCCGCAGAAGGTCTGTGACAGACGCCGCCTGACGGGAAGCGGGGTAGACGCGGCCCTCTTCGTCTGTCACGAACAGCCCGCCGCAGGCGCGTAAGAAGGCGAGGAGCTCGTCTTTGCCGAAGGCGGCAAGGACGTGTTCCGCCGTCTGTTTGGACGAGGTAAAGTAATGCTCCGCGCCCATATTCCGATTGGTGATGTTCCCCTGTCCGTTGCCGGTGGCGGAGAGCTTTTTGCCCAGCCTGTCGTTGCGCTCCAACAAAAGGACGCCCACGCCCGCCTGTGCCAGCCGCAGGGCGCACAGCATGCCGGACGCGCCCCCGCCGACGACGATCGCGGTATCGGCACTCGCGCAGCTTTTCATCCTTTCACCTCCCGCGGCATCGCGTCTGCGCGCGCCGCAAACTATACTTCATGTACGAAAAAACACTTCTTGTACGAAAAAGTTAAACGAAAAAATACTTCTTGTACGAAAAAGGCCCCGACGTGCGGAGCCTATCCGGACAGCGGCAGACGCCGCTTACTTTTTGGGTACGATCTTTTCCTTGCCGCCCATGTACGGACGCAGCACTTCGGGGATATTGACGCTGCCGTCTTCGTTCAAATGGTTTTCGAGCAAGGCGATGAGCATGCGCGGCGGGGCGACCACCGTGTTGTTGAGGGTGTGCGCGAAGGCGTTTCCCTTTTCCGTCTTGTAACGGATGCCCAGGCGCCGCGCCTGCGCGTCGGTCAGATTGGAACAGCTCCCCACTTCAAAATACTTTTTCTGGCGGGGGCTCCACGCCTCGACGTCGATGCTCTTATATTTGAGGTCTGCAAGATCGCCCGAGCAGCACTCCAGCGTGCGCACGGGGATATTCATGGACACGAACAGCTCGACCGTGTACGAATACAGCTTTTTGAACCATTCGTCGCTCTCTTCCGGCTTGCAGATGACGATCATCTCCTGCTTTTCGAACTGGTGGATACGGTAGATGCCGCGCTCTTCGATGCCGTGCGCGCCCTTTTCTTTGCGGAAGCAGGGCGAGTAGCTGGTCAGGGTCAGCGGCAGGTCTTTGCCGTCCAACACGGTGTTCATGAACCTGCCGATCATCGAATGTTCGCTGGTGCCGATCAGGTACAGGTCTTCCCCTTCGATCTTGTACATCATGCCGTCCATTTCTTCAAACGACATGACGCCGGAGACGACGTCGCTGCGGATCATGTACGGGGGGATGACGTATGTGAAGCCCTTGTCGATCATAAAGTCGCGCGCGTAGGTCAGCACCGCCGAATGCAGGCGGGCGATGTCTCCGAGCAGGTAATAAAAGCCCTGCCCGCTGGTGCGGCGGGCGCTGTCGAGGTCGATGCCGTTCAGGCGCTCTAAAATGTCGAGATGGTACGGCACCTCGAAGGGTTTTTCCTGCGGCTGCAAAAAGCGGCAGCGCTCCACGTTTTCGGAATCGTCTTTGCCGATGGGCACGTCGTCGGCGATGATGTTCGGGATCGCCATCATCGCCTTTTTCAGACGTTCGGCGATCTCGCCCGTCTGCGCTTCGATCGCGGCGATGCGCTCGTTGTTTTCCACTACCTCCGCCTTGACGGCGGCGGCTTCCTCCGCCTTCTTTTCGCGCATCAGCTGCCCGATCCTGGCGCTCAGCGCGTTGCGCCTGGCGCGGCGCTCGTCGCCCTCGCGCTGCAGTTCGCGGCGCTTTGCATCCAGCTCCAGCACCTCGTCGACGAGGGGCAGCTTTTTATCCTGAAACTTTTTGCGGATATTTTCGCGCACTTTATCGGGGTTTTGTCGCAAAAAATTGATATCGATCATCCTGCTTATTCAGCCTCCATGTGTCATCTTTCAAGTAATTATTGTAAACTAATTTTTCCGTTTTGGCAATAAAAAAGCGGCTGCCTTGCCGATATTTTTATTTTGGCTTCCATATTTTATTTTTCTTTGCCCTTCCGGCGTATATTTTGCCGAGAAAAGAGAAAAAATCATAAATCATTTGTAAAAGAATATATTTTATGTTATACTGTTTATGTATAATTTCTTCCGGAAGGGATCGGCATGGACAAAGAAAAGAACAACGCATTTTGGCCGTTTATGCCCGCCAAGAGCGGCATCGGCGAACAGGAATATAAGCGCGCACGCCGCGTCGCCCGCATCCGCCGCAAAAAGGCGCCTGCCGCCGCCGTGGAGCGCTTTTGCCCCGCGCTTTCGGAAGGGCTCTCCTGCACGCAGGTGCGCGAGCGGCTTGCGCAGGGGCTTTTGAACGACAGCGCCCATAAATTTTCAAAATCATACGCGAGCATCTTCGTCGGCAACATCTGCACCTTCTTCAACCTGCTGTGTGTTTTGGCCGCGCTGGCGCTCGCCTATTCGGACGCGAGCCTGTCGCAATACCTGTTCGTGGTCATCTTCGGGCTCAACCTCACCTTCGGCATCGTCACGGAAGTATTCGCCAAGCGGAAGATGGACCGCCTGTCCATCCTCACCTCCCCCACCTGCACGGTGGTGCGCGATGGGAAGGAGCAGACCATCCCCGCCAGGAACATCGTCACCGACGACGTGGTCATCCTGACGCTGGGCAACCAGGTGCCCGCCGACTGCATCCTCGCCGAAGGCGAGCTGGAGGTCAACGAATCGCTTTTGACGGGCGAATCGGTGCCCGTCAAAAAACAGGCGGGCGATACGCTGTACGCGGGCAGCTTTATCGCCGCCGGCACGGGCAAAGTGCGGGCGGACAAGGTGGGAAGCGATACCTACCTGTACTCCCTCTCCGCCAAGGCGAAGAAATATAAAAAGCCGCATTCCGAACTCATGCACTCGACGGCGGTCATCATCCGCATCATCGGCATCCTCATCATCCCCATCGCCGCCTGCATGTTCTACCTCAACTGGAACAACTATGTGGAGACGGAGAGCATTTCGCAGCTGAACGACACCATCCAGCGCACCGTTTCCATCGTCATCGGCATGATCCCTTCGGGAATGCTGCTTCTGACCAGCCTCGCTTTGACGCTCGGCATCATACGGCTGATGTCTCGCAACACGCTGGTGCAGGACATGTATTCATTGGAGATGCTGGCGCGCGTCAACGTTTTGTGCCTCGACAAGACGGGCACCCTGACGGACGGGCGCATGAAAGTCAACGACTGCATGGTGTTGAACAACCAGACGGGCTACACCATCAACGAACTGGTCGGCTCTTGCCTGCATTCGCTGCAGGACAATAACCAGACCTCCATCGCCCTGCACAACTACTTCGGCCACAGCGCCGCCCTGCGCCCCGCCGTCACGCTCCCCTTCTCGTCCGTGCGCAAGCTCTCCGCCGTCACCTTCCATGACCTCGGCACCATTGCCATCGGCGCCCCGGAATTCGTGCTCGACTGCCTGCCCGATAAGCTCAGCCGCACCGTCAACCAGTACGCCTCTTCGGGGCTGCGCGTGCTCCTGGTCGCCTTTTCGCCCGACCCTATCCGAGACGAAAAGCTGCCCGCCGATATGAAGCCGCTCGCCCTCATCTCCCTGTCCGACAATATCCGCGAAGAGGCCGCCGACACCATCCGCTGGTTCAAGGAGAACGACGTCGCCGTCAAGATCATTTCCGGCGACAACCCCGTCACCGTATCCGAAGTGGCGCGGCGGGTGGGCGTGACGGACGCAGACCAATATATCTCGCTGGAGGGACTGAACGACAAGGAAGTCGTATCCGTTGCCAACAAATATACGGTATTCGGGCGGGTATCGCCAGAACAGAAAGCCATCCTCATCAAGGCGATCAAGTCGTTCGGCAACACCGTTGCCATGACGGGCGACGGCGTCAACGATATTCTGGCCATGAAGGAAGCGGACTGCGCCGTCAGCGTCGCTTCGGGCAGCGACGCCGCCAAGAACGTCAGCCATATCGTATTGATGGACAACAACTTCGCCTCCATGCCCAACGTCGTGTTTGAAGGAAGAAGGGTCATCAACAACATCCAAAACTCTTCGTCTATGTATCTGATGAAGACGCTGTTCACCACCTTCTTCGCCGTCATCACCATTTTGGCAAACCTGTTCAACCTCGGCATCTTCGGGCTCGCGTATCCCTTCAAGACCAACAACCTCATCTTGATGGAGGTGTTCGTCATCGGCATCGCCACCTTCTTCTTGTCGCTGCAGCCCAACAAAAACCCCGTCAAGGGAAAGTTTTTGCCGTACGTCCTCTCGCGCGCCATCCCCTGCGCCATCGTGCTGGTACTGGCGGTGCAGAGCACGAATATCATCAACTACCTGTTCCCCGGCAACTTCGGCACCGGCGCGGAAAGCCGCGTAGACGAGATCTCCGTCGTCATCATCACCTTCGCGGGGCTGGTGATGCTCTACCGCGTCTGCCTGCCCCTCAACCTGTACCGTTCCATCCTGCTCGCGGGCGTTTTCGCCTGCTGCGTCCTCTGCCTGACGCTGTTCCCGCAGCTGGTGTACGGGCCCAATTACCAGCAGCTGGACTTTGTATCCACGCTGTACGTGCTCGTCGTCATCCTGCTGTGCTTCCCCCTGTCGGAATTTGCCACCAAGACGTACGACAAATGGCAGGCGGGCAAAAAGCGCAATGGGCCGTTTGAACAGCTGGAACGCCGCTTTTCGGGAAGGCAGTAAATTATGTCATGAACGGGGGAAGGCGTCGCCTTCCCCTCTTTTATGTGCAAGCGGCCCCTTTTTGAAGGTACGCCCCTGCAGATGCGCAACAGAACCCCTATTATGCGCAACTGCGCCCCCGTCGCGAATGCGGCGGGGGCGCTGGCTTTATACGGCGTTATTATTATTCTTCGCTCGGGGCTTCATCGGCGGCGTTTTCGCCCTCTGCAGGCTGCTCTGCGGGCTCTTCCGCCCCCTCTTCGGTCTCTTCGTCGTCGCGCGGGGCGATGGCTACAGAGGCGACTTTTGCCTCTTTCAGGCGCATGATGCGCACGCCCTGCGTATCTCTGCCGATGACGGAGACGTCGGAAGCGTGCATGCGGATGATGGTGCCGTTGTCGGAGATGACCATGATGTCTTCATCGTCGCCGACCACCTTCATGCACACGAGCCAGCCCGTCTTTTCGTTGAACACGCCCGCCTTGATGCCCTTGCCGGCGCGGCCCTGCAGGCGGTACTCCTCCACGTCGGTGCGCTTGCCGAAGCCGTTGGAGGTGAGGGTGAACACCTTGCTCTCCTCGCGGATGACCAGCATATCGACGAGGCAGTCCTCTTCGGAGAGGGAGATGGCGCGCACGCCCTGCGTGTCTCTGCCCATCGGGCGGACGTCTTCTTCGCTGAAGCGGATGCACTTGCCCTCGCGCGAGGCGATCATCAGCTCGTCATGCCCGGTGGTGAACTGCACGGAGATCAGCTCGTCGCCATCGTTGATCTTGATGGCGATCTTGCCCACCTTGCGGATGTTGGCAAACTCCGAAAGCTGCGTCTTTTTGATCAGGCCGCGGCGGGTCGCCATGGCGATAAAGCCATCTTGCCGCGTCATGGGGATGACGGCGGTGATCTTTTCGCCCTGGTCGATCTGCACGAGGTTGACGATCGCCCTGCCGCGCGCCTGGCGCTGGGCTTCGGGGATCTCGTACGCCTTGATGGAATACACCTTGCCGAGGGAGGAGAAGAAGAGGATATCGTCGTGCGTGGAGCAGACGAACAGGTCTTCGATGAAGTCTTCGTCCTTCATCTTATGGGCGGTGATGCCCATGCCGCCGCGGCGCTGCGCCTTATACTCGGCGGCGGGCTGGCGCTTGACGTAGCCCGAATGGGTCATGGTGACGACGACGTCTTCCTCTTCGATGAGGTCGGCGATGTCGATATCGCCGTAGTCGAGGGAGAGCTCCGTCTTGCGCTCGGAAGGGAACCTGCCGCGGATGTCGGCAAGGTCCGCCTTGATGATGTCGAGCACGCGCTGCCCGTTGGCGAGGATGTCTTTCAAGTCGAGGATGGTGTTTTGCAGAGATTCCAGCTCCTCCTGCAGCTTTTCCACTTCAAGGGAAGTGAGGCGCTGCAAACGCATCTCCAGGATGGCGTTCGCCTGCTTGTCGGAGAGTTCAAAGGCCTGCATCAGGCGCTCGCAGGCGACGTTTTTATCCGCCGACTGCTTGATGATGGCGATGACTTCGTCGATATTGGCCAGCGCCAGCACCAGACCTGCCACGATGTGCGCCCGCTCTTCCGCCTTGGAAAGGTCGAAACGGGTGCGGCGGACGATGACTTCCTTCTGATGCTCGATATAGTAATGGATGCATTCCTTGAGGTTGAGCACCTTGGGCTCGCCGTCGACGAGGGCGAGCAGGATGATGCCGTTGGAGGTCTGCAGCTGGGTATGTTTGTACAGGGTGTTGAGCACCACCTGGGCGTTGGCGTCTTTGCGCAGTTCGATGACGATGCGCATGCCGTTGCGGTCGGACTCGTCGCGGATATTGGAAATGCCGTCCACCCGCTTGTCGCGGACGAGGTCGGCGATCGCCTTGATGAGCTTTTCTTTATTGACCTGATACGGGATCTCGGTGGCGACGATGCGGGTGCGCTGGGTGTTACCGGCGGTAAATTCTTCGATCTCGCAGCGGGCGCGCAAAATGTAGCTGCCCTTGCCCGTCATATAGGCGCGCTTGACGCCCGAACGGCCCATGAGGATGGCGCCCGTGGGGAAATCGGGCGCGGGGATGTGCTGCATCAGCCCGTCGATGGTGATATCGGGATCGTCGATCTGGGCGATGACGCCGTCGATGACCTCTGCCAGGTTGTGCGGCGGGATATTGGTCGCCATGCCGACGGCGATGCCGTCGCTGCCGTTGACCAAAAGGTTAGGGAAGCGCGCCGGCAGCACGGTCGGCTGCATGCCCGTATCGTCGAAGGTGGGATAGTAGTCCACCGTCTCTTTATCGAGGTCGCGCAGCATCTCCGCCGCCAGTTTGGACATCCTCGCTTCCGTATAACGCATCGCCGCGGGCGGGTCGCCGTCTACAGAGCCGAAGTTGCCGTGGCCGTCTACCAGGGGGAAGTTGATGGTGAAGTCCTGCGCCAGGCGCACGAGGGCGTCGTACACGGCGAAGTCGCCGTGCGGGTGGTATTTACCTAGCACGTCGCCGACGATACGCGCGCATTTGCGGTACGCCTTGTCGTTGTACAGCCCCATCTCGTGCATGGAGTACAGGATGCGGCGGTGCACCGGCTTCAAGCCGTCGCGAACGTCGGGGATGGCGCGGCTGACGTTGACCGCCATCGCGTAGGCGATAAAAGATTTTTTCAGCTCGTCGTCCACCTCTACGTCGATGAGGTTGGTCATTGCCAGCGTCTTTTTAAATTCTTCCGTCAATTCGGGACTGGATTCTCTCTTTGCCATTCTCTTGACCTCACACGTCTAACTCGGCGACCAGCTTGGCGTTCTGTTCGATAAACTGGCGGCGCAGTTCCGGCTTTTCGCCCATCAGCAGCGAGAACATCTCGTCCGCCTCCACCGCGTCCTTCATGTTCACGCGCAGCAGCGTGCGCGTGGCGGGGTTCATCGTCGTCTCCCACAACTGGGTGCTGTTCATCTCGCCCAGGCCCTTATAGCGCTGCAGGTCGAACTTGCCGGGGTTGGAATTGCGGTACGCCTCCAATTCGGCGTCCGAATACATATATTTCTCCTCTTTGCCGCGCGTCGCCTTGTACAGGGGCGGCTGCGCCACATAGACGTGCCCCTTTTCGATGAGCGGGCGCATGAAGCGGAAAAAGAAGGTGAGGAGCAGGATGCGGATATGGCTGCCGTCGACGTCCGCATCCGTCATGCAGATGATGCGGTCATAGCGCAGCTTGCTCTCGTCGAAGTCGTCGTGGATGCCGCAGCCGAAGGCGGTGATCATGCTCTTGATCTCTTCATTGGCGAGCACATGGTTGAGGCGCGCCTTTTCCACGTTGAGGATCTTGCCGCGCAGGGGCAGGATGGCCTGGAAGCGCTTGTCGCGCCCCTGTTTGGCTGTGCCGCCCGCCGAATCGCCTTCGACGAGGTAGATCTCGCACAGCTCCGCACGGCGTTCGCTGCAGTCGGCGAGCTTGCCGGGCAGGGTCGTGTTTTCGAGGATGCCCTTGCGCCGCGTCAACTCGCGGGCGTTGCGGGCGGCGTCGCGCGCCTTCTGCGCCGTCAGGCAGCGGAGGATGAGCTCGCGCGCCTGCGACGGATTCTCTTCCAGATAGGTGCCGAGGTGCTCGGTGGTGGCGCGCATCACGAAGGTGCGCATGCCGCTGTTGCCAAGTTTGGTCTTGGTCTGGCCCTCGAACTGCGGCTCGGTCAGCTTGACGGAGATGACGGCGGTGATGCCCTCGCGCACATCGTCGCCCGTCAGCTTGTCGTCCCCTTTGAGGATGTTCAGGCGGTGGCCCGCCTCGTTGATGACCTTGGTGAGCGCCGACTTGAAGCCGTCGAGGTGGGTGCCGCCCTCTTCGGTGTGGATGTTGTTGGCGTAGCTGAAGATGGTCTCGCTGTAGCTGTCGTTATACTGGATGGCGACCTCGATGGAGCTGTCGTCCTGTTCCTCTTCAAAATAGACGGGCTTTTCGAACAGCGTCTCTTTGTTGCGGTTGAGGTCTTCCACGAAGTGCAGGATGCCGCCCTCGTAGCAGAATTCGTTGAACTTGGGGGGCGTTTCGCGCTCGTCGCGGATGGAGATGGTCAGCCCCTTGTTGAGGTAGGCAAGCTCGCGCAAACGCACCTTCAGATTATCGTAATTGAAGATGACCGTCTCGAAAATGTCGCCGTCGGGATAGAAGGTGACCTTGGTGCCCGTCTTATCGGTATCGCCGACGACAGCGAGGGCGCGCTGGGGCACGCCGCGGTTGTAGATCTGCCTGTAGACGTGGCCGTTCTGGTATACTTCCACTTCCAGCCATTCGGACAGGGCGTTGACGACCGAGAGGCCGACACCGTGCAGGCCGCCGGAAATTTTATAGCCGCCGCCGCCGAACTTGCCGCCCGCGTGCAGCTTGGTGAGCACCAGTTCGACGGAGGAGATGCCCTCTTTGGCGTGGATGCCCGTGGGGATGCCGCGGCCGTTGTCTTCGACGGAACAGGAACCGTCCGCATTGATGGTGACGCGGATGGCATTGCAATAGCCCGCCAGCGCCTCGTCGATGGAGTTGTCGACGATCTCCTGCACGAGGTGATGCAGGCCTCGCTCGTCCGTCGAACCGATGTACATACCGGGGCGTTTGCGGACGGGCTCCAGCCCTTCGAGCACCTGTATCTGCTCTTGCCCGTATTCGCCCTGCACTTTTTCTGCCATACAAAAAATCTCCGAAACTAAATCTTTTTATCCCCTTTATTATAGCATATTTCGCCCGAAAAGGAAAGTGATTTTACCAGAAAACGGGAGGCTATTTTTTGCTCGACCGCGTATAACGCCCGCAAACGGCCTTCTAAGCCGCGAAAACGCCCCTTTCGGCAAAATATACGGGCGGCGGAAGAGCGCATCCCGAAAAAACATGTATAAAAGGTCTGCCATATACAAATATTACCATACAGGAGGTGGAAAGATGGAAGAGATGTACTGCTGCGGATGCGGCGGGGAAGCGCAGGGGGCGGAAGGCTATACCTGCGCCGACTGCGGCGCCTATGTGTGCCGCGGCTGCGGAAAAAGCGGGCTGTGCCCGCACTGCTACGGGAGGCTGCTGCCCTTCCACTGAGACCGCAGGCACGAAAAAAAAGCCCCGCAAAGGGGCTTTCCGTCTGCGCCCTTTACAGGGCATGCTCGGGGATGATATCGTCGCGGATGCAGGAGAGCAGCAGCCGCTCGTAGCGGCGCACGCCGACGACCTGGCAGGCGTCCGCCTTCTGCTCGGCGGCGCTCAGTTCATGCAGCGCCGCCATGCGGTCGCCGTTCACATACAGTTCGTAGGCGGCGAGGATGCGGCAGGTCTGCAGCGACTTTTCGCCGCGCAGAAAGTGCTTGAGCCGTTCGTACATGGCACGGGCCTTGGCCTTGTCTTCCTTCATGCTGCATTCGCAGAAGAGGATGTCGGCGGAGATCTGGTTGAGGTAGATCTTGGGGACGTATTCCAACAGCCCTGCCAGGCGGTCGCTGACCGCCAACGCCTTATCGACCTCTCCCCTGTCGATGTGGTACATCAGGCGGTAGTCGAGGAGGATGAGGAAGTTGACGTCGTCTTCGGGCAGCTGCGGCGCGCCGAAATAGAGGTCGGGCTCGATCTCGCCGGGGGCATAGCCCTGATACAGGTACCCTTCGATGGCGAGGATATTGACCGCGGACATGCAGTAGGCGTCTTTTTTCAGCAGGCCGAACAGCACGCCGCCGTCGGTATCGGTACCGCTGCCGGCGCGGGGGATGAGGTTGTTGAAGAAGTAGTAAAAGGCGTACGGCAGCGCCGCGCAGCAGAGCGCGTAGGCGGCAAAGGGCATCCGTACATAAAAATACAGCACCGCCGCCGTCACCGCCCCCGCGAGGAACAGGAAGGAAAAGAACAGCCCCCCGAACACCATGCGCAGGTAACGGGCATACAGGCCGTCGGAGCGCTTGGGGATCATCTCCGCCGCGCCCGCCAGCCCTTCGGGAAGTTCGCGCACCGTCAGCCGCAGCCTGCCGTCTTTGCGGTACAGCTTGACGAAGCCGATGTGCACGCTGTTGAATTTGAAGCCGTTGGCGCACCCGAAGAGGATGTGCCCCAGCTCGTGCAAGATACAGGCGACGACGCCCGAAAGCAGCCCGCCCAGGACGAGCAGGACGACGAGCACCGCCGAATCATACAGCCGCCAATAGCTGTGATAGCCGAAGTAGACGACGCCGCCCGCCAAGGCGATACAGGCGAGCACGACCAGCGTGCGAGCAAAATTTTCTAAAAAACGCATCCCTCCACACCTCCTCGCTGAGCGAGGAACAAATACCCCTCTAAATTGTCGCTCTCGCTGACGCGCGCGCCGCAAACCCCCAGCTTTTCCAGCAGCATGGAAAACAGCAGCGCCCCGCCGCCGAGGATGTCGGCGCGCTGCGCATCCATCCCGCGGAGGGTGAGCCGCTCTTCCTGCGGCATGGCGAGCAGCTTTTCGGCCAGGCCCGCGACCTCTGCGCGGGTCAGGCGGCTGCCGTCGATCTTGGCAGGGTCGTACGGCTGCACGCCGTAAAACACGGCGGAGAGCGACGTCGCCGTGCCGCCGATGGCGACCGGTTCGCGGGCGCAGGGCGCCCCGTCGAACGCGGACAGCTTTTCACGGATATAATTTTGCAATTTGGCTTTGTCTTCGCCGCAGACGTCTTTCAGGCGCACCGCGCCGATATCCGCACTGACGGCAAAGACGGCTTTGCCGCCCCGCTGCACGATCACTTCCGTGCTGGCGCCGCCGATGTCGATGACGGCGCCGTCTTCGCCCCGCAGGGCGCCGGCAAGGCCCGCTTCCGCTTCGCGCTCGCCGCTGAGAACGTCTACCCGCACGCCGCAGGTATCCAGGACGCGGGCGACGAATTCCGCCCCGTTGGAGGCCCTGCGCACGGCGGCCGTGGCGAAGGCGAGAACGCGCGCGCCCGCCGCCCTGCCCTCTTCGGCAAAGCGGCACACCGCCTCGGCTGAGCGCTGCATCGCCGCCTGCGACAGCGAGCCCGTCAAAGACAGCCCCTCGCCCAGGCGGGTGGTCGATTTTTTCTTATATAGAGCAGAACCGTCCGCCCACAGAAGCAGGCGGACGGAATTGGATCCTATATCAATGACTGCAAATTTCATAGACGAGCTCTCCATCGATCAGCGCGGTGTGTTCCGCCGCGTACAGATCTTGCGCAGTGCCGCCGAGGCTGAGGTCATCGATATCGCCGTGGCCGAGCATGCCCAACTTGCGTGCCGCCATTTCCAGCCATACACGGCTCTTGTAAATTTCGATATCGTCTTCACTCGTGGCGATGATGTGCTGGCAATACTCGATCTGCGCGATGAGCTCTGCCTCCAGGCTCTTTTTCTGCCCGATGGAGATGAGCTGATACACCATAAAGCAGACCAAAAACACGAGCAGGATGACCGCCGTGACCGTAGAACCGATAACTATTCTCTTAAATTTTTCCTCTTTCATCGTATGCCGACGGCCGCTTCGGTTTTGCCCTTTTTGCCCTGCGGCCGCTCCTGTATGTATTATACATTTTTCCCGCCAAAAAAGCAAGCAAACGGTGCAAGCTTTTCAAATACAGCCAAAACCCGAGGGCCGCCGCGGCGAGCATATACAGCCGCAGCGCGGGGAAGCGGAACAGGGCGGAACAGGCGACGAACGATACGCCCGCCAACAGGAGCGCCGCGGCGTCAAAAACGGCCCGCAGGGCGGGGCGGCAGCCCTTGCCGATGAGAAGCAGCGGCCCGCAGATAAGCCCCGAAACGGCGCCGCAGGCGGCGCAGGCGATGCAGACGGCAATAGAGTTCACTGCCTGCCCAGAAGCTTTTTCCAAAGTTTTCCGCGCTTTGCCCCGAAGCGGACGCCCGCGATCTTGCCCGTGGCGGTAAAACTTCCGTCCTGCTTGGAAAAACCGGCGATCTTCAACTCGTCGCCGGCAATGTGCGCCCTGCCGCTTATGAGCGTGAGGGAGATCTGCTGCGCCGTGAAGCCGTCTACGCTCTCCACGCCCGTCAGCGCTATCTTTTTCTGCCCTTCGATGATGACCGTCTGCTGGCTCGCCTCTTCCATACCGCGCCCTCCGAACTTCAATACCCTATTCTATGCGCGGAAGGAACGGGATATGCGGGCAAAAAGCGGCAAAAGCGGCGGAAATCGCAGGGCGGCGGAAGCGGGTGCGGGCGGAAACCGCCGGACGGCGGAAAGATAGGCGCTGTGTTACGCCTTCTTTTCGCGGGCGCGGGCCTTGGCGCGCTGCTCGCTGTCGAGGATGCGCTTGCGGATGCGCAGCGACGCGGGCGTGACTTCCAAAAGCTCGTCGTCGCCCAAAAATTCCAGGCACTCTTCCAGGCTCATCTTCTTGGGGGTATTCAGGCGCATGGCGTCGTCGCTGCCGGCGGCACGGGTGTTGGTCATGTGCTTCTTTTTGCAGACGTTGACGTTGATGTCGTCCGGCTTGGGAGACACGCCGACGACCATCCCCTCGTACACCTGCGTGCCCGGTTCGATGAACAGCACGCCGCGGTCCTGGGCGTTGAAGAGCCCATATGTGACCGCCTCGCCCGATTCAAAGGCGACGAGAGAGCCGGTATCGCGGCGGTTGATGTCGCCCTTGTACGGCTGGTATTCAAAGAAGATGGAGTTCATCACCCCTTCGCCCTTGGTCTGGGTCAAAAACTCGCTCTTATAGCCGAACAGGCCGCGCGCGGGGATGAGAAATTCCAGCCGCATGCGCGAGCCGACGGCGCTCATGTGCACCAGCTCGCCCTTGCGCTCGCCCATGCTCTGGAACACGGCGCCCGTGCCGTCTTCGGGCACGTCTACGATCAGCCGCTCGACCGGCTCGTACAGGGCGCCGTCGATGGTCTTATACAGCACCTTGGGGGTGCTGACCTGGAATTCGTACCCTTCGCGGCGCATGTTTTCGATGAGGATGGACAGGTGCATCTCGCCGCGGCCGCTCACCTTGAACGCCTCGGCGGAGTCGGTATCCTCCACCTTCAAAGAGACGTCGCGCAGCAGTTCGCGGTACAGCCTGTCGCGCAGATGACGGGAGGTGACGAACTTGCCCTCTTTGCCCGCAAAGGGGCTGTTGTTGACGGAAAAAGTCATCTCCACCGTCGGCTCGCTGATCTTGACGAAGGGCACCGCCTCCACGCAGTCGGTGGCGCAGACGGTGTCGCCGATGTTGATGCCTTCCAGCCCCGAAAAGCAGACGATGTCGCCCGCCTGTGCCCGCTCCACGGGCACACGGGAGAGGCCTTCGATCTGGTACAGGTTGACCAGCTTGCCGCGCTTGTTGAAGCCGACGATGTTGTGGTTGCAGACGGCGACTTCTTGGTTGGCCTTCACGCTGCCGCGCTCGATCCTGCCGATGCCGATCCTGCCCACATAGTCGTTATAGTCGATGGAAGAGACGAGCAGCTGCAGCGGCGCCGTCTCGTCCGCCTCCATGGGCGGGATATGGTTGAGGATGGTATCGAACAGGGGCGTGAGGTCCTTCCCCTCGTGGTTGGGATCGCGCGAGGCGGTGCCCGCCCTGCCCGAACAGAAGATGATGGGGCTTTCCAGCTGGTCGTCGGAGGCGTTCAGGTCGATGAGAAGTTCCAAGATCTCGTCCTGCACCTCGGAGATGCGCGCGTCGGGGCGGTCGATCTTGTTGACGACGATGATCAGTTTATGCTCAAGTTCCAGCGCCTTCTGCATGACGAAGCGCGTCTGCGGCATGGGGCCTTCCGCCGCGTCTACGAGCAGCAGTACGCCGTTGACCATCTTCAAAACGCGCTCCACCTCGCCGCCGAAATCGGCGTGGCCGGGGGTGTCGATGATGTTGATCTTGACGCCGTGGTAATGCACGGACGTATTCTTGGCTAGGATGGTGATGCCGCGTTCGCGCTCGATGGCGTTGGAGTCCATCACCCGCTCCTCTACGACCTGGTTCTCTCGGAATGTGCCGCTCTGCCTGAGCATCTGGTCCACCAGCGTTGTCTTGCCGTGGTCTACGTGTGCGATGATCGCTACATTTCTCAAATCGTTGCGTATCAAAAGTCTCTTCTCCCGATAACTAAAAATATCGTATCTATTTTAATACTTTTCCGCCGAATGCGCAAATATTTTTATCCAAAAAAAAGCAGATATCGGCAATTTGGATGCCGATATCCGCCCTGTTTTTTGATTTTTCAGGCTCACGACTGCCATGCCGCGGGCATGGTGCGGTTTTGCCGGAACCATTCTGTATCCTTGAGGAGCGCATCGCTCGCCGAACAGGAGACGCTGACCTCGCCCGCAGCGGAAGAGGTGACGGTGATGTCGCCGTTCATGGACACATACCCCGCGGGCGCGGACTCGTCGCCGAGGGAGGTGACGTATACGCGGTCGGTGTACTTTGCCACGCGGTCGATCATCGCCTGGGTGGGGAACTGGTTTTCGGGGGTATCCGTGTATTCGTCGGTGCCCGCGCAGCAGCAGACGCAGACGATCTTGGGGCGGATGACGGAGAGGAGCGCCTCGTTGGAAGAGGTCTTGGAGCCGTGGTGCCCCGCCTTGAACAACTCTACCGCGGGCAGGTCGTTATACTGCACCAGGTACTCTTCCCCTTCCTCTTCTAAGTCTCCCGTAAACAGGAAGTGCCTGTCGCCCTGGTTGAAGAGCAGGCAGACGGAGTAGTTGTTCTCGTCGTCGCTGTCATTCTCGTAATAGTAATTGTACAGGATCTCCATCTCTACCCCTTCGGAGACCTGATAGGTGCGCTGCGCGCCGCCCTCTTTGTTCCAGCATTCGAGGGCGGTATAGTGCACGGCGCCCGCCGCCACTTCCGCATCCCGCTGTTCTATGTACGTCTGATAGGTCTTTGTATCGCTGTTGGTGCGGGGGAAGTCGATGATGACCTCGCACTCGTAGCGCTCGAAGATGCTCTGCGAAGAACTGCTGCCCGCAAAGCCGGCGATATGGTCGCGGTCGGCATGGGTGGCGATGACGTACTCGAGCACGCCGTCGGTGCAGTAGTTGTCGATATAGGCGGCGGTCGTATCGGTGCTGGAAGGGCGGGAGCCGGCGTCGATGAGGATGTCGGTATCGCCCGCTTTGATATAGATGGAATCGCCCGCGTACTCGTTGCCGAGCTCCATGAAGTGGATAGAGAGGTCGCCGCTGACATAGGTATCGCCGCCCGTCTCGCGCTTGATATAGCTGTAGAGGAAAAACGCCGCCACAAAGCCGACGATGAGCGCCAGCGCGCAGAGGAGGATCGTCTTGCCGAGGGAAAACTTTTTGCCTTTAGACGCCATGTCACGCCTCCTCCACGATCACCGTGCGCACCAGGCGATAGTCGCCCCAGCGCAGGTCTTTGACCGTGTACACGAGCTTATAGGTGCCCGCGGCGGAGGTATCGAGCGCGTCGCCCCCTACCTGCACCTTGTCGGAAATATCCCTGCCGAAGGAGATGACGGTGGCGCCCTCCTCGGCATATACCTCGCCCACGGCAAGGCGCACTTCTTTATCGCCGTTGAGGCGGAATTCGTCCCCTTTGGTCAGCTGCACCGAGGCAAACACGCCCGCCGCGCAGCCGATCAGCAGAAACAGGACGGCCAAAAGCGCCGTCGCCGGATGTATGCTCTTCTTCTTTGCCATATAGTCCTCCTGTTTACCTTCTGTTGCCGTTTTGGATATTGTACCATATCCGCGCCCAAAAGTAAAACGGCGCAAAAAGACTTTTTTCGGCAAAAAAATAAGAGGAAAGGCACAAATGCTGTACTTTTCCTCTCTTTTTTGTTCCGAAATACATCGCAGCGTCCGATTTTTCTGCAAAAATCATTCCCACGGGCGAAAAACGACCGATAAAAATAATTTTTGGAAAATTTTTGCCGCCATGCAGACGAAACTATATCCGAAAGCAGCAAAAATGTTTTTCAGACGCGCCGATGTCGCATGCGGTACGCCCGTAGTTCTGCTGCCGACACAAGCAGTATCTGCAAAGCGCGGCAGCCTATGCGCCTTATATGCTGGAAAAATCAGCCGCGCACCTGGCCCTCGCCCTCGACGAGGTACTTGTACGAGGTCAGCTCGCGCAGACCCATGGGGCCGCGGGCGTGCAGCTTTTGGGTGGAAATGCCCATCTCCGCCCCCAGGCCGAACTGGAACCCGTCGGTAAAGCGGGTGCTGGCGTTGACGTACACGGCGGCGCTGTCCACTTCGTTCAAAAATTTCTGCGCCGCGGCGGGGTCGGCAGTGATGATGGCGTCGCTGTGGTGGGTGCCGTAGCGGTTGATGTGATCGATCGCTTCCTGCACGCCGCCTACGATCTTGACGGAGATCTTCAGATCGAGATACTCCGTGCCGTAGTCCTCTTCCGTCGCCTCGGAAAGGGACGCATCGATCTTGCGGCACTTGGGGCAGGCGACGATCTCGACGCCTTTTTCGCGCAGGGCGGCGACGCAGCGGGGAAGGGCTGCGGGGGCGATCGCCTCGTCGATGAGCAGGCTCTCGCAGGCGTTGCACACGGAGGTGCGCTGGGTCTTGGCGTTGATGAGGATGGGGATCGCCTTGTCGAGGTCGCCCGTCTTTTCGATATAGACGTGGCAGTTGCCCGTGCCCGTCTCGATGATGGGGACGGTGGCGTTTTCCACGGCGTTGCGGATGAGCCCCGCGCCGCCGCGGGGGATGATGACGTCTACATACCCCTTCATCTTCAAAAACTGCGTGGCGCCCTCATGGGTGGGATCTTCGATAAGCTGGATGAATTCGGGGTCGTAGCCCGCCTCCCGGATGGCGCCCTTGATGACGGCGCACATGGCGCGGTTGGAACAGAGCGCGTCTTTACTGCCGCGCAGCACCACGGCGTTGCCGCTTTTCAGCGCCAGCCCGATGGCGTCTGCCGTGACGTTGGGGCGAGATTCATAGATGATGCCGATGACCCCCATCGGCACGCGCACGCGGCGCAGGCGCAGGCCGTTGTACAGGGTGCGCTCTTCCAACACCTCGCCCACGGGGCAATGCAGCGAGATCAGCTTTTCCAGCCCCACGGCGATGTCGTCGATGCGCTTTTCGTCCAAACGCAGGCGGTCGACGAACTGCGCCCCGCGGGTGCAGGCGGCGATGTCTCGCTTGTTTTCGGCGATGATCTCCGCGGCGCGCTCGCGCAGCGCCTTGGCGGATGCCGCCAGCATCTTGTTCATATCCTCTTCGCCCGCCAGGGCGATCGCCGCGGCGCTCATCTTTGCCCTGCGGCAGGCCTCTAAAACTCCGACCATCGGCTCTTCCTCCTTCTTCGCATCGGGCAGGCATTGCGCCCGCCCGTATTGTTTACCATTGCGGCGGCCCGCGCTTTTTTCGCGGCGGTGCCGCCCGTATCATCATGCTGCGGCGGACGCACATGACGTGCCGCCCCTATTATTCTTCTTCGTCCTCTTCGGGCAGTTCTACGTTGTGGTAGACGTCCTGCACGTCGTCCAGATCTTCCAGTTTATCCAACAGTTTCATGAACGTTTCGGTGTGTTCGGGGCTCAAAGTGATCTTGTTCTGCGGGATCATGCGCACGTCCGCTTCCAAAAACTCGATGCCCTTCCCTTCCAAAAATTTGCGCACGTCGGAAAACGCCGCGGGGTCGGTGTACACTTCGTACACGTCGTCCAGCGTCACCACGTCGTCCGCGCCCGCCTCGATGGCGTATTCGGTGACGGTGTCTTCGTCCAGATCGAGGGTGCGCTCGATGACGAGCAGGCCCTTGTTGCTGAACATGTACGACACGCAGCCGGTACTGCCCAGCTCGCCGCCGCACTTGGAGAGGGTGCTGCGCACGTCGCCCGCGGTGCGGTTCTTGTTGTCGGTCAGGGTATTGATGATCAGCGCGCTGCCGCCGACGCCGTAACCTTCGTACACGAGCGTTTCGTAATTGACGTTGCCCAGTTCGCCCGCCGCCTTTTTGATGCAGCGCTGGATATTGTCGTTGGGCATGTTGTTCGCCTTCGCCTTGGCGATGACGTCTGCCAGCTTGCTGTTGGTCTCGGGGTTGGGGTTGGCCTTCGCCGCCACGGCGATCTCGCGCCCCAGCTTGGTGAAGATGCGGCCGCGCGCAGCGTCCGCCTTGCCCTTCCTTGCCTGAATGTTATGCCATTTGCTATGTCCTGACATCGGTATCTTCTCCTTTCAATCCATGTGATAGTTTTTTCTCTCTCGCATACTGCAGTTCATACATCAGGATGCCCGCCGACACGGCGGCGTTGAGGCTTTCGCAGCTTTCCCGCATGGGGATGCGCACCGTATGCGCGCACCGCGCGCGCACCTCTTTGCTGACGCCGTTCGCCTCGTTGCCGATGACGAGGCAGAAATTTGGCGGCGGGGAAAAGGAAAACACGTCTTCCCCTCCCATATCCGCGCACAAGAGCGGCACGCCCGCAAGGCAGTTCGCAAGTTCCGCGTCCTCGCCCGCGTGCAGGCGCACGAAAAAGAGCCCGCTCATGGCGGCGCGCACGCTCTTGGGTGAGAACGGATCGACGCAGCCGCGCAGGTATACGTCCGCATACCCGGCGGCGTTCGCCGTGCGGAGGATGGCGCCCATGTTGCCGGGGTCGGAAACGCCGTCCAGCAGAAGGGCCTTCCCCTGCGGCGGGCGCGGGGTGAGCTCGGGGACGGCGAGCAGCGCCAAAACGCCCTGCGGCGTCACCTCGCCCGAAAGCTTTTCGAACACGCCGTCGGAAACGAGCACGGCGCCTGCAAACCGCCACGCCTCCGCAAACGACTCGGCGCAGACGACGGCCTTGACCTCGCAGCCGCCCGCGAGCGCCTCGTTCACCTGCTTGACGCCTTCTACGACGAATTCGCCCGCTTCGCGGCGGAATTTTTTTTCGCGCAGCGACAGGATGTGCCGCACGAACGGGTTGTTCCTGGATGTGATGACCATATAAAATAGGCAAAAAACCTTCTTGCGGCAAGAAGGTTTTTAGATGATTACGCGATAGCGGCTTTCGCCTTCTCGGCAAGCGCCGCGAATGCGGCGGCGTCGTTGACGGCGATGTCTGCCAGCACTTTCCTGTTCAGGTTGATGCCGGCAACCTTCAGGCCGTGCATGAATTTGCTGTAAGACAGCCCGTTCATGCGGGCGGCGGCGTTGATCCTGGCGATCCAGAGCTGGCGGAAATCTCTCTTCCTGTTCTTTCTGCCGATGTAGGCATACATCAGCGACTTCATCACCGCCTCGCGGGCGATGCGGTAAGAACGGCTCTTGGAACCGAAATAGCCTTTGGATAATCTGAATATCTTCCTGCGTTTTTTGACCGCGTTGACTGCTCTTTTAATACGCATTGCTCTTTCTCCTTAACACTTATTTCTTATACGGGATCAGCTGGTTCTTCACCGTCAGCTCCTGGGTCTCGTTGACGAAAGCCGTCTGGCGAAGATTTCTCTTCCTCTTGCGGGGTTTTGCGCCCGTCTTATGGTTCTTACCCGACTGCGCCCTTTTGACTCTGCCGCTGCCGGTAATGTCAAAACGCTTTTTAGAGCCGCTGTGCGATTTCTGTTTAGGCATTGTTGTTTCCTCCGAAATATTTTCTCCAAACACGCGCCGCCCCGTTTGCGGGCTCGCGGCGCCGTTATAGACAGTTTAATTTTTGGCGGGCGAGAGCAGCATGGTGATGTTCCTGCCCTCGTTGGCGGGCTTTTTGTCCATCACTGCCTTTCCGCCCAATGTATCGAAAAACTCGTGCATCACGTCGACGCCGAGCGAAGCGTGCGCGTTCTGCCTGCCGCGCAGACGGATGGAGACCATGACCTTGTTGCCCGCCTCCAAAAACTTCTGCGCCTGGCGCGACTTCACGTTCAAATCGTTGGTGTCGATGGTCATGGAGAGGCGCACCTCTTTGATCTCGACCATCTTTTGATTTTTGCGCGATTCTTTTTCCTTTTTCCCCTGCTCGAACTTGAATTTGCCGTAGTCCATGATCTTGACCACGGGCGGCCTCGCCGTCGGCGAGATCTTCACCAAATCCAAATCGCTCTCTTCCGCCAGCCGCAGCGCTTCGCGCGAGCTCATGATGCCCAGCTGCTGGCCGTCGGAACCGATCACTCTCACTTCCGGATCACGGATCTCTCCGTTAATCTGATGCTGGTCTTTGATACTTTTTTACCGTCCTTATTATTATTTCGCCCCGAAAGGCAAACAAAAAAGCGGGCCGAGAACTACGACCCGCTCTTTATCCATACGAACATCCGCCGCGGCGCATGCGCCGGGCAGGCAATTGACTGTTTTGTATGGCACTTGCAAGCGCGCTTGCCGCAAGGCGAGAAGGTCCCTTCTTCTTTGACTAAAACAGTATATACCATCTCGCGCGGAAAGTCAACTCTTTTTTCGGGAAAATTTTCAAAAAGCCGTCTTTTCGTCGTTTTCCTTTTTGACCTTGGCGACAAAGTCGGCAAGCGGCATGGCGCCCACGTCGCCCTTTTCGCGCATGCGCACGGCGACGGTGCCCTCTTCCTTCTCTTTATCGCCGATGATGAGCATGTACGGCAGCTTTTCCAGCTGCGCCTCGCGGATCTTGTAGCCGATCTTTTCGTTGCGCATGTCCGTCTCGGCGCGCAGGCCCTGCGCCTTCAGCGCCGCCTCCACCTCTTTGGCGTAGTCGGCAGATTTGTCGGACACGGGCAAAATTTTGACCTGCACGGGCGAGAGCCAGACGGGGAATTTGCCCGCATAGTGCTCGATGAGGATGCCGATGAAGCGCTCGATGGAACCGAACACCACGCGGTGGATCATGATCGGGCGGTGCTTCTGCCCGTCTTCACCGGTGTATTCCGCCTCAAAGCGCTGCGGCAGCTGGAAGTCGAGCTGGATGGTGCCGCACTGCCACGTCCTGCCGATGGAGTCGGTGAGGTGGAAGTCGATCTTGGGGCCGTAGAAGGCGCCGTCGCCCTCGTTGACGACGTAAGGAAGGTGCAGCTCGTCCAGCGCCTCGCGCAGGGCGGCCGTAGCGGTCTCCCAGTCCTCGTCGCTGCCCATGCTGTCTTCGGGGCGGGTGGAGAGTTCGACGTGGTACTTGAAGCCGAACAGGGTGTACACTTCGTTGATGATGCGCACCACTCCCTTGATCTCGTCGGTGATCTGTTCGGGGAGCATGAAGATGTGCGCGTCGTCCTGCGTGAAGCAGCGCACGCGCATCAGGCCGTGCAGCTGGCCGCTCTTTTCGTGGCGGTGGACGAGACCCAGCTCGCCCATGCGGATGGGCAGGTCTTTATAACTGTGCGGGGCCATCTTGTAGATGAGCATGCCGCCCGGGCAGTTCATGGGCTTGATGGCGCAGTCTTCCCCGTCGATCTTGGTTGTATACATGTTGTCTTTATAGTGATCCCAATGCCCCGACGTCTCCCACAGGCTGCGGTTCAAGATGATCGGCGTCTGCACTTCGACGTAGCCTTCGCGGGTGTGGATCTGCCGCCAGTAGTCGATGAGGATATTTTTGAGCACCATGCCCTTGGGGAGGAAGAAGGGAAAGCCCTTGCCTTCGTTCATGAGGGCGAACAGGCCCAATTCCCTGCCAAGCTTTGTATGGTCGCGCTTTTTCGCCTCTTCGAGCATGGTGAAGTACGCCTTCATCTCGTCTTTTTTAGCAAAAGCCGTGCCGTAGATGCGGGTGAGCATCTTGTTCTTTTCGTTGCCGCGCCAGTACGCGCCGGCGATGCTGGTCAGCTTGAACGCCTTGATCTTGCCGGTGGAAGGCAGGTGCGGGCCGCGGCAGAGGTCTGTAAAGCCCCCCTGTTTGTAGAAGGAGATCTCTTCCCCTTCCGGCAGGTCTTTGATCAGCTCGACCTTATATTTTTCGGAATATTTGGTCATCAGCTTGATGGCGTCTTCGCGGGGCAGGGTGAAGCGCTCGACGGGCAGGTTGCTGTCGATGATCTTCTGCATCTCCGTCTCGATCTTGGAGAGGTCTTCCTGCGAGATGGGCGTCTTGAAGTCGATGTCGTAATAGAAGCCGTTCTCGATGGTGGGGCCGATGGCGAGCTTGCAGGTGGGATAGATGCTCTTGACCGCCTGCGCCAGGACGTGCGCCGCCGTATGGCGGTACACCTGCAGCCCCTCCTTATCCTTCAGCGTGACGATCTCGACCTCGGCGTCTTTGTCCACCACATAGGCGAGGTCTACCAGCTTGCCGTCCACCTTGGCGGCGACGGCGGCGCGGGCCAGCCCTTCGCCGATGTCGGCCGCGATCTGCCTGCATGTGACGGGCGCAGCGTATTCGCGCTTGTCGCCTTTCAACGTTACGATCATATTTGCCTCCTTGTTCGTTTCCATAAAATAAAGATATGATAAAATAAAAAAGCGCCCCAACGAAATTCGTTAAGGACGCATGATCTCTTTGCGCGGTTCCACCTTACTTGCCGCCCGCAAAGGCGGCCTCTCTTTTGGGCATATTTGATAAAGATATGCAACTTTTTGCCGCAAAGAGCGGTTTCGCAAAGGGGCGGCAACGCGGGGCTTACAGCAGATGTCCCGCTCTCTGCAGATGCGCGCCGAAGGCTACTTGTCTCTCTGCACACGGCAAATGAAATTAGTATTATAATAATGCTTTTTTCGCCGTTTGTCAACAGTTTTGCCCGCCAAAAACGCCCCTTTCGGGCGGGCGGACGCATTTTTCTTTCAGGCGGAAAGGCGGGCGGTCACTTTTTTCTTTCAAAATGAAAAACGGTCGCGCGTATTTCTCTTTCAAGACAAAAAACAGCGGGCGCATTTTTCTTTCAAGACGAAAACCCCACGCGCCCGGCGTAATAGCGGCGGAGGAAATTTTCCTCTGCGGCGCAGGGCGGGGCGAGGCATTCCACCTTCCCCGCGCCGCTCAATACGATCTCGCGCAGGGTGTCCAGCCGCGGGTCGGAGCCGATGAGGCAGGCGCGGCGCAGCTTCCGGCAGCGGCTGTCGTACACGCCGTCTTTTTTGACGAACACCTTGCCGCGGCTGCCCCCCAAAAGATAGCGCATGAACTCTTCCAGCCTGCCGCGGGTGAACACGGCGGGCACGCAGGCGGCGACGCTCTCCCACTTTTTGCGGAGAGTTTGCAGGCGGAAGCGGTACACGCCGTCTACGGCGCGCTCCCCTCCCGTCTGCAGGCGGGCGAGGATATAGCGGCGCTCCGGGGGAAAGTCGGCGGCGATCATCGCCGCCAGCAGGATCTCGCGCTCCTCCCGCCCCAGCCCTGCGGGGCGGACGAGGCGGGAAAGCGCCGCGTACTTGTAGCCGATGCCGAGCACTTCCGCCGCCCGTTCGCAGGCGGCCTTTTCGGCTGCGGCGAGCCCCTCGCCGCGGGCGCGAAGGTAGATGCGCCCGTCGGCCGCGCAGATCTCGGCGCAGACGCCGCGCGCGTTCGCCAGCGCCCCCGCAATATAGGCGATGTAGCGGCAGCCCGCCTCCGCTTCGGAAAAAACCATCTGTTCCATATAGTTCAGTGTATGCAGGCAAAGGCGTTTTATTTACGCGGCGGGGGCGGGCGAAGGGCGAATTATAAAAAATTTCGGCGTCTTTGCCCTTTGAACTTGACTATTTTGCGCAAACATTATATAATCAAATGAAACATTGTTTTCGGAAGGAGAGCCTATGCCGCCCTTTGTGTACGCGATCATCGCGGCGCTGATCGTACATTATTTCCTCGCCATCTTCACCATCTACCTGCTGCTCAAAGACATGGGGGTAGTGAAGGCGGTCATACCGTGGAATCTTGTCGTCCTGCTGCTGCCGATCGCGGGGCCGCTTTCCTATCTGATCTACAGGAGCATCAAACAGAAAAAATGAGCGGAGCGCTCGCGGAGGTATCGTTATGGACATGAAAGCCGTTGAAAGCAAGTGGCAGCAGCGGTGGGAGAAGACCAAAGAGAACTGCTTCAACAAAAAAAATATCGACAAAAAGTACTATGTGCTGGAAATGTTTTCCTACCCTTCCGGCGCAAAACTGCACATCGGGCACTGGTATAACTACGGCCCTTCGGACAGCTTTGCGCGCTTCAAGAAGATGCAGGGCTACGAAGTGTTCCAGCCGATGGGTTTTGACGCCTTCGGCCTGCCCGCCGAAAACTACGCCATCAAGACCCAGATCCACCCCAAAGACTCGACGGAGAAGAACATCGAGACCATGGAGCACCAGCTCAAGGCGATGGGCGCCATGTTCGACTGGTCTGCCGAGGTCAAGACCTGCGAGGAAAACTACTACAAGTGGACGCAGTGGATGTTCCTCAAATTATACGAAAACGGCCTCGCCTACCGCAAGGAAGCGCCCGTCAACTGGTGCCCGAGCTGCAACACCGTGCTCGCCAACGAGCAGGTGGTGGAAGGCTGCTGCGAGCGCTGCGGCACGCCCGTCATCAAGCGCGACCTCACGCAGTGGTTCTTTAAGATCACCCAATACGCCGAGGAGCTTTTGCAGGGGCTGAACACCATCGACTGGCCGGAAAAGACGAAGCTGATGCAGCGCAACTGGATCGGCAAATCGGTGGGCTGCGAGATCGAGTTCGCCTGCGAGAGCGGGGATACCTTCCGCGTGTTCACCACCCGCTGCGACACCATTTTCGGCGTCTCGTACGTCGTGCTCGCGCCCGAACATCCGCTGGTGAAAAAGCTGGTCTCCGACGAGCAGCGCCCCGCCGTGGAGGCGTACATCGAACAGACGGCGAAGACCAACGAGATCGACCGCCTCTCCTCTTCGCGCGAGAAGACGGGCGTGTTCATCGGCCACTATGCCGTCAACCCCATCAACGGGGAAAAGATCCCCATCTACGCGGCGGACTATGTGCTGTACTCGTACGGCACCGGCGCCGTGATGGGCGTGCCCGCGCACGATGAGCGCGACTTCGCCTTTGCCCAAAAGTACGGCCTGCCCGTGAAAAAGGTCATCGAAAACAGGAACGGCGATACGGTGCTCCCCTTCTGCGAAGACGGCATCTGCGTCAACAGCCTGCAGTTCGACGGGCGGTTCGGCGAAGAGGCGCGCACGGAGATCGCCAATTATCTTTCCAAGATCGGCAAGGGCGAGCGCAAGGTCAACTACCGCCTGCGCGACTGGCTGGTATCCCGCCAACGCTACTGGGGCGCGCCCATCCCCGTCGTCCACTGCCCCCACTGCGGCATCGTGCCCGTTCCCTATAAGGACCTGCCCGTCAAACTGCCGTACAACGTGGAGTTCAAGCCGGACGGCAAGTCGCCCCTGGCAAAGTGCGACGAGTTCATGCACACCAAGTGCCCCAAGTGCGGCGCGGACGCCACGCGCGACCCCGACACTTTGGATACCTTCGTCTGCTCCAGCTGGTACTACCTGCGCTATGCCGACGCGCACAACAACAAGCAGCCCTTTGACACCGAGATCGTGGACAAGATGCTGCCCGTAGACAAATATATCGGCGGCGCCGAGCACGCCTGCATGCACCTGCTGTATGCGCGCTTCTTCACCAAGGCGCTGCGCGACATGGGCTACCTGCACTTCGACGAGCCCTTCAAATCTCTGGTGCATCAGGGCGTCATTTTGGGGCCTGACGGCAACAGGATGTCAAAATCGAAGGGTAATATCGTCTCCCCCGACGAATATGTGTCTACCTACGGCTCGGACGTATTCCGCATGTATCTGATGTTCGGCTTCTCGTACACGGAGGGCGGGCCGTGGAGCGACGACGGCATCAAGTCGGTCGCCAAATTCCTCGACCGCGTGGAGCGCTTCGTTCTCAAGGCGGCGGAGCTGCCGGATGCGGAGGCAAAGCCGCTCGGCGCCGCCGAAAAGGAGCTCAACTACGCCCGCAACTACGCGATCAAACAGATCACGCGCGACGTGGAGAACTTCTCCTTCAACACCGCCGTGGCGCGGCTGATGGAATACGTCAACGCCCTGTATAAATACGACGGCCAGGCGCAGAAGGACGAGGGCTTCCTGAAAGAAAGCACGCGCGATCTGCTGCTGCTCATCGCCCCCTTCGCCCCCCACTTTGCCGAAGAGCTGTGGGAACGCTTCGGCGGCAAGTATTCCATCTTCGATCAGCGCTACCCCGTCTGCGACGAATCGGCGCTGGTGCGCGAGGAAACGGAGTACGCCGTGCAGGTGAACAGCAAGATCAAGGCCAAGATGATGATCTCCAAAAACAGCAGCCAGGAAGAGATCCGCGAAGCGGTGCTCGCAGACGACGCCATCCGTCCGCTGGTGGAAGGCAAGGTCATCCGCAAGTTCATCGTCGTGCCCGGAAGGCTGGTCAACATCATCGTATAAAAAGCCATACACTGCAAAACGCCCTGCGGCAGACGCCGCAGGGCTTATATTTTATGCACAAACTTATCAAACGTACGGGCGCGGCAGAACTGCCGCGCCCGCTTCGGGTCATGAAAATATCGGCGCCCTTATTCCGCCTCCGCCTTTTTGCGCTTCCCCTTTAAGAAGAACTCGTAATAGACGGCGCGCAGGCACTTTTCGTAATCGTCGTTGTCGATGCCGACGATGATATTGAGCTCGCTGGAGCCCTGGTCGATCATGCGCACGTTGATGCCCGCGTCGGAGAGCGCCTTAAAAAGGCGCGCCGAGGTGCCGACGCTGGCCGCCATGCCGTGGCCGACGGTGGCGACGAGGGCGATGTTTTCCAGCACGCGGATGTAATCGGGATGCACCGCCTCGGAAATCTGGCCGATCAGCCTGTCGAGGACGCCGTCCGTCAGGTACTTGCTCTCGATGACGAGGGACAGGGTGTCGATGCCGGAGGGCATATGCTCGAAGCTGATGCCGTCCTGTTCGAGGATGGAGAGCACCTTGCGCGCAAAGCCTATTTCGGAATTCATCATCGACTTTTCCAGATATAAGACGGTGAAGTCCTTTTTGCCGGCGATGCCCGTGACCGTTTTGCCGTGCTTTTTATATTTTTTGGAGGGAAGGATGAGGGTGCCGGCGTCTTCGGGGCGGAAGGTGTTCTTGATCTTGATGGGGATATCCCCCTTGCGGACGGGGAAGATGGAGTCTGCATGCAGCACGTTAGCGCCCATGTAGGAGAGCTCGCGCAGCTCTTTGAAGCTGATCACCTCGATCTTTTCGGGGTTGTTGACGATGCGCGGGTCGCAGGCGAGGAAGCCGCTGACGTCCGTCCAGTTTTCATACAGTTCGGCGTTGACGGCGCGCGCCACGATGGAGCCGCTGATGTCGCTGCCGCCGCGCGAAAAGGTCTTGATATTGCCGTGCGCATCGGTGCCGTAAAAGCCGGGGATGACGGCGTTTTGGCAGGAAGAAAGGCGTTCGGCGATCAGGGGATACGACTTTTCTTCGTCGAAGGCGCCGTTTTCTTTGAAGAAGATGACGTCCTTCGCGTCCACGAATTCCCAGCCGAGTTTGGCGGCGATGATGCGGGCGTTGAGGTATTCGCCGCGGGAAGCGGTGAAATCGGCGCTCTTTTTCAGCCCGATCTCGCGCTCGGTCTCGTCCAGCACCGCCTCGATGTCGAACGAAGTGATGCCCAACTCTTCCACGATGGAGGTAAAGCGGCGGCGGATAGCCGAAAACGAGGCTGCACAACTGCCTGTCTGCGCCGCAGAGCGGTAGCATTCGTATAAGAGGTCGGTCACCTTGATATCGTTGGAAAAGCGCTTGCCGGGCGCGGAGACGACGGCGAACCGCCTGGCAGGGTCTGCGCGCAGAATGTCTGCCACGCGCGATATGTTGTTGCCGTCCGCCAAAGACGAACCGCCGAATTTACAGACGATGAGTTTCATTGGTGATCTCCTTTCCTTCCATGTAATACCGTTTCTCTTCACTCTCTCCCATCGAAAAGGTCTTGCGGGGCAGGCTGCCGCCGCGCAGCACCTGATCGAACAGCTCCGATTTATCCATCGCAGGCAGGGCGATGCCGACGTAGCCGGCATTTTCCGCCGTCAGGGCGCGGAGCGCCTCTTCGCCGTGCACATAGTCCACGCTGCCGCCGTGTTCGGCGATGTAAGCGGCGATGATGCGGTCTGTTTCCGCCACCGCTTCGGCCGCCGCCGCGGGCACGCGGACGCTCGTTCCCCTGCCGCCCGCATACAAAGCGGCGCTGCCTTCCCCCTGCGCACGCGCCGCAAAGGCGCGAGAGAAACCTTCGGCGTCCACTCCCTTTACAAGGCGGTGGATGGCCTCGAAGCGGATGCCGGCGTCGTGGATGTTGACAGCCTCGCAGAGGGCGAAGCGGGCGGGATGCGTCTTTTGCTCTTCCGCGGAGAGGGCGGGCTTGATCTTGTCCCAGGCGGCCTTCGCCGTCGCCAGCGAGTGGTTGCCGTCGCCGACCATGAACAGCATGCCGCCCTTTTCCAGCTTTTCAAAGGCGGAAATGACGGCGGCGGTATCCGGCAGGCGCTTGCCCGTGACGTGGCCGCCGCCCATGTTCAGCTCGGTATCGTACAATACCTCCAGCGGGGCGCCCTTCCAGGGGCCGAGCACGCTGTCGGCGGGGTCGTCGTACAAGAGCATGACGTGCGGAAATTCCATCACCGCCGCCTCGCGGATCTTCAGGCGGGGCGGGATGCGCTCGACGATGGTCGCCTCGGTGGCGCGGATGAGGGCGCTGCTCTTCTTTTCAAACGAATACGCCTCCAGATCGACGGCGATGACGACGCCCGTGCGCAGCGGCGCCGTCTGCGTCTTGCGCTCGACGAGGATAAAGCCCGGCTCCAACTTGCGGAAAACGCCCGCATCGCGGTAGGCGCGCATGGTGCGGGCGATCTCTTCCACCCGCGCGGCGCAGTCTTCTTCCAGATAGATCTCGGGAAGGGTCAGGCGCAGGGTGGAGGGAGCATCCCCCACCAAGGCTTCCAGCTGCCGCCAATAGGCGGCGTCGGAGGTGTGCTGGTCGCAGGCGATGACCGCCCAGCGATACAGATCGACGCCCGCGGCAGGCAAAAGCACCTCGGGCGCAGCGATACAATGTCTGTTCATATGTGAAAAACCTTTGGATGCGGCTCAGCCGCCGTAATTGACGACGGCAAAGACGATGACCGCCAGCGCGATCGCCAGCAGTTTGATGGGGATATTGTCGATAAAGATACCGGCGACGCGGCGCCAAAAGCTCTTCTCTCTCATGCGCGTTTCCTCCCGTCTGCGCTCAGATCTTTCCAATAATACTCGTGCAGCGTCTTTTTCAGCAGGTCGTAGTCGGCATAGCGCGAAATCTTGCCCCGCTGGGCGATGGTGATGATGCCCGTCTCTTCCGAGACGATGAGCGCCGTCACGTCGCACGTTTCGGTGATGCCGATGCCCGCGCGGTGGCGGGTGCCCAGCTCTTTGGGGACGTTCGCGTTCTGCGACAGGGGCAAAAAGCAGCCCGCCGCCTGGATCTTGTGGTTATTGACGATCATGGCGCCGTCGTGCAGGGGCGCGTTGACGAAGAAGATGCCCTCGATCAGCTGCGACGAGATCTTGGCGTCGAGCAGGACGCCGCTCTCCAACACCTGCGGGGGGATATTGTCGTTCGAAAGGATGATGAGCGCCCCGATATTGTCTTTGGAGAGGTTCTGGATCGCCTTGATGATCTCGGAAATGTAGCGCTCCACCTCTTCTTTGCTGACCGCCGCCTGGTGTCCCGTCTTTTCGGGCAGGACGTTGATGGTGTTCAGGCCGAGGATGTCCCTTTTGACCTCTGTATTGAAGATGATCAGCATGATCCCCGAAAACACGAGGGGGATGATGATGAACGACTGCGTGGGCAGGTCTTCGTTGAACACATAGATGACGCCCGATACGATCACCAGCAGGGTGAACAGGGCGATCATGCTGCGCACGTTGTTGTTTTTCAAAATGCGGAACACATAATAAAACAGCAAGGTGAACAGGAGGATCTCCAGGACGTCTACCGCGCCGAAACCGGTAAACGCCATTTTCAAATTATTCAATACTGCGTCCATTCTTCACTCCGTGACTCAAAGCATATGAGACTATTGTACATGAAAATCAAAAAAAAGAAAAGTGTTTTATTGCCCCTGCCCGGCAATATTTTGCTCGCCGAAGATGGCGGCGTTGACGCACAGCAGCGCCGACGCAAGGGTGCGTTTGCCCGTCTTGACGGAATTGACCGCCTCGAAGGTATAGCGGTACAGCGCCTGCACCCGCCGCTCGCCCAAGGCCTGCGCCTGGCGGCGGCTCATCTTGACGGCGTATTCCTTCATCCCCAAAATGCGCGCCGTCTCTTTGTCGTCTTTGCGGATGGCCGTGATGCCGTACAGGGTGCGGAAATAGGCGCACAAAGCGTTCAGGATGCCCATCTCGTCCATCCCCTTTTCCAACAGTTCGGCGCAGACGGCGATGTACTTGCCGTAATTTTTCGCCCCCACGGCGGAAGTCATCTCGTACGTCTTATAGGCGGCGTCTTTATAGACGACAAGGTCGACGTCTTCGGAGGTGACGCTGCCGCTTTCACAGGCGTAGTCGATGAGTTTTTCCGTTTCGCCGGCGATGCGCGACATATCCGAGAGGCAGTAGCGCATGACGCGCTCGCAGCACTCGGTGTCGGCGCGGATGCCCGCCCGCTTGAAGCGGGTATAGATCCAGCGCAGCAGCGTCTCGTCGTCCCCCTTCGAACAATCGACGAAGGTGACGTTCGGCGCCTTTTTCAGATCGAACGCCTTGCCCTGCGCCGCATGCGAATTGACGATGAGAAGGATGGTCGTCGGCTGCGGGTCGGAAAAATACTTTTGCAGGTACTGCTCGTACTCCTTTTCGGTGGGGTAAAACTCCGTCGCCTTGACGATGCGCTTTTGCCCGAAAAAGGGAAAGCTCTCCGCCGCAGACACCATCGCGGTGATGGCGGCGCCTTTGAGCGCCTCGCCCGCAAAGGCGGTATAGTTGAGCGAAGGCTCGGAGAGAAATTTTTCTTTGAGCATCTCTTCGCCCCGCTCTTTGAAATATTCTTCTTCTCCCTCAAAAAGATATACGGGAGACGCGCCCTCTTCCAGGCTCTTTTTGAAAAATACGAACTTCATGCCCTCACCTGCATCCCTCGACAGAAATTATATCATTTTTCCATGCGATTTGCAAGTCGCCCGCCGCGTAAACGCTGGTTTTCCCCGCCGTTTTTTCAAAATAGATCTCGTATGCGGGCGAAAGCGCCTGCGCCGCGCCCGTATCGGCGGAGGCGATGTACACGTCGCAGGAAAGCTGCGGCAAAGGCACTTCCGCGCCGTCCCCTTCCATACTATCCAAAATACCCCCTTCGGAGCAGTCGATGAGCACGCGGCTGCCGCCGATGCGGAGGGAAAGCGCCTCTTTGCCGATAAATTCCGCCTCCGCCCCGCACAGCGAAAAGGCGCCCTGCGGGCGGGAGATACTCACCGTCCAAAAGCTGTCTACAAGTTCGGACTGCGGCGAAAGCAGGACGGTATCGAAGCGGGCGTGCTCCGCCAGCACGGGGATGGCGGCGTTCGCCTCCTTCTCTTCGGCGAGGATGACGACGCGATCGAGCGAGTCGACGCCTTCCTGCAAGAACAGCCGCTCGGCGTGGGCGGGGTCGGGCTCGCCGCCCGCAATGAGCGCCGTTTCGCCGCCGCTTTGCAGCAGCAACAAATCGCTGCCGTAATAGGAATGGACGGACAGGCGCGCATCCGAGGCCATAGGCGGCAGGTTGCGAAGGCACATGGCGAGGGTGAGCGCCGCCGCCAAAGCGACGGCGAACAAGGCTTTTGGCAGGGCCTTCAGATTGACCTTGTCGGAGAGGAGAAACAGCAGCAGGTACCAAAGCGCCGCCGCCCCGCCGAAGGAAAAGCCGCAGATGAGCAGCGTCTTCCATTCCAGATCCATCACGGGGATGAGCGCCATGCGCAGCAGGAACTCCGCAAAGGCGAGCATGCCCGCCAGCGCGGGCAGGATGCAGGCGAGCGCGGTGAGGACGAACAGCAGCATGTAGACGGCGCTGATGACGGGCACGAAGACGATGTTGAGCAGCAGCCCCAGCCCCGAAGTGTAGCCGAAGCAGTCGATGAGGAGGGGCAGCGTGAACAGCTGCGCCGAAGCCGCCGTTGCCGCCCCGCTACAGACGCCTTGGGGTAGGCGCAGCCTGCCGAGGCGGAGAGAGCGCAGACGATGCGAGAGCTCGCCGCCTAAAAGGATGATGCCCGCTGCCGCCGCCACCGAGAGCTGAAAGCCGACGGAAAACAGATAGACGGGATGGACGGCGAGCACCGCCAAAAAGGCGGCGGAGACGGAAGTCAGCCTGTCGTACAAAATGCCGGAAGCGTCCGCCAGCATCAGCATCACGCACATGACCAGCGCCCGCAGCGAAGAGGGCGAAAAGCCGCACACGCCGCAATAGAACAAAAGCACGGCGGCGATGACGGGGAGCTTTACCCATCGGTGCAGGCGCAGCCGCCTGCATATCCAGGCGAGCATGCCGTAGATGACGCCGATGTGCAGACCCGACACGGCGAAGATGTGGGCGATGCCGCCGTAGCGGAAGTTTTGCAGCACGCCTTCGTCGATGAGGTCGCTGTTGCCCGTGAGCATCGCGTAGGCGATGGCGGCGTTCCCCTCTTCCATATTTGCAAACAGCAGGGTGCGGATGCGCTCGTTGACGGCGCCGAACAGCCCCGCGCCCACATTTTCAAACACCACGAACTCGTCGGCGGAGACGAAGGCGCGGTAGCGGACGTTTTCGATGACGGAAGAGGCGTTCATCCTGCCGTAAGAATATAAATCGAGCGTTTCCAATTCCGCACGGAAGGAGACGCGGTCGCCCAGGCGCAGGCCCGCCCCGCCGTATACATACACCTTGACGCGGAAGGAAAGGTCGTAAAACCCGCCCTCTTCGGTGAGCACGGTGACATCTGTAAAGGTCAGCGCCTCCGTCCGCTCGGAGGCGGCGATCTCCGCCGCCGTGCCCGTCACCAGGCATTCGCCCGCAAAGACGGGGGCGCTTTCATACCGCTGCATGTGCAGGGAAAGGGAAAGGCACCCCAGAGAGAACACGGCGCAGAAGGCGGCGGCATACAGCAGCACGGGCAGCAGCTTTTTCTTCTTCAAAAAAGCGTACAGGAGCGCGGCAACAGCTGCCGCGCCCCCGCAAATATTCCAAAAAAGTGCAGAAAAACCCCACACATACGCCGCGCCGATGCCGGCGGCAAAGCAGAGCGCCGCACAGAATACGGGACGGAAGTTGATGACGCGGTCGCCGCGGTACAGCAGATGTTCGCCTGCCTTCGTGCCTGTTCCCATGCTTCACCTGCGTAAAAGATCTTTCTGCCGCCGCGCCGTATGCGCGGCGGTATATCCTGTATATGTCGCCCCGTAGGCGGGCGGCATGCCCTACACCCTGCCGCCGCCCTTATAGGCGCGGCGGTTTACCTCTTTCTCTTTGCCCGCTCAGGCGAGGCTGATGCGGTCGCTCACCGAGCGCACGAACACCGCTCGCTGCACGCCCCATTCGATGCAGTCTGCGGCAAAGCGCAGCAGCTTATCGCCCGGGCGCTGCACGCCGAAAGCGGCGCACACCGCCGCGGCGAGCTCGTCTTCGTACAGGCTGACCTTATTTTCGAGCACTCCCCTGGCGGCGGCGAGCACCTCGTACGGGGTGAAGTCGTCTTCCGTGCGGCGGTAGCCCTCCTCGTCGGCGCGGAATTTATCGGCCGAAAGGCTCTTTTCCGACTTATAATAATAGGTCTTGCCCAAAACGGCGTCCTGCTTGAAGGCGCACTGCCCGATGAGGGCGCGCAGGCGCTCTTCCACCTTGGCGCCGGGGCGGCGGATGCCCAGCGAATCGAGGCAGCGGCGCATCAGGAACGCCTCCCCGATCGGCTCTTCCGCCGCGACGATCGCCTTGAGGCGGGCGCAGATGTCGGCGTCGTTTTCCCCGCCCGTGACATAGGCGGCATTTTGCTGTAATTGTTCGAGCGATGCGAAGCGGTACGGCCTGCGGCAGGCGGACAGGGCGTCGCGCTCCTTTTTGCCGCCGCCCGTCAGCTTATCCAGCATCTCTTTGATGCGCTTGACTTCGCGCTTGGGGTTGTTGAAGAAGTTGACGGTGAACACGCGCATGACGTTCCAGTTGTTGCGCTTGAGCGTCTGCACCTGCAAAATGTTCCTGTCTTTGCAGGAAGAGCGGGCAGCCGCGGCGCCGTCGCACAGCACGGCGAGGATGAAGCGCTTAGGGTCGCGCGGGTCGAGCACGGCGCAGTCGATCTTGAATTCGGATACGCCCAGGCCGGCGCGGCAGTCGTAGCCGTAGCTCTCCAGCTCGCGGGCGATATATTTGCCGATGCCATCGCGCCCCGCCTGCAGCTCGCCCGCGTCGATGGCGAGCGAGGTCTTGCCCTTTTCGGCAAATTCGAGGAACGCCTTCAGCCCCGCCACGCCGCGGCTGTTGGTCTTGGTCAAATCGATCATGGAAGAGGTCATCGAGGAAAAGACGAGCATCTCTTCGCGGGCGCGGGATACGGCGACGTTCAGACGGCGCCAGCCGCCCGCCTGGTTGAGGGGGCCGAAGTTGAGGGCGACGCGCCCACTACTGTCCGGCCCGTAGCAGACGGAGAAGAGGATGACGTCTCGCTCGTCCCCCTGCACATTTTCGAGGTTTTTGACGAACAGCGGCTCTTCGCGCTCGTAGGCGGCCTCTTCCAGCCTGCGCTTGGAAAGCGCTTCGGACAGGCGCCGCTCGATGTAGTCTTGCTGGGCGGTGCTGAAGGTCACCACGCCGATGCTGGCGCGGGAGAGCTTAGGGTCGGAGAGCCTGCGCACCACTTCGGAAACCAGCGCCTCCGCTTCCGCCTTGTTGCGCTTGGTAAAGCCCCTGTCATACACGCCGTCGCAGAGGACGAGGCGCACATGGCTCTCTAAAGCGTCGGGCGAGGGGAAGGTGCACAGCCTGTTGCCGTAGTACATGATGTTGGAGAAGGCGATCAGACTCTCGTGCTTGCTGCGGTAATGCCAGTTGAGGTGCTTTTCGGGGATGCTGAGGGCGAGGCAGTCGTCCAAGATGCTCTCCAAGTCCTCCGTGTCGAGGTTTTCTTCGTCCACATAGCCGGAACTGAAGAAGGAAGTGGGCGGCAGCTGCTTGGGGTCGCCGACGATGACGGCGCTCTTTGCCCGCGCCAGCGCCCCCACAGCCTCGCAGGTGGGCAGCTGCGACGCCTCGTCGAACACCACGAGGTCGAACAGATCCGGCTCCGCCTGCAGGTAGCGCGCGACCGTGATGGGGCTCATCAGCAGGCAGGGCGCGACTTTGGCAAACAGGCCGGGCACTTCGGCAAAGAAATCTTTGAGGGTCATGCCGCGCAGGTTGCCCTTCATGATCCTTCGGAAATTGAATATCTCCAGCGCCAGCGGGCCCTCTTCGGAAGCGGAGGGAAGCCGCCCGATGAGGGTATTGCGGATGTGCTCTTTGGAAAGGCGGGTAAACTCCTCGTCGATGAGGCGGAACTGCTCGATCTTCTCTTCCAATACCGCCCCCGAAAAGCTGCCGAGCACGGGGTCGGAAGCGAGGTTGGTGCGGATAAAGTTGAGATAGATGTTCTTGCGGAAGCCGGGCAGCAGCGTTTCGCCGTCCAGCGCGCCTTCGCGCAGCGCCTTGCCGATGAACACAAGCCCCTCTTCGTCGAGGCGGGCGACGGCGTCTTTGTACACGCACCAGGCGCCCAGCATGTCGATATTGTCGATGAGCGCCGACGCCTTGGCGCGAAAATAGGCGAGGAGGTCTTCGTCGGCAAAGTCCTCTTCAGAGGCGGAAATGACGGCGCAGAACTCCTTGCGGCAGCTTTCAAAGCAGGCGATGGCGCGCTGCAGGCCGTTCAGGACGCTGCCGGCGTAATCGCCGTTTGCCGACTGCACACACCTGCCGTTGAAGCTGTCGGCATTGTAATCCATGAACAGCTGCCCCGCCAGCTCCTGCAGGCCGTTCATCCCCTCCATGAACTCGCTGCGGCGGCTCAAAACGATGCGCCCGGCGCGGTCGGAAAAGTTTTCGGACAGAGAGGTGTTCTCGCGCAGCAGCCGCAGGTCGCGGTAGATGTTCGCGAGGAGGGAAATGTACTTGTACTCTTCCCCTTCCTCCGGCTTTTCGGCGGCGGCGCGGCGCAGGCGCTTGGCGACGGAACTCAAAAGCCGCGAGCTCTGCGGGTTTGCGGCATAGTTTTCCAATTCCTGCTCGAGGGCGGCGGGGTCGCAGTCGATATCGACGAGGGTGCGGAAGAGCGCCCCGTATTCGCTGAGCTCCTCGTTCAGGCGGCGGTCGGCATTGAAAAAGGCATGGAACTGCGCCTCGCTTTCACAGCGGTAATACTTGTCCGCCTCGCCGCTGCGCAAGATCTCGAGCAGCTGTTCCAGCGCCCGCAGCTTGGCGGGGGTGAAGGTGCTGATCTTCTGGCGGTAAAACTCCAAAAACAGCTGTAAAAAGTTTTGCAGGTGGCGGATCTCTGCCAGCATCGCCTGCGCGGCCGTAAACACGCGCTCGCGCACGGAGGCGTCGAACTTGCGCAGGTTGACGTTTTCAAACGGCGAGCGGCGCACGCCGCCGCACTGCTCCACCGCCGCCGCGGCTTCCGCCACCATCCCCTCGTACCGCTCCAGATTCTCTTTGGTCAGGCGGTCGTAGAAGGTGCTTTCGATGTCCAGAACGTCCGGCGCGTCTTTATTCTTTTCATAGACGAGGATGGCCTCGTACAGCGAAACGCCCAGGCGGCGCTTGCGGTGCAGCGCCTCGACGGGGGCGTTGAGGGAAGCGCGCAGCCGCGCGATCTGTTCCGCCTTGGCCAAGAAGGCGGCGTCGTCTTGTTGGGCAGAGAGGGAGAGCGTCTCGTCCATCTTTTTCAGAAGTTCCTGCTTATCCGCCTTGCCCGAATGCAGTTCAAAGCAGAAATCGCCGATGCCGATGCCGTCCAGCCTCTTTTTGACCACGGACAGCGCCGCCTGCTTTTCCGCCACGAACAACACCCGCTTGCCCGCCAGAAGGCAGTTGGCGATGATGTTGGTGATGGTCTGGCTCTTGCCCGTGCCGGGCGGCCCGTGCAGGACGAAGGTCGCCCCCGCCACCGCCTCGGCGACGGCGGCAAACTGCGAGCTGTCGGCAGGCAACGGGCTGACGATCTCTGCGGGGGCGTGCTCGTCTTCCGCCTTATTTTCAAACACGGCGTTTTCCAGCTGCAGGCGGTTATCCAGCAGCGAGCGGATGACGGGGTTTTTGGCAAAGGCGTCGATGTTCTTGCGCACGTCGTTCCACATGGCGTAGCGGGCGAAGGAGAACTGCGCCAGATAGACCTCTTCGCTCACTTCCCAGCGCTTCATGTTCAGGACCGCCGCCCGCACCATGGCGAGCACCTCGGAAGGGCGCAGCGCCCCGCCGATATTGTCTAAACCGCGAATATCGATCTTGAATTCGCGCATCAAAAATTCCAGCAGCGTGTTGTTGAACTGCACCTCGCCCGCAGCAGTAACGGACAGCCCCTTGCCGCCGCGGCTGCGCACCAGGCGCACGGGCTGGAGGATGAGGGGCGCATACTTGGGCTCGCGCGCATCGTCGGAGGTGAACCACTTCAAAAAGCCGAAGGCGAGAAACAGCACGTCGGCGCCCGCCTCCTCTTCCGCCGTCTTCGCCTTTTTTTGCAGATAGCGCAGCACCTCCGCCACCTTTTCTTTGCCGGCAAAGGTGCGGAGCCGCCTGTTTTTCAACTCCAGCGCCACGAGCTCCGCCGCGGCGGCCAACTTCGACGGCCGTGGGAAATACACCTCCTGCGGCAGCGCCGCGCGCAGGTCTGCCGTGCTTTCAAGAAGGGCCAGCTCGTCTCCCGCGGCGACGGCGTCGAAGGTCTGGTTGACGTCGCAGGAGACGGCGTGCAGGGCGTATTTTTCGGGGCGGAAGTTCAACAGCGCGTTTTTGAGGGACAGATCGAGCAGGCGGCGCTCCCACTGCTTGTTGCGCGTCATCTTTGTATCCACCGCCAGCGTTTTGCCGGCGGCGATGTCGGCGGGGGCGGCGGTGAGGTCGGTATCTTCCTCGCCCAAGAGCTCCGCCCCGCGCTCCCCCTTCACTTTGAGGGGCAGCGGGCGGACGCGCGCCAGGCGGCAGCGGCGGACGTCGATGACGGTGTCGTAGCACTCTTCGGCGCATTTGCGGGCAAAGTGCTTTTCGGCGGCGGTGTAGTTGGCGTTTTTGCCGGCAAAGGCGTCTTCCACGTCGAACATGGCGATGTTGTTGATGCCCTCGGAGATATACTGCGACAGCAGGGAGATATCGTCGCTTGCGCCGTCGGCAAAGCAGTTGTCGTACAGCCACACGCCGCAGGCGACGCTCTTTTCGCCCAGAGCTAGCACGGGATGCAGGCCGGCGCTTTCAAAGCAGGCGGCAAAAAACAGCGCCAGTTCCAGCGCGGAGGCGCACTTTTCTTTGAACAGTTTGCCCGCCCGCGCCACGGGAACGGGTTCGGCATAGTCGCACGAGTCGCCCGCTTTGGAAATGGCTGCCTTTTTGACCGCGGCAAAGACCGCCGCCGCCATCTTGCGGAGCTTGTTCTTGTCCCCTTCGGCATAGCCGTTCCACTCGCAGGTGATCTCCCACTTTTTCAGCTGCGCGCGCGCCTCTTCGAGGATGCGCAAGCAGTCGGCAAGGCGGGGGCGGACAAAGCACGCCAGTTGCTCGGCGCTGCCGCTGCGGCCGCACCACATGTCTAAGGGGAGAAGCGTCACCTCTCCCTTCTCTTCGGCGAGCGCCTCCTTTCCCCGCAGCGCCCGCACGCACACTTGTACCACCTGCGTTTGGGAAAGTTCGGCAAGGTACAGCGGCGAGGCGATGTCCGCCGCCGCGATCTCGGCGGCGCTTTCAAAGGGCAGCTCATCGAAATGGCGGGAAAAGGGAAGTAAAAAACCGCCCTCCCCTTCGATGACGACGTCGATATCTTCCGCTGCCTCCGCGCCCCCGTTGATCAGCTGCAGGCTCGTGAACGGCGACGCGCCGCCGTAATACTCCGCATAGCCGTAGTAATGCCGCAGCTGCATCTTCAGCGATATTTTTTCTCTCTGTGCCTTGCGTGCACGCTTTGCCATCGTTCACCTCCGCGCTGCGGCGCCGAAAACGCCGCAAAATTGAAAAATTCGTTCAAATGATGATAATTTCTTCTTTATTATACACCAAAATCTGCCATAGTGCAAGCATTCGGGAAAATTGCGCCGAGATATTTTCCGCGCAGCCGAAAGCCGCCCGAAAAAAAGCGCCCGCCCGAGAAAGCCCCTGCACGCACGCGGCGGAACGCGCATCCGCAGGGGCGCGCCAAACGAAAACGCCCCGCCGTGCGGCGGGGCGGTGCGTGCCCTGTTTTGTTTATTGCCTTTTTGCCTTCCTTTTATGCGCGGCGCAGGGCATCGGCGGGCGGCAAACTTCAGAGGATCGCCCCTGCCTCTATACGCCGCGCAGGGAATCGACGACGGCGAGCACTTCTTCGTAGCTGCGGGCGGCATAGTCGAAGCCTTCCGCCCCTTCCTGCCCGCGCGCGTTGTACCAGATGCCGACGATACCGGCGTTCTTCGCCCCCGCCATATCGGAGGTAAGCGAATCGCCGATGACGGCGCACTGCGAAGGCACGGCGCCCGCTTTTTCCAAAACGATATCGAAAAAGCGCTTGTCCGGCTTGGCAAAGCCGACCTCGTCGGAGACGAAGATGCCGGCAAAGGCCTCGCGCAGGCCGACGGCTTCCAGCCGCCCGTACTGCGCCGCGCCGGTGCCGTTGGTGATCAGGTACACCCTGCCGCGGCGGGAAAGCGCTTCGATGAACCCGCGCGCGCCGGGAAGCAGATAGCCCGTGCGGCAGAGGGTGCGAAAGTAGACGGCGTTGACTGCTTCCGCGTCCTGCCCCGCCTTCCCCGCCTGCGCGAAAAAGCGGGCGAAGCGCTCGCGCATGAGCTGCGGCTTGGTCACTTCGCCCCGCTCGTAGGCGCGCCACAGCTCGTCGTTGATGGATTTGAAGCGCGGATAGTCTGCGCCCAGTTCGGGCGCCCCCGCCTGCGCCATGGCGTAGGCGAAGGACTCGCGGGAAGAGCGGACAAAATCGAGGATGGTCTCGTCGGCATCCAATAAAAAGCGGTCAATCACGGCGTTCACCTCCGATGACGGCGAGCTCTTTGAGCGCGCGCGTGTATGCAATGTATTTTTCCTGCCGCGTCATGCGCGCATCGGCGACGGCGACGCAGGTAAATTCCAACCCCTTCGACTCGTACACGGTCATCAGATTGATCTTGGTCTTGGACAGTCTGCCCGTATCGCGCAACACGTTATAGCTCTTGCGGCGGTAAGTTTCCAGCTCCCCTTCGGAGACGATGACCGCCTTCAAGCCCTTTTTATCGCGGAAGAAGGCGTTGACGCCGCGCACGCCGATATGCGCCACCTCCGGCCCGTCAAAGCCGATGGGCTGCATATCGATATCAAGTTCCCGCGCCACAAAGGAGACGATCTGGTTGGTGTTGCGGTAGTTCTGTTCGAGGGTGAACACTTCCCCCGCCGCCACCTTATCCCAATCGGTGAGGCCGCGGAAGCGGGTGATATTCTGGGCGAGGTCGCCGTAGATATTGAAGGCGGCGTCTTCGTTCATCTGCCGCAGCAGGCGGTATTCGTTGGCGGAGATATCCTGCCCTTCGTCGATGAACACCAGCCCGTAGCGCGGCTGCAGGCGGGTGCCGAGCACGCCGAACAGCAGGCAGAGGGCGTACGGGTCGCTGCGCAGCAGCCCCTTGCCGATGCCGAATTTGTTCTTGACCCGCCGCACCGTTTCTCGGTAGAGGTAGCGGCACAGCTCGATGCGGGTGCCGCATTTGCCGATGCGCACGAAGTCCTGATTGCCGCGCAGCGCCTCGAACAGCTCGCAGAAGCGCTCGAAGGCGGCGGAGATCTCGCGCACGATGCCTGCGGCCTTGTCCGCCTCCGCCATCAGCTGCTCGCGGTGGCGGATGCGCTCGGGGTAGGTCTCCGTCTCCACGCCCCCGCGCACGATCTTATAACGGCGCAGATCGAGGATCTCTTTGGCGAGCACCTCTTTGAGGGCGGCGATGTCTTCCAGCGCCTGCGCCGAAACGCGCGCGTGCATGTGCGAAATGTATGTGCCCGCGCGGTAAAAGGAGAGCAGCCTGCCGTAGAAAAAGCTCTGGTTGCGGATGCGCTCGCCGTGCAGGTCGGAGGTGAGGAACTCTTCGGCGGCGGTCACCTCGTTCATGAGGCTGCGGAAGGGCTTGGTGTAATACAGCCCCCCTTCCGGCCGCTCTTTGATCTCGCCCAAAACGGCGCGGCGCAGCCGCTGGCCCGCGTTTTTAATGACGGCAAACAGCTCCAGCTGCCTGCGGCAGTCCGCCGCGCACGCCTCCGCCACGCCGCGGCATTCTTCCCCCAAAAACATGCCGAGGATGCCGTCGTAAATTTTGCCGAGCTTCTTTTCCACGTCGGCGTAAAATTTTTCCGAATAGATATATTCGAGGTACGCCTGCGGGACGGGGATGGAATCGTCTATCGCCGCGGCGATGTCGATGCCCTCGTTCTGCAACAGCTGCAAAAAGTATTCGTCTATCTTTTTGGTCTTGACCTTTTCCAGCTCCAATACCTGCGACAGCTCGTCGATGAAGGCGTTGAAGGAGTCGCTGGGGGTCAGAACAAGCACGTCGGAGGGCTTTAAGCTCTCGTTGTTGTACATGAGGAAGCTCAGGCGGTGGAGCATGATCATCGTCTTGCCGCTGCCCGCGCAGCCCTGCAGCACGAAGCTCTCGCGCTCGGGGCGGGTGATGATGTCGTACTGCTTTTCCTGAATGGTCTCGATGATGTCTGAGATCTCGGACTGCTCTTTGCGCGAGCGCAGGATCTCTTTTAAGTACGGGTCGAAGATGATCTCTTCATCCCTGCCCGCGATCTCTTCTTTGGTCAGATAGTCGCGCAGGCTGAGATATTCGTTTTTGAAGTCGATGAGCCTGCCGTTGTGGGTGCGCAGCGCCCGGCGCAGGATCTGCTTGTAGTGATAGTCGTTGATGGAAAACAGGATCTGGCTCTTTTGATAGTACTTGCGCGCCAGCGGCGCACGCCAGTCTACGATCTCTAAATTGATGTCTCCCTTTTTGCCGATGTAATAGCTGTTGTAGCCCTCTTTGTCGTCGAACAGGTCCATGCGGGCGAAATACGGCTCGACGAAAAAGCCCTTGTAGCCCTCGATCTCTTCGCGGCAGCGGCGGATCTCGGCGTTGCAGCCGATGACGGCGCGGTAATTTTCCGCCGAAAAATCTTCCGCGCGCAGCCGCGCCGCCTCTGCGGCCGACTCTTTGATCTTGCGCTTGAGCTTATCGATATAATAGACCTTCAAAAGCGCCATCACCGCCTGCACGCGCTGTTGCTCGAAGGCGCGCTGCTTGTCTTCGTCCAACAGGTCCAAAAAGAACTGCTTATCCGGCTGTTTATGGCTCTTGATCAATTCCCTCATTTCTTCTATCGTCATAGCGCACCGCCTTATCATTCTAACTTTTCCTGCTCGCCGCAGGGTAAAAAGCCATCACCTTAGTATACCATATATTTCAAAAAAAAGAAATACCTTTGCGCAAATTTTGCAAAGGTATTTTCAAATTGGCAAAAATATTTTATTTTGTCCGATGATTTATTTTTAAGGAAAGTATTTTTGTACGCAGATGCCGCTTACTCCCACTCGATGGTGCCGCAGGGCTTGGGGGTGAGGTCGTACAGCACGCGGTTGACGCCCGCCACCTCTTTGGTGATGCGGTCGGTGATGTGCTGCAAAAGGGCGAAGGGAATATCTTCCACCGTGGCGGTCATGGCGTCTTTGGTGTTGACGGCGCGGATGATGACGGGATATTCAAAGGTGCGCAGCCCCCCTTTCACGCCCACAGACTTGAAGTCGGGCACGACGGTGAAGTACTGCCACACCTTGCCTTCCAGCCCGTTTTTGGCAAACTCTTCGCGCAGGATGGCGTCCGACTCGCGCACGCACTCGAGGCGCTCGCGGGTGATGGCACCCAGGCAGCGCACGCCCAGGCCGGGGCCGGGGAAGGGCTGGCGGTAGACCATGGAGTCGGGCAGGCCGAGCGCCTTGCCGACCACGCGCACTTCGTCTTTATACAAAAATTTCAGCGGTTCGACCAGTTCAAATTGCAGGTCGTCGGGCAGGCCGCCGACGTTGTGGTGCGCCTTGACGGGGCCGCTTTCCAAGATGTCGGGATAGATGGTGCCCTGCGCCAAAAACTCGATGCCGTCCTGCTTGCGGGCTTCCTCTTCGAACACGCGGATGAACTCGGCGCCGATGATCTTGCGCTTGCGTTCCGGCTCGGCAACGCCCGCCAGCTTATCCAAAAAGCGATCTACCGCGTCGACGTAGACGAGGTTAGCGTTCATCTGATCGCGGAACACCGCCACTACCTGTTCGGGCTCGCCCTTGCGCAGCAGTCCGTGGTTGACGTGCACGCAGACGAGGTTTTTGCCGATCGCCTTGATCAGCAGCGCCGCCACCACGGACGAATCGACCCCGCCGGAGAGCGCCAGCAGCACCTTTTTGCTGCCTACCTGCGCCTTGACCGCCTCTACCTGTTCGGCGATGAAGCGTTCTGCCTGTTCCTGCGTCTGAATGCGCGCCATATCATCGGGGCGCTTGTTGTTTTCCATCTGACTGTATCCTCCTCGCGGCAGGCGCTCGCCCGCCTTGCATTTTTCCTATTATAACACAAATCGCCGCAAAAGGAAAACGATTTGCAAAACTTCTTTGCCGCGGCATAAAAATGCCCCCAGCCGCGCAATACCCGCCGCAGCGCAAAGACTGCTAAAAGCACGAAAATGCCCGCCGTGCAGGTTCGAACGCGGTGCGGGGCTTGCCATGGGCGCGAAAATGCCCCCGCCGTGCAATACCCGCCGCGGCGCGGAGACCTCCATGGGCGCGAAAATGCCCGCACCGTGCGGTGCGGGCAGACGCTCAAATTGTTATCCCTGTGCAGACGCCAGCGCCAGCAGGTCTGCATACCTGTCTTCGTGCTTGACGACCGCGCCTTCCGTTTCCAGCATGGTCAGAAGTTCGCTCTGGCGGTCGCTGACGTAGTCGCTGACCACTTCGCCCTTCTTCGCCTGGTAGTAGTAGTACGAGAAGGTGCCCTCCTGCGTGCGCAGGGCGTAGTCGAACCCGCCGTCATACGTCGTGCCGCCCGTGTAGACGAAGCTGACGTAGATGATATGCCAGCCGTAATCGGTGGCCACCACCGCGTACGAACCGGCGCCGCCGTTGGTGATGATGTCCTGCGCGGCGTATTCAAATTCCGCCACATACGAAGTAGCCGTCTCGATGGAATCGATGGAATAGCCGAAGTAGGTGTTCAGGCAGGCCGTATCGGTGGTATAGGCGAACATCAGCTCGTTGAAGGCGGAGAGCGCCTTGTAGGAAACGCTGTCTTTGGTCAGATAGTCGGAAGCGGGAACATTCGCGACGCCCGCGACGCTGCCCTTATAATAGACGGAAGCGCTGTAATCGATGGCGTTGTCTTCATCGAGGAAGTCTGCGGGGGTGACGTTGTAATACGCATCGCCGCTCGCCGCATCCCAGCGGCCGTTGCCGGCGTAGTAGCCGCCGCTTGCCGCATCCGAACCGACGACGAAGCCGATGTAGCTTTCCATCTCGTCGATGAAGTCGTCGATGCGCAGCTTGTTCGCGGTCAGGCGGTAAGTGCCGTCTTCACGCTCTTCCACCTTGCCGTTGTAGGGATACATGCCCGCGTAGCGGTCGATGCCCTCGCCGGAGGTGATATAGCTGTCGCGGAAGAACAGGTGATCGCTGCCGCCCGCGGTGTAATAGTCGCTGTAGTCCTCTTCTTCGGCGCTGAAGCTGTAATCGGTGGCGCCGTTGAACCAGGAAGAACGCTGGTCGGTCGCCTCGATGCTGTAGAACAGCTCTTTATCGCTCTGGCGCGCCGCGAGGTATTCCTTGGTGCCCTCGCCGTAGCGGGTGCTCACCTCGTCCAGCACGAGGTTCTGGTCGGCGCTGAACGGGAGCAGGATGTTATATACGAAGCCGTACGTCCTGTTTTCGGGGGAATAAAGGATGAAGGAAGTATCGGATACGTCGTCCATGGTAGAGACAAAGTCGCTCTGCGAGGTGACCTGCTGCTGGCGAAGCTCAGTGTCGTAGGCGTATTCGAGCGCCTCTTCCTGCATCGCGTCCGTCATGTTGAGGCTGAGCGTGGCGGAGAACTTGGAGATCAGCTGCTGTTCGAGCTGCGTCCTGCGCTCGACGGCGTAATAGGAAAGGGTGTGCACGTCGGTCACGTCGCGCTCGTCCTCTTCGATGAGGTAGTTGGAGCGCAGCGAGTTGATAAAGCGCGCATACGCCCAGGTGCGGGTGTACACGGTGGAGCCTTCCAAGGGCTCGTATTCGCCGCATTCGGTGACGCTGTTGAAGCCGGTATATACGTCGTAGTCGATGACCTTCTGCCCGTTTTCGGTGCGGGAAGGATAATAGGTCTCCGTCATCGAATTCGCGCCCGTGGGCGTGGTGCGGTCGGAAGAAGAATCGGTGGTCTCGTCTTCCGTCTGCGAAGAGATGATGCTCTCTTCATAGGAATCGATGGTCTGGTTGATGGACATGCGGACGATATATTCGGCGTAGTTGATCTCCTCTTCGGTGAGGAGATACTCGAAGCCCGCGTTGGCGGCCTCCGTGGGATCCTCTGCCGAGATCGCCGACAGGTAGCCGCTGAGGCTGACCTCTTTGTTCATGCGCAGCCCGTCGGTGCCGGCAACTTCGGTATAGCCGGCGGAAGAGCCGATGTTGTCGCGGTCGACGACCACTTCGCCCTCGCTCAGGTAATACAGCGTCGCGAACTGCGACACCATCTTGCGGTCTGCCAGCGCATCGAGCAGCAGCTCGAAGGTATCGGCATACGAATAGCCCGCCGAAACGTAGCTGTAGCCGTAGGTGATGAAGTAGGCGATGAGGTCGCGCTTGTAGATCTCGTCGGTGGAGAGGATGTCGTCGACGGAGGAAGACACCTCGCCGCTGACGGAAGCGCCCATCGTTTCAAACGCGGCGGACAGTGCCTCCGCGTCGCTGCCGACGTTGACTTCGGCGATCACCTGTTCCATATCCTTCCTGTTATCGGTAGCCACGAGTTCGCAGCCGGCCATCAGGCCGAGCGAAAAGGCGACCGCCAACAGGACACTGACCAATTTGATGATTTTCTTCTTCATAATCGAATCGTTCAAAGTTCCTTGTTAGAATCGCAATATAACTAATTATATATTATTTACGCAAGAAAAGCAAACGTATTTTTATGAAAAACACGTTAAAATCATGAAAAATTACCCGCCGCCTAAGCAGCCGCCGCGTTTTCGGCGTATTTGAGGAATTTCGTCATTTCCAGCATGACCTTCTGCGCGTCTTTGCCGCCCGCAAACTCGAGGGCGGGCGTCTTGGACATATCCAGCCGCACGAGGGAGCCGTATTTGTCCAGCGCGGCGCGCAGGCGCGGGTCCGCAAGGCTTTGCAGGGAAGAAAGCTCTGCCCTGCCGCCCTTGGCGGAGACGGCGATCTTGCGGATGTTGAACTTGGCGGCGTACGCCTTCAACACGGCGATGACCAGAAGGTTGAGCACTTCCGGCGGCACCTTGCCGTAAATTTCTTCCATCGACAGGCAGACGCGGCGGTAGTCGGCGACGGTGCGGATCTCGGCGATCTGCTTGTAGCAGTCCAGCCGCGAGGCGCTCGCCTCGATGTACGACTCGGGGATGTAGGCGTCCGCCTTGATGTCCAGCTCCGCCACCGTCTGCTCTTCGCCCGTCAGCTCCTCTTTCAAAAGTTTTGCGTACAGCTCGTAGCCGACTTTATCCATATGCCCGTGCTGTTCCCGCCCCAAAACGCTGCCGGCGCCGCGGATCTCCAGATCGCGCATGGCAATTTTGAAGCCGGAGCCCAGTTCCGTAAACTCCATGATCGCCTGCAGCCGCTTTGCCGCCGTCTCCGTCATCACCTTTTCGGGCTTGAAGGTGAAATAGGCGTGCGCCAGCACCGAGCCGCGCCCCACTCTCCCCCGCAGCTGGTACAGCTGCGAGATGCCGAGGCGGTCGGCGTCGATGACGATGAGGGTGTTGGCCTTGGGCAGGTCGATGCCGTTTTCGATGATGGTGGTAGAGACGAGGATGTTGGTCTCTCCCCTGTAAAAGCCGAGGATGCCGTTTTCCAGCACCGCCTTGTCCATCCGCCCGTGCGCCACGCAGATCTTGCCCTCGGGCACGATCTGTTCCAGCTTGGCGGCGAAAGAATAGATGCTCTCCACGCGGTTGTACAGCACGAACACCTGCCCGCCCCGCGCCAGCTCGCGCACGCAGGCGTCGCGGATGAGCGTTTCCGTCTCCTCCACCACATACGTCTGCACGGGCAGGCGGTTGGTGGGCGGCGTTTCTATGGTGCTGATGTCGCGGATGCCGGAAAGGGACATGTGCAGCGTGCGCGGGATGGGCGTCGCCGTCATGGTCAGGCAGTCTACGTCCGTCTTCATGTTCTTGATCTTTTCTTTATGTTCGACGCCGAAGCGCTGCTCTTCGTCCAAGATGAGAAGCCCTAAGTCGCGGAACTTGACGTCGGAAGAGAGAAGGCGGTGGGTGCCGACGATGAGGTCGATCTCTCCCCTTGCCAGGCGGGCGAGGATCTTGTCCTGCTCGCGCGGCGATCTGAAGCGGTTGAGCGCCTCTACGTTGACGCCGAAATCGGCAAAGCGCTTTTTCGCCGTTTCAAAGTGCTGCTGGCAGAGGATGGTGTTGGGGCACATGAGCGCCGCCTGTTTGCCGTTGAGGGCGCACAGGTAGGCGGCGCGGAAGGCGACTTCCGTCTTGCCGTAGCCGACGTCGCCGCACAGCAGCCTGTCCATCACCTTTTTGGAACACATGTCCGCCGTGATCTCGGCGATGGACGAGAGCTGGTCGGGCGTCTCTTCGTAGTCGAACCCCGCCGCGAACTCCGCCATCAGCTCGTCGTACGGCTGAAATTCGAAGCCGCGCTTTTCCGCCCGCTCGGCGTACAGCTTTTTCAGGTCGAACGCCATCGCCTTCAGCGAGGCGCGCACCCGCTGCTTGACCTTTTCAAACTCCGCCCCGCCGATCTTGGAGAGGGAAGGTTTTTCTTCCCCCATATAACGGGAGAGGATATCCATCTGCTCGACGGGCACATACAGCACGTCTCCCCCGCGGTATTCGAGGGCGATGTACTCCTTGGTGCCGTCCGTCGTCTCGATCATCTTGGTGCCGGTGATACGGCCGACGCCGTGCGTCTCGTGCACGGCATAGTCGCCCACTTCGGGCGAGGTGAACATGTCGTTGCGGCGGCGACGGATGCGCTTTTTGACCACCGTCTTGGTGTACAGGTCGCCCGTGCCGACGACGGCGAGCTTTTGTTCGTGCAGAATGATGCCGTGCTCCAGCTCTTCGGCGAGGATGGTGACGCCGTGCAGCTGTTCCAACCCCTGCGGGCAGGGCTCGACGGGGATGTATTCGTCCGCGAACAGGTCCCGCAGCTTTTGGGCGCGGCTCTCGCTGCCGCACCAGATCATCACCCGGTAGCCGTTCGAACGCCAGCTCTTGACGTCGGTGACCAAATTCATCAGCCCGTTGAGGTACCTGCCCACGGGCGTGGCGTGCAGGTTGAATATCTGCAGGGGCTTGAAGAAATAGGTGGCGGAGGCGAACGCCTGCAGCGCCGCCGCCCGCACGCTTCCCAACAGCGCCCACAGCTCTTCTTTGCCGAGAAGTTGGTCTCGCCCGAAGGAGAACACCTCGCCGCCGCGGTGCAAAAGCGAAAAGCGCTCTTCGTGCTCTTTATACAGCGCCTCGACGCGGTCGCGGATGAGCTTGCACTCGTCGAACACATATAAGGCGTCGCCGATGAAGCTCTTGAAATCGGCGGCGTTTTTGAGGAGGGGCATGAGGTAGGAAGCGCCCCCGAAGGCTGTCCCCTCGTCCAGCTTGGCGCCGATGTCGCCGGCGATGGCGCGGGCGCGGTCGTATGCGGCGGGGTCCTTCCAGGCGTCCAGCTCCGCCCCCATCGCGTCTTTGAGGGCGGGGATCTCTTCCTCTTCGATGAACACGTCCGTCGCCGCCACCACGGAGAGGGCGGGGCGCAGGGGCAGGCGCTCGCCGGTGACGAAGTTATACGGCTTGATCTTTTCCACCGTGTCGCCGAAAAAATCGACGCGCACGGGGTCGTCTTCGTTGACGGGGAAGATGTCGAGGATGTCTCCGCGCAGGGCGAAGTTGCCCTTGGCGTCTACGCTCGCCGTGCGCACATACCCCATGCGCACCAGCCGCGCGGGGAGAGAGGCAAAGTCGACCTCTTCCCCTTCCTTCAATTCCAAAACGGGAACGCGGCGCGGGAACAGCTGCATGAGGCTTTCGATATCGCACACGGCGATGCGCACCCCCGCCTGCATGCGCGCGAGCGCCGTCATGCGGCGGAAGAGCGCGTCTTTGGAGAGGGCGTCTTTATACAGCAGCACCTCGTCTTTGGCGCAGAGAAGGGCGGGCTCTTCGCCCGCAAAGCCGGCGATCTCCGCCGCCATGCGCGCAGCGGACTGGGCGTTGTCGGTCACATATACGATGCGCCCGGGCAGGCAGGAGGCGGCGATGAGGGCGCGGTGCGGCTCGGCAACGCCAAAAACCGCCGTCGGCGTGCCGAGGCGGACAGTTTCGGACAGGGCGAGATAGTCGCCCCCCAAGTTGTGTGCATGGAAAAAATCGCGGGGCATGGATGCCTCCCCTTCGCCCGCCGTGCGGAAAACGCGCCGCGGCGTCAGTTCTGGTTATAGGCGCTCATCACGTGTTCGATATCTTCGCCGCGGGCAAAGGCGATGGCGGCGTCCGCCGCGGCGGAGCACGCCGCGCCGAACAGCGGATAGTCCTCTTTGCGGATGTCGGCGAGCACATAGTTGATGATGGGGATATCGACGGCGGGGTCTTTGATGCCGATGCGGATGCGCGGGAACTGCTGGGTGCCGATCTCGCCGATGATGCTGCGCATGCCGTTATGCGTGCCGGCGCTGCCGAAGGCGCGGATGCGCAGCTTGCCCTTGGGGAGGTCGAAATCGTCGTAGATGACGAGCAGCCGTTCGGGCGGCACCTTATACTTTGCCATCAGCTGCTTGACCGCCCTGCCGCTGGCGTTCATATAGGTGACGGGGCGGGCGAGGATGACCTTTTCGCCGCCGAGGAAGGCTTCCGCCACCGACGCCTCGCATTCCTTTTTTTTGAACTTCACCCCCAGCTTGTCGGCGGCCTCGCCCACGGCGAGGAAGCCCATGTTGTGGAAGGTGGTCTCGTATTTTTTTTCGGGGTTGCCCAGCCCCACGATAAGATACATAGCGTTGACCCGTTTGCCCTGCCAAGGCAAAGTAAACGGATCGCTTTGGCTTGGTCAGGAAATTTTCTGTATTCTGAACGTGCGAACGCCGCGTTATAAAAACGCGGCATATACGCTGATCGCTGTTTTCGTACTTCTTTCGCGCCGATCGCTCAGTCGTAGATCTTCGACATGGGCTTATCGAGGTAGACGTTCTCGATGGCGGCGGCAAAGATGTCTGCCACAGAGATGACCTTGATCTTGTCCAGCATCTTTTCGGGCGGGAGGCAGATGGTGTCGAGCACCGCCAGCTCCTTGATGGGCGCCCGTTCCAGCCGCTCCATGGCGGGGCCGCTGAACACCGCATGCGTGCAGCCCGCGTACACCTCTTTGGCGCCGTGGTCCATCAGCGCCTGCGCGCCCTGGCAGATGGTGCCTGCCGTGTCGATCATGTCGTCCACCATCAGGCACTTTTTGCCCTCGATGTCGCCGATGATGTTCATGACTTCCATCACGTTCGCCTTGGGGCGGCGCTTATCGATGATCGCCATCTGGCAGTTCAGCTTCATCGCCACGTTGCGGGCGCGGGTGACCGAACCGATGTCCGGCGATACGACGACGAAGTTTTCGTCGATGATCTTCTTATTCTTGAAATAATTATAGAGGGTGGGTCCGCCCAACAGGTGATCGAGCGGGATATTGAAAAAGCCCTGGATCTGTGCGGCGTGCAGGTCCATCGTCAGGATGCGGTCTGCCCCTGCCGCCGTGATGAGGTCGGCGACGAGTTTTGCCGTGATGGGATCGCGCGAGCGCGCCTTTCTGTCCTGGCGGGCGTAGCCGAAATAAGGCATGACCGCCGTGATGCGCCCCGCACTGGCGCGGCGTGCCGCGTCGATGAGGATGAGCAGCTCCATCAGGTTGTCGTTGACGGGCGCAGACGTGGACTGGATGATGAACAGGTCTCTGCCGCGCACGGTCTCGTCGATGTGGACTGCCGTTTCGCCGTCGGAAAAGCGCCCGACTTCGGCGCCGCCAAGCTCCGTATTGAGCTTTTTGGCGATCGCTTCCGCCAGCGGGCGGTTGGAGTTGCCCGCGAACAATTTGATCTCGTTGCCGTGTGTTATCATGTGTACCTCCGCTTTAACACAATACAAAAAACGGTATTTTTACCATATCGTACAGATCAAAAGTCAAAAACATCGTTCAGACAACGGCTTTTTCAGTTGGTATAAGCCGGATGAAACTTTTTTGTTCCGATCCCCCTGACACGGCGCTAAAGCGCGCGCCGCGCCTGCCGCCGCACGGTTTCCCCCGCTGCTGCGGACTTTGCGGAAGGGCAAATTCCCCTTCCCTTACAGTATTGTAAAGATTTTCCCCCGATTAGTCAAATGTTTTGCCCCGTTCCGCCCGATTTATTTTGGCGGGAAGGAAACGTTCTCTTTTTGCGTCCTCTTTTGAAAGGGGTTGCCTCATGCCGGCATCGGGCGCTGCTACGGCTGCTGCGGGACGCTGCCTGCCGCGGGGCACCTCTACTTGTTCCGCTCGCGCATGGCACGGAAAAAGCCCGATAAGATGGCGGAGCACTCCTCTTCGAGCACGCCCCCTTCCACCTCCAGCGTGTGGTTCAAAAGGTTGCTCGCAGCCAGCTCCGCCGTCATCGAGCGGCCCTTCTGCTCGTAGGCGCCGAAGTACACCTTGCGGATGCGCGCGTTGAGCGCGGCGCCCATGCACATGGGGCAGGGCTCCAAGGTGACGTACAGGTCGCACTCGGGCAGCCGCCAGCTCTTCAGTTTTTTGCAGGCGCGGTCGATGGCGTACATCTCCGCGTGCGAAGAGGCCATCTGCGTCTTGGTGCGGCGGTTGTAGCCGGAGCCGACGATCTTGCCATCGCACACGACCACCGCGCCGACGGGCACTTCGCCCTGCGCCAGCCCCTTTTTGGCGCGGCGCAGCGCCTCTTTCATGAATCTGATCTTTTCTTCCATATCCGTTACCCAATACCCTTTTGCCGCTCCGCAAGGGGGGGCGGTCTGCCTTGCCGCCGGCAGATACCGGCCTGCAATTTGCGCTCCCCGCACGGGCAGGACGCGGCGGAGCGGCCCGCCGTTTTTCCTATTCCTTATTTATGATATTCGCTGCCGGCGTTGATCATGAAGGCGCGATAGAGCTGTTCGCACAAGATGACGCGCATCAGCTGGTGCGGGAAGGTCATATCCGAAAAGGAGAGCAAAAGATCCGCCCGCCGCTTGACGGCGCCGCACAGCCCGCAGGAGGAGCCGATGACGAAGGAGATCTCCTTCCCCGCATCGCACAGCTGCTTGAGTTTTGCCGCCAACGCTTCGCTGGAAAATTTTTGCCCCTCCACCGCCAAAGCGATCGCATACCCGCGCAGCTCTTTGAGGATGAGCGCGCCCTCCTCTTCGAGGGTGCGCTTTTCGGGCAGTTCCGCGATCTTCACCTCGGCAAAGCGGGTCAGGCGCTTGCAATATTCCGCCACGGCATCGGCATAGAACTTTTCTTTGAGTTTGCCGACGCAGACGATCTTGATCTTATACATACAGCCGCCCTTGTTCAGCCGCCGAAGCCGGAAGCGAGGTTGACGGCCCATACCAGCGCGCCCACGGCAAGGCCCACGGCGGCGGGAACGAGGAAGGGCTTGACCGCGCCTTCCTTTTTGCGGGCGTTGGACTTATCGAAGAAGGCGAGCCAGGCCAGCACCGCCAAAAGCGCCGCCGCCGAGAGGGCGCAGAGGATGTACAGCGGCGTGCCGGAAAGGTTTGTGAAGAAGAGGAACTTCGCGTCCAAGAGGATGACGGCGTTGTTGGCAAAGTGGGCGATCATCGAGGGGATGACCGAGCCGGAACGGACGGCGATGAGGGCGAACAGGCAGCCGCAGATGAACTGGTACACCGTCTGCACGGGGTTCATGTGCAAGACGGCAAACAGAAGGCCGCTGAGCAGGCAGACGGCGACGGTGCCGCAGTCTTTGATGCCGGAAAGCACGATGCCGCGCAGCAGTGTCTCTTCAAAAAAGGCGGGAAGCAGCGCCACGACGAGCAGTACGCCGAAAAAGCCCGCCCCTTCCAGCGAAGGAAGGTCGGCGGCGGGGACGGTATAGCCGAAGCGCTCCAACAGCGCCGCCAGCCCCGTGTTCACCCAGTTGAGGCTGAACAAGGTGCCGAAGGCGAGCAGCAGCGCCAGCACCGCGTAGCGCGGGCGGAAGGCGCAGAAGCCGAACTGTTTGGGGCCTTCTTTATATATTTTCACGAAGGCGGCGATGACCGCCAAAAAGGCCGCGTCGCTGACCAGATAAGAGATATAGCGGCAGGCCTGCGTCTGCTGCAGCTGCGCCGTCGTCATGCCGAGCGCCTGCGCCACGAGGGCGAGCGTCACCGCATAGACGAGCGAAAAGATCAGCATCGCCGCCACGGCGCCCGAATAGACGATGCCGGAGGCGGCTTTTCGCGGCTGTTCGAAGAGGGAATGGTTTTGTCCTTTATTCTGTGCGCCCGCAGGGGCGCCCTTGTTCGTATCCATGCCTATCATTATAATAGAAAACGGCGCGCAAGTAAAATAAAACTCCGGCGCCGCCGCAATCTTTTTGCGATTTGAGAAAATTTTTGTTATAATACATACAGACACAGACGCAAGCGCGGCCCCCGCCGCCAAAAGGCGTGCCCACGCCGCAAGCATGAAAGGCGGCAACGGCCGCCGCAGACAGAACAGGCGGAACAAGCCACCGGATCGGAGGCAGCCGCCGCAGATAAACAGGCGGTTCGGCCGCAGCATCGAAGGCAGCCGCCGCGGAGCAAAAGCATATGAGGACTATTTTTTCCAAACAGATCGAAGACGCCGTTTACGCCCTGGCAGAGCGCGCCTGCCTGCGGCTGACCCCTTCCTGCCGCGTCGCCCTCACGCAGGCGGCGGAGGAAGAGAGCGGCGCCGCCAAATTCGCCTTAGAGACGGTGCTCGCCAACGCCGACACCGCCGCGCGCGAGAAGATGGCCGTCTGCCAGGACACGGGCTATGCCGTGGTGCTGGCGGAGATCGGGCAGGACGTGCACATCGAGGGCGAGCCGCTTTCCGAGGCGGTGGACGAAGGGGTGCGGCGCGCCTACGCCGACTGCTGCTTCCGCAAGAGCATCTGCGACCCCCTCACGCGCGTCAACACCGCCGACAACACGCCCGCCTCGCTGCATACCGAGATCGTGCCCGGCGACAAGGTGCGCCTCTGCTTCCTGCCCAAGGGCTTCGGCAGCGAGAACATGTCTCGCCTGTATATGCTCACGCCCGCCATGGGCAGGGCGGGCATCGTGGACGCCATCGTGGAGACGGTGCGCCTTGCCGGCAGCAAGCCCTGCCCGCCCGTGGTGTGCGGCGTAGGGATAGGCGGCACCTTCGATACCTGCGCGCACCTCGCCAAAAAGGCGCTCACGCGCGAGCTCGGCTCGCATCACCCCCGCGAAGACGTCGCCTCCATCGAACAGGAGGCGCTGGAAAAGATCAATGCCCTCGGCATCGGCGCGCAGGGCTTCGGCGGCAAGGTGACCGCGCTCGGCGTCCTCTGCGAGGTGCTGCCCACACACATCGCGGGTCTGCCCGTCGCCGTCAACATCCAGTGCCACTGCATGCGCTGCGAAAAGGCGGAAATTTAGCCATCCTTGCCAAGTCAAAACAACGGGACGCCTTCAGGGCGATCCCCGCATTTTGACCGATCTATGCCGCGCATAGTACTATGCAAACGTACCGATTTTGAGGTTTGAACGATGAAACGCATCACATTACCGCTGACAGACGATATTATCGAAGATCTGCGCGCGGGCGAGAGCGTCTTGCTTTCGGGCGAGATCCTCACCGGGCGCGACTGCGCCCATAAGCGCATCTGTGAATTTTTAGACCGCAAAGAACCGCTCCCCTTTTCGCTTGCGGGCGAGACGATCTACTATGCCGGCCCCTGCCCCGCGCCCGCAGGCAAGGCGTGCGGCAGCTGCGGCCCCACCACCAGCGCCCGCATGGACTCGTTCGCGCCCCGCCTTTTGGGGCTGGGCCTGAAGGGGATGATCGGCAAAGGCGAGCGCAGCGAAGAGGTGTGCGCCGCCATCCGCAAGGAGCACGCCGTGTACTTTGCCGCCATCGGCGGCGCGGGCGCCCTGTACGGCAACGCCATCACAAACAGCGAGCTCGTCGCCTTTCCCGATCTTTTGAGCGAGGCGGTGTACCGCTTTACCGTGAAAGACTTCCCCTGCATCGTCGCCATCGACTGCAAGGGAGGAAATATCTACATAAAATAAGCTTTCGCGCGCCCGCGCGACCTTATAATTGCAATAAATCTCGGCCCCCGCGCGCTCCCTTGGGAACGCGCGGTTTTTGCGCCCTTTTTTGCCTTTGCCTATTGACAAACGCAAAGACAGGGGGTATAATGAGAGCCATAGCGAAGACCGGGGAGGGAATTTTTATGCGCCTTGCCATCGTGGACGACGACGCGCAGCAGCGTTCGCTGCTGGAGGAATACGTCAAAAAATATTTCGAAGAGCAGGGAAAAGTGTGCGACGTCGTCTGCTTTTCTTCGGGGGTGGACTTTGCCAGCGACTATGCCGCCCCCTTCGACATCATCCTCTTAGATATCGATATGCCGCACATGAACGGCATCGAGGCCGCCAAAAAGATCAGGCAGGTGGACGAGCACGCCGTGATCATCTTCATCACCCGCATGGCGCAGTACGCCATCCAGGGCTACGAGGTGGACGCGCTCGACTTCATGGTCAAGCCGGTCAGCTACTTCAACCTCTCCGTCAAATTGGCGCGCGCCATGCGCAAAGTTCCCCGCCGCAGCAGCATCGCCGTCAGCGCGGACGGCAAGACGGTCTTCCTCGGCGAGGAGGACATCTTCTATATCGAAGGTCACAACCAATACGTCATCTACCACACCGTATCCGGCAACTACAAGGTGCACTCGACATTGAAAGAGGCGGAAAAGCAGCTGAGCGCCGCCTTTTCGCGCTGCAACAATTCCTTCATCGTCAACCTGCGCTACTTGTCGCACCTCGAAAACGCCGACGCCGTGGTCGGCAGCGAGCGGCTGCCCGTCTCGCGCGGGCGCAGAAAGGCGTTTTGGGAAGACGTGAACCGCTATCTGGGAGGGATATAGCGATATGGCCGCCATCGAAACCTTTCTCAACGATATCTGGCCCTTCCACATGTTCTTTGCCGTGCAGATCGTACTGGCGGAGATGCTGTTCGTCTGCGGGCAGCCCAAGCGCAGCCGCTTCGCCCTGCGCCTTGTTTTCGGGCTGCTGTTCTACCTGCTCCTGGCGTGGTTCCACCCCTACTACTGGAACACGCTGGTGCGGGTGCTGTTCATCTTCGGCTGGTCGATGCTTTTGGTGTGGTTTTTGCTGGACGTGCCCTTCAAGCGGGTGCTGTTCATCGGCCTCGTATCCTACGCCCTGCAAAACCTCTCCTTCAATTTGGGCGACTTCGTCACCTCCGTCATCGGCATCGACCGCGGCCCCCTCTCCTTTTACCTGATCGCGGGGTCGCTGTTCACCCTCGTATACGCGCTCGCCTATTTCCTCATCGTGCAGCGGTTCAATAAAAACAGCGACCTGTACATCAACAACGTATCCATGCTGCTGCTCGCCGCCGTCACCATCCTCACCGTGTTCAGCAAAAACCTCGTGTACGGGCTGCACGTGCTCACAGACTACGAACTGCTGGTGTTTTTCAATATGCTCAGCGTGGTGCTGGTGCTGTTCATCCAGTTCAGCACCCTGCGGCAGGGGCGCATTTCGGAAGAAAAGCACATCATCGAGCAGCTGCTGCAGGCGGAAGAAAAGAGCCGCGCCATGCGGCAGGAAAACATCGACATCATCAACATGAAGTGCCACGACCTGCGCTACCATTTGGACGAATACCGCAAGTCCGTCGCCGACGACAAGCACGACCAGTTCTTTGCCGAGGTGGCAAAGTCCATCGGCATCTACGACAACACGCCCGATACCGGCAACGGCGCCCTCAACGCCCTGTTCGCCGAAAAGCTGCTGTACTGCGAGGCGAACGGCATCACCGTGTCGTATATCATCGACGCGGCGGCGATCGAGCAGATGAGCACTTCCGACATCTATTCGCTGTTCGGCAACGCCTTCGACAACGCCATCGAGAGCGCGGAAAAGGCGGAAAGAGAAAAGCGCATCATCAGCATCTCCGCCCAAAAGAAGGGCGGGTTCGGGCAGATCGTGTTTTCAAACTACTGCGCCGAAAAGCCGCTGATGCGCGACGGGCTGCCCGTCTCTTCCAAAGACAGCGCCCTGCACGGCTTCGGCGTGCGCTCCATCCGCTATATCGTGGAAAAATACCGCGGAAATCTGGTCATCGACTGGAAGGAAAGCATGTTCACCCTCAGCATCCTGCTCCCCCTGCCCGAAGAAAAGGCGCAGAAAAAGGAGCTCTCCGCGCCCCTTCCCCTCCCCAAACAATGACGAGTATACCCGATGCGGGCGGCGAAAAGCCGTCCGCATTTTTTGTTTTTGCACAAACAGACGACCATTCTCACAAAATATTTGACCATTCTCACAAAAGTTGCGCAGATGCCTTCCGCGTTTGCTATAATGGCGGCGCCAAGCGGGAAACTCCGCTTGAGTAAGCAAGGGAGGACGGATCATGAAGATCATCCGGAACACAAGACTATGGTCTATTTTGACCGGTGTATTTTCGTTTCTGCTGTGCATCCTGCTGGTAGGCACGCACTTTGCCGACTCATACGCGAGTATGATCAACAAAGAGCTGGGCATTTCTACCAGCGTCGTCATCAAGAACGAAGACACAGACGAAGATACCGAATACTACAAGAGCAATTTTGACAGCGACGACGAGCTGACGCAGTGGCAGATAGAGCTGTGCGAACAGATCCAGGGCGAAGGCAGCGTGCTGGTCATGAACAACGGCGCCCTGCCCGTTGCCAAGGGCATCGGCGTGACCACCTTCGGCCGCTCGTCTGCGGATATCATCTACGGCGGCACGGGCTCGGGCCAGGTGGATACGGCCAACGCCGCCACCATGGGCAAGGCACTGACGGAAGCAGGGTTCAAGGTCAATCAGCCCATGCTCGACTGGTACAACGAACGCATCCAGGAGCTCAAAGACGCGGGCATGAACCGCTCCACGCCCGGCATGTTCGCCGAGTTCGACGCGGTGCCCGGCCTGACGCGCATCGCCGAGATCCCCACCGATACCGTGCGCAGCTCCGGCATCTCGTATGACGGCTACGACGATCTGGCCATCGTCACCATCGGCCGCAGCGGCGGCGAAGGCAGCGACCTCGCGTTCGGCGAGTTCAGCGACGGCTATGCCTATTTTGAATTGCAGGAAGAAGAGAAGGAGCTTTTAAAATACGTCGCAAGCCTCAACTTCGATACCACGGTGGTGCTCATCAACTCTTCCAACGCCATGGCGCTCGACTGGATCGACGACCCCGCCTACGGCATCGACGCCTGCCTGTGGATCGGCGGCCCCGGCCAGTACGGCATGAACTCCGTCGCCAAGATCCTCTGCGGCGACATCAACCCCTCGGGCAAGTTTGTGGACACCTATGCCGCCAGCTCGCTCTCTTCCCCCGCCATGCAGAACTTCGGCGCCTACACCTACGCCAACGCCGACCCCGAGACGGGCACGGTGGGCGGCGTGACCATCGACGGCGCGCCCGGCGATCTGACCCGCGTGCGCTACGCCATCCACTACATGGTGGAAAAGGAAGGCATCTACGTCGGCTATAAATATTATGAGACCAGGTACGAAGACGCCGTGCTCGGGCAGGGCAACGCCGACGGCGACGCGGGCATCTACATGTCTTCGGGCGACAGCTGGAATTACAATGAAGAAGTCAACTACACCTTCGGCTACGGCCTCTCGTACACTACCTTCACCCAGGAACTTTTGGGCGTGGACTACGACCGCGCCACGGATACCTATACCCTGCGCGTGCAGGTGACCAACACGGGCGACGTGGCGGGCAAAGAGGTGGTGCAGGTCTACGGCCAGCAGCCGTACACCGACTTCGACCGCGAAAACAGCATCGAAAAATCCGCCGTGCAGCTGGTCGGCTTCGGCAAGACGGAAATTCTGCAGCCCGACCAGAGCGAGACGGTGGAAGTGACGGTGGAGCGCAAAGAGCTAACCGCCTTCGACGCCGCCGTCAACAAGACGTACATCCTCGAACAAGGCACCTACTACCTCGCCATCGGTTCGGACGCGCACGACGCACTCAACAACATCCTCGCCGCCAAGGGATACGACACTTCCGACGGCATGGACTACGACGGCGATAAAGACAAGGCGTATTCCTTCGACATCGACGCCACGGACAACACGAGCTATGCCTATTCGGAAGCCAATACGGGCGTGAAGATCACCAATCAGTTCGATTCGGCAGACCTCAACTACTACGGCGACGGGCTCGTCACTTACCTTACGAGAAACGACTGGCAGGGCACCTTCCCTACCTCTTATGACGAGCTGACCGCCACCGACGAGATGATCCAAGACCTGCAGTTCAATTATGAAAAGGACAACAGCGTCGAAAAAGTGACGACGGGCTCCACCGAAACCCAATACAGCATCGTGATGATGCGCGGCAGAGAGTACGACGACCCGCTGTGGGAAGACATCCTCGACCAGCTGACCCTGGAAGAGATGGCGGAGATCGTCGGCCACGGCGGCTACGGCACCCAGGCCATCGACTCCATCAGCCTGCCCGCCACCGTGCAGGCAGACGGCCCGCAGGGCATCAAGGGCACCTATGCAGGCTCTGCCACCGTCGCCTATACCTCGGAACCCGTGATGGCTTCCACCTTCAACACCCAGATCATGCACGACATCGGCATCTCGATGGGCGAAGACGCGCTGCGCATCGACGGCGCGCGCATCAGCGGCTGGTACGGCCCCGCCATGAACATCCACCGCACCCCCTACAGCGGCCGTAACTTCGAGTACTATTCGGAAGACGGCTTCCTCTCCGGCATGATGGCAGCAAAAGAAGTTGCCGCCGCCCAGAGCATGGGCCTGTGCTGCTACATCAAGCACTTTGCCCTCAACGACTTCGAGACCTACCGCCAGTCGGTCGCCACCTTCGCCACCGAGCAGGCCATCCGCGAGATCTTCTTGAAGGGCTTCCAGTACGCGGTGGAAGACGGCGGCGCCACGGCGGTGATGACTTCCTTCAACCGCATCGGCTGCCGCTGGGCGGGCGCGCACAGAGAGCTGCTGCAGAACGTGCTCCGCGACGAATGGGGCTTTGTCGGCGTCGTGCATACGGACGCCGTGATGGCAAACCGCAACTGGATGGACGTCTCCATCGGCGTGGAAGCGGGCAACGACACCTGGCTCTCTTCCGGCGACTGGCTGGTTCCCCTCATCCAGGAATGGGCACAGGAAGACAACAAGCTGCTGGCCAACCTGCGCAATTCCTGCCATAACTTCTTGTATGCGTACGTCAACAGCACGGCCGTGAACGGCATCTCCTCTTCCGACCGCGTCGTCACCATTACTCCCGCATGGCAGATCTGCGTATATGCGGCAGATGCCGTGGTAGGCGTGCTCGCGGCGGCGGGCGCAGTGCTCTTCATCATAGCCTGCATCAAAAACCGCAAGGGCGCGCAAGCGTAAAGCGAGGTGAATACAATGAATATCAAACAGATCATGCAAAACAAGCGCTCCGGCTTTTACGTCGGCGCGGCGGGCGCGCTGCTGGCGCTCGTCACCCTGTTCATCTACCTTGCCATGAACAGCATGTACTTTACGGGCTGGGTAGTCGCCGGGCTGATCGCGGGCATCGTCGTGTTCGCCCTGGCCGCCCTGTTCCGCCTGCGCTTCCTCTATATCCTCTCCTATGCCTGCTATATGTTCGCCTTCTATCACTTTTTGGTGCTGGAAGTGGAATTCCGCATGGACATACTGGTCGACCCGCAGCAGGGATTCTTCGCCCTGGACGGCATCTTCTTCGCCGCCGTCATCGCCTTTATCGCCTGCATCGCCGTCACCATCGTCGCCTCGTGCATGAAGCAGGAAAAGACGGAGGAATGATCCTCCCGAACAATACGGCAAGCCCGGCAAACGCCGGGCTTGTTTCTTTTTCTATTTCTATATATGGAATGGAGAGGCTGCCCTGCGGGTGCGGGAGTGAACGGCACACTGCGGGTGCGAGCGGGTGCGGGAACGAGGAGGTTCTTTGCGGATGCGCGATCGAAAAGCCCCTTACGGGTGCGGGATGTCTTGGGGCGGATCGGTGCGGGTATCGTCGGGCATGCCCTTGCGGCGGCGCACTTCGGCGACCGTCTTTTCAAACCCTCTCCCCTGCGGGCGGTAGAAGACTTCGTCTTTGAGGGAGTCGGGCAGGTACTGCTGCCGCACCCAGCCGCCGTAGTTGTGCGGGTACTTGTAATTCTTGCTCTGCGCCTTGGCGTCTCGATCGCCGAAGGAATTGTCTTTGAGATAGGGCGGGATATTGTCGTCGCGCACTTCGCGGGCGGCGCGCTTGGCGGCGTCCATCGCCAGGATGACGGAATTGGACTTTTCCGCCTCGCAGACGTAGATGATGGCGCTGCTCAAGGGAATGAGCCCTTCGGGGGCGCCGATCTTTTCAAACGCGGTCAGGGCGGACGCCGCCACCACCAGCGCGTTCGGGTCTGCCATGCCCACGTCTTCGCACGAATGCACGATGAGGCGGCGGAAGATGACGAGCGGGTCGCACCCGCCCTCGATGAGGCGGAAGGCGTAGTAGAGCGCCGCGTTCGCGTCGCTGCCGCGCAGGCTCTTGCAGAAGGCGGAGAGGAGGTCGTAATACACGTCCTCGTTGTAGGAGAGCGCCTTGCGCTGGATGGACTGCTCGGCGTCGGCAAGGGTGACGCGGATGACGCCGTCTTCACCCGGAGGCGTGGTGAGCACCGCCAGCTCTAAGGCGTTGTACGCCGTGCGCAGGTCCCCCGCCGCCATGCGGGCGATGTGAGAGATCGCCTCTTCGTCCACCTGCGCATGGTACGCCTGCAGGCCCTTGCGGGAGATGAGCGCCTTGTGCAGCGCCCCCTCGATGTCCGCATCGGAGAGGCGGTGAAATTCAAACACGCGGCAGCGGGAGACGATGGCGGGCGTCATGGAGGCATACGGGTTTTCCGTCGTGGAGCCGATAAAGACGATGGTGCCCTGTTCGATGGCGGGCAAAAGCGAATCGGACTGCGTCTTGTTGAAGCGGTGGCACTCGTCCAGCAGCAGGTAGGTGCGCTTGCCGTACAGTTTGAGGGAATTGCGCGCCTCTTCCACCGCCTTTTTGACGTCGGCGACGCCGCTCTGCACGGCGTTGAGTTTGATGAAGTTGCCGTGCGTGGTCTGGGCGATGATGTTGGCGAGGGTGGTCTTGCCGCAGCCGGGCGGGCCCCAGAAGATGCAGCTGCCCAGCCTGTCCAGCTTGATGGCGCGGCGCAAGAGGCTCCCCTCCGCCACGATGTGGCTCTGGCCGATGAAGTCGTCTAAATTGTTGGCGCGCATCTTGTCGGCAAGCGGCCGCGCGTCGCTCTCGTTGTTGTTCAGATCGAACAGGTCCATCCCTTACGCACCTTCTTTGCCCGCGGCGGCGATATTGCCCGCGGCTTTGCCTTTGTCCGTATCGCCTGCGGCGGCTGTGTTTGTTTGCCCCGCGGCGGCTTTGTGTTTATCCGTTTGCTTGTCGGCCTGCAAAGCGCCTGCGGGCAGCTGTGCGGGGCGCTTTTCGCCCTCTTCGATGCCCGCCAGGGCGCGGATGGCGGCGGCGTTCTCTTTGCCCAGCTGATAGCCCGCCTCGTAGGCGACCTCGTAATACTTGACGGCGTACTGCGACACTTCGCCCATGTCCGGTTCCAGCCATAAGTCGCCCGCATGGCGGCAGCGGCGGCGCTCTTCGAGGGCGCTGCGCGCGTCCATGATGTCATAGATGCGCATGATGAGCGAAAAGACGTTGGGCACCTTTTCCACATGGGCGCACTGGCCGAGCACATCGACCGCGACCACGACTTCCGCCCCCAGGTGCTTGACCTGCCGCACGGGCACGCGGCAGAGCACGCTGCCGTCGATGAGCTGCATCCCGTCTTTTTCCACCGGCCTGAACACCGTGGGCATGGAGCTGGAAGCGAGCACCGCGTCGACGACACCGCCCTCGCGGAAGGTCTTGAGCTTGCCGCTCTTGATATCGACGGCGACGCAGCAGAAGGGAATATCCAGCCGGTCGAAAGTGCAGTCTTCCAAAAATTTGGACATCATCCGCCGCACCTTGGTCCACTTCATCAATCCCAGCTTTGTCAGCGGCATGAGGTCGAAGTCGATGATGTCGCCCGCCTTGAGTTTACCGGCGATGGCGCGCATTTCTTCCGGGGTCATGCCCTTGGCATAGCAGGCGCCGACGATGCTGCCCATCGAAGAGCCGGAAATAAAGTCGGGGCGGATGCCCTCTTCGTCCATCGCCTGCAAAAAGCCGATGTGCGCCACGCCGCGCGCGCCGCCCGCCCCCAGGGCAAAGCCGAGTTTTTTACGCATATCTCTTCTCCCTCCCGTCTATATTGCCGCGGCCGCTTTTACCTGCCGCAGGCGGCCGTTTGCGGCGGTCTATGCCGCGCATAGTACTGTGCAAACGCTCAATAACAGCCCAGCAGTTTGAAATTTTTGGTGTATTCGGACAATCTGTCTAAGGCGAAGCGCACATATTTGGCGGCGATGTCGCCCTTGAATTCGATGAAAAAGCAGTACTCGCCCGGCGAATTTTTGATGGGGCGGGACTCGATCTTGGTCATGTTCAGGTCGTACACCGAAAGGATCTGCAGCATCTTTAAGAGCGCCCCCGGCTCGTGCGGGCAGGTGGCGGCAAAGTACACGTACTCGCTCGATGCGGGCAGATGTTCTTTCCCCTTTTTGATGAGGAGGAAATGGGTGAAGTTTTTCGGCTCGTCGGCGATGTTTTCGCCCACGAACGCCAGCCCCGGGGCGCAGACGTGCGAGCCGACGATGCCCGCATCCCCCGCCTCGCGGATGCGGGAAACGCTCTGCATGGTGGAATCGGTATACACGATCTCCGCCTGCGGCAAATAATTGGAGATGAACCTGCCGCACTGCAAGATGGCCTGTTCGTGCGAATACAGGCGGCGAACCTGCGAAAGCTGCGTCCCCTCTTTGGCGATCAGGCGGTGCTCGATCTTCAGCACATACTCGCACACGGCGTACAGGTCTGCGTGCGAATACAAGAGGTCTAAATTCTGCGTCACCGCGCCCTGCAGGGTGTTTTCCACCGGCAGCACGGCGCAGCCGACTTCGCCTGCCAGCAGCGCCTCCACAGCGGCGTAAAAGCTGCGGCAGGCGACCTGCTCCGCCTTTGGCGCCAGCATTTTTGCCGCCAGGGAAGAATAGCTCCCCTCCGGGCCGAGATAACTGACTCTCTCGCGCATACCTGCCTCCGTTTATACTTTTTCGGCGATGTCGAGGATCAGCCGCTCGGTATCCGCCCAGCCGAGGCAGGGGTCGGTGATCGACTTGCCGTAGACGACGTCCTCTTTCTGGTTCCCCTCTTCGATAAAGCTCTCGATCATGAAGCCCTTGACGTACTGTTTGAAGTCTTTATCGTACAGGCGGTTGTTGAGCACCTCTTCGACGATGCGGATCTGCTGCTTGAACTGCTTGCCCGAATTGGAGTGGTTGGTGTCGATGATGATGGCGGGGTTTTTCAGACCGGTGCGCGAATACCCTTCCACCACCTTCATCACCGTTTCGTAATGGAAATTGGGGATGTCGTTGCCGTAGCCGTCCACCGCGCCGCGCAGCACCGCGTGCGCCAACTCGTTGCCGGTAGTGCGCACCTGGTAGTTCTGATATTTGAACACCTGCCCGGGGCTCTGCGCCGCATAGATGGAGTTGATGAGCACGGGCACCGAGCCGCTCATGGGGTTTTTGATGCCCACGGGCAGGTCGATGCCGCTGGCGACCAGGCGGTGCATCTGGTTCTCGCTCGAGCGCGCGCCCACGGCGATATAGGTGAGCAGGTCTTCGAGATAGGCGTAGTTTTCGGGATACAGCATCTCGTCTGCCGCCGAAAGCCCGCTGGCGCCGATGGCGTCGATATGCAGACGGCGGATGGTGAGGATGCCCTTCAGGATGTCCTCTTTGCTGCGCGGGTCGGGCTGGGTGAACATGCCCTTGTACCCCACGCCCTTGGTGCGCGGCTTGTTGGTGTAGATGCGCGGCACGATGACGACGCGGTCTTTGACCTTTTCGTTGAGTTTGCCGAGCCGTTCCACATAGTCGAGCACGGGCTCGCTCTCGTGCGCCGAGCAGGGCCCGACGATGACGAGCAGCTTGTCCGTTTCGCCGCGGATGACCTGCGACGCCAGCGCGTCGCGCTCGGCTTTGATCTTTTTGAGTTCCTGCGGCAGCGGCACTTCCGCCAAAATTTCTTCCGCAGCGGGGATGAGTTCTTCTCTCTTAAACATGTTTGTTCGCCTCTTCTTGCAAGTGTATTATCAGATCCCCCCTGATCTCTTCCGGGACGTAGGCATCGACGCTTTTATGGAAGCGCAATGCGTCTTTGACCAGCGTCGAGCTGATGTGCAGGTACTCCTGCCGCGTGGGCAGGAACACCGTGATCATCTCCGGATACATATCGGTGTTGATGTAGTTGAGCAGCGCCTCGTAGTCGTAATCGCTGCCGTTGCGGATGCCGCGCACGTAAAAGCGGGCGCCCTCGCGCCGCAAAAGATCGACGGTCAGCCCGTCGTAGGAGAGCACGCGCACGTTTTTATAGGACGCGAACACCTTTTTCAGCATGGAAAGGCGCGCCTCTTCCGAAAACAGCGGCTTTTTATTGGGATTGATGAGGATGGCGACGATGACCTCGTCGAACAGTTCGAGGCATTTGAGGACGATGTCTTTATGCCCCAGCGTGGGCGGGTCGAACGTGCCCGCAAATACGCACTTTTTCATGCGGGGTCCTCCTGTTAATCGGGGGTAAAAAAGGTGAGATGGGCGATGCCGTACCTGCGCTCGTCATAGCGGACGAGGTTTTCGATCTCCCCTTCAAAGGGCTTATCCGATTCCAGCACCGCGACGCCGCCCGTATTGAGCAGCCCGCGCGCGGCGATGCGGCGGAGGGCGTCTTCTCCGCAGCCGCTCTTATACGGCGGGTCGATGTAGATGACGTCAAAGGTGATGTCGATACTGTCGAGAAGTTCGCGGTAGTCGAGGTTGTACACCTTGGCGTCCGCGCGCAGCAGCGACAGGTTTTTGCGCAGGATGGCGAGGCTGTCTTTGGAGACGTCGTTGAATACGACCAGGTCTGCCCCGCGCGAGAGCGCTTCCAGCCCGATGCCGCCCGTGCCGCAGAATAAATCGAGCACGTTTGCCCCGCTGATCTCGGGGGCGAGGATATTGAACAGCGCCTCTTTGGCGCGGTCGGAAGTGGGGCGCACTTCCTTCCCCTTGAAAGCCGCCAGCACCCGCCCGCGGTACTTTCCGCCGACGATCCTCACTGCTTTTTCTCCCCTTTCCGCTCGGCGTATTCCTGCGAGCGCTTGCCGCTGCGGAATTTTTCGATCTTTTCCATGGTCTCGCTCTGCCTTTGCAGCTGCAGTTGCCGCATCTCTTCCTTTCTGCCGCCGACTATGTAGGCGACGCCGCAGACGACGATGAGCAGCGCCAGTATGATAAAGCCCGGCCACAGGCCCGCGGCGTCCGCGGCATAGGCGTTGAGCGCCTCGCCCGACAGCCCCTGCGAGATGCCCGTCAGATTGCGGATGCCGTACACGGGGATGTACGCCCAGCCGCAGACGATCATCATGGCAAAGCGCACGCCGCTGCTGCCCGTCACGCCGCCGACGACGATGAGCACGGCGGGGATGATACAGGCGACGGCGCCGATGACAAAGCCCTTATACGGGCGGTATTCCTTACAGGGGCGGTATTTGCCCACGCCCTTATCGCCTGCCGACTTGCCTTCGGCAAAGCCGGGGTCTTTCAGTTGCCCGGCAGCCTTCATCTTCCCTGCAAATTCGCCGATGCCCATCAGCAAAAAGAACATCAGCACCAGATCGCCCGCCGCCAAAAGCACGTTGACGATGCCCGAAAAGGCGGGTATCTCGATGCCTAAAAGCGCCAGCATGACCATGCCGACCATCATGCTGATGAAAAACGGTGTCACGGCGCGGCGCAAGGTTTCAGCGATCTCCCAGGCGAAAGCTTTGAGTACTTTCATGATCCCTCCATTGATATGACGGAGAAAAGAGCGTCTCCCCGTCGGTGACGAGTATGTGCAGCGGCAGATCGTGCGGCTCGGCGGGGAGCCTGTCTACCAGCTGAAAGCTATAACAGATGCCGATGCGAAGCGCCTGCGGCCGCCGCGCCAGGTATCTGTCGTAATATCCGCCCCCGTAGCCGAGGCGATACAGCTGCCTGTCCGCCGCCAGCATGGGCAAAACGACGATATCGGGCAGAACGTCTTCCGCTTCGCCTATGGGCTCTTGAATGCCGAAGGCGCCGGCGGCAAAGCCGAGGCCCCGATCGCGCACGGGCAGCATCTCTTTCCCCAAAACGCGGGGATAGAAGATATTTTTGCCCCTCCTTTGCAGCTGTTCCGCCGCGGCGAGGGGAGAAGCCTCCGTGCCCACGGGGCGGTACAGCAATATATTCCGCGCCCCGCAAAACTGCGGCAGCGACAGAAGGTTTGTACAGATGGCCGCATCGCGCGCGGCGCGGTCCGCAGCCGCCGCCCGCAGCGCCTTCATCGTGCGGCGCCATTCTCCTTTATCCATTCACATATACCCTCTCCGCCCGCGCCGCCGCCCGCACCAGCACCTCGTACGAGATGGTGCCGCACGCGCGCGCGCATTCGTCGGCGTCGGAAAGGACGCAGACGCGCTCGTATTTCTTCCGCGGCGACTCTTCCACGGCGGCGTCCATGCACAGCCTGCCGCGGCGGAAAAACCCGTCGGCATAGCCGCAGCGCACCACCGCCAGCGCATCGCCGCGCGGCCGCAGAGAGCGATAGCCCATGCCGCCGCCCCGATAGATGCGGTTTGCCGCCACCTGCGCGTATACGCGCATGGCGGGGCGCAGCCCGCCGCGGGCAAAGCCCTGCGGGGCATAGCCGTACAGGCCGATGCCGGGGCGAACCAGATCCAGACAGTACCCTTCCGCCGCCAGCACGCCGCCCGTGGCGGCGATGTGCGCGGTCAGGCGGCCGAACGCCTGTTCCGCGCGGGCGCGGAAGGCGCAGAAGCGGGAAAACTGTTCCCGCGTGACGGCGGCGTCGTGCGGGGCGTAAAAGTGCGAATAGACGCCCTCCGCACGCATGCACGGGGGCAGGCCCTCTCCGCACAGGGCGGCAAAGGGAGCTTCTTCAAAGCCGAAGCGATTCATGCCCGTGTTCACCTGCAAGTGCACGCGGACAGTCAGCCCCCGCCCCGCCAAAGCGCGGGAAACGAGCGCGATATCCTGCCCGTCTCCGACGGATACGGTCAACCCGTACAGGGCGGCGCGCACCGCTTCTTCTATGGATAAGGGCGGCACGAGCACAAGGATATCGGCGGAAATGCCCGCAAGGCGCAGGCGCACCCCCTCTTCGACGAGCGCCACGGCAAAACAGTCGGCAACGCCCGCGAGCGCCTGGCAGACCATCGCCCCGCCGTGGCCGTAGGCATCCGCCTTGACGACGGCGCACAGCTTCGCGCCCGCCGCCTTGGCGCGCAAAAGCGCCGCGTTCCCGCGGATCGCATCTAAACGGATGACCGCCCTGCATGGCTGCATATCTCGCCTCCCCCCTGCATTCAATATATGCGGAGGGGGCAAAAAATGCATCGGCCAAAACCGCAGGCGGCGGCAAAACATCCTTTACGTCTTGCAGAAAGCGGCAAAAATTGCCCTTATAAAAATTATACCACACTTTTCGGGCGGACGCAAGCACACGCGCGCAGTTTATTTTCGTTTTTGACATATTCAAGCGCGAAAAACGCAGTAAATACATATGAACGGGACGGTTATGCCGCGCACACGGGCGGAAGGCTGCCAAAAACACAGCCGTCCGCTGCGAACGGGCAAAAGGCAGGCAAAAGCGCCCCCGCCCATTGCGGGCGGAGGGCGCGGCGCTTCGGCCGGCGGCGAACTTCGGCCCTTTGCGGGCGAAGGGCGCAATGTTCATTCAAAACCAAAAAAACAAGCGCTTCCCCTTTCGGGCCCCTGCATTACGCCCCCTTGACGCGGGCGACGTCTGCATTGACCGACCGATGGTCGGCGAGGGCGCGGACGGGGTGCGCCTTGTCTTCCACACGGTAGTCTTTGCCGAATTTTTTGATCGTTTCTTCGATGACGACGTGGCTGGCAAGCCCCTTCACGTTCCCCTGCACGGCGCGGTTGTAGGAGAAGAAGCGGAAGTTGTCGGGCAGGCTGTCTACCTCCGCATACGATTCGGCGTTGCCCGTCAGGCGCACGCTCTTGAGCACTTCGCGGATATACGACTTCTGTTCGGAAAAGGCGAGCAGCTGCGGGAATTCGCCCCCTTCGGGGAACAGCTGTTCCCAGCACTTGCCGTTGTACTTTTCCAACAGGCGCACGGCGGCGTGCAGGTGCGAGAGCTCTTCTTCAAAATGCATCAGCCACAGCTGCTTGATGCGCTCGTCCGTCTCGTCTTTATAGCAGCTCCAGTACAGGTAGCACTCGGTGTATTCGTGCATGACCATGCACTCGAACATGTCGGAGGTGGGATCGGAGAGGGAGCCGTAGCCGGTGACGTGCTGTTCTTCGATCATGGCGATCTCGGAATACAGCTTTCTGCCCAGCTCCGTATCATGCAGGTTGGCGACGTTGAGGTAATAGTTCATCGTCTGCTGTTCGGCGGCGGTGATGATGGCGATGTTCAGGCGGGTGACGGGGTCGCTGCGGTAGTTGTTGATATAGAAGCGGATGTCGTCCTGCGGGGCGCGCGCCTCGGCGACGGTGGGGCGGCCGGGCATGATCTCGGTATAGCTCCCTACCAGCTTTTCGGCGTGGATGCCGCGCTCGAAGTCCAACAGGTCGGCATAGCGGTACAGGTGGTCGAAATCTTCCAGCAGGGCGAAGTCCATCTGGTGCTTGACGTTCGCGTCCTTTTCCCGCTGGGCGAGGATGGCGGTGAGGTCTACCGCCAGCTGTTCGTAGCCGATGGTATGCTCTAAAATGCTCTCGTTGATGGGCTTTAAGTTGGCGATGCGCTTTTGCTGCTGCTGTTCGCCGCGGCGGATGAGCGCCATGGCGCGGCGGACGTCATTGTTGGTGCAATGGCGGTTGTAGCGGGAGGTGTTCCAGACCGCCTCGAACTCGGTGCCGTTCATGAGGATGACGCGCACGCGCGTGTAGGGGTCGACCGTCTCTTTATCGTACGGGCGGACGTTGATGCTCTTCCAGCTCTTGTATGTCTTTTCGATGTCTTTTGCCTTTTCTTGGAATGGATTCATGGCAGTTCCTCCTGATTTTGGAAATATTATGCACGGGAGGCCGATTTTCTATTCCGAAAATTTGCAAACGGCGGCAAAGTTGTGGTAAAATATAGGAAGTGAATAGAAAGTAAACAGGAAGTGAACACGGAGGTGCTTATGTTAGCCATCATCGCGGCGATGCAGAACGAGGCGGATACCCTGCTCTCTTCTGCACAGATCGAACAGAGTTATACCGAACACGGCAAGCGGGTGTGGGAAGGCGAGGCGTTCGGCGTTCCCTTCCTCCTCATCCTTTCGGGCATCGGCAAATCGAACGCGGCGGCCGCCGCCATGCTCGCCCTGACGCTGGGCGCGGACAGGCTGCTCGGCTTCGGGGCGGCGGGGGGCATCACGGCGCAGGCACACATCGGCGCGCTGCTGTGCATGCGCCGCGCCGTGCAGTACGACTTTGACCTTTCCGCCATCAACGGCATGCCTGTCGGCACCCTCAACGAATACCAAACGCCCTACTTCCCTTTGGATATAGACGAACGCTTCCCCTGCGGCACCCTCGCCTCGGCGGACAAGTTCGCTACGGGCAAGGACGCGGCGCTGCTTGCCGAACTCGGGGCGGACGTGACGGATATGGAGGGAGCTGCCGTGGCGCACGTCGCCTATGCGGCGGGGGTGCCCTGCCGCCTGTATAAGACCATTTCCGACAACGCCGCCGAGAACAGCCCGCGCGAATATGCCGAAAACCTGCGCATCGCCCTGGCGGCGCTGCGCGACAACATGCCTGCCATCCTGCAAGGAGCCTATACGAATGAATAAGATCCCTTCCTTCCAAAAAGATCACGACAAGCTGCAGCCCGGGCTGCACTTTTCGGGGGTGCAGAAGGGCGTGCTCACCCTCGACCTCAGGTTCAAAAAGCCCAATGCGGGCGACTTTATCGCCCAGGGGGCGCTGCACAGCATCGAGCACATGATGGCGACGGCGCTGCGGAACGGCGAAAAGAAGGAGCACGTCCTCTACTTCGGCCCCATGGGCTGCCGCACCGGGTTTTACCTGCTGACGGAGGGCCTTGCCTACCGCGAGGCGCGCGAGGCGGTGCTCTTAGCCATCGTCGCCTGCCTGGGGATGGACGAAGTGCCCGGCTCTCACCGCGAGGAGTGCGGCAATTATTTAGAGCACGACCTTGCGGGCGCGAAAACGGAATTGACGCGCTATCTCGCCCTGCTGCACGGGCAGAGCGAAGACGAGATCGCCTTAGAAGCGGGGCTCTCCGCGGAGGCGGGGGCATGATCGCGCTGGGCGGCGGCTGGGACGAGGCGCTCGCGCCCCTCTTCCAAGACGAAAATTATAAAAAGATCCGCGAATTTTTGAAGCGCGAGTATACGCACCACGTCGTCTACCCCGACATGTACGACATCTACAACTGCTTCAAGCTGACCCCTCTCCCGCAGGTGAAGGCGGTGATCTTGGGGCAGGACCCCTACCACAACGAGGGGCAGGCGCACGGGCTGTGCTTTTCGGTGCAGGAGGGCGTGCCCATGCCCCCTTCGCTTGTAAACATCTTCAAAGAACTGCACGACGAGCTGGGCTGCACCCTGCCCCGCTCGGGCGATCTGACCAAGTGGGCCAAAGAAGGCGTGCTGCTGCTGAACACGGCCTTGACCGTGCGCGCGCACCAGGCCAATTCGCACAAAGACTGCGGCTGGACGTGGTTTACCGACAACGTCATCCGCATCGTCAGCGAGCGGCGGGAGCACGTCGTGTTCATCCTTTGGGGCGCCAACGCCCGCTCGAAAAAGCCGCTCATCGACGCGCGCCGACACCTCGTGCTCGAATGCGCGCACCCTTCCCCCCTTTCGGCGTACAACGGGTTTTTCGGATGCGGGCACTTCAAAAAGGCGAACGCATACCTTGCCGCCCACGGCGAGGCGCCCATCGACTGGCAGCTGTGACGGGCATCCATCAAGCGGCTGCCGCGAGCTGCCCCCGCGGCGCAACCCTTTCCATTCAAAAAATAAACGGGAGACTGAACATGAAATACATCGTAGTTTTGGGCGACGGCATGGCCGATTGGCCCCTTGAACAGCTGGGCGGCAAGACGCCCTTGCAGGCGGCCGATAAGCCGCACATCGACGCCCTGGCAAAGAGCGCGGAAGTCGGCCTCTGCCGCACCGTGCCCGCCGGGTTCAAGCCCGGCAGCGACGTTGCCAACCTTTCGGTGATGGGGTACGACCCGCACACCTGCTACACCGGCCGCTCTCCCCTCGAGGCGGTCTCCATCGGCATCGATCTGAAAGATACCGACGTGACCCTGCGCTGCAACCTCGTCACCCTTTCGGACGAGGAAAAGTATGAAGACAAGACCATGATCGATTACAGCGCCGGCGAGATCTCCACCGCCGAGGCGCGCGAACTGGTCGAATTCCTTAAAAAGCATTTCGACAGCGAGCGCTGCCGCCTGTACGCGGGCGTCAGCTACCGCCACTGCCTGGTGGTAAGCGACGGCCAAACGGGGCACGAACTCACGCCCCCGCACGACATTTCGGGGAGACCTGTCAAAACTTTTCTGCCGAAAGGGCCGATGGGCGAATTCTATCTGGATATGATGAAGCGCTCGGCTCGGCTTTTGCAGGATCACCCCGTCAACCGCGCCCGCATCACCGCCGGCAAGCGCCCCGCCAATTCCGTCTGGTTTTGGGGGGAAGGCACAAAACCCGCCCTGGAAAACTTTTCTGAAAAGTTCGGCAAGCGGGGCGGCGTCATTTCGGCGGTAGACCTCGTCAAGGGCATCGGCATTTTGGCGGGCATGCGAATCATCGAAGTGCCAGGCGCCACCGGCAATTACGACACTAACTTTGCTGGCAAGGCAGACGCCGCCTTAGAGGCGCTTTTGGGCGGGCTTGACTTTGTGTATATCCACATGGAAGCGCCCGACGAGTGCGGGCACCAGGGCGACGTGGCGCATAAGATCTATTCCATCGAACAGATCGACGCGAAAGTCGTCGCACGGCTGTGCGAGGGTCTTTACGCCGCGGGCGAGCGCTTCCGCATGCTCATCTGCCCCGACCACCCCACGCCCATCGCCGTGCGCACCCATGTTTCCGACCCCGTGCCCTATCTGCTGTATGACAGCGGCGCGGCATTGAGCGGAGCCGCAGGGGGCGCGACTGCCGCCGCCTATGACGAAGACAGCGCCAAACAGACGGGCGTCTTTATCGAAAACGGCTTTGAACTGATGAAAAAGTTATTCGCAGAATGAAAAGTTTTGAAAATAGTTGGAAAAAAATGGTTTGAAGATGGAAAAAGAACAGGCAAGGTGCCTGTTCTTTTTTCTACCAGCCGGAGCAAGCAGAAGGGTTGCAGATCGTGCACTTTCAAACGCGAGTGCGAGGGAGTTTACTGAGACGTAAATGACCGAAGCACGAGACGTGCAGAAAGGGTGCGAGATGCGCCCTTATCCTTGCTCTGGAGAGACGGGTATCTGCCGAAACCCCGTTCCGGGCCCCCTCGGCATATGCAAAAAGAACAGGCGAAGTGCCTGTTCTTTTTGCTTGGAGCGAGAGACGGGAATCGAACCCGCGGGAATCAGCTTGGGAAGCTGACGCCATACCATTAGGCGACTCTCGCATGTTTATGAGTTCTCGCGCGAACCGCGACAGGCCTTCAAAAGCTGACGCCATACCATTCAGCGGCTCTCGCAATCAATTTACCGATATAGTATACAATATTTTCCTCAAAAAAGCAAATAAAAAAGGGGCGCGAAGCAAAAATTTCCGCTAAATGCCCTGCTCTTGCAAAAAAGAGGCCCACGGCCCGCCGCATTCGCGCCAATGCGCGCGTCGGGCGGCCGTGGCTTTGCTTTTTTGATTCACTCCCACTCGACAAAGCCTAATCAATTTTGTTTAGAGATTATTCTTTGTCGTATTCGTGGTGCTTTTGATTATTTGATGTATCCATATTATCCTGCCTATATGGGCTAATGTTATCAGTTTGTTATCGGTGTTGATAACACTCGCCTTCCTTAGCGTGGATAATAGTATAGTATATAAATTTTTGTGTAATTCTTATACAGGGATTAAATCACTTCAAAATCTTTCATTCTGACACATTCTCTACTCCCAATGATTGTGCAAATGCCTTTGCTTCGTTAAGCAATTTCCTGCGGACTAATTTATTATTCCCATCAACATGTTCAGATTTAAACCATCTCTTTTCCCTTTTAAACACACCATTAACCTGATCTTTAGTTGCCGATTCGCCAAAAATGTCTGTCATCAGGCAAAGAACATCCGTTGTTGTAAACCATTCACCTTTACCCTCATTAGTTATGATATAAAGGATGAGTATCATCTTTTCTTTGAAATCTTTAAGAGATTTTACTTCTGGATACTGTTTTAAGTTCAAATCGTCACAGTTGATTGTAGCATATGGAGAATCCGCCTTTTGATGCTGTTTTCGAGGTTTAGATGACGTTTTCTTTTCTTTAGTTTCTGCGGGATGCATATTTTTAATAGCTTCTTCTCCTTCTAAAGTTAAAACATATATTTTGGGAGTTGATCCTTTTGCAGAAACATCTTCCATAATTAATCCTTTTTTAACCAACTCGCTTAATGACATACTTAGATTATTGGGCAAAGGCTTTTTGGCTTCGGAATATAGATCTTTAAGAGTAGCGGAGGAAAATGATGAAATACCATTTCGCTTCTCATTAAAATAAACAGCACAGATAATAAAGTCATAGTGTGCATCTGCTCCTTTTGACTTCACGAAAGAAGCAAGACTCATCCTTGAAAATTCTGTTGTTGAATTTTCCACAGCTTGCTCTGGCAAAGCAACTGTATTAGTTGTTGTTAAAATAGCTGGTTGCTGCGAATCTTGAGCCTCTATGTATTGAGCACTTCGTGCCACATTACGAGTGCGTACTATTGCGTCAATAGCGGCTGGCAAAAGAGTATTGTTGAAAATACTTCTTTCCCTTTCAACCAAATCAGCAGAACCTTCTGCTTCAAATTTGATTTCACCGATTTCAAATTTTACACGAATTTCTGATTTCTCTTCCATTAAGTTGTTAACCCCGCTTTGCTGTATAATTCTTCGAGCATAACCCGATAATTTAGTTTAATATCATCTATGTCTTTTTTTCCAGCTGTATATGTTATGTTATGTGCAGAAAAATTGCCAACCATACGGAATGTGTCGAACTCACTTTTAATACGTGAGATTTTTAATATTTGATTGTTTTTAGCATTTTTAACTATGCCATCAAGCATAATATATCCTTTTCCCGTAGAGTCCTTTATCTGATCATCTATTCCATAATTTTGATATGATAGGACAAGTAAAACCTCAAACAATCTTCGCATTAAAACTGCCGCCGCATCGTAACAATTATTTGCATAAGAGTGATTTATCTGATAAATTAACTGATCTAAATATTTCCGCTTTCCTACAAATTTTTGTTCATCAATTAATTCACTATCTGAATCAATAGTAATGTTATCTTCCCATAAAACTGCATATTCTTTTTCCGTGCTTTGGAAAATCGCTGGAATAAACTCTATTGTGGCAGTCTTTCCCTTGGAGTTAACAAAAGCCTTTTCTTTTCCCTTAGTTAAATTTGTCTTTAATCTTGAACTATTGGGAACATTAAACCCACACTGCACGAATAAATTAGAAATTAACGGCATTGAAAAAACTGATTCGCCAGTTTCTTTATAATGAAAGAAACAAAGGAGTTTTGCTTTCTCACTCTCACTTCTATCAGCTAATTTTGTTTTTTCAATAAAATCAAGTATCTTCATTCTAAAATAGTCCTCTACATTATTTTCTCGGTCCTAAGAACTTGTCCCCATTCAAATGAATCATATGGTCTGGCATATCTGCAATCCATACCTCTGTTTCCCAAGCGAGTGTTTCAGAAAATTTCTTAAAGGTCTTAAAATCAAGGAATGCAGTCACATAAATTTTACCCGCTGTAACGCCTTCTGTCATTTCTTCAATCTCTTTAATCCTCTTAGGTTCCATCGGCCCGACAGAAGTAACAGACTCGATAAAATAAAGCCAATTCTTTTCTTCAGAGTAAAGGACTACATCTGGTATTTTATCGTGAAGTGTAATTGCAAATCCCAGTTCTTGCAACTTTTCTACATTCTTAACCAAATCTTTTTCCGTGGTATCCCCTACATAAAGGCACTCGGTATTCGGTGCAAATCGAGGCGCAAATTCCTCAATAATAGCCTTTTGTAGTTGATTATGCTTTCCAGGCGAAAAAGTAAAACTCTCTCCATTAATCCGCACAGGCATTTTTCTCATTGTACGCTTAGACGCATACAGATCAATCAGTGTTTCATGAGATTGCAAAAATTTCTGTTTTTCTGATTCCCAATGCTCTGTTTCAAAACAGCGAATAAGCGAGAGCATTTCATCGGTCAGACGATAGCGATAGTTCGGGCTATTGGTCGCTTTTCCATTATCCTCAATAAACGCAGCATTCCTAAAATGGTGCATAGCTTGCTTTCGAAAAGTCTCTCGGCTATTTTCCGCATAGGCAACGCCATAGTTTTCCTTCGTATACGTTATAACATCGTGAATGCGAATCCAACCATTTACGGCACTCGACCATTCATCATCTTCTTTTATATCTGCCATAGCCAAAAGAACATAACAGCACAAATCCGCCTGCTGCTTAGCTGGCACTTGCAATTCTTTTAGTATCTCTCTTGCTCCCTCGATTTTGCTCATAAATGAAACTCCTTAAAATTTGGTCGCATCTCGCTTCTGTCATATCACGAGATTTAATCAGCGCTTTGCCCATTTGCTCTATGCTTTCCAAAGGCGGTACAGGCATAGAATTGATCTCTGTCGAATTGACTTGAGTTGAACCGTTTAGGATTCTGTAATAGCAATCATAAAAGGTTGAATTAAACAATACATATAGCCCATAAACAATACATTCCGATAGTTCTTTTAGGCCGCCAATAAAATTAATTTTATTTTGGGTGCTGATTTTCGAATAATCAGGATACTTCCTTGCAAGATATACGCCGCACTGTAATCGCCGATGTTCTTCTTTCGCAGTAAATCTTTTTACAAAAAGATAATTTGCATTCGGTTGCAACAGACTTGCCTGATTAGTAACGATATACTCGTGTTCTTTGCCAATAGGAAATACAACTTTCCCGTCTTGTATATGCTGTGAGTAGAACAGCGGGACAGCATGATCTTCCACCACATCACGCAATGCTTCTCTGTTTCTAAAATCGACAGTCAAGCCTGTTTTCATCTTTAATCCAATGCTCGGTAGTGTATTTGACCACCTGTTCAGCAGTTCAAGCGTCTCTACCTCTTGTTCATTTGTAACCAAATAAACATACTTATCTTCTCCTGAAACAACAGTATTGTACGCTGCTTCAAAAGTTGTTTTATTGGAAAAGTCTTTGTTGCTTTGTGTTGTCGTAATAACGACATTTTCGGGAATGGCCGTTGCTTTTCTGACTTTAATAATCATAGTTTCCTGCAAGACGCTCTCATTTTCGAACACCTTATCACGACTAACAAACAAGTGAATATGTTCTAAAACTCCGTCTTTCAAGAATTTCTGGCGAAATTTTTTGAAATATGCTCCCGAAGTCCAAGAGCGAGGAATGATATATACTAATTCGCCATTTGGACACAAATCAAACATTCCCATAGCAGCAAAAAGGAAATACAGATTGGGCGCACCATAACAAATATCCGGCATTGCTTTAGCCTCTGGAGCGTCTTTTGCGATCTTCATATAAGGCGGATTACCGATTACCATATCATATTTAAGAGGATCAGGTTCAGCACCAAGCATTCCATTGTACTCTAACATTTGACTCAAAATATAGTTATCTTCTCGTATTTCATAGTCAACTCTTAATGTAGAATGCTGACAAACCCACTGAAGATTTGCTCTCAACAACTCAATGATTTGAGGATCGTTTTCATAACATACTAAGTGTATATACTGTAGCCGGGGTATCGTTTGTAATCTTTCAATTAACGCAACAGACAATATGCCAGAACCAGCTCCAGCGTCAAGAATATGAAGTTTCTCTCTATTTGCAGACACTTCAAATAACTCAGCCATAAATACCGCAGTTTCTTTACTCGTAAAAAACTGCCCGTATTTTTTCCGCTGAGACTTCGGCATCTGTTCAATATATTTCTTCGTAATTTGAATGGCAAAATCAAGCAGGCTCATTTTCTATAAACTCCATTACATCACCAATATCACAGGACAACACAGAACATATCTTACACAAACTTTCCAATGATACAAATTCATTGCGGCTCATTTTAGCAAGAACATTAAAGCTGACTCCTGCCGCATTCTTCAAGTCAGTTCGATTCATTTTCTTATCAATTAGCAGTTTCCATAGTTTATCATAGCTTACAGTCATTTCATTACCCCATTCGTAAGGATAAATGTATTATAGCACAAATCAAACGAAAATTCAAGTTTAACTCACGCTTATATGAGTAGTTCTCAAATTAAATCAAAAAAATAGCGGAATGGCAAGTCACCATCCCGCTATTGTATTAACTGTAGATTAGTTCTGCATTTACAATCTCCGCCCTACTGCGAATGTTGTTCATCCTGCAAACCCATTCCATCTGATTTTCCGCCTTTAGCTGTTCTGTGATACCCTGCGCCCGTTTCATCTGCTCTGTGAGCCTTTCCATGAGCAATTACCCACAGCTAAGGGCTTTGTAATATGGATTTCTTTCGCTATACAAGCCGCCTTTTATCATTCCGTAACTCATAAACCACTGGGCTGCAAGAATAATGGCTCTCGTATGGCTGTTATCAAATTGTTATCAAAAGACTTCTCCGAACGCCGCAAACCCGCATAAACACTGGGTTTTTACGGTGCTTCGTTTTATTCCCACTCGATGGTTGCGGGCGGTTTGGAGGTGATGTCGTAGACGATGCGGTTGGCGTGCTCCACCTCGTTGATGATGCGGGAAGAGATCTTTTCCAGCACGTCGTACGGGATGCGCGCCCAGTCCGCCGTCATGGCGTCGACGCTGGTCACGGCGCGCAAGGCGATGACGGGCTCGTAAGTGCGCGCGTCGCCCATCACCCCCACGGTGCTGGTCGAGGTGACGACGGCGAAGTACTGCCAGATGTCGCGATCCAGCCCCGCCTTGGCGATCTCTTCGCGGAGGATATAGTCGGCGTCGCGCAAGGTGGCGAGCTTTTCTTCGGTCACTTCCCCCATGATGCGGATGGCGAGCCCCGGCCCCGGGAAGGGCTGGCGCTGCACCACCGAATCGGGCAGCCCCAGTTCTGTACCGACGCGGCGCACCTCGTCTTTGAACAGGTCGCGCAGCGGCTCGACGATCTCTTTAAAATCGACCACGGAAGGGAGGCCGCCCACGTTGTGGTGGCTTTTGATGACGGCGGAAGCACCCTTGCCGCTCTCGATGACGTCGGGATAGATGGTGCCCTGCACCAGATAATCGACGGCGCCGATCTTTTTCGCCTCCTGCTCGAACACCTTGATGAACTCTTCGCCGATGATCTTGCGCTTGCGCTCGGGATCGGATACCCCCTTGAGCTTGGAAAGGAACAGCTCGCCCGCGTCCGCCTTGACAAGGTTCATGCCCAGCCCGTCGCGGAACACGGAGACGACCTCTTCCGCCTCGCCCTTGCGCAGCAGGCCGTGGTCGACGAACACGCAGGTGAGGTCATCTCCCGCGGCGCGGTGCACGAGGGTGGCGGCGACGGCGCTGTCTACCCCGCCGCTCATGGCGCACAACACCTTTTTGCCCGCCAATTTTTCTTTCAGCTTTTCCACCTGCTCGGAGACGAAGTTTTTCATCGTCCAGTCTCCCTTCGCCCCGCACACGCCGTACAAAAAGTTGTGCAGGATCTTTTCGCCCTCGGCGGTGTGGTGCACTTCGGCATGGAACTGGATGCCGTAGATATTGCGGGCGGCGTCTTCAAAGGCCGCCGCGGGGCAGGTCGCCGTCATGGCGGTGACGGCAAAGCCTTCGGGGACGCGGCTGACGTAGTCGGTATGGCTCATCCAGCACACGTTTTCGCGCCGCATGCCCGCAAACAGGGCGCTGCCCGCGTAGATGATGTTGCTTTTGCCGTATTCGCGCGTGTCGGCATGCGCCACCTCGCCACCCAGCGTATAGGCGATGAGCTGGCAGCCGTAGCAGATGCCAAGCACTGGGATGCCTAAATCGAAGATGCGCGCGTCGATATGCGGCGCGCCCGCCTCGTACACGCTGTTGGGCCCGCCCGTGAAGATGATGCCGATGGGCGCGTATTCTTTGATCTTTTCGATGCTCATGTCGCAGGGCAGAAGGTCGCAGTATACCCCCTGCTCGCGCACCCTGCGGGCGATCAGCTGGTTGTACTGCCCGCCGAAATCCAATACTAAAACTCTTTCGTGCTGCATAGATGTCCTTCCAAATTCAAATAAAGCGCTTGTACGAAAGAATGTACCGCACGCGGCGGTACATTCCGTTTGATTTTACAGTCCTCTGGGACTGTAATTGGGGGATTCTTTGGTGATGGAGATGTCGTGCGGGTGGCTTTCGATGAGGGATGCGTTGGTGATGCGGACGAAGCGCGCGTTCTTGCGCATATCCTCGATGTCGCGCATGCCGCAGTAGCCCATGCCGGCGCGCAGGCCGCCCATCATCTGATAGACGATGTCGGCAAGCCGCCCCCTGTACGGCACCCGCCCTTCGACGCCTTCGGGCACGAACTTGCGGGAACTTTCCTGAAAGTAGCGGTCGTTGCCGCCCGCCGCCATGGCGCCCAGAGAGCCCATGCCGCGGTACACCTTGAAGTTGCGGCCCTGGTAAATTTCGATCTCGCCCGGGCTTTCGAGCGTGCCCGCGAACAGGCTGCCGATCATGACCACGGAAGCGCCCGCGCCGATGGCCTTGACGATGTCGCCGCTGTATTTGATGCCGCCGTCGGCGATGATGCGCTTGCCCATCTTGTCCGCCTGTTCGGCGCAGTCCACGATGGCGGTCAGCTGCGGCATGCCGATGCCGGCGACGATGCGGGTGGTGCAGATGGAGCCGGGGCCGATGCCCACTTTGACTACGTCTGCGCCCGCGTCGATGAGCGCCTTGGTGGCTTCCGCCGTGGCGACGTTGCCGGCGATGAGCGTCAGGTGCGGGAACTTCGCCTTGATCTGGCTGACCTCTTCGATCACGCCCCGCTGATGCCCGTGCGCCGTATCCACGACCACCACGTCGACCTTGGCGGAGACGAGGGCGGCGATGCGCTCCATGGTGTTGGCTGCCCTGCCCACGGCGGCGCCTGCCAGCAGGCGGCCGTTCTTATCGCGGGCGGAATTGGGGTATTGGATGCTCTTTTCGATATCTTTGATGGTGATGAGGCCTTTCAGATAGCCCTGCTCGTCGACGATGGGCAGCTTTTCGATGCGGTGCTTGCCGAGGATCTTCTGCGCCTCTTCCAGCGAGGTGCCGACGGGCGCGGTGACCAGGTTTTCTTTGGTCATCACATTGTCGATGGGCTGGTCGTAATTGGACTCGAAGCGCAGGTCGCGGTTGGTGAGGATGCCGACCAGCTTGCCGTTCTTGGTGATGGGCACGCCGCTGATCTTGTAGCGCTCCATCAGCGCCACCGCCTCGCGGACGCTGTTTTCGGGAGAGAGGAAGAAGGGGTCGGTGATGACGCCGTGCTCGCTGCGCTTGACCTTGTCTACCTGGCTCGCCTGTTCTTCGATAGACATATTCTTATGGATAATGCCTATGCCGCCCTCCCTCGCGAGGGCGATCGCCAGTTTGCTCTCGGTGACGGTATCCATCGCCGAACTCATCAGCGGGATGTTCAGGCAGATATCGTCGGTCAGCTTCGTCTTCAGATCCACCTGCGAAGGCACCACGTCGGATGCGGAAGGGATCAGAAGAACGTCGTCAAAAGTCAAGCCCTCTTTCACAATTTTGCTCATAAGCATCTCCTCGTTTTGAATTTGTCTTTCTATGGTGTAAAATTTCAAACAAAGAAAAAGCAGGCGCCGCTGCCCAGCGGCAAAGGACGGGCAGGCAGGCGGCGCTGCCCTGCGGCAAAGGACGGGCAGGCAGACGGCGCTGCCCTGCGGCAAAGGACGGCAAAGCGCCCTGTCCTTCCCAAATAGCACTTTCGCCGCGGCGGACAAAGGACAAACGGGCCGCCCGTTATTCGCCCGCGACCTCTTGCAGCATCTCGCGGAAGGTTTTCAGCCCGGGGTACAGGTCTTCGTCCAGCTGCATGCCGTCTAAACGGGAAAGGATCTGGCTGCAGAAAGCGGCGTCCCCTTGCTCGACGGCAACCGTGCCCAGATAGACGATGGCGCTGTTGGTGCGGAACTCGTTGTTTGCCGCCGCGCTGACGAGGTTCAGGGCGTTTTCCTTTTGGTTCGTGCGGTACAGCGACTCGGCGACGATGCCGATCAGGTATTGGTCGGTATCGCCGATGTAGTCGGATGCGATCTCGTTGTCGCGCTTAGCGCAATAGTCGTCGAAGCCCTCGTCGGAGAGGAGTTCGCTGCCGTACGAGGCGGCGTTTTCATAGTCGCCGACGTTATAGCAGCGCTCCACCGCCACGGCGAGGTCGTCGATCTCGCCGCTGCGTTCGTAGACGGAAATGCTGTACGAGGCGCAGGCGCCTTCCAGCCCCAAGTTCTCGGTGATGGTCACCATGATGCCGGGTGCAAACCAGCTGAACATGCCGAGCAATACCAGCGCCAGCGCCACGATGGCGGCCAGCGTGATGCCCGCGGTTTTTGCGATCAGTTTACCCAATTGTAGATACTCCGTTCTTTTTTGATTCGGTCTTTTCCGACGGCACTGCGCGCGGCATGCGACCGCCTGCGCAGAAAAGTGCAAGCGAGGCCTTATACGCGGCAAGAAGCCGAACTGTACGGCCGCCTGCACAGAAAAAGAGCGCAAATGCCTTGTATTTAAACTATTTTAGCATACGCGGCGAAAAAAAGCAACCGTTTCAAAAAAAATAATCATTTTCCGCCCGCCAAAAAAATAAAATACTGTACCGATACGGTACAGAGACTCATGACGGGAGGAGAAAAATGCAAATAAGATCACGCCTGCGCGCCAAGACAGCCGCGCTGACGGCCGCGGCGCTGTGCGCGTGCGGTGCCCTGCTCTTGTGCGGATGCTCCGCAAAGCCGCAGATGACAGACTATGTTTCTGAATACAGAAGCCATATTTATGAAGGAACGCAGGGAGAATACTCGGTGTTCGCCGCCTTTTCGCGCCGTGAATACCCCTACCTCGCGGACGGCTGCGTGGGGAAGATGCAGGAACTGTTCGAGATCGCCGTGACCGTGCCCGACAACACGAAGACGTACGCGATACGATTCGGCTGCGGCGGCAAGGAGTACGAGGCGGAGCTTGCGTACAACAGCGTGGAGATGACGCACGAATGCAGCCTGAGCCTGCCCGAACCCGCCGAAAGCGCCATCGATTTTACGGTGACGGCGGAAGAGGAAGAAGGCGTGAGCGTGCAGGCGGCAGATATGCGCGGCGAAGGCGCGCTGGAGCTTGCGCCCCTGTTGGAGCGCGTGCAGGCGGCCTGCCCCGACACCTTTTCCGCCCTGACAAACGGCCGCAGCTTTGCGGGCGAGGTGTATGTGCGCCTGCTGTGCGAAGACGAGCGGCGCTTCTTCTATGTGGGCGTGACGGACAGGGAAGGCAAGACGGCCTCCATGCTCGCCGACGCGGCGACGGGCGAAGTGCTCGCCACCCGCGACGGGACGTAATGGCACGACGCTTTTTGAAAAAAAGCTTCTTCAAGCGCGATCTATGCCTGGCATAGTACTGTGCATCAGTGCAAAAAATCGACGATGATCTCGTTCTGCACGAACAGATACTGCGGGCGGATGCGGACGCATCCGCCCGCATATTCGAGGTAGTCGGCGTTTTTGACCAGCGCTTCGTGGAAGTCGGCGGAAAAGTCGGAACCGAAGCGCCTGCGGTATTCCTCGCAGTCCAGCCCCCGCGCCGTGCGCAGGGCGAGCATGACCGTTTCAAACTTGGCGTCCTCCCCTTCGATCTTTTCGTTGTCGACGACGGGATAGTAGCCGGAGAGGATGCACTTGATATATTCGTCCAAGTCGCGCGTGTTGGTGAAGCGCCTGCCGTTCATGAAGGAGCTCGCCGCCACGCCGAAGCCGATGTACTCTCCCCTGTGCCAATAGTTGAGGTTGTGGCGAGATTCGAAGCCGGGTTTGGCGAAGTTAGATACCTCGTAGCGCCGATAGCCGCGGGCGGCGAGGTGTTTGCACGCCGCCTCGTATTGGTCGGCGACGGCGTCGGCGTCCGGCAGGTCGCCGTTCAGGTAGTCGCTGTACATGGGCGTGCCGTCTTCGGGCGTCAGCGCGTACATGGAGATATGGCGGGCGCCGCAGCGCTCTGCAAGGTCGATGGCGCGCAAAATGTCTTCCGTCGTCTGCCCTTTGAGGCCGATCATCACGTCGGCGCTCTTGTTGGCGTCGCCGAGCAGGGCGCAGGCGTCTTCAAAATCTTTCGCCGTGTGGATCCTGCCGATGTCTTCCAGCAGGGCGTCGTTTGCCGACTGCAGCCCCACGGAAAAGCGGTTGACGCCCGCCTTTTTATACGCCTCTACCCTGGCGGCGTCTACCGTGCCGGGGTTGAGCTCGATGGTGACTTCCGCTTTTTCGGAAAGGCGGAAGCAGGCGCGAATCTGATTCATGCAGCCCGTTATCCACTTTGCGTCGATGACGGAGGGCGTGCCGCCGCCAAAATAGACGGTATCGAAGGACTTGCCCTGCAGGTCTTTGGCGCGGAACTGCATCTCTTTGAGCACGCAGGCCATATAGGCGTCGGCAAAGCCGAGTTTCGCGGGGTAAGAAACGAAGTCGCAGTACCTGCACTTCGACCTGCAAAAGGGTATATGGATATAGATGCCCGCCATTGTTTCCCTCCTGATAAAAATCAAAGATTTGCGCAATGTATGCCTGGCATAGTACTGCGCAAATCGGCGATTTTCGCGTTTTATGCGGCAAAAATTGCAATATACACGCCGCTTAGCGCAGGACGCGCGAGAGCTCGTTCCAGTAAAATTCCTCGCCGCCGATGGTGCAGGAGCACTGCTTTTCAAAGGTATAGCCGTGCCGCAGATAGAAAGATTCGGAGGAAGGGACGGCCTCCAGCCACGCCTTTTTATACAGCTGCGCCACCCGCGATTCGGCAAATTCGAGCAGCGCTTCGCCAAATCCCCTGCCCTGATACAGCGGCAGCACATACAGGCGGGAGATAAGGTCGCTGCGCACCGTCACCGTGCCTACCGCCGAAACGCCGCAGCGGATATAATACACACAGCCGCGGTCGATATCCGACAGGATGGTCTGCGGGTCGTTGCCCTTGATGAATTCATCGACGACTGCCTGTGAATAATGGCGCGGATATACCTGCAGGATTGTTGAGCGCACGATGCGGCACACGTCTTCGGCGTCGCGCCGCTCGGCGCGGTAAATTTCACTCATGCTCATGGCTTTGTTCCCCTTCTACTTATTCGTCTTTAAGATGGACATGAACACCTCGGACGGCACCTCTACCGAGCCGATGCTGCGCATGCGCTTTTTGCCCTCTTTCTGCTTTTCGAGCAGTTTCTTTTTGCGGGTGATGTCGCCGCCGTAGCACTTGGCGAGCACGTCTTTGCGGACGGCCTTGACCGTTTCGCGGGCGATGATCTTGCCGCCCACCGCCGCCTGTACGGGGATCTCGAACAGCTGGCGCGGGATCGCTTCCTTCAGATTTTCGCACAGTTCCCTGCCGCGAGGGTACGCCCTGTCTTTATGCACGATCATGGACAGCGCGTCGCACACGTCGCCGTTGAGCAGGATGTCGAGCTTGACCAGGTCGCTGCGCTCGTAGCCGATCAGCTCGTAGTCGAAACTGGCGTAGCCGCGGGTGCGCGACTTGATGCCGTCGAAAAAGTCGTAGATGATCTCGTTGAGCGGCAGCGTGTACAGGAGGCGGACGCGCTTCGCGTCTAAATACGACATATCTTTGAACACGCCCCGCTTTTCGCGGCACAGGTCCATGATGGAGCCGATATACTCGGGCGGCGAATAGATCTCCGCCTTGACGAGCGGCTCTTCCATATACTCGATATCGGTAGGGTCGGGAAGGTGCGAGGGGTTGTCTACATACAGCTCTTCTCCGTCCGTCTTGTGCACTTTATACGAGACGCTGGGGGCGGTGGTGATGATGTCGAGGTTGAATTCGCGCTCGATGCGCTCCTGGATGATCTCCATGTGCAGCAGCCCCAAAAAGCCGCAGCGGAAGCCGAAGCCGAGGGCGACGGAGGTATCCGGCTCAAAGATGAGCGAGGCGTCGTTGAGCTGCAATTTGAGGAGGGCGTCCTTCAGGTCGTTGAACCTGCTGCCGTCTAAGGGATAGATGCCGCAGAACACCACGGGCTGCACCTTCTTGTAGCCGGGCAGCGGCTCGGCGGCGGGCGCCAGCGCCCCCGTCACCGTATCGCCGACGGCGACGTCTTGGATGCTCTTGATGCTGGCGGCGATGTAGCCGACTTCGCCGGCGCGGAGGATCTCCTTCGGGGTCAGCTTGGGGCTGAACGCGCCCACTTCGGTGACGTCGAACTGCTTATCCGAGCGGAAGGTGCGGATGACGTCCCCCACCTTGACGCTGCCGTCTTTGATGCGCACGAAGAGGATGACGCCCTTGTAGTTATCGTAATAGCTGTCGAAGATGAGCGCCTTGAGGGGGGCTTCGGTGTCGCCGTCCGGCGGCGGGATCTGCCCGACGATCTTTTCCAAAATGTCGCGGATGTTGATCCCCTCTTTGGCGGAAACACAGGGCGCGTCGGAGGCGTCGAGGCCGATGACCTCTTCGATCTCCTTTTTCGTCCCCTCGATGTCGGCGGAGGCGAGGTCGATCTTGTTGACGACGGGCACGATCTCCAGATCGTTTTCCAACGCGAGGTAAACGTTTGCCAGCGTCTGCGCCTCGATGCCCTGGGTGGCGTCGACGACGAGGATCGCCCCCTCGCAGGCGGCGAGCGAACGCGAAACTTCGTAGGTAAAGTCGACGTGGCCGGGGGTATCGATGAGGTTGAGCTCATACTCCTGCCCGTCTTTGGCGGTATAGTACATGCGCACGGGCGTGAGCTTGATGGTAATGCCGCGCTCGCGCTCTAAGTCCATCGAGTCGAGCAGCTGGTCTTCCATGTCTCGATCGGAGACCTGCCCCGTCAACTCCATGATGCGGTCGGCGATGGTGCTCTTGCCGTGGTCGATATGGGCGATGATACAAAAATTCCTGATAAATTTGCTGGGTTTGGGCATAGTTGTTCCCTCTCTGGCGCCGCCTCTTTTGCGGCGCCCGCTGTTACGGCACTTTCGTTTCCTATTATTATAGTAGAAAAGCGCAAAATTGTCAAAGATTCATCCGCCGCCGCCCCGTTTTTTGCCCTTTTCGAATATAAAAAACACGCTTTTTCTTTTTTGAATAGGAAAGAGGGTTTCCGCCTTTCAAAAAATAAAGGGCGTTCTTCTTAAAAATAAAAAACCTCCCGCCGATACGGGCGGAAGGCGATGCAGCCATCGTTCAATCTTGGCGGCGGTTGTAGACGACGGGCATCTGCCGCACATAGGCATCCTTTTGGACGCAGTCGGCAAGGCACTCCGCCAAATTTTCGATAGAGACGCCCGCGCGCGTCTTGTCGCCGGGCGCGGCGGAGAGCAGATACCCGCCCTTTGACTTCTTCAAAAACGGATTCATGTAGCGGATGACGGTGTATTCCAGCCCGCTTTCCCGCACCAGCTGCGTCACCTTGCTGGCGTCGCGGTACAGATGCGGGGCAAAACGGCGCAAAAAACCGGTAAAGAAGCGCACCATGCGGTTGTCGCTCTCCCCTTCGCAGGCGGCGCAGGTGAGAAAAATGCGCTTTTTGCCAAATTTCTGCATGACGGCGATGACATTCTGCAAGCCGTCGTAAAAGGGCGTAGACTCGTCTTTACGATTGCCCAGATGCCGCGAGCCGATGCAGCACACCACCACGTCTGCCAGCAGCACCGCCCGTTCCATCATCACGGGATCGTCCATCCGCCCGTGCTGCACCTCGTATTCGCTGCTGTCTACCTTGATCTCTTCGGGTGTATCGGTATAGGCGTACACAAAGCAGCCGCGCTGCGTAAACTTTTGCAGCGCCGCCCTGCCCGTTTCGCCGCAGGGCCAGAACAATGCGACCTTCAAAGCCTTTCCCTCCTTTGCTTGGATGCAATTCTATTGTATACAATTTTTTTGGAAAAGTCAACCCCCTGCCTTGACATCTTCAAAAAAATGATTTAGAATAGAGCCATACAAGCGGCAATATATAAACGGCGGCAAAATAAGCCGAACGGCGAGGCGCAAGCCGCTGCGAAGAAGCGGCGGGCGGCGAGCTGCGGCGGCAAAATGAGCCGGGCGGCGAGCCAAACTGCGGCGAAGCAGCGGCGGGCGGCGAGCTGCGGCGGGAGAAAAAAGATGAGCGACGATATTTTGAATTTAGACAACGAAATGACCTTCGCCCTGTACGCCTGTTCCAAGGGGCTGATCCAAAAGTACAGCCCCGTTTTGGAACGGCTGGGGCTGACGTACACCTCGTATTTGGCCATGCTCGCCCTGTGGGAGCACGACCGGGTGAGCATTTCGGAATTGGGCAAAAAACTGTATTTAGACTCCGGCACGCTGACGCCTCTCTTAAAAAAGATGGAAAGACAGGGGCTGATCGTGCGCGAGCGCAGCGGAGAAGACGAGCGCGTCGTGTATATCAGCCTGACGGAGGCGGGAAGGCGGCTGCGCGACCGCGCGGAACGGATGATCTCCGCCCTCAAAAGCTCTCTGCCCGAAAACAATACCCTCGCCGAAGCGCTGAAAAAACTGCTGCCCTACCTGTACGGCATTTGAGGCAGTAAACCGGCGGTCGAACGGGCAGCGCGGCCGCACTGTACGATCCGCCCTTCTGATACGGCGTTTGCGGCGGCAAGCCGGCGGTGAAAATCGAACGGGCGGCGCGCCCCGCCTGCACCGCGTTGAGCGCTTCAAAATTTCAAAAGACAGGAGGACAACCCATGCAAGGACCCGACCCGAACCAACTGTTCCCCAACAAAAATATCCCGAGTGTCTGTTTTATCAAAAACGCTGTCACGCGGCCGAACATCATCGTCGGCGATTACACCTATTACGACGACTGCGACGGCGCCGAACGGTTTGAAGAGCACGTCACCCACCACTACGAATTTATCGGCGACAAGCTGATCATCGGCAAGTTCTGCGCCATCGGCAAAGGGGTGGAATTTATCATGAACGGCGCCAACCACCGCATGGGCTCGGTCACCACCTACCCCTTCAATATCATGGGCGGCGGCTGGGAAAAATCGACGCCCGCCCTGTGCGATCTGCCCTTGAAGGGCGACACCGTGGTGGAAAACGACGTGTGGATCGGACAGAACGTGACCATTCTGCCCGGCGTGCATATCGGCAGCGGCGCCATCATCGGGGCAAATTCCGTCGTCTCGAAAGACGTGCCGCCCTACTGCATCGCCGCCGGCAACCCCGCGCGCATCGTCCGCAAGCGCTTTGACGAGGAGACTGTCGCCTTTTTGCTCGATCTGCGCTGGTGGGATTGGCCGCCCGAACGCATCTTTGAAAACCTCGACCTCTTGTGCAGCGGCGACATCGAAAAGCTCAAACAGCTCCGTTTGGAGCGGTGAAAGCAAACAACTTCACATCCGCCGGGCACAACAGAATAAATTCTATTTTTTATCAGATTTTTCATCGCAATTCCTATGATCGTTTTACAATTCTCCTTTTGACATTTTTTATATTCTATGGTATAATACGCTTGCTAAGGGGAGGTTCCCCCTCCCCCGTGCAACTGTCAACCGTTATTCGTTCTCGGTTGATCCAGGCTCTTTGGCTTTGTCTTGTGGCTTTAATCGAATTGTTATGCTGGACACATTGGTCAATTCGAGTAAAGATTTTAAGACTTCTGCCAAGGAGTTTTTTTCTTTGCCCCGCCGATCTCGCCTTCTTCATTTTTTCGCTCATGTTATAACAAACATTTTGCCTGCCGTCAACTATTTACAAGCATTCTGCTTTTCAATCTCCCTAAAATGCCCCCTTGCACCTTCAGGGTATCCGCCGAAACCCCGCAAGCGGGGTCCCCTCGGCGGAGCGTCGCAGGCTTCGTTGAATTGCCGTTTCCCTTCGGGAGCCTCGGCAAAGCGTCGCGGCCGTTGGCCGCTCGCGCGCGCGAACCCTCCGGGTTCTCGCCCTTGCAGACATACCAAAAAAGAAGCACAGGTATGACCTGTGCTTCTTTTTTGGTGCACCTTCAGGGACTCGAACCCGGGACCCACTGATTAAGAGTCAGTTGCTCTACCAACTGAGCTAAAGGTGCATATATTGGTGATCCATCCGCGATTCGAACGCGGGACACCGTGATTAAAAGTCACGTGCTCTGCCAACTGAGCTAATGGACCGTGCCTAAACGCAGATGGCTGGGGTGGCAAGATTCGAACTTACGAATGCTGGAATCAAAATCCAGTGCCTTACCGCTTGGCGACACCCCAATAAAAAGTTTATGGGGCGGGCAACGGGAATCGAACCCACGACCTCCAGAGCCACAATCTGGCGCTCTAACCAACTGAGCTACACCCGCCATAAAACTTTGGCGCGCCTGAAGAGATTCGAACTCCTGACCCACGGCTTAGAAGGCCGTTGCTCTATCCTGCTGAGCTACAGGCGCATATCCATGCTCGACTCTCATCTCTGCTTTTGGAGCGGGTGATGGGAATCGGACCCACGCAGCCAGCTTGGAAGGCTGGAATTCTACCATTGAACTACACCCGCGATTCACAACGCTAAATGAGTATACCAAATAGAGAATTTTTTGTCAAATAAATTTCGGGCGTTTTTGATGATTTTTGAAAAAAATAAATTCTGCCGTCTGCGCTTGCCCCCCCGCCCCTCTTGCAGCGGCGGGGAACAATACTTCTTTCATAACACAAAAAAATATATTTTAGCGCCCCTGCAGGTCGACGATGGTCGCCACCGCCTTTTTTTGATGGATAACGAGGTAACAATAGGTCTGCCGCGGCGAATAGCGTGTCATGCAGCCGGGGTTGACCACGAGCACCCCTTCCTGTTCGTGCACGTCCGCCTCGTGGGTGTGGCCGTAGAGGGCGACGTCGCACAGGTTCTTTTTCGCCTCCGAAACGAGGCGCGCCGTCCCCTCCTTGACGCCGTAACGATGCCCGTGGCAGGCAAAGATGCGCCTTCCTTCCACTTCCAGCACGATCTCCGCCTCGCCGCCGGAAAAATCGTTGTTGCCGGCAACGAGGTAGGTCTTTCCGGGATAGTCTCGCGCCAGCATGCGGCCGTCGGAGACCATGTCGCCGAGGTGGATGATGTAGTCGCACTCCGAAAGCACGGTGGAAAGCTTTTGCAGGGGGGCGATGTTATAATGGGTATCGGATAGGATGACGACCGTCTTCATACCTGCTCCTCCGCGAGTTTTTCCGCCAGCGCCGCCAGCGCCTTGGCGCGGTGCGAGACGGCGTTCTTTTCTTCCGCTCCCGCACGGCCGAAGCTTTTATTGAGTTCGCTGCTGTAGAAGACGGGGTCGTAGCCGAAGCCGCCTTCCCCTTCCGCCGCCTCCAAGATGCGGCCGTATGCCCTGCCGTGCGCCGTCAGCTCTTTTCCGCCCGGGAACACCAGCGCCACGCAGCTTTCAAAATACGCCGTGCGCTGCTTTGCGGGGAGGCCCGCAAGTTTTTGCAGGAGAAGGGCGTTGTTGGCGGCGTCGTCGCCGTGCCTGCCGCAGAAGCGGGCGCTGTACACGCCGGGCGCGCCGCCGAGCGCTTCCACGCACAGGCCGGAGTCGTCCGCCAAGGCGATGCGGCCCAGCGCCTTGCAGACGGCGCGCGCCTTGATGAGGGCGTTCTCTTCAAAGGTGGAGCCCGTCTCTTCGATGTCGCCGCAAAAGCCCGCCTCCTGCATGGATACGACCTCGTACCCCTGAAAGATCTGCTCGATCTCGCGCAGTTTTGCGCGGTTGCCGCTCGCCACAACGATCTGTTCCATGGCCATTACCTCGTCATTATGTCACACATAGTACTATGCAAAGCGCGCTTTTACCGCTTTTGCCGCCGCCTGTCATGCACGCGGCGAGGGACATTTTATCCCCTCCTTTTGTAGTATACTACATTTTCTGCGCGCGCGCAACGATTTGAGGGGCGAATTTATCGTTCCGCCGCTGGCGAATGTATTTTTGTATAAATTGACGAAAATCGCCCGCGTTTTTGGAAAATGTAACACGATGGTGCGGTTTTGCTCACTTTTGAGCAGCTTTTGTAAACAGGATGATATAGATTTTCAGCACATTGTATGCTATAATAGAGGCAAAGGAGGGATAGCCATGAACGAAGAAAGATATCCTTTGGGCGCCCCGGAAGGCGCAGATATGCCGAACGAGGTTCCCACGCAAGGCACCGCATTGAATGACGCCGCTCCCCTGCAAGGCGCGGCGCAAGGAAGCGCACAAACCGCGCAGAACGCGCCTGCCATGCAGGAAGACAGCGTGCCCATGCAGAAAGACGACGCGCCCGTGCAGGAAGCCGGCACACCCGTGCAGGAAGACAACGCGCCCGTGCAGGAAGCCGTCACACCCGCGGCACAAGAAGAGCTGCCCGCAGCGATGCGCGGCATGCGGAAGTCGCGCATGAAAAAGCAACTGATCGCGGGGATCGTTTTGATCGCCGCAGCCGCGGTACTGCTGTTCCTTTCCGTACCTTTGGGATTTTTCGGTTCGCCCAGCCTGCTGCTGCTCCTCATCGGCATCGGCGCGGCGGGCGTCATCCTGTTGCTGTGCGCGCTGTACCAAAAACTGATGCTGCGCGGTTTCAAAAACTGCCCCGGCGAAGAATTTGCCCACAGCAAGGCGCTCGCCGCCATCGGGGCGACCGTACTGGGGCTCGCCCTTATCGTGCTGCTCGTTTTAGGCCCCGTCACCCAATGGGACATCGGCGCCTCGTTCGCCATCCCCGTCGCCATCGGCGGCGGAGTGGTGCTGCTGTGCGCGCTGGGCGCACGCCTTTCCGCAGGCGCGGCGGCACAGGGAAAGCCGTACAGCGCCCTGCCGATGGCCGCCATCTCGATCGACTTCGGCTTTGCCGTGCTTCTGTTCGGCGGCATGTTCCTCTACGCAGTCTCCAGCCTTCTCAGCCTGCTCGGGCTTTTGATGGCATTCCTTTCCATCTTTACCCCCTTTGCGGGCGTCGCCTGCGGCATCGTCGCCCTCACCAAAAAGAACAAACTGACCAAGGGCGGCACCGCCCTCAGCATCATCGCCATCGCCCTGCCCGTCGTCGTCTGCGCCGTCGTCATCCTGCTGTTCAGCACGGGCGTGTGGGTCATCCGCCTGATGTGAGGAGACAGCCATGACCGCAAAAAAGATATTGCTGTATGCCGCCAGGGCCGCGGGGAGCCTTGCCGCCTGCGCGCTCGCCTTCGCCGCCCTGTGGCGGTACGAATACCCGCAGCAGCTGACGCAGATCGACAACCTCGTCGGCATGATCCCCCTCGCCTTCGGGCTGCTGTTCGCGGGCTGCATCTGCGCCCTTTTGTGGATTCCGCACGGCAGGCGCACGGCGGCGCTGGCCGTCTGCCTGGCGGCGATCTCGCTGCTCGCGGCGGCGCTCTTCCCCTTGGCGGTGCGCGGCAACTGGTGGATCGATTACGGCAACGGCTCGGGCGAGGGCGCAGGCCCCGACCTGACGCTCTATTCCCCTTTTGAAGAAGACACGCTGGCGGCGACCTTGGAGGAAGAGGCGGCGCTGCACCTTGCGGGAGAGCTGCCCGTTTTGGACGGCGCCACGGCGCTGTACCCGCTGTATGCCGCCTTCGCGCAGGCGGTGTACGAGGAAGAAGACTACGCGGCGGGGCTGACGGAGGGCACGGTGCGCTGCACGAACACGGCGAACGCCTATGAAGCCGTCGTTTCGGGCGAGGCGGACATCATCTTCGTGGCGGGGCCTTCGGAAAAACAGAAACAGGCCGCCGCCGACGCGGGCGCGGAGCTGGTGCTCACCCCCATCGGCAGAGAGGCGTTCGTGTTCATCGTCGGCAAGAGCAACCCCGTGGGGGGGCTCAGCTATCAGCAGATCCGCAACATCTATTCGGGCAAGACGGCGCACTGGCGCACGCTGGGCTGGGAGGAAGGCGGCTCCGTCATCGCCTTCCAGCGGCCGGAAGGTTCGGGAAGCCAGTCCGGCCTGCAGCGCGTCATGGGCGACATGCCCATCGTCGCCCCGCAGCCGCTGCCCGACAAGAGCCTCGTTGGCAGCAACAGCCTCATGCAGCAGGTCTCTGTATGGTGGAAGGGGGTACAGCCCGCGCTCGGCTACTCGTACCGCTACTACGCGCAGACGATGTACGCCAACCCGGATACAAAGCTGCTCGCCATCGACGGCTATTCCCCCACCGAAGAAAATATCCGCAGCGGCGACTATCCCTTCGTCAACAACTTTTACGCCGTGACGAACGGCGAGCCGACGGGAAAAGCAAAGCAGCTGATCGACTGGATCTGCGGGCAGCAGGGGCAGGAACTGATCGTGAAGACGGGCTACACGCCGCTGTAAGGCGGCCCGCGGTCTTTTCTCTTCCGCAAAACAAACAAATGACTATATACAAGGGCGGCGCGCTTCCCTTTGGGATGCGCGCCGCCCTTATGCCCCACCTATTTCCCCTTCTGCCCCTCGCTTCAGATCTGTTCCCGAAAAAAGATGCGCGGAGGGCGATTTCGTTCATTCACTTGACAATCGCACGGGCGTATGATATCATGGATGGTGAAGGCGCCGCCGCGGGATCTCCCACAACATGGCGCGGCGCAAGGAGAAACATGGAAAAGATTTTACAGATCAGCCATCTGAGCAAGACGTACGGCAAGGGCAAGAAAGCGGTGGACGATTTGAGCCTGGACGTATACGCGGGCGACATTTACGGCTTTATCGGCCAGAACGGCGCCGGCAAGACCACCACCCTGCGAGCGGTGACGGGCATTTTGGAATTTGACGAGGGCGAGATAACCATCTGCGGCAATTCGGTCAAGCAAAAGCCCGTGCAGTGCAAGCAGGTGACCGCCTATATCCCCGACAACCCCGACCTGTACGAATACCTGACGGGCATCCAGTACTTAAACTTTATGGGCGATATGTTCGGCGTGGAGACGGGGGTGCGCAAAGAGCGCATCGAACGGTACGCCGCCATGTTCCGCATCGAGGGCGACCTCGGCTCGCTGATCTCCTCTTACTCGCACGGCATGAAGCAGAAGCTCGCCATCATCGGCGCCCTGCTGCACGAACCAAAGCTGATGGTGCTGGACGAGCCGTTCGTCGGCCTCGACCCCGAAGCCGCCTTCAAGCTCAAACAGGTGTTCCGCGACATGTGCGCGGCGGGCTCTGCCATCTTCTTCTCCACCCACGTTCTGGACGTGGCGGAAAAGCTGTGCAACAAGATCGCCATCATTAAACAGGGAAAGCTGATGGCGAGCGGCGATATCGACGCCGTACGCGGCGACGAGAGCCTGGAGTCGGTATTCATGGAGGTGCTGGAAAAAGATGCGCGCTAAATGGATGCTGCTGACGAAATTGCAGCTGACGGGGCTGTTGGGCATCAACCGCGCCCGCAAATCGCAGGACCCGCGCGCTAAACGCAAGGCCGCGGGCGGGCTTGCCGCCTTTATCATCGTCGGCATCGTGCTGCTGCTGTATATCGCCCTGCTCGCCCTCGGCATGTGCGCCGCGGGGCTTACAAAACAGGCGCCCGCCGTCGCCGTGGCGCTGGCCTCCGCCATCACCTTCTTCTTTTCGCTGATGCAGGGCTGTTCGGTGCTGTTCGCCGTCAAAGACTACGACATGCTGATGTCTCTGCCCGTATCCAAGCGGACGGTGGTGGCGAGCCGCATGCTGTGCTCGTACCTCGTCAACCTGCTCTTCTGCGCGGGGGTGATGGTACCGGTCGCCGTCATCTTCTTTATCTTCGACGGATTTTCTTTCCTCAACCTCTTCGCCATCCTGGCGGCGGCCGTCTGCGCGCCCCTGCTGCCCGTGGTGGTGGCGACGGCGCTGAGCACGCTGATCACGGCGGCGACGGCGGGCTTCCGCTTCAAAAACCTGCTGCAGAGCATCGTCGGCATCCTGTTTATCGTGCTGATCATGATAGGCTCGTTCAGCTTTTCCTTCAGCATGAATACAGACCCCGCCGCGGGCGTGACGGTCATCGCCGACGTCTTGACAAAGTACGTCTATCCGCCGGCTCTTCTCGTCAACATGACGATCGCGGGCGAGGCGTTTTGGGGGATCTTTGCCTTTATCGGCATCTCTCTGGCGGCGGGCGGGGCGTTCATCGCCGCCGTATCCCCCTTCTATACCAAGATCAACTCGGCGCTGTTCAACCACGGCGCGCGCGTCGGCTATAAAAAGGGCGACGTCAAGCGCACCTCCGCCTTTGCCGCCCTCTGCCGGCGGGAATGGAAGCGGCTGTTCTCCTCTTCTGCCTACCTTCTCAACGGCGTCAGCGGCACGGTGCTGCTCATCCTGGCGGGCATCGCCCTGCTGTTCGTGGACGTGCGGACGGTGATAGACGCCATCCTTGCAGAGGCGTCGGCGGAAGCGCCGGAAGTTGCGGAAGCCTTGCAAAACTGCCTGCCCTACATGGCGGCGGGATTGGCGGTACTATTCATCGGCATGTCCTGCCCGTCCGCCTCGGCGCTGTCGATGGAGGGAAAGTCGCGCGGGATCTTGTTCTCGATGCCCGTATCGGCACGGACCATCTTTTTCGCCAAGGCGCTGCCCACATTCGTGCTCAACTTTGCGGGAGGTGCGTTCGTATCCATCGTGTTCTGCGCCAAGATCGGCGCGGCGTGGGACGGCTGGCTCGCCCTGCTCGGCACCTGCCTCGTCTTTTCCGCCTTTACCGCCCTCGGCGGCATCTGGCTCAACTACAAGAACCCCAAATACGAGTGGACGACGGAACAGGAAGTAGTCAAAAACAGCATGCCAGTGTGGCTCGCCGTGCTGGGCAGCTTCGTTCTCGGGTTTGCGGTGATGTTCCTCTCCGTCTTCGGCTGGTACGCCGTGGCGGCATTTGACGCCGTTTGCATAGTACTATGCGCGGCGATGATCGCCTATTTCGGCAAGGTGCGGCTGTACGTCTGATATCAGGGGCATATATTATTTGACGTCATCTTTGCATGATTTTTAAGGCGCTCCCGAACGGGTGCGCCTTTGCTTTTTATATGGTATGATCTTAGGGGGGCGCCCGAACGGGCGCGCCCCCTGCCGTATCGTATGTGATTTATATCAAGGGCGAACGCCTTCCGCCCCTTCCAAACCAAAAAAACAGAAAACGCCCCGACGCAAGGCGGCGTCAGAACGCCCAGCGGCCATCCCGGAAGATCGGGTAGCGGGCGCCGGTATCGGTACGGCCGTCGATGTGCAGGTCGTCGCTGCCGATCATGAAATCGACGTGGACGACCGAGTCGTTGACACCCATGGCGTGCAGCTCTTCTTCCGTGTGCTCTTCATACCCGCGCACGCAGTTGGTAAAGCCGCGCCCGAGCGCCAGATGGCAGGCGGCGTTTTCGTCGAACAGGGTATTGTAAAAGAGCAGGCGGCTGCGGTTGATGGGAGAATCGTACGGGACGAGCGCGCACTCGCCCAGGTACGCCGCGCCTTCGTCCGTTTCGATCAGGCGCTTCAGCTGCGCCTCCCCTTCCGCCGCGTGCACCTCGACCGCCTTACCATGAGAAAAACGCACGGAAAAGTTGCGGATGAGCTGCCCCTGGTAGGAGAGCGGCTTGGTGGAATACACCACCCCCTCCGCCTCGCCGCGCATGGGCGAGGTGAACACCTCTTCGGAGGGGATATTGGGGTTGAAGGATATGCCGGAGAGGGTCGTCTCTTCGCCGGCGGCGAACAGCCCCTGCCGCAGCAGCCCCACCTGCAGGCGGGTGCCGTTGGAACTTTCATATTCGAGGGAAGTCAGCCCCAGCGAATTGAGGTACGAACAGCGCGCGGCGAGGTCTTCGTTGTGCGCCTTCCAGTTGGCGAGCGGATTCCCCTCCAGCGAACGCGAACACTCCAAGATCGCCCGCCACAACTTGTCTTCGGCGAGGGTGGGGTTGGTGGCGCGCGGGAACACCTTTTTCGCCCAGGCGGCGCCGGGGACGGCGGCGATGCACCACTGGTATTTGTTTTCCATCTTGTCGCGATAGGGCTTGAACACCTGCGACCGCGCCCGCATGGCGCGGGCGTATTTGGCCCCGTCGATGCCCTTCAGCCCGTCGGGGTCGGCGCTTTCCAAATACAGGCGGGCGGGCAGCTCGCGCAGGCGGCAGCGCATCTGCTCTTCTTCCCACGGCTGCACGGCGGACATGACCTCTTCGCTGCGGTATTCGGCGCCCAGGCGCACGAGCGGCCTGTGCGTCCACTCCACGCGCACCTTGGAAGCGCCGGCGCGGTAGCATTCTTCCGCGACCAACGCGACAAATTCGGGCTGGTCGAGCTCGGCGGAGACGATCACCTCCTGCCCTTTCTGCACGTTCAGCCCCGCGCGCGCCAACAGTTTGGCATAATTTTTGAGAACCGTTTTCTGCATCGCCTTACCCTCTAACGTAAAGATTGCTTTTATCGTAAAATGCTGCTTCTTCTACCGTAAAAGATCGTTTCTTCTATCGCAGAAGATCGCCTCTTTATCGCAAAAGGCTGCTCCAGCCGCCCTTTTCAAACACGGGCACACGCTGCCCCGACTGCGTGACGCCGACGATCTCCAGATCTTCGCTGCCGATCATGAAATCGACGTGGACGGAGGAATCGTTGACGCCCATGCGGGCGAAATCGCCGCGGCCGTACTTTTCAAACCCGACGATGGTGTTGCTGTACCCCCTGCCGAGGGCCAGATGGCAGCAGGCGTTTTCGTCGAACAGGGTGTTATAGAAGAGGAAGCCCGTTTCGTTGACGGGGGAATCGAAGGGAACGAGCGCGCACTCGCCCAAATACGACGCCCCCTCGTCCATGGAAAGGATCTTGCGCAGCAGCGCCTCTCCCCGCGCCGCCCCGCATTCGACCGCCTTTCCGCCTTCAAAGCGCAGCCAGAAATCTTCGATGAGCTCGCCGCGGAAAGAGAGCGGCTTGACCGCGTACACGGTGCCCTCCGCACTGCCGCGCATGGGGGTGGTGAACACCTCTTCGGTGGGGATGTTGGGGTTGAAGTACTTGCCGCCCACCGTGCACTTTTTGCCGGAGATAAACTGCGCCTCGGGGATGAGCCCCACGCGCAGGCGGGTGCCGTTGGAGCTGCGGTATTCCAGCGATTTGAGGTGCAGGGCGTTGACCTTGTCGCACTTTTCGCGTAGGGCGCGGTTGTGCCACATCCAATCGGTCAAAGGGTCTTTGCCGTCGGCGCGGCACACCTGCAGGATGAGCTCCCACAAGTGCTCCACCGCCGTGCCGGCGCGGTCGAGCGGGAACAGCTTTTTCGCCCAGCCGACGGAGGGCACTGCCGCCACGCACCACTGGTGGCGGTTGACCATGGCGTCGCTGTACTGCTTGGTGATGGCCGAGCGCGCCACCTCGGCAAGGGTCAGCTTTTCGCGGTCCGCCCCCTGCATTGCGTCCGGCGGGGATGAGAGGATCTTGATGGTGACGGGCGGGTCTTCGGCGCGGGCGCGCAGCTTTTCCTCTTCCCAGGCGGGGACGGCGGCCAGCTCTTTGACCTCTTCAAAGCGGGAGGCGAGCTTTTCCAGGGCGCAGCTTTGCCATTCGACGGCAACGTCTGCCGCGCCCGCGCGGTAGCACTCTTCCGCCAGCATGCAGATGAACTCCGGCTGGTCGAGCTGCGCCGTGATGACGACGCGCTGCCCCTTTTCCACGTTCGCACCCACGCGGGCGATGAGTTTGGCATAATTGCGCAGCAAAGTCTTCTTCATTTCACATTATTCCGAAAGATACATAGTATTATGTCAGACATAGACGGGCGTTACTCGCCATGTCTGTGTTTATTGTACACTTTTTGCGGAAAAATGTCAACCCGTTGCCGCGCCTTTCTGCCGCGCATCGGGTCGAAAACGGGAGAAAAGCGGGCGCATCTTGCAAAATTTTCGTAATAATTGTAATAAATTTGAAAAATGCGAACGAATCTTTCAAAATGAATTGACTTTTTTACAAAAATATACTATTCTAATAGGTGAGAATACTTTTTGAACGAGGAGGAAAAGTCTATGTTTTGCCAAGACTGCGGACACAAGCTGACTTTGAAGTTTTGCGAAAACGAAGGGCTTGTCCCCTACTGCAACGAATGCGAAGCGTTTAAGTTCCCCACTTTTCAAACGGCCGTCAGCATGGCAGTTGTCAACCGGGCACAAGACAGAGTGCTGATCGCAAAGCACACCAACGGCGAAAACCTGCTGTTTGCGGGGTATGTGAAGAAGGGCGAATCGGCGGAAAAGACCATCATCCGCGAGATCCGCGAAGAGACGGGCCTGAACACCATTAAATACCGCTACACGCGCTCGCGCTACCACGAGCCGCGCAACGTGCTGATGCTGGGGTTCATCGTCGTAGTCGGCGACGGCGAGCTGCGCCTGAACAGCGACGAGATCACCGAGGCGCACTGGTACAGCTTTGACGAGGCGTTGGGGCAGGTCCAGCCCGACTCGACGGCGGAATTCTTTTTGAAAAACGCCATCGCCGAGATGAAGAAGAACAAACTGTGAGCGCAAAAGGCCGCGTCCCCTTCCGCAAAGCGAGGGGCGCGGCCTTTTTTCAATTTGCGGCCAAGCCAAGGCAAACTTTTGCCTTTGCCGGTCGAGGCGCGAAAACGATCCCGCCTGTATGGCGCGAAAATTATCTCTTGCGGAAATTTTCGCAGCAGGTGCAGCTTTCGGCATCGCAGTCGCAGGTATTGCCGACGACGATCTTGTCAAGCGTGCAATTTTTGCCTTCACAGTTGAAGAGGCAATCGGAAACTTCACAGCCGATGGAATGATTCACTTTCTGCATGGCACACCTCCTATACCCTGTTATGTGCGCGGGGCGGGGGAATTATGCGGCAAAGCGGTTGACTTTTGCGGCGAATTTTTGTAAAATAATGGGTAAAGGAGGTGCGGCAATGAAAGTCATTTTGAAACAAGACGTAAAGGGAACGGGCAAAAAGGGCGACATTTTGGAAGTGAGCGACGGCTACGCCAAGAACTTTTTGCTGAAAAAAGGTTTGGCGGAGCAGGCTTCTTCGGTGGCCGTCAACAGCCTGAAGATACAAAAAGAGGCGGAGGAACACCGCCGCCGCGAAGAGATCAAGGCCACGCGCGAGCTGGCGCAGAAGATGGACAAGAGCACCGTGACCATCTCGATCCGCTGCGGCGAAAACGGGAAGGTGTTCGGCAGCGTCACCTCGAAGGAGATCGCGGGGAAACTTGCAGAGCTGGGATTTGACATCGACAAGAAGAAGATCCTGCTCAAAGACCCCATCAAGACGGTGGGCGACACCGCCGTAGACGTGCGCCTGATGGAGGGCGTGACAGCCAAGATCTTCGTCAGCGTGGTGCCCGAATAAGGCGGCGCGGCATTGGACGGGCACGCGGCCCTGCCCGCGCGGGCGCGGCCGTTTAGGCAAAAGACAAACCATACAACAGCCGAGGGGCTTGCCGCATGGCAAGCCCCTCGTTTTTTGACAGAACACAACGCAAGAGCGCGGCGCCCCTTCCGAGCGGGAGGGGCGCCGCGCTTCTTTTTATAGGAAAGCGTTGTCGGCGGAAAAGCCTCGGCGATCGCTGCCGCAGTGAAAAATCATTTTCTATGCGGCGGGGAGGCCAAGGGCCCCTTCTTCAGTGAAAAATCATTTTCTATGCGGCGGGAGCGCATATAGGGCGAGGGCGCATTTACGGCGGGAAGCGTTCATTCCCCCTTCATGCCCAAAAGGCGCAGGGCGTTTTTAGAATAGATGAGCTCCAGCTCTTCCTTCGTAAAATGCATCCCCTCCAGATAGCGCACGGTGGGCGCGGGGGTATCCCAGGGGCAGTCGGTGCCGAACAGCACGCGGGAAACGCCGAAGGCGCGGATGACGCGCTCCGCCGTCTCGGCGGGGATAGAGCGGGAGGAAAAGCTCGTATCCACATACACGTTCGTATCGGCGAGGTATTCGATCGCCTCGTCCGCCATCGTCTGCCCGCCCAGATGGGCGACGACGATCTTCGCCTGCGGGAAGGCCTCGGCGACGCGGCGCATGCGCTGCGGGGGCGTCTTGTACGGGGGCTCAAACCCGTAATCGACGCCGCCGTGGAAGAGCATGATCATGCCGTATTCGGCGCAGCGTTCGTAGACGGGGAAGGCGAGCGGGTCGTCGACGTATAGCCCCTGATAATCGCAGTGGAATTTGACCCCGCGGACGCCCGCCGCGTGCAGGCGCGCCAATTCTTCGAGGGCGTGCTCGGAGGCGGGGTGCACCGAGCCGAAGGGAATGATATTCGGGCGGGAAAGAAGGGAAATGGCGAAGTCGTTGACGTGCCGCTCGGTGCGCGGGGCGACGGCGATGTTCAGCGCCACGAATTTATCTACCCCCTGCTCTTTCATCAGCCGCTCGGTATCGGCGACGGTGCCGTCGGTAAAGGGAGTGAAGTGCGAGCGCGCCGCCAGCGAGGCGATGGCGCCGGGAGCCAATTTATCTAAAAAAGTGTGTACGTGAAAGTCGATCAGCATATGGTTTTTCTTCCTTCAAAAAATAATAAAGCGGGGGCATACAAAAGAAACGGGGAGACGCCATCCGGCGCCCTGCAAAGCGTCGGGAGGCGGGCGTCAATCGTCTGCCCGCGACATATTGGCGGAGATCTTTTTGCGGGCGCGCAGGCAGGAAAAGAGATTGTACGAGGTGCCGATGAGGTCGAACACGACCAAAAAGATGACGTTGAGGAGAAAGGCGCCGCGGTAATCGGCATCCCCCCGCAGGTCGGCGGCGATCTTAGCAAAGACGCTGCCCGTATAGCCGGAGAGGGAGACTTCAAAATACAGGCAGAGCGCGTAGGTGACGAGCAGCACGAGGAGGGTCAGCCCCGCCGTGAAGGCGACGCGGAAGCCGTCGTTTTTGCCGCCGCACTTGCAGTACAGCCAGCCGCCGAGGAGAGTGCCCGCCGCGGCGGCGAGAGCGGCGAAATCCCACCAGATGAACAGCAGCACGAACAGCATGGCGGCGACCAGCGCCCCCGCCACTGCCCCGGCAATGCCGCGCAGCCTGTGCGCGGGGGCGGAACGCTGCGCCTCTTCCCGCTTCACCGCAGCGGCATAGGCGCCGCCGTAACAGGCGGCGTGCGCTTCGAAGGGGATGCCCGACTCCACCATGGAGACGCGGTCTTCGCCGAGGGGCTTGCCGCAGTACGGGCACACGTCCGCCCCGGGGAAGCCCGCCCGTTTCAAGTAGGCGACTATTTTATCGAGGATAGTTTCGACCTGGCGGAACACGCCCGCGTACAGCTGGGGGCTCGCCATCAGCCCGATGCCGACCACGCCGTAAGCGGTCAGCTTGAGCTCCTTTTTGTGCTTTTCGAGATATTTTTCCAGGTCTAAATTGCGCCCCTTCGTGTCGGTGACGACGGTCAGAAGGCAGGCGGGGTTCGCCATGGCGCGATATTTGACGTGTACGCGGTAGCCGCCGTACACGCCGTAGCAGCAATGCTTGCCTACGGTAAGCCCGTGTTTTGCCGCGAACTCGCGCAGGCCGAATTTTTGCTCGCTCATTTCTCTTCTCCTATTCGTCTTTTGTATCGCCCTCCGGCAAATCGCCCGCCGCCGGCTCGCCCACGGAAAGGCCAGCGGGGCGCTCGTGGCGCACGTCTAAGCCGAGGGCGGCGCGGTCTTCAAATACGATGCCGCGCTGCAAACTGGCATAGCCGTGCTTTTGGCGGATGCGCTCCACCGCCTCTTCGGCGCGCGCCTTTTTGTCGTAACCGCCGCCGAGGCTTTCAAAGCTGAGCTGTTCGACGCCGTGGTCGAAGCCGGACACGGTGACGCCCAGCCCGCGCACGGCGCGGCGGGCGGTATATCGCTCGCGGAAGAGGGAAAATGCCGCTTCGGCGATCTCGCCGCACAATGCCGTGGGGCGCACCTTCTTTTGCCAGGAATAGTTCTGCATCTCTTTATCGCGCACCCACAGATGCACGGTGTCCGCCTTGCCCAGGCCGGCGGCGCGCTGGCGGGAAGCGACGCTTTCGCTGAGCACATAGATGAGCCGCTTGACGTCGCGGATGCGGTAGATGTCTTCAAAATAGGTGAGGGAATTGCCCACCTGCTTGAGGGGTTCCCGCTCGCCCGCCGCGCGCACGGGCGAGGCGTCTTCTCCGCGGGCGTAGGCGGAGAGGGTGGCGCCCCACTTGCCGAGGTAATCGCTCAAAAAGCGGGGATCTGCCGCCGCCAGGGCGCCGATGGTGGCGATGCCCACCTTTTGCAGCCGCTGCGCCGTCGCCCTGCCGACATATAAAAGATCGGTGACGGGGAGCGGGAAGATCTTTTCGCGGAAGTTTTGGCGGTCCACCACCGTGACGGCGTCCGGCTTTTTCAAATCGGACGCGAGCTTGGCGAACACTTTATTGAAGCTGACCCCCACCGAAACGGTGAGGCCGAGTTCCGCTTTGACGGCGGCGCGGATGCGTTCGGCGATCTCTTCTCCGCTGCCGAAGACGGAACTGCGGGTGACGTCGAGCCAGCATTCGTCCATGCCGAAGGGCTCGATCTGATCGGTGAAGCGGGCGTAGATCTCCCTGCCCGCCCGCGAATAGCGGGCGTATTCCGAAAAGCGCGCCGGGCGGACGATGAGGCCGGGGCACTTGCGCTTTGCCTCCCAGATGACGTCGCCCGTCTTGACGCCGCGCGCCTTCGCCTCTTCGCTCTTGGCAAGAACGATGCCGTGGCGAAGCTCGGGATCGCCGCAGACGGCGACGGGCTTGCCGGCAAGTTCGGGGAACAATTTGCGCTCGACGGAGGCGTAAAAATTGTTGAAATCGGAATGGAGAATGACCATATACGCATATTATGCGCAGCATAGTACTGTGCAAACGGTTGATTTTTGCTGTATATCGCTATTTTTATGCCCGTAAAGGCAAAAAACGGGACAGCCGGCTCAGCTGCGCCTGCGGAGGATATCCCCCGCCGCCAGCGGAAAGGGACAGGCAAGACGCAGCTTCTGCATGACCAGCTTTGCATCTTCCACGGGCGCGCCTGCCTCGTCTTCCATTTCACGGACAACAAAGCGCTTGTTGCACGCGCGTGAGGGAGAGAGCACTTCCAGCTCATCCCCCACGCGGAAGCGGTTGCGCATCTGCACGAGGCCGTCTTCCAGCACGTCGGCGACGTATTCGTGCGTGCCCTGCCGCTGCGAGTCGGCATAGCTGACCGTCTCGTCGTTGCCGCCGAAGGCGTAGGCGGCGGTAAAATCGCGGTGAGCGGCCTTGCGCAGTTCCGCCTGCCCCTCTTCGACCGTCATCGCCCCGTCCATCACCCGCCGATAGGCGTTGACGACGGTGGCCAGGTAATAGCGGCTCTTCATCCGCCCCTCGATCTTGAAGGAGCACACGCCCGCCTCCGCCAGCGCGGAAAGGTGCGGGAGCATGTACAGGTCTTTGCTGTTGAAGATATAGCTGCCGCGCGCGTCCTCTTCCACGGGGCATTCGCCGCCCCCTTCTCGGGCGCGCACGGTAAACTTCCAGCGGCAGGCCTGGATGCAGGCGCCGCGGTTGGAATCGCGCCCGGCGAGGTAGTTGCTCAAAAGGCACCTGCCGCTGTACGAGATGCACATGGCGCCGTGCACGAAAGCTTCCAACTCCAGCGTCGGCTCGGCGGCGTGGATCTCGGCGATCTCCGCAAGGGACAGTTCGCGCGCCAGCACCACGCGCTCCGCCCCCTGCTCACGCCAGAACGCCGCCGCATAGCGGTTGGTGGTGTTCGCCTGGGTGGAGATGTGCAGAGGCAGGCGGGGCGCGACGCGCCTTGCCAGGGCGAAGGCGCCGGGATCGGAGACGAGCGCCGCGTCGGCGCCGATCTTCTGCAGATAGGCAAAGGCGTCGGCGAGGGCGGGAAAGTCGGCATTGCGGGCGAAGATGTTGGCGGCGACATATACCTTTTTGCCGCGCGCGTGCGCGTAGGAGACGGCTTCCTTCATCTCCTCTGCCGTGAAGTTGCCAGCAAAGGAGCGGAGGGAAAATTGCTTTCCGCCCAAATAGACGGCGTCTGCACCGAAGTACAGCGCCGTTTTGAGTTTTTCAAAGTCGCCCGCGGGGGCGAGCAGTTCGGGTTTTCGGAAGCCGCCCGCGGAGGCGGACTGTTCGGGTTTTTTCATGGTTTTTCAGCGATCTATGCCAGACATAGTACTTGATATCATTGCGTTTTTACCGAAATGGCGGCGCCTTCGCCCACTTCCAGCACCACCGTGCGAAGATCGGGGTCGGTGCAGACGGCGCCGAGGTATTCGCGCAGGCGCTGGACGATGGAGCGGCGCTTATACGGCGTTTCCGCCCTTCCGCTCACCCAGCCGTACAGGAGGACGTCGTCGGCAAACAGCACCCCGCGCGGGGCGAGCAGGCGCTTCAGATCGGGCAAATAATGGATGTACTGCGCCTTGGGCCCGTCTAAAAAGATGAGCTCGTACTCCCCTTGCAGGGCGGGCAGCACATCGGCCGCGTCCGCGAGCAGGGCGCGCACCCGCCCTTCCACGCCGAAGCGGGCAAAATTTGCCTTGGCGCGCAAAAAGCGCTCTTCGTCCGATTCCACGGTGGTAAGCCGCGCCCCCGCGCACTCGGAAAGCAAGGCGACGGAGGTGAGCCCCTCCGCCGTGCCGATCTCCAATATATGCTGCGGCGCACGCATGCGGGCGCAGGCCAGCAAAAGCGCCAGCGTGTCGTCGGGGGCGCAGGGATCGCGCCCCTGTTTGGCTGCGTCGCGAAGGCGCAGCAGCTCTTCGTCTAACGACAAATGCAAAAGCGAAGCGAGGTAGTCCATGGTCACACGCGGACGATATTCGCCATGATGACGGGGTTCTGCTTGGTCTTTTTATAGATAAAGTTCTTCACCTGCTTTTTGATGGCGGCGGGAAGGTCGGTATTGTCTGCGTCGCCGCGCACGTCTACCTGCTGCACGCAGGCGATGACGATGCGGCGGATCTCCGCGGCGTAGTCGGCGTTTTCGGGCATCAAAAATCCGCGGTAGACGACGGCCGGGTCGCTCAAAAGCTCGCCGCTTCGTTCGGAGACGCAGGCGGTGATGACGAAAATGCCGTCTTCGGAGAGGTGCTTCCTGTCCTTCATGACCACGCTGTTTTCGCGGTCTTCCAGGCTTCCTCCGTCGACAAGGCGGGAGCCGGAGGAGACACTTTCGCCGAATTGCAGGTTGTCGGGCGTGAGCTCGACGCAGTTGCCGATGTCGGCGATGAGGATGTTGTTCTCGCTCATGCCCAGCTCCATCGCCAGCTGCGCGTGCCTCTTGAGGTGGCGGTACTCGCCGTGCACGGGGATGAAGAACTGCGGCTTCAACAGGGAGTGCAAAATTTTCAGCTCTTCCTGGCAGGCGTGGCCGGAGACGTGGATCTTTTCCAGCGATTCATACACGACCTTGGCGCCCTTGCGGTAGAGGTTGTTGATGACTTTATACACCATCTTCTCGTTGCCGGGGATGGGGCTGGCGGAGATGATGATGGTGTCGTTGGCGCCGACGCGCACTTTATTGAACTCGCCCGCCGCCATGCGCGTGAGGGCGCTCATCGGCTCGCCCTGGCTGCCCGTGGAGATGATGACGATCTCTCGGTCGAAATAGTTTTTGATCTTTTCGACGTCGATGAGCACCCCTTCGGGGATGGTGAGTTCGCCGATCTTGAGGGCGGCGTCTACCACGTTGATCATGCTCCGCCCCGAAAGCGCCACCTTGCGGCGGTACTTGGCGGCGATGTCGATGATCTGCTGCACGCGGTGCACGTTGGAAGCGAAGGTCGCCACGATGATGCGGCGGTTCATGTTTTCGGAAAAGAGATGATCGAGGGTGGTGCCGACCACCGTTTCGCTCATCGTATAGCCCATGCGCTCGACGTTGGTGGACTCGCACAGCAGCAGTTTGACCCCCTCTTTGCCGATCTCGGCGATGCGCGAGAGGTCGATGGGCCTGCCCGCGACGGGCGTGAGGTCGATCTTGAAGTCGCCGCTGTGGTAGATCTTGCCGTTGGGCGTATCGATGCAGAGGGCGACGGCGCCGGCGATGGAATGGTTGACGTTGATGAATTCCACCCCGAAGCAGCCGAGCTTGATCTTATCTCCCGGCTGCACGCACACCAGCTGCGCCTTGTTGATGTGCTGTTCGCGCAGCTTGTTGTCGGCAAGCGCCAGCGTCAGCCTGGTGCCGTAGACGGGCATATTGATCTCTTTGAGGAGATAGGCGATGCCGCCGACGTGGTCTTCGTGCCCGTGGGTGATGAGCAGCGCCCGCACCTTGTGCTTGTTGGCGACGAGGTAGCTGATATCGGGGATGACCAGATCGATGCCGGGCAGCTCTTCATCGGGGAAGGTGAGGCCGGCGTCGATGACGATGATGTCGTTGCCGTATTCGATCGCCGTCATGTTTTTGCCGATCTCGCCGATGCCGCCCAAAAAGATGACCTTGACGGGGGGCTTGCCCTTGCCGCGGCGGGGTTTGCGCCCCTGCGGACGGCCCTGCCCTTTGCCCTTTTCTTCTTTGAATTTTTCTTCTTTGAATTTTTCTTCCTTGAGCGCCCGCTCTTCTTTGGGCGCCTTTGCCTTGGGCGCTTTGCAGCGGCGCTCGGGCTGCGCCTCGGCGCGAGGCTGCTTGCCCTTCAACTCGTTCGTGTTGCCCAAAAACTGCGGCATATCCGGCCTGCGAGGTGCGCGGAATGCCGCCTGCTGTGATAGATGTTCTGTTCTTTTCTGCTTCAAAATGACTCCTTTTTTGCCGCCAAACAAAGGGCAAGGCGACGCCCTGCCCGTGACAGCCCGCCGCAATCCCTGCGGCGTGCCCGGCGCTTACACTATGATATATTTTTACTTTTCTTCCGGCGCGCCGCCTTGCGGCCCTGCCGGCTCTTCTTCCCGTATTTGTGCCCCGCCGACTTCTTCTCCTTGCGCCGCGGGATCCTCTTCCGCAGTTTCGGCGGTTTCCGCGGGGGCTTCCGTGCTTTCCGCACCCGCCTCTTGCGCGGGCGCTTCTTCCGCAACTGCTGCGGTTTCCGCGGGGGCTTTCGTGCTTTCCTCTCCGCTGCTTTCTGCGGGGGCTTCTTCCTCGTTTACCGCCGGCGCTTCCGCGGTCTCTGCGGGGGCTTGTTCCGAAGCGGTTACTTGGGGCGCTTCCGAAGGGGCGCCTTCCTCCTCCCCTGCCGCGGGGACTTGTTCGGAAATATCTTCCGCCGCGCTTTCCTCTTCGGAAATAAGCTCGGGCGCATTTGCGGGGAACGCGGACTTTTCCCCTTGCGCGGCATCGGCTCCGGCGGGGAGTGCGGCGAGGAAGGCGGCTCCGCCGAGGCGCTCTATGACGCGCTCGGCGACGCGGTCTGCCAAAGCGTCGATGACGAGCGACAGCTCGTCGTAAGCGGCGCTCGTCTGCCGCGAATAAAATTTCAGTTCCTGCAGCACATCTCTTCGGGCACGCCCGACGTCTGCGGAAAGAGCTTCGTACAATTTTTCCAGCGCGGCGGAAAGGCTGGTGCGCTCTTTGGGCGCCTCTTCCGCGTTCTGCCGCTGCACCTCTGCCGCCAGCGCGGCGCGGCGCTCCTGCTGCCGGCCGAGAAGTTCCAGCACGTCGCTGCGGCGGAAGCCGTTGTAGTCGTCAGACTCCGGCTCGCCCCTGCGGCGGCGCAGCGCGGCGATCTCGTCCATGTCGGCAAGGACGGCGCGCAGCTCTTCGATACGGCGGTCCGTCTCCGCGAGAAGTTCCTTGATCTCTTTCTGCCGCCCGATATCCTGCATGTTCCTGTCCCCCTTTTCTCACCGTTCTTTGCCTGCGCGTGCAGGCTGTACTGCATTTATTGTACTATATTTTGCACAAAAAGTAAATGTTTTGCCACTATATTTTGAGAGGATACGGGCAACTTTTTATGAAAAAGGCGGTTTTTGCAAAAAATTTTTTCGGATATACTTTTCCGCCGCCGAAAGGCTTGTCAAAAATCGACAAGTACGATATAATAATGATATGCGTGCAAGAGAACGTTTCCGCTATACGGGAACAGCCTTTGCAGACAGTAAAATTTCACCGTAAGGAGTGTATGATATGAGAGTGTACAATTTTTCGGCAGGCCCTTCCATGCTTCCCCTCGAGGTTTTGGAAGAAGCACAGAAGGAGCTTTTGGACTTTGCCGGCACGGGAATGAGCGTGACCGAGATCAGCCACCGCGACAAGGCGTTTTCCGCCATCGTGGAAGAGGCGGAAGCCAACCTGCGCGAGCTGATGAACATCCCCGAAGAGTACTGCGTACTGTTCGTGCAGGGCGGCGCCAGCCAGCAGTTTGCTGCCGTTCCCCTCAACCTGATGCACACCGGCAAGGCCGATTACATCGTCACCGGCAACTTCTCGAAAAAGGCATGGCAGGAAGGCAAGATCTTCGGCGAGGCGCGCTGCGTCGCTTCTTCGGAAGATAAGACCTACACCTACATCCCCGACGTAGACAAGATCGCCTTCAACGACGACGCCGACTATGTACACATCTGTTCCAACAACACAATCTTCGGTACCCGCTATATCAAGTTCCCCGAAGTCAAGGCGCCGCTGGTGGCGGACATGAGCTCTGAGATCCTCTCCCGCGAGGTAGACGTGACCAAATTCGGCGTCATCTATGCCGGCGCGCAGAAGAACCTCGCCCCCGCAGGCGTGACCATCGTCATCGCCCGCAAAGACCTGATCGAGAACCCCCTGCCCGGCTGCCCCACCATGCTCAAATGGAAGACGCAGGCGGAAGCGGGCTCGCTGTATAACACGCCCCCCTGCTTCTCCATCTACATGGCCAACCTCGTGCTGCGCCACCTGAAAAAGCTGGGCGGCATCAAAGAGATCAACAAGGTCAACGAATACAAGGCAGGGCTGCTGTACGACTTTATCGACAACTCTTCCTTCTACACCAACAGCGTGGTCAAGGAATACCGCTCGATCATGAACGTGCCCTTCGTGACACCTTCGAAAGAGCTGGACGAGAAGTTCGTCAAAGAGTCGAAGGCGAACGGCCTCGTGTCTTTGAAGGGCCACCGCCTGGTGGGCGGCATGCGCGCTTCCATCTACAACGCGATGCCCGTCGAAGGCGTGCAGAAACTCATCGAGTTCATGAAGAAATTCGAACAGGAGAACGCCTGAGGGCGCGCCCTGTCAGCAAACGGCAATACGAGCAAGGAGGAACATACAATGCCTGAAATACTCAAGCTGAACGAGATCAGCGAAGTCGCAAATAAAGAATTCCCCGAAAGCTACGTCTTTTCCAAAGAGGTAAAAGACCCCGAAGGCATCATGCTGCGCAGCTTCAACATGCACGAATACCCGCTGGGAGAAAAGCTCCTCGCGGTGGCGCGTGCGGGCGCGGGCACCAACAACATCCCCATCCCCGCCTGCACGGAGAAGGGCATCGTCGTCTTCAACACCCCCGGTGCCAACGCCAACGCCGTCAAAGAGCTGGTCATCTGCGAGCTCTTCCTCGGCGGCCGCAAGATCGTGGACGCCATCGAATGGGTCAAGACGCTCAAGGGCACCGAGGGCATCTCCAAGGCGGTGGAAAAGGGCAAGTCTTCCTTCGTCGGCCATGAAGTGCTGGGCAAGACGCTGGGCGTCATCGGCCTGGGCGCCATCGGCGTGATGGTGGCAAACACCGCCGTGGAGCTGGGCATGAACGTCATCGGCTACGACCCGTACCTCTCCATCAGCGGCGCGCTGCACCTGGATAACCGCGTGCACATGGCGGACCTGCCCGCCCTGCTGCAGAAGGCGGACTTTGTGACCGTACACGTCCCCCTGACCCCCTCTACCGAGCGCATGTTCAACGCCGAAAACATCGCCAAGATGAAGGACGGGAGCGTGCTCATCAACAACTCGCGCGGCGAGCTGGTGGACACCGACGCCGTGCTGGAAGCCCTGGAAAGCGGCAAGCTGGAGCGCTACATCACCGACTTCCCCGCCGATAAGCTCATCGGCGCCAAAAACTGCATCTGCGTGCCCCACCTGGGCGCGAGCACGCCCGAGGCGGAAGACAACTGCGCCGCCATGGCCGCCCGCGAGCTGGTGGACTACATCGAGAACGGCAACATCACCCACAGCGTCAACTACCCCGACGTCTGCGCGCCCCGTTCCAGCGTCTGCCGCATCACCGTCATGCACGAGAACGTGAAGGAAGTCATCTCCAAGATCACCTCGCTCATCTCGGCGGGCGGCATCAACATCGCCAACCTCCTGGATAAGTCGAAGGGCAACACCGCCTATATGCTGCTCGATCTGGACGACATCCCCGACGATTCCGTCATCGAAAAGATCAAGGCGATGGAAAGCGTTTCGCGCGTGCGCGTGTTCTGCTGAAAACGCCTGTAACTTGACCTGCCGCCGCTCCTTGGAGCGGCGGTTTTTTTATTGTTTTGAAGTATAGCGCATGAAAGTTCTGCCGCTCCACCGGGCGGCGGCTTCTTTCTTTTAACGAAGCGGCGGGGAGCGGCGGCTTTTTGTCTTTCCCAAACAGATATTAGAGAGCGCCTTCCAAAAAAGAGCGCAGCTTACTCCGAAAAGGGCGGAAATAATTTCAAAACCATGATTCCAAGCACCTTGGAACCATTCCGACTTTTTCAGGTTGCTTTTTCTTCCCCTTTCTGCTACAATAAAGCTGCAAATGCGGCGGGGAATACCGCCCTGCCATAGAACGGAGGCTAATAAGATGACTAAGATAAGTATGGGTGAATTTATCAGCGTACAGCGCAAAGCCAAGGGGATGACGCAGCAGCAGGTGGCGGACGAACTGGGCGTTTCCAACAAGACGGTGAGCAGCTGGGAGACGGGCGCATCCTGCCCGGACATCTCCCTCATCCCCGCCATCGCCGACCTGTTCGGCGTGACCTGCGACGAGATCTTGCGCGCGGAGCGCGTGCCGCCCGCAGAGCCGGAAGACGTTTCGGCACGGCAGCGCGAACACGCCCTGCGCTATGCCCTGACGCGGCGCAGGAGCAACGCCGTGCTGTGCGGCTGGATCTCTGCGGGCTTGAGCGCCGTGGGGCTGATCGTGACGCTGATCGTCGCCTTTGCCGCCTCGAACAGCCTCATCGCCTTTTTGGTGGGACTGATCTTCCTCATCGCCTCGCTGCTGGTGACGCTGATCGCCTGCTCCCGCGCCATGCTGATGACGCAGCAGGAGTCCGTCGAGGGCGCGCCGCTGGACGAATTCCGCCGCGAACTGTTCTCCATCCGCATGCGGGCGATCGTCCTGAATTTGGCCGTCTTCGGCTTCATCCTGCCCCACCTGTTGATGGTGCTCATCTACCGCTCCAACGGCGACCTCGTGCACTTTACCGACGTCGCCCTGTCCGTGCCCTATGCCTTTTTATACGGCGCCGTCTGCTGTGCGGCGATTCTGCTGCTGTGCTTCCCCCTCTACCTGATCGCCAAGGGCAACTGCAAGGCGTTCGACGAGCGGGCGCGCAAGCTGGCGTTTTGGAACTTGCGCCACGGGTGCCTGCTGGGGCTTTCCTTCCTCGTCCTCTCCTTCGGCATCATCACGGGGTGCGTCGTGCTGACGGTCACCTTTTCCATCCATGCCGCCGTCACGACGATCGCCGCCATCCTCGTGGAAGGGGCGCTGCTGGCGGGGACCATCTGGCTGTATATCCGCGCGCGCAGGCAGTACATCGCCAAACAACAGCGGACTATGTGAGGCATAGTACTTCGCAAACGATTTGATCTTGCACGATATCCGCCGTTTTTACCCACCGGCGCGTGAAAAGCGGGCAGGCACATGGTGCCTGCCCGCTTCCCTACGCATTGCCGTTTTTATAAGATGCCGCCTTCGGGATAGGTATCGAGATCGCCGGGGAGATCGACGGAGACGTCGCCCGCTTCCAATGCGGCGGACGCCTTGCAGCGGAAGGAGATGTCTTTCCCCTCTTCGATATACTCGCCCGTCGCCATGTCGAAGGTGGCGGCGGCGACGGTGGCTTCAAAGTCTGCCTTGACGCTGAGAGAGGTGAACTGCCCTTCTCCGTCTACCACTAAAAACACCTGTACCGCCGCGCCCGCGCCGATGCGCAGGTCGAGCGTACTTGCGTCGACGGGATAGATGCTGCCCAGCACCTCGCGCAGCAGTTCTTCCAGCGCCGCCGTGGAGAAGGAAGCGCGCACCTTGACGCCGTCGGAATCGTCGATGGCGATGTCTGCGCCGCTCTCTGCCAGCGCGTTCAGAAGCGAGGCGAAATCGGCTTCCGCTGCGCCCGGGATCTGCGGCAGCGACGGAATGCCGAGATCGAGCGGGATCTTCTTTTTATAGCTGCTCGAATCGGCAGCCCCGCCTGCTGACGCCTCGGCGCCGATATCCAGATACAGGTTTTCGCCGTCTATGTACACGTTTGCCCGCGCCGCGGCGTCGGCAGCGGCGTCGTCCGCCAGCGACCCGTGCGCTTCGGCGGAATTTTTACACGCCAGCAAAAAGATCAGCTCGTCTTGTTCGCTCGCGCCAATGCTCAGCTGCATCTCCGAGCGCGCCTCCGCTTCCAGCGAAGCGCTGCCCTGCTCTGCCGTCACAGACGCTTCCGCCCGCGCCTTGGCGCCGAACGACCAGCCCTCGGCAGAGGTATCGCCCAGCGGACTTTCCGCCCCCACCGCCTCTAACGCCTGCACCGCCTCCTGCACGGTCACGCTGCGGTAATCGCCGGGGACGCTGCCGTCGCTCTGTACGCCGCCGCAGGCCGAAAGGGCTGCAAGCACGCCGACGAGCAGCAGGCAGGTGAGTGCCGTCCACAATTTTTTCATACATTCCTCCTTTCCCGCCGATACTCCCTCCAAAGAAAAATTTATCGACAGGTGTTGATTATCTTGCCTATATTATACCATAAAAGGGGCGATTTGTCAATATACATTTACAAAATTCTATGCAGCAAAATGCCGCCCCATGCGGAGGCGGCGCAGAACGGAAAACTCTACCATCCAACGGGTTTCAAAGCCATAGAAAATGCCGCCCCTGTTCAGGAGCGGCATCGGATGGCGCTTTCTATGCGCCAAATGCGTTTTCAGTGCACGAGCGAGCCGATCTCGGCGTCGTCGGCGGCGAAGAGCACGCGGCAGGCGCCGTCCGAATTGGTGGAGGCGAGCAGCATGCCGTTGGAATATTCGTTGCCGAACTTGTGCGGCTGCAGGTTGACCAGCACGACGATCTTTTTGCCCACGAGCATATCCGGCTCGTATTGGTCAGCGATGGACGAGACGATGACGCGCTCGCCGGCGCCGTCGTGCAGGGTGAGCTTCATCAGCTTGTTGGTCTTGCGCATGGGCTTGGCGGAGAGCACCTTGCAGACGCGGATGTCGCAGGCGTCGAACGCCTCGATGCCGATCGTCTGCTTGAAGGGCGCGGCTTCGGGCACGAACTTGTCTTCGGCGGGGGCTGCGGGCGCCTCTTTCGCCTCTACGGGCGCGGGCTCTTCCTCTTTGGCGTCGGGGTCTTCCGATTCGGGCAGAGAGAAGTCGAGCAGGCGCAGGTAGCGGTCGGCGTCGACGGCGAAGAGGTACAGGTACAGGCGCGGCCCGCGGTCACGGCCCAAAATCAGGTTATACACGTCTTGGAAAAACTTGCTCTGCACCTGTTTGAGGGCGTTTTTGTCTTCCGCCTTGTCGGGGAACACCTGCTTGGGGATGGCGTACAACTCCGACTGCAGCGAATCGAGGGTGTAGCCGCCCGCGGCGATGTAGTCGTGCAGGGCGCGGACGCAGGCGCGCTCGGGCTCTGCCATGGTGCGCCAGTACTTCCAGTTGCGCTTTTTGAGGATGATGTACTCGCTTTCGGGCGAGCAGGTCTTGAGCCAGAACTTCGCCTTTTCAAACAATTCCGAAAACTCCTCTTTTGTGTACGGCGTTCCGATCTTTTGGAACAGCTTTTCCATCATGTCGGGATTGAAATCGACGACGCTGCCCAGGTCCACCAGCTGGCTCATGGGCACGGGGACGAAGTTGCGCCCGGCGATGAGGCTGTTTTCGATGATGCGCTTTGTGTTCTCGTCGGCGGTGCCGGCGCGGACGGCGCCGACCATCTTTCCAAATTCAAAATACTGGCGCAGGATCTCGTCGCTGAGGCAGAAGTCGAACGCCTTGAGCGGCTCCGTCTTGGCGTACAGCCACAAGATCATTTCCGGCGGGTACAGCTTCAAGAGGAAATCGGGCGTCATGTTGAGGCCGGAAGAGCCGGACATTTTGCCCACGCTCCCCTTGATGCCGATAAACTCGTACCCCTGGAAGAGGGGCGGGTCGTAGCCGAAGACCTGTTTTGAAATGTCTTTGGCGGTGTCGTAACTGCCGTTTTTGGAGGCGTGGTCTTTACCGCCCGGCTCGAAATCGACCCCTTCCGCCTTCCAGCGCATAGGCCAGTCTATCTTCCATTGCAGCTTGCAGTTGAAGTCTTTGGTGAAGTCGAAATCGCCCTCGTGCCCGCACTCGCACACATAGTGCGCCTTGGTGCAGTCTTCCGAGAGGGAGACGATCTTGGTGCTGTCTTTATGGCAGTGCGGGCAGAAGATGCTGACGGGGTAATAATTTTTGCGCTCTTCTTCCGTCGCATCCTGCGTGCGGTGACTGTCTAAGATGGAAAAGATCTTGTCGCGGTTTTTGAGGGCGAAGATGATATATTCCGCATACCTGCCCGAACGGTATTCCTTGGCCTGATAGCGGTATTCCATCTGGATGCCGAAGCGCTCGACGGAGACCATGAACTCCTTTTCAAAGTGGGCGGCGTACGACTCCTCTTTGCCGAAGGGGTCGGGGATGTCTACATACGGGCAGCCGATGTACTGCTCGAACGAGTTGTTGCCGAGGTAGTCGGAGACGTTTTTCGGCACCTTGCGCAGGCGGTCGAACTCGTCCCACGAAAAGAGCAATTTTGCCTTCTTCCCCTTCTTTTGCAGCGCCCTGCACACGAAATAGCTGGTGGCTATATCGCGGAAGTTGCCGATGTGCACCGAGCCGGAGGGGGAAATGCCGGCGGCGCAGACGTATTCTTCTTTATCCGGCTTTCTGCGGATGATCTCGTCAGCCAATTGATCTGCCCAATACATAAAGTTCACTCCAAGTTCTATTGAATATCCTTACCATTATACCATATCGGGGAAATAAAATCAAACCGACTGCGGCAAAAGTTCAAAATTGCCCGAAAAATGATTATACACGGGGGCGAATTTGTGCTATAATAAGACGCTGAACGACTCATTTTTTGGGTGATCTTATGGAATTTACAAAAGGCATCAAAGACGGGCTGCCCATCGCCCTGGGGTATGTGCCCGTCGCGTTCGCGTACGCCGTGGGGGCGGTGGACCGGGGCTTTCCGCTGTGGTTCCCCATCCTCATTTCCGCCAGCAACTTTACGGGCACGGGGCAGTTTGCCGGCACCAACCTCATCGCCGCGGGCGCGAGCCTGGCGGTGCTGTTTGCCACCATGCTCGTCATCAATATCCGCTATGCGCTGATGTCGCTGTCGCTGTCGCAGAAGATGGAGGGCTTCCCGCTGTGGCAGCGCGCCGTCATCGCCTTCGGGGTAACGGACGAAAACTTTGCCGTCGCCATCCGCCGCCCGCAGAAGCTGACCTTCCCCTACCTGATGGGGCTGATGAGCTGCTCTTTCTGCGGCTGGGTGGGCGGCACGGTGCTGGGCGCGGCCCTCGCGGCGATCCTCTCCTCTCTTCTCACGGGCAGCGCCGCAGCCTATTACCAGCTCGCCATGAGCGCCTTCAACATCGCCCTGTATGCGATGTTCGTCGCCATCGTCATCCCCGCCGCCCGCGAAGAGCGCAGCGTACTGCTGCTGGTGGCGCTGTCGGTGGCGGCAAGCTGCGTGTTCTACTTTGTGCCCGCCCTGCAGGCCCTCCCCGACGGGCTGGAGATCGTCATCTGCTCGATCGTCTGCACGGTCGCCGTGTCGCTGCTCTTCCCGCGCAAGGAAGAGGGTACGGATAAACAGGAAGAAACGCCTGGCGCGGAAAAGGCGGAAGGTGCGCCGGGCGCGGAAAAAGCGGAAGAAGCGAAAGGTGAGCCGGGCGCGGAAGGAGGGAAGCAATGAATATCGCCTCTATGCTCGTCGGCGCCGCGGTGATGTTCGCCGTCACCTACCTGTGCAAGGGGCTGACGCTGCTGTGCTTCCGCAAGAATATCAAAAATACCTTCGTCAAGTCGTTTTTATACTACCTGCCCTACAGCGTGCTGGCGGTGATGGTGTTCCCCGTCATCCTCTTTTCCACCTCCTCTATCTGGTCGGGCATCGCGGGGACGGCGGTGGCGCTGCTGCTCGCGTACTTCCGCAAGGGGCTTCTGGTGGTGGCTCTCTCTTCCATCGCCACCGTATTTGTGGTGGAACTTGCCATTATGCTGCTCGGCTGAACGTCCTTTGCAGGTCAGGCGCCCGCCGCATTCTGTATCGGGCGCCGCGCCCGCCGTTCTCTATGCGCCTTCCCCGTGCTCGCTATGTGAACCCGCCATTGTTTGTCGACAATTTTCATTCTTTGGTAGAAGTTTGCAAAAATTTTCGCTCAACGATTGATTTTTCGACGGATGTATGATAAAATAAGGGTAAGTTTGATTTGCAAGGAGGTCAACCATGGCTAAAAAAGGGGTCAAGTACTACATTCCCGGCGCGATCGCCCTCGTGTTCGGCATTGCAGCGTTCTGCATGATGTTTTTGGAAGGCGTGAAATACTCTGCCGATCTATGGCTGTTTGAAACGAGCAGCTCTTTTACGGGAGCCCAGCTCGCCTTCGGCTACTCAGAATCGGAAGGCGCGCTGAGCGTCACGGTGCTGAGCTTTAACTTTATGGCGTTCCTCGCCTTCCTGCTGCCCGTGATCGGCGGTCTCATCGCCCTGCTGTTCAAAAACGGGCTGATCACCAAGATCGTTTCGACGGCTTGCTTTGTCGTCGGCGCGGTATTCCTGTTCAGCATGGTCGGCTTCGCCCCCATCGGCATGAGCGAAGAGATGGCCGCCGGCCTGGAAAATGTCGACGCCTCCCTCGGCGTCGGCTGCATCGTCGGCGCGGTGCTCTCCATCATTGGCGCGGCGATCTGCCTGTTCAAGGGTTCCATCGCCAAGGCACTGGGCGGCGACTGAGAAAGAGCAAAAACATTCCATCTCATTTGAAATTTGTACCGGAAAAGGGAGAGCTGCGGCTCTCCCCTTTCTCTTTGCCCCTGCGCGGCGGGGATGCGGGCGGCGGACGACGGGCGGGCGGCATAGGAAAACGGCTGAGCCGCGCATTTGCGGCTCAGCCGTCCGTTTATATTGAAATAACCTGTTACAGCACCTTCGACAAAAAGTCGCGCAGGCGCTCGTTCTGCGGGTTCCCGAACACCGCTTCGGGCGGGCCCTGCTCCTGTATTTTGCCGTCTGCCATGAACATGACGCGGGTCGCCACTTCGCGGGCGAAGCCCATCTCGTGCGTGACGATGACCATGGTCATCCCCTCGTCGGCGAGCTCTTTGATGAGCGCCAGCACCTCGCCGACCATTTCGGGGTCGAGGGCGGAGGTAGGCTCGTCGAAGAGCATGACCTTGGGGTTCATGGCCAGTGCCCGCACGATGGCGATGCGCTGGCGCTGGCCGCCCGAAAGGGTGGACGGATAGACGCTCGCCTTGTCGGCGAGGCCGATGCGGGTGAGAAGGCGCATGGCGTTGCGCTCGGCGTCTTCTTTGATCTGCTTTTTGCTCGTCTGTATCGGCTGCAGCGGCTGCTTTTTGGCGGCGCTGCGGAAGAGGTTGCAGAACTTGATGCGCAGGTTCTGCCGCTTGGTCTTGCGAAGGTCCTGCAAGCCCACGTGCACGGGCGCGAGCATGATATTCTTGAGCACGTTCATGTTGTTGAACAGGTTGAACTGCTGGAACACCATGCCCATGCGGCGGCGCTGCAGATTGATATCCACCTTCAGGTCGCAGAGGTTGTTGCCTTCAAAAAAGACATAGCCGTCCGTGGGGTCTTCGAGCACGTTCAGGCAGCGCAGAAAGGTGCTCTTGCCGCTGCCCGAAGGGCCGATGACGGCGACCTTTTCGCCCTGCACGATCTTTTCGCTGATGTCGTCGAGCACGACCAGATCGCCGTAGCGCTTGGTGAGGTGCTGTACCTCGATGAGCGCGGCGGGGTCGCACGGCTCGACGGGCGTCTTGCTCTCTTTGCCAAACTTGGGCTGATACGCCTTTTTGTCCTGTTTCCGCCTGTTTGCCGCGGCGATCTTTTCAGCGTCTTTCACTCTTGCGCATCCTCCTTTCGATCAAGCGGATGATGACGGTAAAGATGATCACGATGACAAGATAGACCAAGGCAAGGAAAACATACGGAAGAATGATCTTGTAATCGTTAGAAGCCAAAGAACTAAATGCCAGTGTCAAATCAGTTGTGCCGACATAACCTGCGACGGAAGTATCCTTGGTGATGGCAATCAACTCGTTACCCAGCGTAGGGATCACATTTTTGACCGCCTGCGGAAAGACGACGCGCAGCATAGTCGTTGCAAACGAAAGGCCAAGCGTGCGCCCCGCTTCCGTCTGGCCGATATCGACGGACTGGATGCCGCCGCGCATGATCTCGGAGACATATGCACCGCTGTTGAGGCCGAACACAATGACAGACTCCCACACACCGGGAATATTCAGTTTTAACGGAAGAAAGATGACAAAATGGAAAACGAGCAATTGCACGACGATCGGAGTGCCGCGAAAGAGCGTGGTATAAACATCTCCCACAACCGCAAATACGCGCGCGACTTTATTGCGCGTACCGGCAACGTGGATCACGGCAACGAGCGTGCCCAAAAATATACCGATGACCAAGCCTATAAGGGCGATTTTCATGGTATTTTGCAAACCCTGCAAGACAAGCTTATAGCCGTCGTAGGTTATAAATTGTTCGTAAAAGCTCTCCCACATTTGCGTCAACCGTTAATGCCGTTCACTGCCTCGGCGAGGGTAAATTTATCGCCGACGACGACGCGCAGCCTTGCGCCTGCGAGGTCTTGTACTGCAAGCCCGATAGAATTATACTGTTTGATCTCTTTGAATACGTCAGCAAAACCTTTGAAGTCGTCCCCCATCGTGCCGCTGTTATCACCGGCAAGATAGGTATAACCGGTCTGCCCGGTAGCTGCGCCTGCGATCTCACCCGTAAGGGTGTTCAATACTGCAACAACGTCCGCTTTTGTCTTGCAATCATCAAATGCGATGTCATCGGAGAGGACTGCGACGCGCTGTGCCGCGTTATAATAGCTGTCAGAAAAAGTAACGGCTTCCGCACGATTGGGCGTGACCGTCAAGCCGGCCATACCGATATCCGCCTGAATGCCGTCCGGCGCCACAGCTGTGCCGTCTTCACTGTCACCCGCATAATCGTTGCCGGAAACGGTAGGGATGACCGACTCAAACTTCATATGGCGGATGACGAGCGTCTTGCCCAGCGCATCGGCAAACAATTTGGCGATGTGCATATCGATACCTGCGAAATATGCTCCCTGGAAATATTCAAAAGGAGCAAATTCTGCATTGGTCGCCACGACGAAATAATCACTGCGATCCGCCCCGGCGGGAACTTCCGTAAGGACGTCGCCCAAGTTCTTCGCCGTGCCGTCTGCCTCGGCGTCAAACAATTCGTCGATAGTAACGCCGTTCAAACCATCTTCACTCTTAAGATCGGCGATATAACCATTGATCGTTTCGGTCAACTCACTGCCCTTCGGGAGAATGAAAGCGTATTCCTCTTCCGTCAAATCGATCTCAATAATTTTGACCGAAGTTCCGCCGCTGCAGGCAGTCACCGAAAATGCCATAACCGCAGCCAAGACTGCAGAAGCGGCAATCGTCAGAAATTTTTTCATTTCTATACCTCTTGATACAAATTTACTCCGGCGGGCTGCGCTTCCGACCATAGTCTGCATACGCGAAGGCGCCGCGCCCCTGCGGGCGGCATAACGCCCTGCCCCTTCCCGAGCATTAGATTTATCATATCATTTCATGCGCGAAAAGGCAATCGTTTTTCAGGCAAATCTTATTTTTATTCACTTTATGCGCGCAGGCGACGAAAAAAGTGCAGACCGACCATTCGATCTTGCATGAACGGCGCGCAGACGCCGCCTTTCGAGGAAAGGCGGCCTTGCTTTGACTTGGCTATTCTGCATGCAGGGTGCGCAGGATGTGCTCCGCATACGCGCCCGCCACGTTGACGCCCGTCACCTTTTCCGCCTCGTTGAACATGGCGTTGGAATTGACCTCACAGACGAAGGGTAGCCCGCCCTCGTCTAAGATATCGACCCCGCAGTAATCCAGCCCCAGGAGGGCCGCGCAGCGCTCTGCGGCGGCGGTAAAGGCGGGCGGGGGCGATGCCGCCTCGCCGCGGCCGCCCAGCTCGACGTTGGAGCGGAAGTCCGCCTCGTTTTTGCGGCGCATGCAGGCGACGGCTTTGCCGCCGACTACCAAAACGCGCAGATCCTCTCCCCGTTTTCCTACCCGTTTTTGGTATAAGTGCGGGACCAGCTTCCATTCCTCGGCGAGCTGCCGCAGGGCGGCTTCGCTTTCTACGAGGCGCACGCCGTCTCCCCAGCTGCCGAAGCTTTTTTTTGCCACCAACGGATAGCCGAGCCTTTCCCCCACGGCGCGGACGTACTCTTCGCGCACGGCGGCGTCGGTATAGTAACAGAGGGGCGCGGGCAGGGTATCGGGCAGATGCAGGCCGTGCCCTGCGAGGGAGATGTAGGTCGTCATCTTGTCGTCGCACGCCTCCACGGCGGCGGCGCTGTCGAACAGGCGCACGCCCGCCTTTTCCAACATGTGCGAGAGGTACTTGTCTTTATCGAGATAGACGACGCAGTCGCACGGCTCGGCGAGGGAGATGTTCCCCCCTTCCACCGCGCACAAAAATCCGCCGTTGCGGCGGATGAGGCATTGCGCCCCGCGGGCGCGCAGCTCTTCGGCGATGCGCTCCGCCTGGCGAAGCATGGCGGGGGCGCGGATATAGGCGTTGACGAGGACGATGACTTTGGGCATATAGGTTTCCTTCCCGCATATAAAAAATAGCGGACGCGGCGGTGCACGCAAAACAGGCGCAGCTCGCCTACGCATAACAGTAAAAAAACAGCGCCGATACAAAGACCGGCGCATAGTGACTATTCCGCCACGATGAAGGCGAGGATCTTGAGCGGGGCTTCGCGCTCGTTGCGGATGGCGTGGCTCTCGCCGTCAAAACAGACGAGCGCATCGCCGGCGCGGACGTGCGTTTCGGCTTCGCCGTCGCTGTACACCCCTTCGCCATGCAGGACGTAGATGACCTCCCCCACGCCGTTGTGGCTGTGGAAGCCGACCGAGCAGCCGCGGAACAGCGTCATTTCGTTGCAGTCGCGCACGCTGCCCGGCTTTTTGCCGGCGGTGAGGTCTTTGATGATGACTTCGCCCGTGCCGCCGCGGAAATTTTCTTCGATGCGGACGGGCATATTTTCGCTGCGGTTGACCATGGTTTGGCGTTCAAAACTCCTCTTTAGCTTTGCCTGCGCCCGCGCAGGCGGCGGGGCTCAGTTTTCCACCCGGATGACGCTGTTGACCTTGACGATGTCTTCCAACGCGGCGATGCGCGATACGGCGCGGCGCACGGAAAATTCGCTCGTGGTGTGGGTGATGAGGATGACGGGGATATTGTCGCCGCTCTCTTCGCGCTGCGCCCTGTCGATGTCTTCCCCTTTCTGGATGAAGTCGACGATGCTGATGTTATACTTGGCAAAGACGCCCGCTACCTTGGCGAGGACGCCGGCGCGGTCGTGCGCGGTGAAGCGGATATAATAGCGGCTGTTGAAGTCGGTGACGAAGCGCACGCCCTTTTCGGGCAGCTGGGTGTTTTTGAAGGTGGCGTACTTGTGCTCGCCGTGCGTGGCCGCGTAGATGATGTCGGAGACGATGGCGCTGCCCGTGGGGAGCGCCCCGGCGCCGCGGCCGTAGAGCATGACGTCGCCCACGCTGTCGCCCTGCAAAAAGACGGCGTTGAAGCTGTCGTTGACGGAGGCGAGCGGGTGGTCTTTGCGGATGAAGGCGGGATGCACGCGCACTTCTACCTTGCCGCCGCCGTCGTTTTTGCCGATGGCGAGCAGCTTGAGCACATAGCCCAGTTCTTCGCCGTAGGCGATATCGAGCGAGGAGATGCCGCGGATGCCCTCGCGGTACACCTTTTCCAGCGGCACCTTGGTGTGGAAGGCGAGGCTGGCCAAAATGGAGAGCTTATAGGCGGCGTCGAAGCCGTCCACGTCCGCCGTGGGATCCTTTTCGGCATAGCCGAGCGCCTGCGCCTCGCGCAGCACCTCGTCAAAGCCCAGCCCTTCCCGCGTCATGCGGGTGAGGATGTAGTTGGTGGTGCCGTTGATGATGCCCGTCAGCGAATGCACGACGTTCGCCTGCATGCCGTCGATGAGGGTGCGGATGATGGGCACGCCGCCCACGCAGCTGGCTTCAAAGTACAGCCCCGCGTTGGTGCGACGGGCGACCTTTTCCAGTTCGTACCAGTATTTGCAGAACAGCTCTTTATTGGAAGTGACGACCGTTTTGCCGCTGTGCAGCGCCGCCAGCACGAAGCTCTTGGCGGGTTCGACGCCGCCGATGACTTCCACGACGATATCGACGTTCGGATTGCTGACCACCTCGGCGATGTTGTCGGAAATTTTGCTCTCTTCGATGCCGAGGGCGAGCGCGCGCTCGCGGTTGATCTCGAGCACGCTCTCGACGGAAATATCCACGTTCTGCGTGCGGCGGTAGAAATCGCGGTGCTCGGTCAAAATTTTGTAAGTGCCGCCGCCGACAACGCCCAAACCGAGTATTGCCACGCCGATGGTCTTCATTCAGGTGATCCTCCTGTCACAAAAGTTTTGGAAAAGCGGCAGGCCCGCGCAAGTTTTACCTGCGTTCGGCGCCGCTGTTGATATCGTATAAGTATTTCAGCCCCTGCAGGGTGAGGAGTTTATCCACATGGTCGATGCAGGAAATTTCGGCGGCGATGATCTCGCTGAACCCGCCCGTGGCGACGACGCGGATGTTCGGCTGCTTCATCTCTTTTTTCATCTTTTTGACGATGTAATCGACCAGCCCCGCAAAGCCGAACACCAGCCCCGCCTGCATGTTGGTGGTGGTGTTTTTGCCGATGACGGACTTGGGGATCTCGATCTCAACCCGCGGCAGGCGCGCCGTGCCCGAAACGAGCGAATCCATCGAGCTGCGGATGCCGGGGGCGATGGCGCCGCCGATGAACTCGCGCTGCTCGTTGACGGCGTTGAAGGTGGTCGCCGTGCCGAAGTCGATGACGATGACGGGCGCGCCGTACTTGCGGATGGCCGCCACGTCGTTGACGATGCGGTCGGCGCCCATCTCGCGGGCGTTGTCGATGCGCAGGTTGTGCTCCGTCTTCAATCCCGCCCCCACCATCAGCGGCTCCACGCCCAAATACGAGACGCACATGTGCGAGATGGTGTAGTTGAGCGAGGGCACGACGGAGGAGATGATCGCCCCGTCGATGGCGGAAGCGGAGATGCCCTTGACGGCGAGCATGTCGATGATCGCCGTGCCGTACTGGTCGCTCGTGCGCTTCATGTCGGTGGCGACGCGGAAGCTGACGACGAGCTCGTCGCCGTCGAAGATGCCGTATTTGATGTTGGTATTGCCGACGTCGATACAGATGATCACGGTGCGTTCCCTCTCAGCTTTTTGTTTCGGGCACTTCCGCCCGCTTGCCGCCCTGTGCGGGCCTGTTATCGCCTGCGGGCATGCCGCTCTGTGCGGGCATAGCGCTCTGTACGGGGGGCTCGCCGTCCTGTTTCGGGGCGGCCTTTTTCCCCTTCAAGACCCGCCGCTCGATCAACCGCTCCACCGTATAGATGGCGGGAGAGGCGACGGCGTTGACGATGAATTCCACCACGAAGTTCAGCCCCGCGCAGCCGATGACGAGAAAGTACAGCACCGTGGTGCCGTCGGCGACGAATTTTTCGCCGATCGTGTCGCTCATCAGCAGGGCGCCGAGGATGAACAGCCCCGTGTTGACCACGGGCGCGGACAGCGCGGCGGCAAATACGGCGGCGTATTCGTTCTTCCTGCGCACCAGCTTGAATAAAAGCCCGGCAGCGGCCCCTGCCGCCGCCCCTTTGACGAGGCACAAAAGCACGGTGAGGGCGGGATGGTCTGACAAAAGGGTGAGCGTGAACGGGTCTCCGCCCGCAACGGCCACGACGACCACCACGACGCCGAAGGCCGCGCCCAAAAACGCGCCCGCGGCGGGCCCCAGCAGTACGGCGCCCAGCACGATGGGGATGAGCGTCAGGCTGATCCTGGTCGCCCCCAGCGGGATGGCGCTCGCCCAGATCTGCAATACGATGACAAGTGCCAGCAATACCGCCAGAAAGGCGATGTTGCGGGAAGTGAAAAAGCGGCTGCTCTTCATGGTTTACCTCCATCGGATCTCTCAACGAGTATCCGTGAAAAAAAATGTATTTATGCGTTCAAAGGGATACGGCCCTTGCGGTGCCGTTCCCGCGCACATCCGTTTTAGCTCCGCCCGCAAAACGGGGGCGGAAATCGCCTGATTCGGTATATAATTATAACAAATATCGCCCGCAAATGCAAGTAAATCGACGGGGTACTTTTTCCGGCGCGCCCACGGCGGGGGCAAGAGAACGTTTCGCTCCCCTTTTTGGCAAAAAATGCGCCCGAATGCGGGCGAGCAAAAACATTTCCGCCCGCCGCTGCGTATATATGAATAGAGACAGCCGCACGAAAAAGCCCCCGCAAAACGGGGGCGGGCGGCTGCCGGCACCGCCGCAGAAAAAATAAAAAAATACATATCTTTTTGCGGCGCATTCGGAGGGATCGTCAATGAATTGTTTCGCAAATTTGGGGGGCAACGGCTGCCTTTGGATACTCATCCTGCTGCTCATACTCTTCTTTTCGCAGAGCGGCGCGCTCAATGACATACTCGGCAGCAGTTATCTGCCCGTGATCCTCGCCGTCGCCTACTGCGTGTGCAAGAACGGCGGCCTGTGCAACCTGTTCGGGGGCGGCGGCTGCAATAACTGACGCCCCTGCCCTCTCCCCGCAAACCAACGCCTTTGGTTACGACGGCGCCCGCACGAGAACGTGCGGGCGCCGTTTTTTTGCGATTTGGAAGCTGCCGCAGCGGGGGGGCTGCTTCCGAATGTAAAATGTAGAATGTAAAATGTAAAATTAAGGATGAATTTTTGTTTTCAGAGATCCTTCGATGCGTGCGGGCTATGCCCGCACTTACTCAGGATGACAGAGGGGGAGAAGCGGGCTTGCCGCATTTACTCAGGATGACAAGGAAAACGCTATTTGTCATTTCGACCGAGCAACGCGAGCGGAGAAATCTTGCGCGGTGCGTATCGGAAGACCAACGCCTTTGCCGTGTTCGGAACGGCTTTTGCGTTCTGTGCAAGATCCCTCGACTGACGCTCGGGATGACAGGAGGGCGAACGCCCCTCTTCCGTCGGCTATGCCGACACCTTCCCCCGAGGGGGAAGGCAAGAAAGAAGCCGTGTTCGGAACGGCTTTTGCGCTCTGTACAAGATCCCTCGACTGACGGTCGGGATGACAGGAGGCGCACGACGTGCTCGGGATAACAGGTACAAGCGACGAGAGGCCTCAATGACGGCAAGAGACCCGTTCGACTGCGCGGGTGCAACGATGTTGCCCCCGCTCCGCTCAGGGTGACATAAGAGGGATACTCCGTCTGTCATCCTGAGCGAGCAAAGCGAGCCGAAGGATCTCTGAAAATAATATTATCTTCAACTTACCATTTTACATTTGTATGAGGCGGATCGGCCGCACGGAAGGCGGCAGGCGCCGCACGGGGAAACTCATTTTTGCAGGCGCAGGCTCATGACGGCGATGATGGTCTTGGCGTCTTTGATCTCGCCTTTTTCGATCATGGAAAGCACTTCATCTACGGGGTAGAATGCCGCGGTGACGAACTCGTCTTCGTCGGGGTGGACCTGCCCCTCGCGCACGCCGTGGGCGCGGTAGATGTAGATCTTTTCGGCGGAATAGCCGGGCGTGGGGTAGATGGTGAACATATGCTCGACCGAGGCGGGCTGCCAGCCCGTCTCTTCCGCCAGCTCGCGCGCCGCCGTCCGGGCGGGGTCCTCGCCGGGGTTTAACTTGCCTGCGGGGATCTCGAGCGTTTCTTCCATATACGGATAGCGGAACTGGCGCACGAGCAGCACCTTCCCCTCCCGCACATACAGCACGCTCGCCCCGCCCGCATGGTCCACCACCTCGCGCTTGCAGGGCTTGCCGTCGGGCAGCTCGGCGTCGTCACAGCGGACGCGGATGATCTTGCCTTCGAACACGACGTTCTGTTTGACAGTCTTTTCGGTCAGATTCATAACTGCTCCTTGAATTTTTCAAATGCCGAGAACATATCGGAGATGTTTTCGCTCTTCCAGCCGGCGGCGCGCACGAAGTAGCCGTAGCCGCACAACAGCCCGCCCAGAAGGCGCGCGTCCGCCTTTGCCGCCGCCTCCGCCAGGGCGTTGAGGATGAGCAGCCCGTCCACCTTTTTGGCGTCGGCAAGGGAAGATTCGAACACGCGGTCGCGCTCGCTGCGGACGATGCGCGCCAGGTGCTCTGCCGCCGCCTTGCCGCGGGCGCGGACGACGCGCGGGTCCGTCGCTCCCGAACGGAACATCTGGCGGATGAGGTTTTTCAGGGGTAAAACGACTTCGGCGCCGAACTGGCGGAAGCCGAGGTTCATATCCCCTTCGGCATAGTAATACTCGCTCAAAAACTCGCCCAGGTCGATGACGCGGGTGTCGATATCGACGAGCAGGCAGAAGATGAACGCCAGCTTTTCGGTCGGGTCTTCGGGGAAGAGGAGTTTATGCTTGCGCGAGCCGGGGTACGGCATATAGTTCATGTACCGCAGCTGCGCGGACACATAGTCGAAATTCTGGGTGATGTTCTGAAAAAAGATGTAGAGAAGATCGGACGTCGCGATCGACTTCAAAAGTTCTGCGATCTTGGCATCTGCCAAGATGAAGCTGGTGTGCATCACGTCGTCGCAGCGGCGCAAAAACAGATCGATCTGGCCCTTTCCTGAATCCATGGCTCCCTCCTTTGCGGTGTATTGTTGTGCAGAATTGACAACTTTTCTCACTTGCCTATCATTATAGCACAAATTTTTTAATTTATTAACTTATTTTTCAGAAATATCTTGATTTTAAAAAAATTTTTAGGTATAATATAGGAAATTCAATTTGGAGGTCTCCTTATGAAATCCGTAAAAATCTCTCTGCAAATCGCACAGAACGTAAAAGACTTCGTCAAAGTCGTTCAAGACTATCCGTACGAGATCGACCTGAAGAGCGACAAGTACGTCGTCGATGCCAAGTCTATCCTCGGCATTTTCAGCCTCGACCTCTCTAAGCCGCTCACCGTCGAGATCCATTCCGACGACTGCGACGACCTGATCGAAGCGCTCAAGAAATTCGCGTAATCTTACTTCGCAAAACCGACCGGACAAGAATATCCGCTTTTTCCCTTAAAAAGCGGATTTTTTGTCCGTGCAGAAAAGTTTGTTCACAAAGGATATTTCCATGCTCATCCAAGGCGAAACTTCCGTCAACAAGTTAATATTGCTGTTCGTCTTCGATAAGATGGAGAGCGCCCTTTCCGAACGGACGATCATCGACATGTGTTCGACCAGCAACGACTGGATCAACTACATGGACTGCATGATGATCATTTCGCAGCTGCTGGAAGACGGGTTCATCTGCACGGTGGAGACCAACGATGACACCCTGTATACCATCACGCCCGACGGCAGGAGCTGCCTGGCAAACTTTTATATCAACATCCCCAAGAGCACGCGCGAAGAGATCTCGGTATTCGTCAAAAACAACAGCGCGCGCTACCGCAACCGGCAGGAGTGCAAGTCTGACTACTATCAGAACAAAGACGGCACCTATACCGTCTTTCTGCGCATCCTCGCGCCCGCCCAGCCCATGCTCGAGCTCAAGTTCGTGGTCCCCGACCGCAAGACGGCGCAGAACATCTATAAAAAATGGGAGCTCAAGGCAGCGGACGTGTACGCCGTGATCTATGAAAATCTTGTAGACTAATTTTGAGGTAACAAAAAATCGGTATGTTTACTTACAGCACCAAAGGGACGTGTTCGCGCCAGATCTTGTTCGACGTGGACGCAGACAACAAATTGCACAACGTGAAATTCATCGGCGGCTGCGGCGGCAACCTGCAGGGCATCGCAAAGCTGGTGGAAGGAAAGGATATCGACGATATCCAGAAGACGCTGCAGGGCATCAAATGCAGGAACAACACCTCCTGCCCCGACCAGCTCGCCCGCGCCATCCAGGCATATAAAGACAGAGAAAACGCCCGCGCCTGAACGCGGCAATATACGAAGGCCCCTCCCCTGCGGGAGAGGCCTTTTTGCCTGCCCTTTTGCCGACTATTTGCCCGCCCCGAACGGGGCGGGCGGCCCTGCCGTCTGCCAGGCAAAGAAAGCCTCCCTGCCGAACAAAAGAGCTTCCCCTGCCGCGCCCCGCAAAAGCGTGCGCCGGCGCATACAAAAAACGGCCTCCCGCGGGAGGCCGTTTTGCTTACGGATATTTTTCCGTCGAAATTTATGCGTCGATTTTTTCGAGCAGCTTCAAGTCGATGCCCTTTTCGCCGATCTTGATGATCTCGACCTTGACGGTATCGCCGATGTTGAGCACGTCCTCTACCTGGCCGATGCGCTTGTCGCTCATGCGGGAGATGTGGATCATGCCGTCTTTGCCGGGAGCGAGCTCCACGAAGGCGCCCACCTTGGAGAGGATGCGCACGACCGAGCCGATGAACATATCGCCCACCTCCGGATCGCGTGCGATGGAGAGGATGATCGCCTTGGCGTGCTCGGCGTTTTCGGTGTTCTCGCCGTAGGTGGCGATGCAGACGCGGCCGTCGTCTTCGATGTCGATCTTGACGCCCGTCTCTTCGATGATCTTGTTGATGACCTTGCCGCCGCTGCCGATGACCTCGCGGATCTTGTCGGGATCGATGGAGAAGGTGATGATCTTGGGCGCGTATTTAGACAGCTCTGCGCGGGGTTCGGGCAGCACTTCGAGCATCTTGTGGAGGATGAACTGCCTGCCCTCGTTCGCCTGGGCGATGGCGCGGCGGAGGATGTCTTCGGAAATGCCCTTGATCTTGATATCCATCTGGATGGCGGTGATGCCCTTCTCGGTGCCGGCGACCTTGAAGTCCATGTCGCCCAGGAAGTCTTCGAGGCCCTGGATATCGGTGAGGATGGCGACGCGGTCGCTGTCGGCGTCTTTAATGAGGCCCATGGCGCAGCCCGCGACGGGTGCCTTGATGGGGACGCCCGCATCCATCAGCGCCAGCGTAGAGCCGCACACGCTCGCCTGCGAGGTGGAGCCGTTGGAGCTGAGAACATCCGAGACCATGCGGATGGCGTACGGGAACTCGTCGGCGCCGGGCACGACGGGCTCGAGGGCGCGCTCTGCAAGGGCGCCGTGGCCGATCTCGCGGCGGCCGGGGCTCTTGAGGCCCTTGGCCTCGCCCGTGGAATAGCCGGGGAAGTTATACTGGTGCATGTAGCGCTTGGAGACTTCGTCGTCCAAACCGTCCAGCTTCTGCACTTCGGACAGGGTGCCCAGGGTGCAGGTGGAGAGCACCTGCGTCTGGCCGCGGGTGAACACGGCGGAGCCGTGCACGCGGGGCAGGATGCCCGCCTCGCACCAGATGGGGCGGATCTCTTTCAAAGACCTGCCGTCGGGGCGGATGCCCTTATCCAAAATTTTGGCGCGGACCTTTTCTTTGGTCAGGTAATACAGGCTGTCTTTGATCTCGCGCGCTTTATCGGGATAGGTGTCGGCAAAGTGGGCGAGGACGTCTTTTTCCACCTCGTCCTGCTTCTCTTCGCGGGCGGCGCGGTCGTACTCTTCCAAAGCCTTATCGAGCATGTCGGACGCATAGGCGCGCACGGCGGCGTCGATATCTTCGGGAACATGGTACAGTTCCATCTGGCGCTTGGGTTTGCCGATCTCTTTCTGGATCTGTTCGATGAAGGCGCACTGCTTTTTGATCTCTTCATGGCCGAAGAGGATGGCGCCGACCATCTCTTCGTCGGAGATCTCCTTCGCGCCCGCTTCGACCATCATGATGGCGTCTTTGGTGCCGGAAAGGCCGAGGTGCAGGCGGCTGCGCTCGCGCTGGGCGTTATCGGGGTTGATGACGTATTCGCCGTCCACAAGCCCTACCTGTACCGAACCCGTGGGGCCTGCCCAGGGGATATCGGAGATGCTCAGGGCGATGGAGCTGCCCATCATGGCGAAGGGTTCGGGCGGGATGTTCGTATCGACGGAAAGCGCCGTGGCGATGACGACGACGTCGTTGAACAGCCCCTTGGGGAACAGCGGGCGGATGGGCCTGTCGATGAGGCGGGAGGTGAGGATCCCCTTGTCGCTCGCCCTGCCCTCGCGCTTTTTGAAGCCGCCGGGGATCTTGCCCACGGCGTACATCTTCTCTTCGAAATCGACCTGCAGGGGGAAGAAGTCCATCCCCTCGCGCGGCGTTTCGGACATGGTGACGTTGACCATGACGACGGTGTCGCCGCAGCGGACGACGCAGGAGCCGTTTGCCTGCTCTGCATACTTGCCCGTTTCGACGATGACTTTCCTGCCGCCGACCTCTGTTTCAAACTGTCTGTAATTCATTCTACTCTCCTTGACTCGTTGTTCTTACGGCAGATCCCCGACCCGCCGCATATATATCATGAGGGCGAACAGCCGTTCGCCCTCACATATTCGGAAATTATTTTCTCAAATCGAGACGGGCAACGATATCTCTGTATTTTTCAATGTCCTTCGATTTGATGTAATCGAGCAGGCCGCGGCGCTGGCCGACCATTTTCAAAAGACCGCGGCGGCTGTGGTTGTCGTGCGGGTGCTCTTTGAGGTGCTCGTTGAGGTGGTTGATGCGCTCGGTGAGAAGGGCGATCTGCACTTCGGAAGAACCGGTGTCGCCTTCGTGGCGCTTGAACTCGTTGATGATCTGGTTTTTCTTTTCCTTTTCCATTGTTTTACTCCTTGGAAGAAATATTCACGCCGATCAAGGCACGGCGAGGAGAACCGCCCGGCTTTGACCGCGCATACGATTATTTTAGCATATTTTGCCGCGGTTGTAAACTAAATCAGCCATACAATTTGCGCTTGTCTGCAATTATCTCGTCAATTTTTTTGATATAGGTGGGGATATCCTTGGGGGCGCCGACCCGCTCGATGCGCGCGCCGCCTTCGAACAGCTTTTTGCCCACGGCGTTGGCGCCGCAGGCGATGTTGTCGGCGATCTCTTCCATCACGTCGATGTTGTACACGCACGCCGTACCGGGCTTGCACCAGCCCGTGTTCTCGTTGTTGCCCGCCATGTACTTCTGCCTGTATAAATAATACGGCTCATACCCCGCGGCGGCGAGGGCACTGCGGGCATAGGCGATCATCTCGGAAACGCCCGCGCCTTCGAGGCGGTCTTCCTCCTCTTTCAGCCGCGCGCCCTTTTTCAGGCACAGGGTGTGCACGGTGATGTTTTCGGGCGAAAGCTGTATGGCGCGGTCGATGCCGCGGCAGAATTCCTCCGCGCTCTCCCCCGTCAGCCCGGCGATGAGGTCGAAGTTGACGAGAAAGCCGAAGGGGCGCGCCATCTCGAAGGCGCGGTCGATATCCGCCGCCGTGTGCCGCCTGCCGATGCGCTCTAATGTGGCGTCGCAGAAGGTCTGCGGGTTGACGCAGATGCGGGTGACGCCGAACTCCCGCAAAAGCTCCAGCTTTTCGGGGGTGAATACGTCCGGCCGCCCCGCCTCGACGGTGTATTCGACGCCGCCCTCCGCAAAGGGCGCCAAGGCTTCCAGCACCCGCCGCAGCCGATAAGGTTCTAAGACCAGCGGGGTGCCTCCGCCGATGTACACGCTTTTCAGGCGCCTGTACAGGCCGCGGCAGGCGGCGATCTCGCGCCCGAGCGCTTCCAAATACCCTTCCACATACTGACCCGTGCGGCCGATGTCGGCGGTGATGAAGGAGCAGTAATTGCACTTGGAGGGGCAGAACGGGATGCCGACGTAGAGGTCGGCCGCCCCCTCTTCCCGCCCGTAGATGCCCTGCTGCGCCCGCAGGACGGCGCGCACGAGGGCGATGTTCTCTTCGCTGACGCCGAAGGCGCGGAACATGGGGGCAAAATCTCTGCCGGCGGCCTCTTCGGCATAGGCGAGCTTGGTGGGACGGATGCCCGTCAGCGCACCCCAGGGCATGGAGATGCCCGTCAGCTCGCGCAGGGCAAGGTAGACGGCGAGCTTGGCAAAGCGCTTGGCGTAGCGCTTGCGCTCCAGCTCGCCCTGCCAGGGCTGCTCGTTTTGATAGGAAAAGACCCGCCCGCCGGCGCGGACTTCGTTCAAAAACAGGCAGCCTTCCAGGCGGAAGGCGTGCTCGATGTCGGGCGGGGCGGGGAACAGCCGCACCACGTCCATCAGTTCGGGGTATAAAAACTGCGTGTCTGTCGTCAGCATAACAAATCTCTGGATGTATGTGATGTATAAACGGAATTTACTAAGGAAAAATGCTCCTCTATATAAGAAAAAGCGCCCCTCAGCGGAAGGCTCTCCGATAGAAGAAGCAGCCGCCTCAGCGGAAAGGGTTGTACTTGCGCTCGTAGGCGAGGGAGGTCGGCTCGTCGTGCCCCGGGTAGACGGGAAGATCGCCGGGGAGGGCGAGCAGGCGGCGCACGCTGTCTTGCAGCTGCGCCCCGCTGCCGCCGGGGAAATCGGTGCGGCCGACGCTGCCGCAGAACAGGGTATCGCCCGTGAACAGCGCCCCTTCCGTGCGGAAACACACCCCGCCCGGCGTGTGCCCGGGCGCGGCGATGACGGAAAAACGGATGCCGCACAGGTCGAGCTCGTCGCCGCCGCGGAAGGTAAAGTCGACGGTGAAGGGCGGGATGCGCACGCCCACTTCGGCGGCGAGGTTATCCTGCGAGAATATGAGGGGCAGCTCCGCCTCGCTGCAGCCGATGCGCGCCCCCGCCCCCTGCAGCGCCGCGCAGCCGCCGATGTGGTCGAAGTGCCCGTGCGTCAGCAAGACGGCGCGGACGGCAAGCCCCCGCCGCTTCGCCTCGGCGAGCGGCTCGGGCCCGCCGCAGTCGATGAGGACGGCGTCTTTGCCGTCCTGCGTCAGCAAATAGGAATTGGCCCGCAAAATGCCCGCGGGCACGCAGACGATGTCCATGTTTCCCTCCTCTTTCAAAGACCTATGTCCGGCATAGGTCTTGTCCTTTTCCATACAAACGCGCCTTTTGCGGCAACATGCGGCCGATATGGCGGCGTTTATAGAGTACTATGCGCGACATATTTCGCCGTTATTTGGCGATCGTGCGGCTCTTCCGACGTTATCGGGCGACCCCGCCGTTATTGGGCGACGGTGCGGTACACCTCGCTGATGCGCTCGTCCGAGCGGATCTTTTTGATGAGAAGGTCGATGTCGTCTTTGCCGTTGAGGCGGATGTTCGCCTCGATGACGGCGTCTTTATTCTTATCGAAGCGGGAATTGACGCCCGTGATCATCAGGCGCATGTCGCTGACCACGTTCGTCAGCACGGACAGGGCGACGCCCTGGTCCTTGGCCTTGATGATGATGCCGGCGACGAACCTGCCCACGTTGGCGCCCGTCCATTCGGCGGGGAGGATGCGGCCCTCTTCCCGCTCCAGCTCTTTGATGTTCGGGCAGTCTGCACGGTGGATGACCACCCCCCTGCCGCGGGTGACGAAGCCGACGATGTCGTCGCCGGGGACGGGGTTGCAGCAGCCGGCAAAACGGGTCAGAAGCCCGCTCATCCCCTTGACGACGACGCCGCTGGGGTCGGACGACTCACCCGCGTTGCGGTACACGGGCTGCTTGGGGATCTCTTTGCGGTAGAAGTCGATCAGCTTGAACAGCACCTGATTGACGGTGATCGCCCCGTAGCCGATGGAGGCGAACATTTCGTCCTGCGAGAAGAAGGAGAACTTTTCCGAGATCTTGGCGAAGCTGTCTTCGGTGAGGATGTCGGAGAGGTTATAGCCGCGGTGCTTTGCCTCCGCTTCGAGCATGCTGCGGCCGATCTTGACGTTTTCGTCCTTCATCTCCCGCTTGAAGAACTGCTTGATCTTGGCGCGGGCGCTGGACGACTTGACGATCTTCAGCCAATCCCACGAAGGGCCCTTGGAGTTGGAAGAGGTGACGATCTCGACCACGTCGCCCGTCTGCAGGGTCGTGTTGAGGGGCACCATCTTGGAGTTGACGCGGGCGCCGACGCAGCGGTTGCCGATCTCGCTGTGGATGGCGTAAGCAAAGTCGATGGGGGTCGCGTCCTTGGGCAGGGAGATGACCTTGCCCTTGGGGGTAAACACGAGCAGCTCGTTGGAATACAGCTCGGTCTTGAGCGAGCTCATGAAGTCTTTGGAATCCTTCACGCCCCCTTCCCAGTCGAGCACCTCGCGGATCCAGGAGAGGCGCTCGGTGAAGGCGGAGTCGTCGGCGCGCTTTTCCTTATACTTCCAGTGGGCGGCAATACCGAATTCCGCCGTCTTGTGCATCTCGTAGGTGCGGATCTGTATCTCGAACGGCTGGCCGAAGTTGGTGACCACCGTAGTGTGCAGCGACTGGTACATGTTCGCCTTGGGGGTGGCGATGTAGTCTTTGATGCGGCCGGGGATGGGCTTCCAGCGCTTGTGGATCTTGCCCAGCACCTCGTAACACTCGTCTACCGTGCCGACGATGACGCGCACTGCCGTCAGGTCGTAGATCTGGTCGAGGGTCTTGTTCTGCGTCTTCATCTTTTTATAGATGGAATAGAAGTGCTTGGGCCTGCCGAACACTTCCCCCTCGATCTTGCTTTCGATGAGGATATTTTTGATCTCTTTGACCACGAAGTCGACGAAGTTATGCCGCTCGTACAGCTTCTGATGGATGTTTTCCACCAAAAATTCGTACGCTTCCGGCTCCAGATATTTGAGGCATAGATCTTCCAGCTCGCACTTGATCTGCGAAATACCCAGCCTGCCCGCGAGCGGGGTGTAGATATCCAGCGTCTCCTGCGCCATCTTCACCTGCCGCTCTTTGGATAAAAAGTTGAGCGAGCGCATGTTGTGCAGGCGGTCGGCAAGCTTGATGATGATGACGCGGATGTCCTTGGCCATGGCGACGAAGATCTTGCGGAAGTTTTCCGCCTCCTCCTCTTCGCGCGATTTGAACACGATCTTGTCCAGCTTTGTGACCCCGGAGACGAGCTCGAGGATCTCTTCGCCGAACTCGGCGGCGATGTCCTCTTCGGTGACGGGCGTGTCTTCGATGACGTCGTGCAGAAACGCCGCCGCGACGGTGGCGCTGTCAAGCCCCAGCTCCATGAGGATCTGCGCCACGGCGCAGGGATGGATGAAGTACGCCTCGCCCGAGGCGCGCTTCTGGCCGCTGTGCGCCTCTTCGGCGTAGTGATAGGCGCGGACGAGCAGGGCGCGGTCGGCGCCCGCGTAGTTGTCGTAGATCATCTGCAATACCGTATTCATTCGTATGCCTTCCCCTCCTGTCCGTTCTGCTTTATTTTCGTGTAACGGCCTCTTCGATCACTCATTCGCAGGCGTATGCCGTGCCGCGCTCCTGCAGGGCGCGGACGGCGCGGTACAGCGGCGAGCGCTGCAAGTCCGTCTTTTTTCCGCGCACGGGAAGGGCGGAACCGCGCTCGAAGCGGATGAGCCCGAGCTCTGCGAATACTTCCAAGGCAAAGATGCGCTGGGGCATCGAAAAGCCGACATCCAGCCCCGCGGCTGCGGAGACGCTGTCTTCCCCCGCGCAGCCCCCGCGGAGGGCGCGGTAGATCTCGCCCAGCACCTCGCGCGAGGTCTCTAAGGATACAATAGTATTATAGCCGCAAATTTCGCCGTTGACAACCACTTTTTTGCCCTCGAGGGCAGGAATATTCACATCGGCGGGCGCATCGAGGAAAATGACCTCCCGATACAGGGAAAGGTCGGCGTCGGCGGCGGGCGAGAGCAGCACGCGGTTGCCGACGTTGTGCGAGCCGGGGCGGAACAGGTCCTGCTCCAAGCCCGCCACGCAGTCTGCAAACGCCGCGGGCACCGATCCGGAGGCGATGACCGCCAGCCCGTAGTTGCAGCGGGCGCGGGCGGCGCGGATGCGGGCGGCGATGCCCGCCGAGGTGTCCTTTTCCACCTCTACCCGCGGCTGCGGCCCCGTCAGGCGCAGAAGGGCGCTGCGGAAGCAGTACAGGCCGCAGGAAGCGCCTCCGCCGGTGCAGAGCATGTCCTGCACGATGCCGCGCACGCTCTCCTGCCCGCGGAAGCGGGAGATATTGCATTCAAACAACAGCGTCTTGCCCACGTCTGCCGACAACAGGGGCAGCGCCCCCTCGCCGCCGAACCAGATGAGTTCCACCCCGCCCGCCTGTAAGCTCAAATGCGGCGAACCCTCTTTCAGCCGCCGCGCGGGGATCTGCCCCGCCGAAACGCTGAACAGCGGGCGCTTGTTGCCGACGCCGAAGGGCTCCAGCCGCTCCAGCTCTTTGGCGAAGGAGAGGCCGAACCAGTCGCCCGCCTCTTCGCAGACGGCGATGGAAGGCTCGAAGTCGGCGGGGGTATAATGCGCGCCGATATAGGCGTCCAGCGCCTGTGCCAGCGCATCGAACTCGTCGCAGCGGACGTTGACGCCCGCCGCCTGCGCGTGGCCGCCGAACTCGGCGATATGATCGGAGCACGCCTTCAGCGCTTCATAGATATTGATATTTTCGATGGTGCGGGCAGAGCCCTTGCAGTAGTCGCCATGGCGGACGAAGAGGATGGCGGGGCGGTTGAACTCCTCCGCCAGGCGGGCGGCGACGATGCCGATGATGCCGGGGTTCCAGGAGTCGTCTGCCAGCATGATGACGTTGCGGTACGCCCCCTCCCCCGCGATGCGCTCTTTGGCGCTGCGGTACACCTCGTCGCAGATGGCCTGGCGCTCTAAGTTGAAGGCGCTGAGGCGGCAGGAAAGGTCGTAGATCTCGGCGCGGTCGGTGGATGTGAACAGGCGCAGGGCGCTGCCCGCGTCCCCCATCCTGCCCGCGGCGTTGATGCGCGGCGCCACCGTGAAGGCGAGCGTCTGGGCGGTGATCTCCTCTTTTTTGGTCGCCAAGAGGCATTTGAGCGCCTCGCGCGGGCGGGTGTTGATGAGGCGCAGCCCCTCCGCCACGATGTCGCGGTTTTCGCCCGTCAGCGGCACGCTGTCCGCCACGGTGGAGACGGCGGCGAGGTCTAAGAGGGAATACGCCTTTTCGCCCAGCAGGGCACAGGCGATCTTGAAGGCGACGCCGGCGCCGCAGAGGTTGTCGTAGGGGTAGTCGTCATCCAGCTTGGGGTTGACGACCACGCAGTCGGGAAGCTGCGGGGGCAGTTCATGATGGTCGGTGACGATGACGCGCACCCCGCGCGAGCGGATGTAGGCGACTTCTTCTCTATTGGAGACGCCGCAGTCTACGGTGACGATGAGCTCGGGCCGGCGCTCGTCGATGATCTTTTCCAGCGCGGCGACGGACATGCCGTACCCTTCCGCGCGCTCGGGGATATAGGCGGAGCACGCCACGCCGAAGCGGCGCAGGGCGGTGACGAGGATGGAAGCGGCGCCGATGCCGTCGGCGTCGTAGTCGCCGAAGACGACGATGCTGCCCCCTTCCCCTTTCACCTCTTTGACGGCTTCCACCAGTTCGCGCATGCCGCGCATCAGAAAGGGCGAGAGGAAGTGCTCGCGCGAGGGCGAGAGAAAGCGCTTCGCCTTTTCGGGCGTATCCACCCCGCGCGAGACGAGGATGCGCGCCGTGACCTCGTGCAGACCGCATGCCGAAGCCACCGCCTGCACGGCGGCGCTTTGCTCCTGCGTGAATGTATATTCGGGGACGATCTTGGTCATATGCGCTCCTTCGCCGTATGCGCGGACGCACCGCGCCTCTTGCCGCCTCTGCAAGGGGCGGATATTCCGAATTTTTACCGCCTCTGCAAGGGCGGGATGTTCCGAATTTTTACCGCCTCTGCAAGGGGCGGAATGTTCCGAATTCAGACAAAAAGGGCGGGAAAAAGTACCCGCCCTTCGTATTTTTTCATATACAAAGCGATCAGTTTTCCGCGCTCTCCTGAACGGGGGCGGCTTCCTGCTTGCTCTTCTTTTCGGGAGTGTAGTTGTACCTCGCCTTGTTGGCGCGGACGGCGTCCGACTTCTCTTTGATGCCCGCATAGATGGCGGGAGAGAGGAACAGCGCCGAAGTGACGCAGGCGGCCACGGCGATGAGCGCCGTGAGCATGCTCCACAACAGGTCTGTGCCGATGAAGATGCCGACGATGCCGAGCAGGACGCACAGCGCGGCCGCCAGAACGGCGATCAGCAGCACCGTCTTGCTGCCGTCGGCGACGGACTTGGCCACGGCTTCGCGCGCGGGGATGCCCTTGTATTCGTCGGAGGCGAAGTCTTTGCGCATCTTGCCGAACACGAGCAGGTTCAAAAGCGCCGAGAAGAACAGCGCGAACACGGCGACGCCGATAAGGCCGACGCCTGCGGGGATGCGCAGCAGCGCCGCCAGGGCGAGGGTCAGGGCGAGGTCGCGCACGGCCGAGATCAGCATGGTGACGCCGGGGCCGACCTTGAAGCGGATGCAGCCGTAGATGAACAGCAATACCACCACCGCGCCCGCGCCGATGGCGGTGCGCCAGATATACATGGTGTACGGTGCGTTGGCCGTCGTATGCACGCTGACGGTGACAAGACCGCCGCTGACGCCGGCGACGTTGCCGGAGACGATGGCCTCTTCCAGCGAGTCGGCAAATTCTGCCGTGGCAGTTTCGCCGCCCGCCAGGGTATAGCGGAGGATAGAGCCGCCGGTAGCGGACTCTTCGCCGTATTCCACTTTCGCGAGGGAATACTGCGCTTCGATGCGCTCGGTGCAGAAGTCTTCGAGCGCTTCGCGCTCTTCGTCGGAGAGGCGCATGACGTCGCTCACTTCGATGACGCTCGCGTCGCGCATGGTGGAATCGGGGTTGAAGCCGGCAAAGGCGAACACCGCAGCGCCCGCGATGATGAGCACGAGGCTGACGATGAGGCTGAGAAGCAGCGCTTTTTTGGTGACAGGTTTATTCATCTTCTTCCGCCTCCTCTCTCTTGAAGTTGCAGAACGCTATCTTGCGCTTGGCCTGAGACAGCCAGATATACAGGAAGAAGCGGGTCACGCCCAGCGTGCACGCCGCCGAGATGACGACGCCCAGCATGAGGATGAGCGCAGCCGCGTGCGCCGCGCCGAAGGACGCGAAGTACAGGATGAGCGAGGCGAGGAAGAGCACGATGTGCGCGTCCAGCGTCAAAGACAGGCTCTTTTTGTAGCCCGACTTGATGGCGGAGGTCAGCGTCTTGCCGGTAGCAAACTCGTCGCGGATGTTTTTGAAGGCAAACCAGTCGAAGCCGCACATCATCGCCCCCGCGAACAGGATGGCGAGCACGCCGCCGATGTTGAGGGCAACGCCGCCGATGAGGGAGATGCAGAGGATATACACCAGCGCGAAGGTCAAAAAGCCGTACACATGCGCCAGGCCCATCCCCTTATAGCGGACGAGGGACCAGACGATCATCGCCAGCGACAGGACGCCGAAGGCGATGGCGACCCACAGGCCAGCGTTCTCGCCCATGGTGGGAGCGAGCGAATAGACGTAGGGCGCGTTCAGTTCGATGGAGAACACGTCTTCGTCGGCGAGGGCGGAATTGATGAGCACCGCCACCGTCTCTGCCGACTCGACTTCGTTGAAGGAGCCGCTGATGTACACGGTGGGCTGGTTCATCGCCTCGGAGACCTCGGCGTACAGCAGGCGGTCTTCACCGATACAGAGGTAGAACATGGTATGGTTGTGCTCGTCGCTGCCGGTAGAATCGGAGCTTGCCGCAGCCGCCAGTTCGGTGGTAACTTCGTAAAAGCGCGCCTGCCCTTCCGCCGTGAAGTTGATGGCGACGCCGTAGGTATCTTCCGTCATCTGCACGGCCTCGGCGCTTTTCACGTAGCGGGCGTTGCCGTCCATCAGCGTTTCAAAGTGCTCGTCGGTAAAGCGCAGCTCGCCCGAATACGCGAAGGTATCGAAGAGGGTGGAAGCATCCTCTGCCGTGGCGGGCACTTCCACGCGCACGGTGTAGTCGTCTTGCAGCTTGACCGCATGGCCGGAGAGGTTCTTCTGTTCGAAGCGCTCCTGCAAAATGCGGTATGCGGTGTCAAATTCCGCCGCAAAGCGCTCGGTCACGCTGCCGTCGGACGCGGTGATGTCTGCCGAGAGATACACGCCGCCGTGGCGGGTATATTCGTCGGCGGGGTCGGCGACGTTGTCGCTCGTGTCCGGCGTTTCGAGGCGCGCCTCGTAATCTGCGACGAGCGCGTCATATTCTTTTTCGGAAATGACGCCCTCGGGGTAATACACGGTATAATAGCCGCCGCCCAGATCGGTGCTCAGATCGATCAGGCCGAGCAGCGGTTGGAAATAATACGGCGTGCCGAGCGGGAACGACGCCACGCTGATAAACACGAGCGCCGCCAGCACGATGGTGGAAAGTACGATCAGCACCACCGATTTCTTCTTGCCCATTGCCTCCTCCTGCAACTTAAAATAAAATGTTTTTTGAACGTTTTGACCCGGCCGCAACAGACCGGAGCCGGCCTGTACCGCCTTAGTACTGTCTTCCGAAACGGACGCGGGCAGCCGAACGGGCGGCCGTGCGGGCGTTTATGAACGGGAAGAGATATACCCAATTATTATAATAAAGAATGGTGTTTTAGTCAAGTGTAAATTATCCGTTTTTGCGGATTTTTGCCCCATTTTCACTTTTATGCCGCAGCATGCGCCGCGCACCCTGCCCTGTTTGCGGGAGCGGCGCAGGCATATGGTTTATTCGCGGCCCTCTTCCCCTTCCCGCAGCTTTTTTTTGCAGGCGAGGATGTGCATGGCGTCTTCGGTGCGCTTTCTCATCATCTCGCAGGTGATCTCGTACGGCTCATCGATATCGCCGTTGAAGTGATAGTTGTTGGCGCTGCAGCCGCCGCTGCAGATGAACTTGGCAAAGCAGGAATCGCACTTTTTGCGGGTGAACAGGCAGGAATTTTTGAACTTGGCGCGGATGGCCCCGTCCAGCTTGCCCTCGTACACATTCCCCATCAAAAAATCTGTATCGCCCGCGAACTGATGGCAGGGATAGATGTCGCCGTTCGGCGTGACCGAAAAATATTCGTTTCCCGCGCCGCAGGCGCTGACGCGCTTGGCAAGGCAGGGGCCGCCTTCCAGATCGACGTTGAAATGGAAGAAGTTGAAGCCCTTCCCTTCCGCATAGCGCTTGAGGTAGGCGTCGCACAACACGTCGTACTGCTCTTTGATGGCGGGCAGGTCTTTTGCCGTGATGGCGAGGTCTTCCAGCTCCGTGACCACGGGCTCCATCGAGATGCTGTCAAAGCCGCTGTCGGCGATGAACAGCACGTCTTTGGCGAAGTCGAGGTTTTTGGCGGTGAAGGTGCCGCGCACATAGTAGCTCTTGTCCCCGCGGATGGCGACGAAGTCTTTGAGGTTTTGAATGACGTAGTCGAAACTGCCCTTGCCGTTTGCCGTCTTGCGGACGGCGTCGTGCACCTCTTTGCGGCCGTCTAAACTCAAAACGACGTTTTCCATCTCTTCGTTGAGGAATTTTGCCACGTCGTCTTTGAGCAGCAGCCCGTTGGTGGTGAGGGTGAAGAGGAACTTTTTGCCCCGCTTGGCGGCCTCCTCTTTGGCGTAATAGACCGTCTGTTTGACGACGTCGAAATTCATCAGCGGCTCGCCGCCGAAAAAGTCGGTCTCCAAGATCTTGCGATTTCCCGAATTGGCGATGAGGAAGTCGATGGCCTTTTTCGCCGTTTCCAAACTCATGAACTCGCGGCGGGAATGGTAGGCGCCCTCGTCTGCGAAGCAGTAGCGGCAGCGCAGGTTGCAGTCGTGGCAGATGTGCAGGCACAGCGCCTTGACCTCGTCAGACTTGACGGGGCGCGCCTGCACCTCGGGCGCGAACAGCAGGCCGTTTTTTTGCAGTTCGGCAAAGTCTTCTTCGGCGGCGCGGCGCTCCTCTTGCGAAATATGCGAGGTGTCTACCGCCTCGCCCAGCTTTTCGCGCAGAAGGAGGGCGGCGTTTTCGTCGCACTCGTGCAGCGACGAGCTGCCCGTATCGAAGATATAGTGGTGGTTTCGTACTTGAAAAACGTGGACCATAGTTGCTCCGTAAATACGTTGAACATAATTTAAGGAGCAGTGACCACTGCCCCTTAAAAATTCGGTTGATCGGTTGTGACCAAAGCAATCGGGCGCCGCCAAGAGCGGCTTGCCTCGGTCAGTTATTCTTTTCGGGATCGTTCTCTCTGGAAATCCTCTCGCAGGACTGGTTGCCGACCGTGCAGCTTGTCTTGCACGCGGACTGGCAGGTGCTTCTGCATTCGCCGCAGCCCGTCACTTTTTTTGCCGCGGGGCGGGCGATCGTCTTGATCTTATTCATAACGCATCTCCTTATGTCGCATTTTTTATTATTATAGTATACCGTGCGCAAAATTGCAAGCGTTTTTGGCAAAAAATGCGCAGAAGGCAAAGAGCGGGGCAGAAAAGCCGCGCCCTTCTGCATTGGCGAAGGCAAGGAGCGGGGCCGCCGCGCCCTTATAAATTTGAAAAAACAGATATGCCCCCCTTCCCGTGCACGCGCCTGCGTTATGAGAAGTGCTAAAAGCGGGTTCAAATCCCGACCTCTGCGCCATTTTTCCTTTCCGCGGACGAGGGCGGGTAAATCTTTCGAATGCGCCGCCCCTTCCTTTCCGCAAATAAGGATGGGGTCGTTTCTGAATTTACCTTCCCCCTACTTTCCGCGGACGAGGGTGCACAGGGCGCCGCTCAAAAAACCCGCCAGGGCGCCAAGCAAAAAGTCGAGGACGTTTCCCCATCCGAAAGAGATCTCGCCGGCGATGACGGCGAAGAGGAAATAGGTCAAAACGCCCGCGCAGGCGCCGACGATCGCGCCCTTGAGCGCGGCGCGCTCCGGCCGCAGGCAGAAAAAACAGCCGCAGAACACGGCCAGCACCTTGATGACCTGGTTGACGGGCATGATGACCGCCGAGGGCACGGCAAACAGCTTGATGACGAGGGCGAACAGCAGCACCGCCGCCAGCGTGACCACGGCGGCAAGGCACACGCTTTTACCCACTTCCGCGGCGGCCCCGCTCACTTCTTTTTTCATAGAAAAAACCTCCGCAAGGGATAGTTAACCAAGTCAAAATAAACAGAACCCGCCCTGCAAGGCGTCTTTTGCGCGCCTTGGGGACTCATTGCAATACCGCTGGGGGTATTGCTGCTTCGCCGCCCCAATCCATCGCAAAATGCGCTCTTTCAGGGTGCGAAGCAATCGAAAGCGGGTAGATCACTACAGATGCAAGGCAAAGCCCGCAGGCAATACAGCGACGTATTGGCAAGGGCTTTAACGCCGCAGAT
>DXEW01000030.1 GCA_019114755.1 Candidatus Borkfalkia faecavium
AGCGTTTTGATGAGCTTCTCGAGCAGTTCCATATTGCCCGCCCGAAGGGACTTACGGTCATGACCAAAGAAGAGGCGATCGCCGCGGCAGAGAAGCTCGGCTATCCCGTTCTTCTTCGTCCTTCCTACGTCATTGGCGGTCAGAACATGACCATCGCCTTCACGGAAAACGACATTTCCCGCTACATGGACGTCATTCTTGCCCAGCACATTGAAAATCCCGTGCTTTGCGATAAATACCTCATGGGCAGCGAGTTGGAAGTGGATGCTATTTCGGACGGTGTGGACGTGCTCATCCCCGGCATCATGCAGCATATCGAGCGCGCGGGCGTGCACAGCGGCGACTCCATTGCCGTCTACCCGCCGTATAACCTCAGCGACATCATGCTGGAAAAGATCGTCGACTGTTCGGTGCAGCTGGCGCTCTCCTTAAAGACAAAGGGGCTCATCAACATCCAGTACCTCGTGTACCGCAACGAATTGTACGTCATCGAGGTCAACCCGCGCGCCTCGCGCACCATCCCGTACATCTCCAAGGTCACGGGCGTGCCTATGGTCGAGCTCGCCACCAAGATCATGGTGGGGGCGAAACTGAAGAAGCTCGGCTTCGGCACGGGGCTGTATAAAGAATCTCCTTACGTCGCCGTCAAGGTGCCCGTGTTCTCGTTTGAAAAGCTGAACGACGTCAACTCGCAGCTCGGGCCGGAGATGAAGTCTACGGGCGAAGTGCTCGGCATCGGCAAGACCATCGAAGAGGCGCTGTTCAAGGGGCTCGTGTCGGCGGGCTTCAAGCTCTGCCACCCCGGCAAAGACCGCGAAGTGGGCGTGTACTTTACCGTCAACGACCAGGATAAGTTCGAGATCTTGGGGCTTGCCAAAAAGTTCAGCGACCTCGGCCTGAACATCTACGCCACCAAGGGGACGGCGGACACCATCCGCACCCTCGGTATCGAGGTCAATACCGTCGACCGCCTGTCGCAGAGCGACGAGATCCTGCGCCTGATGGACGAGGGCAAGATCGACTACATCGTCTACACGGGCAAGACGGACATGGCCTCCATCGACGACTATATCCGCATGTACCACCACGCCATCCTGCTCGGCATCACCACGCTGACCTCGCTGGATACCGCCAACGCCCTGGCGGACATCATCGCCAGCCGCTTCAACGAGAACAACACCGAGCTCGTCGATATCAACCGCCTCCGCAGCGAAAAGATGAAGCTCAAATTCATCAAGATGCAGAGCTGCGGCAACGACTATATCTTCTTCGACAACATGAACGGGGAGATTACCTGCCCCGAATCGCTGGCCATCAACTTTGTCGACAGGCATTACGGCATCGGCGGCGACGGCATCGTGCTCATCGAGCGCTCCGACGTCGCGGACGCGAAGATGCGCATCTTCAACCAGGACGGCAGCGAGGGCGGCATGGCGGGCAACTCCATCCGCTGCGTGGCGAAGTACCTGTACGAAAACGGCTTCGTCCGCGACAAGCACCTGACCATCGAAACGCTCAGCGGCGTGCGCGACCTCACCCTGTACACTTCGGGCGGCAAAGTCGGCTCTGTCAGCGTCGATATGGGCAAGGCGATCCTTTCCGGCAAAGATATCCCTTCCACCTTGGAAGGGGATAGCGTCGTCGGCAGGAAGATCGAGGTGGGCGGCAAGGAATACACCGTCACCCTCGTCAACGTCGGCAACCCGCACTGCGTCGTCTTCTGCGATAAGGTAGACGCGGTCGACCTCGCGAACGTCGGCCCGCTGTTCGAATACGCGCCCTATTTCCCGCAGCGCATCAACGTCGAGTTCGTGCGCGTAGTCAACGATACGACGCTGAAGATGCGCGTATGGGAGCGCGGCAACGGCGAAACGCTCGCCTGCGGCACGGGCGCCACGGCAAGCGTGGTGGCGGCGGTGCTCAACGGCTACTGCAAGGCGGGGGAAGACATCACCGTCAAACTGCGCGGCGGCGACCTCATCGTCCGCTACGATGAAGGCGGCGACGCCACCCTGACCGGCGCCGTGCGCAAGGTATACGAAGGCACGGTCGAGTTTTAAGCGAGGTGCTCCATGCAGGATATCTTTTATGAAGAGAGCGTGTCGCAGCACGACGAAGCTCCCGCGCGCCGCCGCTATATCCTCTTCACCGTGTTCGGCGTCCTGTGCGCCGCCATGGCGGCCTTCTCGCTGTTCACCATCGCCATGACGCTGGTCATGCCGTCTCCTTCGGACGACGGCTGGACGGACGAAGCGGTGCGCAGCATGTGGCTGGGGATGATCCCCTGGGCGATCGCCCTGGCGGTGATGACGGCGGGCGCGGCGGTGATGCTCGTCAAGCGGCACAGCTTTTACGTCAGTTACGACTATACCTTCGTCTCGGGCGAGCTGCGCATCGGCAAGGTCTTTCACGGCCGTAAGCGCAAGCCGCTGTATGCCGTGGGGAGCGACCGCCTGATACTGATGGGGCGGTACGATTCGGCTACCTACCGCAAGAGCAAGGCCTCGCCCGACGTCAAAGAAGATATCCTCACGCCCAACCCGCAGCCGGGGGAGGGGAAAGAATTTTTCTACATCCTCGCCGTCACCAACGTCGGCAAGCGGCTTTTGGTGCTGGAATGCCGCATCGAGCTGCTCTCCAATATCCTGCGCTGGACGCGCAAAAATATCTTGGAATCGGAATTCAATCAGAAATGATCTATTTAGACAATGCCGCGACCACCGCGCCCGATGCGGCTGCGGTGAGCGCGGCGCTCGCATTTTACGGCCAAAAATTTCATAATCCTTCCTCCCTGTACGGGGCAGGGTTCGAGGCGCACCGCGCCGTGCAGGATGCCCGCCGCTCTCTCCTCGCGCACATCGCCCCCGCAGGCGGCTTCGAGCTCGTGTTCACGGCGTCCGGCAGCGAGGCGGACAACCAGGCGATCTTCTCTTCTGTCCGCCGCGGCAATTTCGTCACCACCGCGGGCGAGCACGCCGCCGTGTATCAGTCGGCAAAAGAGCTGGAGCGCCGCGGCATCGAGGTGCGCTATGCCCGCCTGCATGCGGACGGCTCTGTCGACGGCGAAGATCTGCTGCGGCTGGTCGATGAACATACTTCCCTCGTCTCCGTCATCCACGTCAACAACGAGACGGGCGCCGTCAACGATATTGCCGCCCTTTCCGCCGCGGTCAAAAAGAAGAACGCCAAGGCGCTCTTCCATAGCGACGGCGTGCAGGCGTTCGGCAAGATCCCGTTTTCGCTGCCGCAGAGCGTCGATCTGTACACGGTCAGCGCCCATAAGATCGGCGGCGTGCGGGGTGCTGCGGCGCTCATCCGCAAAAAAGGCGTGCCGCTGCATCCGCTCATCTTCGGCGGCGGGCAGGAAAACGGCCTGCGCAGCGGCACCGAAAACACCTTCGCCATCGTCCAGTTCGCGGCGGCGGCGGAAAAAAAGTTTTCTTCCCTCGGCCGCGATCTCGAACACGTCCGCGCCCTCAATAGCGCCGTGCGCACGGGGCTGGATACAGGCATCTTCACGATCTTATCGGCGGAAGACGCCTCGCCGTACATCGTCAGCGTGGCGGCGAAGGGGCTGCGGGGAGAAGTTCTCCTGCACATGCTCGACGATGCGGGCGTACAGGTGGGTACGGGCTCTGCCTGTTCTTCCAAAAACAGATACAGCCGCGTCATGCTCGCCTGCGGGCTTGGCGAGGCGCTGGCAGACGGCGTGCTGCGCATCTCCTTCTGCGCCCAAAACACGGCAGAGGAAGCGGCCGAGGCGGTCGCCATTATCAACCGCTGCGCCGCGCAGCTGAAAGAGAGGACAAAGTGATATGGAAAAGGTCATCATCATCCGCTATTGCGAGATACATCTGAAAGGCAAAAACCGCGGCTACTTTGAAAAGGTGTTCATGAACAACCTCGAAAAGTCCCTCTCCGGCATCCGCCACGAGATCAGGAAGCCGAGCGGCCGCTATGTGGTGGAAAATTTCGACGAGGCGCGTACGGACGAGATCGTTGCCCGCCTGCAAAAGGTGTTCGGCACCCACACGCTCAGCATCGCCTATAAGGTACCCGCGACGATGGACGACATCTTTGCGGCCGTCCTTGCGGTCGCGCCCGAGGCGGGGAGCTTTAAGGTGCAGGCAAACCGCGCCGACAAGCACTTCCCCCTCAATTCCATGCAGATCAACGCCGAAGTGGGCGGAAGGCTGCTGGAAGCGCGCCCCGCTTTGCGCGTAGACGTGCACGCCCCGCAGCACCTCATCGGCATCGACGTGCGCGAAAACGGCGACGCGCTGGTGTTCTGCGGCTGGATCAAGGCGGCGGGCGGCATGCCCGTCGGCACATCGGGCAAGGGGATGCTGCTGCTCTCCGGCGGCATCGACAGCCCCGTGGCCGGCCACATGATCGCCAAGCGCGGCATGACCATCGAGGCGCTGCACTTCCACAGCTATCCATACACCAACCGCCAGGCGCGCGAAAAGGTAGAGGAGCTGGCGCACATCCTCGCGGGCTACACGGGCGGGCTGGATCTGCATGTGGTCAGCGTCACCCACATCCAGGAGGCGATCCACAAATACTGCCCCGCCGAGATGATGATCACGCTGCTGCGCCGCTTCATGATGCGCATCGCCGAGCGGCTGTGCCGCCAGACGGGCGCGCAGTGCATCGTTACGGGCGAAAGCCTGGGGCAGGTGGCGAGCCAGACCATCGAGGGGATGACCTCTTCTGGGAGCGTCGTGCATGAACTCCCCATCCTGCGCCCGCTCGTCGGCTTCGATAAGACGGAGATCGTGGAGCGCGCGCGTGAGATCGGTACCTTTGAAACGTCCATCCTCCCGTATGAAGACTGCTGCACGGTGTTCCTTCCAAAACACCCGCTCATCCGCCCCGACCTTGCCAAGGTCGCCGAGCAGGAAAAAAAATTAGACGTCGAGGCGCTCGTCGCCGAGGCGTTCGCCTCTGCCGAACTGGTCGAGATCCATCGCTGAATAGGGCCGCGCTGCCTGCAAAGCTGTTGCTGCTTTGCTGCCGTGCGGCCTTTTTTTTGGAGTTCAGCGTTTCCACCAGGCGGGCGGCAGGGGCATCGGCCTTTCTCCGTCCGGGCGGGGCGGAGGTTTGGGAGGCTCGCCTTCCTGTCCGCGCAGAAATACGGAGGGCAATACCGTCTCTTCGCCGTACACGCGCTCCCCGTCGTCGGCGATAAAATAGGGGGTCACCGTGTAGATATATTTGCCGCACGCGGGCAGGGTATCGGTAAAGCGTTTTTCTACTTTTCCGTCATAGAGGGTCTCTTTTTTGCGTATATCTTTCCTTTTTACGATATATGCATAGTACTCTGTGTAACATAGATCGATGATAACGCTCCCGTCCTTGCACCGCAGCGACGCCTTTTCCTGCGGGGCGGAAAAGAGGGTGCCGCGCTCTTTCGGCGCGCAGCAGGCGCGGAACAGCTCCTTTTGCACATAGCGCGCCGGCTGGCGCGGGGCGGCCAGCACTACGCGGTGCTCGCGCTCGTAGGCGGCCTTGTCGATGGCGCGGCACACGACCTTCCCGCTGACGGGGAAGGGGCGCGGGGCGCGGCGCTCGTACAGCTTTTTGTACAGCAGCATGGCGTAGTGGCAAGGGAGTCCTCCGCCCGTAATGTCCGTACGGGCATTGTCGGCGTTGCCCATCCACACGACGGCGGTATGGCTCCCCGTGCACGCCGCCGTCCAGGCGTCGGTATTGCCCGCCTCCGTGCCGCAGGTGCCCGTCTTGGCGGCGACGGCAAAGGGCAGGACGGCGAGCTTTTTTGCCGTCCCGCACCGCACGGCGCTTTGCAGCATGCCGCACACGAGCTCTGCGGTATCGTCGGAAAAGGCGCGCGTGCGCGCGTCCTGCCGCCTGTACAGCAGTTCCCCGTTTGGGCCTTCGATCTTGTCGATAAAGCGCAGGGGCGCGTAGACGCCCCCGCCCGCGAGGGCGGCATAGGCGCCCGCCAGCTCGCGCGGGGTATACCCGTTGCTGAGGCCGCCGAGCGCTAAGGCCAGGGTGTGGTCGTTTTCCTCGGCGGGCAGCCCCAGCCGACGCAGATAGCGGATGCCCGTCTCCACGCCCAGCCTCTCGAGGATGCGCACGGCGGGCACGTTGCGGCTTTCGGCCAGCGCCTCTCTCGCGGAGATATAGCCGCGGTATTCGTCTTTATAGTTGGAAGGGCAGTATCCGTTGAAATCTGCCTTTTCGTCCAACACGGGCGTGCAGGGGGAGATGAGCTTCTCTTCGATGGCGGGCGCGTACACGGCCAGCGGCTTGATGAGCGAGCCCGGCTGCCTGCGCAGCTCCCCCGCCGTCGAGTGCCAGGCGATGACGCCGCGCGTCTTGTTGTCGGCAAGCAGCATCGCCTTGCCCGAGCGGTCGGCGTCCGTCCGCAGCCCTTCGATATACGCCTGCATATCGGCGTCCAAATAGGTATAGATCTTGCATCCGCCGCGGAAGCGGTAGGGGGTGAAGAAGGGCAGGCTTTCCAGCTCTTCATACACGCCGCGCAGGTACGAGCGCGCCGCCGCCCCGCCCTGTTCTCGGGCGGGCAGCACCTCTCGGAGCGCCTTTGCGTATTCCTCTTCTTTTAGCCATCCCAGTTCCCGCATCCGCCGCAGCACGCCGTCGCGCGCCCGGCGGCACTTTTCGGGGGCGATGAAGGGGGAATAATTGTTGGGCGAGCGGATGACGGCCGCCAGCGTCGCCCCTTCGGCGGGGCTGAGCCGATCCGCGCTTTTCCCGAAGTAGTATTCCGCCGCCCCCGCGATGCCGTAACAGGCGTGCCCGAAGTAGATGGTGTTCAGGTACATCTCCAGGATCTCGTCTTTTGTATAGCGCTTTTCCAGCAGGCGGGTGAGCTTGATCTCTTTGAGCTTTCGCCGCAGCGTCTTTTCGCCCGTCAGGTGGGTGTTTTTGACCAGCTGCTGGCTGATGGTGGAAGCGCCCTGCACGAACGCCCGCGCGCGCAGGTTTTTATACGCCGCCCGCGCCATGCCCGCATAGTCCAGCCCGTGGTGGCTGTAAAATTTTTTGTCTTCCGCGGCCAGGAAAGCGCGCCGCACGCACAGGGGGATATGGCAAAGGCGCACGCTGCGCGCCGCGCTCTTGAGCGAAATATCCGCGATCTCCTCTCTGTTCCCGTCCAGGACGCACGCCGCCTGCGAGGGCTGCTGCAGCAGGGCGGGCTGCAGCTTTGCGTCCGCCGTGACCTGCAGCCAGTACGCGCCCGCCGTCAGTACCGCCGTGAGCAGCAGACAGCCGCCGACGGCGGCGATGGTTTTGAAAATTTTCATGCCGTACACCTTATTTTTTTACAGTATCTGAATTTTGGCGGGAATTATTTCAGCCGCGGCAAACTTGAAAGGCTTGAAAAAATTCCGAAAAGATTGTATAATATTTGTTATCGGTGCAGGTGTGCCGTTTTCTCTGTACAAGGCAGAGCCTGCAAGTTGTAAAATACGGAAAGACAATATGGAAAAAAAGTACTACATCGTCACGTACGGATGCCAGATGAACGTGCATGAATCGGAAAAACTGGCGGGGATCTTGCGTTCCCGCGGCTATACCGAGGCCGCCTGCGAAGAGGGGGCCGACATCGTCGTGTTCAACACCTGCTGCATCCGTGAAAACGCCGAAAACCACGCCTACGGCAACATCGGCGCCCTCAAAAAGCGCAAAAAGGCAGATCGCGGCTTTTTGATCGCCGTGGGCGGCTGCATGACGCAGCAGCCGGGCGCGGCGGAAAAGCTGCGCAAAAAATTTCCCTTCGTCGATATCGTCTTCGGCACCCACAATTTAGAGGAATTCGGCGCCCTGCTCGACCAAAAGGCGGGGCAGAAAAAGGCGGTCGTCAGCATCCCCGAAAAAGAAGGCCCTGTGCGCGAAGAAGACATCTCCTACCGCACCAGCTATCCCAACGCCTGGGTGAATATCATGTACGGGTGCAATAATTTCTGCTCCTACTGCATCGTGCCGTATGTGCGCGGCAGAGAGCGCTCGCGCGCGCCCGAGGCGGTGGTCTCCGAGGCGTGGAAGCTGCTGGATGAAGGCTATAAAGAGATCACGCTGCTGGGCCAGAACGTCAATTCGTATGGGAACGATGCAGGGGGGCAGTGTTCCTTTCCGCAGCTGCTGCACAAGATCTGTGAAAAGGAAGGCAAATACCGCCTGCGCTTTATGACCAGCAACCCCAAAGACTTCGGCGAAGAGCTGGTAGAGGCGATCGCCGCTCACGAGCAGGTGTGCAAGCTCATCCACCTCCCCGTGCAGGCGGGTTCCGACCGTATCCTGCGGCTGATGAACCGCAAATACACGGCGGAAGAGTACCTGAAAAAGGTGGAGATGCTGCGGCGGGCCGTGCCCGGCTGTCAGCTTTCCACCGACATCATGGTGGGCTTCCCCACCGAGACGGAAGAGGACTTTCAGGCTACGCTCGATTTGGTGAAGGCGGCAGATTTTTCGGCGGCGTTCACCTTCGTCTATTCCCGCCGCAGCGGCACGGCGGCGGCAGCCATGGAGGGGCAGATCCCCGAAGAGGTGCAAAAAGAGCGCATCATGCGCCTTGTCGAGCTGGTCAACGCCCAAACGCGGGAAAAATCGCTTTCCTATCGCGGCAAAACAGTCGAGATCCTCTGCGAAGACTACGACGAAAAGAAAAATTTGTACCTCGGCCGCGACGAATACGGCAGGATGGGGTATTTCGCTTCAGGGCGCAGCCGCATCGGCGAATTTGTCAAGATCAAGGTCTCGGAAACCTCCGGCGTATCGCTGGCGGGCGAGCTTATCACGGAAGAAGGGGAATAAAATGAGCGGACTTTCGCCCATGATGCGGCACTATCTGCAAGTCAAAGAACAATACAAAGACTGCGTCCTGTTCTATCGCCTCGGCGATTTTTACGAGATGTTTTTTGAAGACGCCAAAGAGGTGTCGCAGCTTTTGGACCTGACGCTGACGGGGCGCGACTGCGGCCTGGAAGAGCGCGCGCCCATGTGCGGCATCCCGTACCACGCGGCCGACAACTATATCGCCCGCCTCGTGGCCCTCGGCAAAAAGGTCGCCATCTGCGAGCAGCTCACCGAGCCCACCCCGGGCCGCGGCATGGTGGAGCGAGACGTCATCCGCGTCGTCTCCGCGGGCACCCTCATCGAAGAAAACCTCCTCGACGAAAAGAAGAACAACTACATCGCCTGCGCCTTCCGCGAGGGCAGCGCCTGCGCGCTCGCCTGGGCAGACATCACCACGGGCGAATTCTGTGCCCGCGATTTTTCGGGGGAAGATACGCTTCCCTCGTGTTTGGAATACCTGGTAAAGCTCTCTCCCGCCGAGGTCATCTGCAACGACGGGATGCTGCTCGGCTCCAAGGGTGCCCCCGCCCTGCGGGCGCTGCCGGCCTTTTCCTGCTATGTGCCGTGGGCGTTTTCTCCCCGCCACGCCGAAAAGGACCTGTTGGAGCAGCTGGGCTGCAAGACGCTCGAGTCCTTCGGCATCGCCGACCTTCCCGCCGTCATCTCCGCCTGCGGCGCCCTGATCGAATATCTGCGCGAGACGCAAAAGCACGCCCTCCGCATCATCGACGGCGTGCGCCTCGTCAAAGAAGGGGAGACGATGATGCTCGACAACACCGCCATCGCCGACTTAGAGCTCGTCCGCACGCTGGGCGACGGCAAAAAGCGCGGTTCTTTGCTGTGGCTGCTGGATAAGACGCGCACGGCGATGGGCGCGCGGCTGATGCACCGCCTCGTGCTCAACCCGCTGCGCAAAAAAGAGGAGATCGAATACCGCTTAGACGGCGTCGAAGAGCTGTTTGCCGCCACGGTCATCCGCATCGGCATCGCCGATACCCTGAAGGGCATCCGCGACATCGAGCGCATCGCCGGCAAGATCTCCAACAACAACCTGACCCCGCGCGACTGTGAGGGGCTGGCGCAGTCGCTTTCCCTCATCCCCAACCTCAAATTCCAGCTTTCCGGCTTTTCTTCCCGCGCCATCGCCGACATTAACGCCTCGCTGGGCGACTTTTCGGCTTTATGCGATCTGCTGCAGCGCGCCTTTGTAGAAAATCCGCCCGTCGGCACCAAAGAGGGCGGCTTTATCCGCGCGGGGTACAGCAAAGAGCTGGACGAGCTGCGCGACGCGCGCGACAACGGCGCCCGCATGATCGGCGAGATGGAGGCGCGCGAGCGGGAGGGCACGGGTATCAAGAACCTGCGCATCAAGTACAACCGCGTGTTCGGCTACACCATCGAAGTCACCAATTCCTTTTTAGACAAGGTGCCGTACAACTACCAGCGCCGCCAGACGCTGGCAGGCGCGGAACGGTATGTGACGGACGAACTCAAGCAGCTGGAAGAGCGCATCCTCACCAGCTCTGAAAAGAGCCTCCGCCTCGAGGCGGAATTGTTTGAAGGCGTCAAGGCGACCCTCTCGCAGCAGCTGGGGCGGCTGAAGGCGCTCGCGGGCGCCGTTGCCATGCTCGACTGCCTCACCGCGCTCGCTTCGCTGGCGCGGGAGAGCAATTATTGCCGCCCCCGCATCCTGCCGGAAGGCGGGCAGCTGCTCATCAGCGAAGGGCGGCACCCCGTGGTGGAGGCGCTCTCCAAAGAGCGCTTCGTTCCCAACGATACGCAGCTGGGCGGCGACACCACGACCATGGTCATCACCGGCCCGAACATGGCCGGCAAGAGCACCTATATGCGGCAGACGGCGCTCATCGTCCTGCTGGCGCACCTGGGCAGCTTCGTGCCCGCGCGGGCGGCGGAGATCCCCGTCGTCGACCGCATCTTCACCCGCGTCGGCGCCAGCGACAACCTCATCTTGGACCAGAGCACCTTTATGGTGGAAATGACGGAAGTCGCCACCATCATCCGCGCCGCCACACAAAACTCTCTTCTCATCTTAGACGAAGTGGGCAGGGGAACGAGCACCTTTGACGGGCTGAGCATCGCCTGGGCGGTGCTCGAATACCTCACCGGGCACATCCGCGCCAAAACGCTGTTTGCCACCCATTATCACGAGCTGACCGAATTGGAAGGCAAGATCGGCGGGGTGAAAAATTATAAAGTCACCGTGCGCGAGACGGCGGGCGGCATCATCTTTTTGCGCAAGATCGTGCGGGGCGGCGCCAACAAGAGCTTCGGCATCGAGGTGGCGCGCCTGGCGGGCATCCCCGCCGATGTGACCTCGCGCGCCAAAGAGATCTTGAAAAAGCTGGAAAAGAACGACATCGCCCGCACCGCCGTGCGCACGCAGGCGGCGGAGCCGTCCGTCTCCGAGGCGGAACGCATCCTTTCGGAGATCGACATGAACACGCTCTCGCCCATGCAGGCCTTTTCGCTCCTTTCCGACCTCGTCGAAAAGGTCAAAAACAAGCAGGGGCAACAGGGATAGAAAGCTATGGCAAAGATCAACATCCTCGACAGCAGCATTTATAACCGCATCGCCGCGGGCGAGGTGGTAGACAGGCCGTATTCCGTGGTCAAAGAGCTGGTCGAAAACAGTTTAGACGCGCACGCGAAGAACATCACGGTTGCCATCGAACGGGGCGGCAAAGACCTCATCTGCGTCACCGACGACGGCGACGGCATCGAAAAGAGCGAGCTGCGCGCAGCCTTTTTGCCGCACGCGACCAGCAAGATCGCCAAGGTGGAAGACTTAGACGATATCCGCACCCTCGGATTTCGCGGCGAGGCGATCGCCAGCATCGCCTCCGTCTCCCGCATGCGCATCCGCTCGCGGGCGCGCGGGGCGGAGGAAGCGTTCGAGCTCTCGTGCGCGGGCGGAACGCTGGGCGAGGTGTCTCCCTGTCCTTTGGGAGAGGGAACGGAGATAAGCGTCGAAAACCTCTTCTACAACACCCCCGTGCGCGAGCGCTTCCTGCGCACGGATAAGGGGGAAGAGGCGGAGATCTCGAGTTATGTCTCCCGCTTTGTCCTCGGCAACCCGCAAGTCTCTTTCCGCTATTATATCGGCGGCAAACTGGCGCTGCAATCGTTCGGCGGGGGAGAAGAGGAGGCGGTGGCGGCCGTCTACGGCGGCGCCGCCGTGCAGCAGTGCTACCGCATCGACGCCGTCAAGCACGGCATCCGCCTGCACGGCTACCTCGGCAAGCCCTCCTTCACCAAGCCCAACCGCACCTATCAGAGCGTGTTCGTCAACGGCAGGTACGTCGTCAACAACACCATCGCCTCCGCCATCGGCAACGCCTACGGAGGGTATTTGATGAAGCGGCAATATCCCTTCTACGTCCTGTTTGTAGACGTGCCGCCCGCCGTCGTCGACGTCAATGTACACCCCAACAAGGCGGACGTCCGCTTCGAGAACAATCAGGTGATCTACGGCTGCGTCTATTCGGTCGTCTCTGCCGTCTTGGACGGGAACGCCGCCGCGCTCGACTTCGTTGTCGGGGCGAAGGACGCCGCTGCGGTCGGGGAAGATTTTCCCAAGCAAGAGGATACACCGAAGATGGCGGAAATTTCGCCGTCAAAGCTTGAAAACGGGAGCGAAATCGCAAAAAACGCCGTTTTGCATAGTACTGTGTCTGAAACAGATCGCGAAAAAGACCTGTTCGCTTTTGCGCCGCCTTCGCAGATGCGCGGCGGCGAGCGGGCCGTGTTCCATGACAGCGGCGCCCATCCCGCAGCGCCCGCGGCGGAAAAGACGGGGCTTCCTTTCCCCGAAGCCGCGCCTGCCGGTGGCGCTTACTCCAAAACTTCGCCTGCCGATGCCGGGGCTTTTGCAGCCTCGCCCGGCGAAGATATATTCGCCGAAAACAAGCGCTTCCTCGAAGAGCAGGAGCGCATGGCGCGCGAAAAGGCGAAGCAGCAGAAATTCGTGTTCGAAAACGCCGTCTATAAGGGGAGCCTGTTCAACACCTACCTCATCTACGAGGAGGGCGACAACGCCTATATCATCGACCAGCACGCCGCGCACGAGCGGCTGATCTTCGACCGGCTGAAGGCGGAGATGGAGGCGCGCAAGGTAGTCTCGCAGCCCATGCTGGTGCCGTATATCCTCACCCTCAACCGCGAAGAGGGGGCGTTTTTCGCCGAGCATCTTGCGACCATCCGCGACATCGGCTTCGACATTGAGGAATTCGGCGGCGGCAGCTTCAAAATTTCCGCCGTGCCCCTCGATCTGCAGGACATCGACCTTTCCGCCTTTTTTGCCGACGTGCTGGCGGAAGTGGGGACTCTCCGCGCCATCAAACTTTCCGAACTTCTGCGCGATAAGTTGGCGATGACCGCCTGCAAGCACGCCGTCAAGGGCGGCATGCTGCTGACGGACGCCGAACAACAGGCGCTGTTTGCCATGCTGCACGGCGATATGGGGTTGAAATGCCCGCACGGCAGGCCTGTCGCCGTCCGCATGACCAAGGCGGAGATAGAAAAATTATTCAAGAGGATCGTCTGATTTTGAAAGAGAAAATTCTGGTCGTCTGCGGCCCGACCGCCTCGGGCAAGACGGCGCTGGCGGTGCGCGCGGCGCAGCTTTTGGGCGGCGAAGTCGTCTCTGCCGACTGCATGCTCGTCTACAAGGGGCTGGATATCGGCACGGCGAAGCCGACGGCGGAAGAGAGGGGCGGCGTTCCCCATCATATGATCGACGTCGTTCCGCCCACGGCGGCCTATTCTGTGGGCGACTATCAGGCGCAGGCGGACGCCGTCTGCGAAGATATCCTGCGCCGCGGCAAGGTGCCCGTCGTCTGCGGCGGCACGGGTTTTTACATCCAGTCTCTCCTGTTTTCGCGCGCGCACGGCGGCGCGGGCGCGGATGCGGCGGTGCGCGAAAAGTACGAGCGCATCGCCCGCGAAGAGGGGAACGGGGCGCTGTTTTCACGCCTTGCCGCCGTCGATCCCGAAAGCGCCCAAAGGCTCCATCCCAACGACGTCAAGCGCGTCGTCCGCGCGCTGGAGATCTTTGAACTGACGGGCAGGCGCAAGTCGGAGCAATGCGACGGCTTTGTGCCCCGCCGCCCGTACCTCGCCGTCGCCCTCGATCATCCGCGCGAAGAGCTGTACCGCCGCATCAATTTGCGCGTCGAAAAGATGCTGGAAGCGGGGCTGGTGCGCGAAGTGGAAGGGCTTTTGGCGGCGGGCGTGGACGAAAACTGCCAAAGCATGCAGGGCATCGGCTATAAAGAGGTGCTCGAATACCTGAAAGGCAACTGTTCGCATAGTACTATGCGTGACATAATTCAGCAAAACACCCGCCGCTATGCCAAGCGGCAGATCACATTTTTCAAAAAACTGCCCGGCATCGTCTGGCTGGATCCTTCCGAGCCCGACCTCGCCGCGCGCGTTACGGAGTTATACGATGCAGAATAAAATTCAGCAGCTTATCGAAGAGAGCGAGCGCTCGCTCGCCCCGCAGTTCCACAGCCTGGAACAGATCGCCTATCATAATCAGAAAAAGGTATTGCAGGCCTTCCAGAACAACCGCATCGCCCTGCGCCACTTTGCGCCCACCAGCGGCTACGGCTACGGCGACGAGGGCAGGGATACCCTCGGCGCCCTGTTTGCCGACATCTTCGGCGCGGAGGCGGGCATCGTTTCGCCCAACATCCTCTCGGGCACGCACGCCCTTACCGTGGGGCTGTTCGGCCTCTTGTGTACGGGCGACACTCTCTTTTCCATCGCCGGTGACCCGTACGACACCCTGCACGAGGTGATCGCCGGCAAGGGCATCGGCTCGCTGGCAGACTACGGCATCGCCTTCAAAAAGTGCGATCTAAGGCATGGGGAGTTCGACTATGACGGCATCCGTGCGGGGCTTTCGGACCCTTCCGTCAAGGTCGTGTTCATTCAGCGCTCGCGCGGCTATGAATGGCGAGACGCGCTCAGCCAAAAACAGATCGCCGCCGCCTGCGCCTTCGTGCGTGAGTGCGGCTTTGAAGGCTGCATCTTCGTCGACAACTGTTACGGCGAATTTGTCGAAGAGACGGAGCCGACGCAAAACGGCGCCGACATCGCCGTCGGTTCGCTCATCAAAAATCCCGGCGGCGGCATCGCCCCCACGGGCGGGTACATCGTCGGCAAGCGCGCCTTCGTCGAGCGCATCGCCTGCCGCCTGACCGCGCCTTCCATCGGGGCGGAAGTCGGCTCGTATATGTACGGCTACCAGTCCTTCTACCAGGGCGTGTTTTTGGCGCCGCACGTCGTCTGCCAGGCGCTGAAAGGGGGCCTGCTCATCGGCGCCTGCCTCGAAAAGCTGGGCTTTGAGACCTCGCCCGCCGTCACCCGGCCGCCGTACGACATCACGCGCGCCATCCGCTTTCGTACCCGAGAAGAGCTCATCGCCTTTATCCAGGCGGTGCAGGAAGCGTCGCCCGTGGACAGCTTCGTGCAGCTGGAGCCGTGGGATATGCCGGGGTACGAGTCGGAAGTCATCATGGCGGCGGGCTGCTTCGTGCAGGGCGCTTCCATCGAACTCTCCGCCGACGCGCCCGTCCGTGAGCCGTACATCGCCTATTTTCAGGGCGGGCTCACTTACGAGCACTGCCGCTACGCCTTAGAAAAGATCCTCGAAAAGATCGTGCGGGAATAGCACCTTTGGCCGTATACCGACGTTTATAGAAGTTTATAAGAAAGAAGAAAGCGCCCTGCTTCGTCTGCCGCAAGCGGGGCGCGATTTTTATGCCGGAAAAGGGGCGGCACGCTGCCTGCCGTGCAGGATGCGCAATTTTTATATCGGGGAAGGGGAATAGCGGCGCGCGGCTTTCCATGTTGTCTAATACGCGGGGCGCGGGATGGGCGCATTTCACGACCGAAAACTGCGCATATGCGGCGCCGAAAACGCCGTTTGTGCGTATTAAAAAAACATTTTTCGTAAAGTTTTCACAAATCCTTGCCATCTGTGTTTCGGAGTGGTATAATAATACGGAATGTGCGGCCTGGCCGAACGCTTTGGGGCGCACGGCAAGAATTACTAGAGAGGTTGTTTACCAATGAAGCTTATCTATGGCGTGAAAGACAGGCCCAAAGCGGGGCAGCTCATCCTCTTCGCTTTGCAGCAGCTGCTGGCGATCTTGGCGGCGACCATCGCCGTGCCGATGATCGTCGGCAACGGCATGTCCATCTCGGCGGCGCTGTTCGGCGCAGGCGCGGGTACCATCGTGTACCTGCTGTTCACAAAGTTCAAAAGCCCCGTGTTTTTGGGCAGTTCCTTCGCCTTCATCGGCTCGATGACGGCGGCATTCGCGGGCGGCGTATCGGCGGCGCTGGGCTATCTCGGCCTCATCATCGGCGCGGTCTTTGCGGGGCTGGTGTATGTGGTCATCGCCATCGTCATCAAGCTGGTCGGCGTCAAGTGGATCGACAAGGTGATGCCCGCAACGGTCATCGGGCCGACGGTCGCCATCATCGGCCTTTCGCTCTCCACCAACGCCATCGCTGACCTGATGTCGGGCGAGGTACTGAACGCTGCGGGCGAGATGGCCTGCTCCCCGTATCTGGCGCTTCTGTGCGGGCTGGTCGCCCTGGGCGTGACCATCGCCTGCTCGGTACACGGCAAAAAGATGCTGCGCATGATCCCATTCATCATCGGCATTCTCGCGGGCTACGCCGTGGCGGCGGTCTTTACCGTCATCGGCATCGCCTGCGACGTCGACGCCCTCAAGATCATCGACTTTTCCCTCTTTTCCAACATCGAATGGTTCCCGCATTTCACCTTTTTAGAGATCTTTGAAGGTCCTCTCACCCCCGCCGAGGGCGGCAGCATCGGGCAGTACATCGGCACCATCGCCGTGGCGTATATCCCCGTCGCCTTCGTCGTGTTCGCGGAGCACCTTGCCGACCACAAGAACATCTCTTCCATCATCGAAACGGACCTCTTGACCGATCCCGGTCTTTCAAGGACGCTCCTCGGCGACGGCGTCGGCTCGATGGTGGGCGCCTTCTTCGGCGGCTGCCCCAATACGACCTACGGCGAGTCGGTCGGCTGCGTGGCCATCTCCGGCAACGCCTCCGTCTCTACCACGCTCCTGACGGCGCTCTTTGCCATCGCCTTCTCCTTTATCGGCGTGTTCACCACCTTCTTGGCGACCATCCCCGGCTGCGTGATGGGCGGCGTGTGCATCTCGCTGTACGGCTTCATCGCCGTCAGCGGCCTGAAGATGGTGCAGCAGGTCGATCTGAACGAAAACGCCAACCTGTTCACCGTCTCCGTCATCCTCATCGCGGGCGTCGGCGGGCTGACCCTCAACTTCGGCGGCATCACCGTCACCTCCATCGCCTGCGCGCTCATCCTCGGCATCCTTACCAACCTTCTGGTCAACATCGGCAAAAAGCGCCGCTTGCAGAAGGAAGCGGAAGGGCAGGGCGCGGCTTTGGATCGGTCCGCCGCGGCAGAAGAACAGGATACGGCGGCAGAAGGGCAGAGCGCCGCTGCCGATGCGGCCGTGCAGGCAGGGCAGAAAGGCGAGGGGGAGGAAAAATAATGCAGGCATATAACAACGTATTCATCTTCGATCATCCCCTCATCAAGCACAAAATCTCCATCCTCCGCGACAAGAATACGGGCATGAAGGAATTCCGCGAGCTGGTGGAAGAGATCACGCAGGTCATGACCTACGTCACCATGCAGGATATCGAGCTCGTCCCCGTCGAGGTGGAAACGCCGCTGGAAAAGACGGTGCAGTACCGCATCCCCGAAGAGAGCGTCGCCATCGTCCCCATCCTGCGGGCGGGGCTCGGCATGGTCAACGGCGTGCACAAGGTATTTCCCACCGCGCGCGTGGGCCACATCGGCATGTACCGCGACGAAGAGACGCTGCAGCCGCAGGAGTATTACTGCAAGCTGCCCGCCGGCATCGAAAACAAGACGGTCATCCTCGTCGATCCCATGCTCGCCACGGGCGGTTCCGCCTGCGATGCGCTGGCGGCGCTGAAAAAGCGCGGCTGCAAAAATATCCGCATGATGTCCATCATCGCCGCGCCCGAAGGCATCGAAAGGGTGGCGCGCGAACACCCCGACGTGCGCGTGTACGTCTCCACCCTCGATAGAGGCCTCAACGAGAACGGCTATATCCTGCCCGGCCTCGGCGACGCGGGCGACAGGCTGTTCGGCACCAAATGATCGAATAAAATTTGCGGCGGCTGCCCCTTGTGGGCGGCCGCTTTTGCCTGTATAAACGAAGCCCCCGCGACTATCGCGGGGGCTATAAGAGGCTAAAGCCGAACCGGGCATTTTATGTATCATATTCTTGCAAACGGCGCATGGATAATTTGCAACTTATTGTAGACATGATAGCATAAATCGCCATTCCTATGATCAAAGCGGCCGCTTTTGCGCCCGTGTTTACAGAATTCAGCCCGTTCAGCGTGATGGAATATAACGGCGTTACCCAGCGTAAAACGATAAAGACGCCGATCAGCAAGAATACGACGATCGCACCTATTACGAACGGAACCCCGATCTTATCCGGGGATTTGAAGTAACGAGGAAAAAAGATCAGGTTGAACACGCCGAGCAGTATTGCACCATTGCCGACCAAAGCAAGATTCGCCGAGATCCCCGCTTGATTGACATACTGTTCCGCAGGCAAAACAGCGCCTTTAACTGCGCCGATAATTCCCACAAGCAATAAAATTATACACTGCAATCCAATCGTTACGAGTATTTTTGCAAGAGGGATATGCTCCTTTTTTACGGGCAATGCGCAGGAAAAGGAAATATCACCGTTTTCCCTTGTCATCATACAGCAGAAAAATACCGAAAGGCAAGAGAAAAAGAAAATGACTTCATACGGATAATTCGGCACAAATACAAGCGCGGCAAAGGCGAGAAAGATAAAAGCCGTAGGGTGCAAGCATAAAGCTATTTCTTTTTTAATCAGATTCAGCATACCTTTTCTCCTCGTTTGCCTTTTCCAAATGAACTATGATATTGTCTATCGTTGCGTCTGCAAAAGTAACTCCGTTCAATCTTTGCGTATCGTGCGGAAGAAGTCCTTCATATCCTTCCTTTACCGACTTGACACCGATGGCATTTGCTGCCGTTGCGTCTGCAAGAGAAGAAAAATGCGCCAACTTATATTGATCAAGCAATTCTTTTAGCGGACACGCCGCAAGAATTTTCCCTTGCGAAATATAAACGATATCGTCTGCAATTCGCATAAGATCTGACGTTATGTGCGTAGAGAAAAGAACCGATACGCCTTCTTCGCGTACAAGCTGTAAAATAATGTCGCAAAACTCTTCACGGGAAAGCGGATCGAGACCGCTTGTCGGCTCGTCCATAATGAGCAATTTTGCTCCGTGCGAGAGGGCGAGGGCAAGCGCAAACTTTACCTTCATTCCTTCGGAAAGCTCTTTTACCTTTTTACTTTCAATAAGCTCGAATTGCGAAAGGAATTTTTCATATTTACTTTGATTCCACGTCGGATAAAAAGGCGCGTATGCTTTGCGTATTGCTACGAGCGTATTCATAGGATAATATCGAAAACCGCCTCCGACATAACCTATCATTTGTTTAACAGCCATTTCCTCTTTGAGAAAATCTTTCCCAAAAGCAGAGACGCGTCCTTCTGCATTGATAAGGCGCAAAATACCCTTAATTGTTGTGCTTTTCCCTGCGCCGTTTCTTCCAATAAGTCCGGAAATATGTCCCTGCTGTACACAAAAACTAACTTTGTCCAGTGTAAATTCAGGATAGACTTTCTTCAATTCTTTTACTTCAAGCGCGTTCATTTTTCCTCTTTATCTCCGCTTTTAACTTGATTGACTGCATTCCAAAGCGTTTCCATATATGAAAACGGCTGCAAAGCAATACCTTGCCCTTTGTCTGCCATTAAAACCAAAGAATCTCCGGTATTTAACGAAAACATATCCCGCACCTCTTTTGGAATGACAATCTGCCCTTTGGGGCCGATTTTTACCGTAGTCAAAAACTTACCTTCGGGGAAATTCTCCATAATACACTCCTTTGGTATAATTAGTATTACTTTTCTTACTTATTATAACTCGTGATGTGTTGTGTGTCAAGCAAAAGTAGATAATTAAACGCGCACACCACAAAAAGTGTAAACATATGTTCGTATTTTACTTGACAAATAGGTTTGTACTGTGATATAATGCGAATGTATCGGAGAAGATACAAGAAAAATGCCCGTATCGGTGAAAGAAACGAGAGGTTGAGTCTGTTCCCATTGCCTTATGCAGTTTGCGACTGTTCGGCTATATGGCTTTAACGGACTGGATCGGCTGGCGGCGAATCGGCCGTAAAAGCGGCATTTTGAAAAACAAAAAACGGTACCCGAGCAGGTTGGTTTCCGATTTAGCCCTGCACTTCTTTATAGTGTTGCGCAGTTACTTGCGAGCTTGCGACGACGGGTTGTGAAGAATAACTGTTTTGTTGCGCTGTGACCTGAGAAACTTTCAGTAGCCGACGGCAGTTGTCACTGTTTATAACGGGCGGTTTTTACGACCGCTTGCGGTGGAGTAAATTACTTCCGCCGTTGCTTTTGTTGCGTTTTTTAGCGTAGACAAGAGCTGTTATAAGCATACCGTTTTTAGGACAATTCATAGTCATTTCGGTCCATAGGAAGGTAATGCTTTCTATGGACTTTTTGTTTTATTTCGCGCTATCTGCCTACCGCCTTACACCGTAGGAATAGATAGAAAAATAAAAAATTTGGAGGAAAGTTATGAGCAAGATAAAAACAATCAGACCGCCGTGATCGTGAAACCAAACAGAAAGTAACAGCCGTAAAACGGCAAGCAAAAATTTTATTACTTTGAGGGCTCCCGCAAAAGATTGCGTAACAAGATTTTGTGGGAAAAGGAGAAACAACGGAGCGAAATGTGCGGCGACGCTTGCGGCGCTGCACGGAAAGCAAAGTTTGTTTCGACGCGAAGTATAGCCCACTATACTTCGTTCCGAAGTTTAGTGGGCTCTGCGAGGCTTTTTAACAGGAAAAAATCAAAGGAGATAAATCTATAAGCTATTTAGTTTGTCACATGGAAAAGTATCACAAGACGGACATTGCGCCCGTCGAACAGGAGAACGAACGCGACGAAACCTATCGGGCGAGCAACCCGCAGATCGATTGCTCACGCACGAACGGCAACTATCACATTATCAAGCGGCAGCGCAGCTACACGCAATTCATCAACGATAAGATCGAAGCTCTCTACTTGCCTACGAAAGTTCGGAAGGACGCCGTGCTTATGTGTTCTTTCGTCGTGGGTTCGGACAGAGAATTTTTCAAAAGTTTATCAGTACGGGAACAGGAAAAATTCTTTGCGGATTGTACTCGTTTTTTTGCAGACAGATACAGCGAAGGCAATATTATCTCGGCGGTCGTACACATGGACGAAACTACGCCGCATCTGCATCTGAACTTAATCCCGATTGCTGACGGCAGACTCTGCGCCAAGCAACTGTTTGACCGCAAGGCATTGCAGGAATTGCAGACTGACTTTTATTCTGTCGTGGGAAAGAAATGGAATTTACAACGCGGCAAGGAAGGAAGTCAGGAGAAGCACCTCTCCACGGCAGAGTATAAGGCGAAGAAAATTGTCGAGCAAGCGCGCGGGGAAGCGAGCGGCATACTCGCAGAAGCCGATCAAAAAGCGGAGCGCAAAGTGCAGATTGCCAGACTTCACGCGGACGGCATTGTATCACAGGCGGAACGGACGGCGGAAAAAGCCAAACGGCAAGCGCAGGAATATCTGGACGGGATTGTGCAAGGCATCGATGCAGAGCGCAGCAAGCCCACGCCGAAACGCAAGAAACAAGCCGAAGAAGAACTTGTCTCTCTTCGCACGGAGAATGCCGCCTTGCGTCAATCGAAAGAAATTGCCGACCGCGACCGCAGCGACTTGTTCGAACAGTTGCAAAAAGCCGAGCGGCGCGCCAAAGGCAAGGAACAGGCATTCGGGATGGTAAGCGATATGCTTGCCGCCTATCCGGACGAGTTCGACGCTTTGTTAAACAAATCGCGACAGAAGAAAGCAGAGCCCTATTATAAAGGTAACAGCCGTGGCAACGACCGCGGTGGCAAGTAACAAAGGAACAAAAAACTGACCGCGGCGCAGGTGTCCTATCGGAGAAAATGAGTAAAGGGATTGAAAGAGCGTCTGCGGCAGAAGAACGGGAAAAAGTCCGTATGAAACGGAAACGCGTACAATGGCGCGAGAGGAGAAATAATTATGAAAAAACCATTGACATGATAAGTAAATATTGGGAGGATATCGACCACGGGGAAAATAAAGCAGCAAATGTGTGCGGAGCTCAACTCTGCACCCACCTCTATGAGCGAATATGAGATCGGGGGAAGAAAATACATCGTTGTGAGCCATTATGTCGGAAACAAGGACTTCAAAAAGGTATTCGACGATCTGGCTTTCAGTCAGGTGCTTGCGGATATGCAAAATTCCGTAAGGTGATTTGTATCGGGCGGCTTGAAATTTTCGGTGTGCCGTGCTATAATCATGGCACATTGAAAATTCAGGCTGCTTTGATTCGAAGGAGTAAAAGAATGCAATCAAAGCAAAACAACAAAGACTACATTGTCGGAATGTATGTAAGACTCAGCCGCGACGACGAGCGCGCAGGAGAATCTCTCTCTATCGAAAACCAAAAAGCCATTCTTTCGGAATATATAGAAACGCAGGGTTGGACGCTCCACGACATCTATGTGGATGACGGTATTTCGGGAACGACGTTTGAAAGGCCGGGCGTTAAGAGATTGCTTGAAGACGCAAAGCAAGGCGTCATCAATACGATCCTTGTAAAAGACATGAGCCGTTTCGGAAGAAACTATATCATGGTCGGGCAGTATCTCGATTACATCTTTCCCTCGTTCGGCATACGGTTTGTGGCGCTTTCGGACAACATCGACACGGAGAATAAGGATACCCCCGCGATGGACATGATGCCGATCACCAACGTATTCAATGAATGGTGGGCGGCAACTACGAGTAAGAAGCTGCGCGCCGTCCGCGTTAAGAATGCTAAGGAAGGCAAAAACGGAATGTCCCACGCGCCATACGGCTATATTCTCGGAACGGATGAAAAGCGCACACTGCAAGTCAATCCAGAGACCGCACCCGTTGTCAGGCGCATCTTTGAGATGCGTGCGTGCGGCATGACGCCGAGAAAGATAGCGGATATTCTCAACGTGGAAAAAGTTCTTACGCCCAACGATTACAGAATTGCAACGACGGGCATCAACGGCGTGCGGAATTCTTCGCATCTGTGGCATACGACCGTATTGAGAACGCTTCTGAACAATCAGGCTTACATCGGCAATTTAGTCCAGCACAAGTCGACTACAATTTCATATAAAAACCACAAGTGGCAACGCCGCCCCGAAGAAGAATGGATCCTTGTCGAAAACGCGCACGAGGCTATCATCTCGAAAGAGTTGTGGGATAAGGTTAAGGAAGTCGAAAAAGCCGTAGGACACGGAAAGCACACCGCGAGAGGCTATATGCACCCGTTGTCGGGACTGATGTTCTGTGCAGACTGCGGTGCAAAAATGCGGCTGGGTTGGAATACGACATACATAAAACGGCTTGGCAGAGAAAATACGTATTTCAACTTCAATTGCGGAACAAAGTCGCGTATGGGCTCGTCTGCCTGTTTCAGTCACTTTATCCCCGTACCTGTTTTGGAACAGATCGTAAAACAAGACGTTGCTGCAAAAGCCAAGATGATCATTGGGCGTGAGGCTGAATTCAAACAGCGGTATTTACAGCGGCAGACGACTCTTGCAGACGCCAATCAAGCTGAGGTCAAGAAAGAGTTGAAAAAAGCCGAAAAGCGATTGCGTGAACTCGAAAAGCTGATCGAAGCCGCATTTGAAGAGAAAGTTGCAGGAAAGATACCCGAAAACGTGTGTATTAAGTTGATTGAAAAGTACACCGCCGAACAGACGGAATTGCAAGAAAAGATGGTTTCACTTAACGACGGGCTTAAAGAAGTAACACAAGCCAAGACAGATGTGGACGAATTTATCCGCAGACTGAAACTGTACTTTGATTCGCCCACGCTGACGCGCGAGATGTGTTTGGCACTATTCGACAGACTCATCATTGGAGGCAAAGAAACGGTCACGGGCAAGCCGCAGGAAATCCACATCTATTATAAGATCGACATCGACTCGGTTTTATCCGTCTGACAACTTAAAACCCTAAAATAAGTTTTATGTCCATTTGACTTGTTAGAAGGTTATGCAGAATATTATTCTGTTGAACTTGGAGAAAAAGTCACGCGCGGAATGACGGACAATGCCTTGAAAGCTATGTCCAACGGAGGAATTACTCCACTCGGCTATTATTTAGATGAAGAACAGCATTTACAAATAGACGAGAAGAAAGCACCGTTTGTACGGGAAATATTCCAAAGATATGCCGACGGCGAGATGATTAAATCGATTATCGATGATATGAATGCTCGAGGCGTGGGAATTACCGTTCGGATGAAAAAGAAGGTCGGCAAAAAGGCTTACGAAAAATCACTCGATTATAACAATGTGCGCAGAATGCTTTCCAACCGCAAATACATCGGAGAATATCGCTTTAAAGATATCGTTCTTGAAAATGCAATTCCCCCGATCATAGAAAAAGACTTGTTTGAAAAAGTACAAAAGCGAATTGCCGTAAATACCCGTGCTCCGGCGATCCATAAAGCGGAAGATTTGTATTTACTCACCACGCACCTTTTTTGCGGCAAATGTAAGGCAATGATGATCGGTGAAAGCGGCAAAGGAAAGAGCGGTACCGTCTACCATTACTACAAATGCGTCAATGCAAAGAAAGGTCATTCTTGTGACAAAAAAGCCATCGCCAAAGAAAAAATTGAAAGTGCTGTCATCAATGCGGTTATGAAAAAAATCATGGATGACACGTTAATGGAACAGTTATCCTATAAACTTTACGATTTGCAAATGCAAAGCAATTCAATTTTGCCTGCACTACGAGAGCAATTATCAGATGTAGAAAAAGGTATTGATAATATGCTCGATGCAATACAGCAAGGCATTGTTCTGGAAAGCACAAAAAAACGGCTTTCCGATTTGGAAAACCGTAAAAAGCAATTAGAGATTGATATTGCGCAGGAAGAGATCAAGAATCCTCTCCTTACGAGAGAACAGATCGAATTTGGATTGACGCGATTTCGTAATTTAGATATATCCACGCAGAGAGGAAAGCAAACACTGATCGACAGCTTTGTGAATGCAATCTTTCTTTTTGACGATTACGCAGTCGTTACCTGCAACTATAAGGACGGTGAGGAAAAGATTACTTTTGAAGATATAGAAAATTCTGAACTTGGCGACTACATAAAAAACAAACCCGAACAGAAATGTTCGGATTTGTTCGCATTTGGTGACCCCATCGGGACTCGAACCCGAGTTACCGCCGTGAAAGGGCGATGTCTTAGACCGCTTGACCATGGGGCCGCTTTGCTTTGCGGTAAAACCGCTCCGCTATATTCTAAAACCAAGGGGATTATCCCTTAGATTTATGCTTTGGTAGCGATGGGTGGATTCGAACCGCCGACCTGCCGGGTATGAACCGGCCGCTATAGACCAACTAAGCTACATCGCCATTAAAATCGTGCGTTTAATGGCGGCAAACATACCGCGACTTAAGCGCACGTTTGTTATCTGTTGAATTTTTTAAGATTTCTCCGTTGCGCCCGCAAGGCTCGCTTCGGTCGGAATGACAGAGGAGAGGCGCACGCAAATCAACAATCCCTCAAGCGCTACGCGCCAGCTCTCGTCGTGCGTGCGGCGAATAAACCGCACGACTCGGTCACCTCTCGGGCGGAGCCGTATGCCCTCGCCCATCTCGCGGAGCCAAATGGCGGGTGTCCGCCATTTAGAGAACTCTTCGCTCGTCCTTCTACAAGGGCGCCTTTACTGCGGCATAACCCCTTCACCAAAAATATCTCCAGAGATTTTTGGTGAAAAATGAGGAACCGACTTCAAAAAATCTTTACCTCATTATAAAGCTCCTCGCGAAAAGTATCGAAGAACTTTTCGCGAAAAGCGAGGAGCCGGTGCGAAAGCAATTAATTCGGGCGAGCCCGAATTAATGCAAGGGCAACCGTGCTCCGAGCTGGTTGCGGGGGCAGGATTCGAACCTACGACCTCCGGGTTATGAGCCCGACGAGCTACCTGGCTGCTCTACCCCGCGATAAATTTACAAACTCATTTGTAAAGCCTTATTATTTTATTAGATAACACGCAATTTGTCAACCGTTTTTTACTCTGCTTTTCAAAAATTTTAAAAAGATCCTTCCTCTTTGCCCGTCTGCCCCGGCTTTACGGCAGAAATTGCCTGTATTTATGGTCAAAAACAATGCAAAAGCATATTGCAAACGTCGCCTGAAAGTGATAAAATAGCGCTATGAACGTTAATTTGCAGAAATATACAAACCTGAAAATATGTGTGGCCGTATCGGGCGGGCGCGACTCTATGGCGCTGCTGCACTATCTCAATGCGCACGCGGCGGAATATAACATTACCCTCACCGCCTTAAACTGCGACCACGGAATGCGCGGCGAAACTTCTGCGCGCGACAGCGCTTTTGTGGCCGGCTACTGCGAAAAAGCGGGAATACCCCTCTCCTCTTTCGTTGCCGGCAAAAAGCCGACAAGCGAAAACGATGCGCGCTCGTGGCGGTTTGGCTGTTATCTGAAAGAGTCGCAAAACTGTGACTGCGTCGCCACCGCGCACCATTTGAACGACAATGCCGAAACAGTGCTTTTTAACCTTGCACGCGGCACCGCGCTTGCGGGAATGGAAGGCATAACCGACGAGGACTTCAGCGCTCTTGCCGGCAGACCGTTCAAGCTGATTCGGCCGTTTATCGCGTGCACGCGCACCGAGATCGACGAATATATTGAGGCAAACTCCATTCCATATGTGGACGACGAAACAAATTTTAAGGCCGACTACACGCGCAACAAGATAAGGCACAATGTGCTGCCGGCCTTAGATGAGGCCGTGCCAGGCGCGGCGAGAGCTATATACCGTTTTTCGCGCCTTGCGGCCGAGGATGAGGAATATTTGCGGCGCAAAGCCGATAAGCTCATTTTAAGGAGGGAACCTTACGGCTGTTACATTCTGTTCTGCGGAGAAAAAGTGATATTCCGCCGCGCTGCCGCAAAAATAGTGGCCGCTTATTATGGCAGAAAAGATTATACGAGCGAGCAGCTTGAACACCTTTTTGAATTGCAATTTGCCGAAAACGGCAAAAAATTTGAATTTTTAGGTCTTTACGCCTTCCATGAGGACGGGCGCGTATGCATTACCGACAAAGAGGTATTCTCAGCCGCGGCCGACGGCAGGCCTTATGCAGATTTTTTAAATCTCATGACCAACAAGTATTGCGGGCAGATAGCTCACATATGCCGCTATGGCGACGGTGAGGATCACCTTGACGCACTGCGCAAGGGCATGCCGCAAGTCCCGTTCAAAGCGCTCCGCTTTGACGGCGGAAAAGTGCCGGCCTCTTCGGCGGTGCGCTTCATGCGCGCGGGAGACAAGTTCACAAAGTTCGGCGGAGGGACAAAAAATCTCGGCGACTGGTTTACAGATAAAAAAATCCCCGTGAGGCTGCGCGGCAGCATCCCGTTGCTTGCCGACGGGAACGACATTCTGATCGTCTTCGGAGTGGAGATATCTGAAAAAGTCAAAGTGGATAAAGACACAAAAGACGACATGTGCGCCATTGCCGCCGACTACGGCAAGATCTGACTGCACGCAAACTGCATAGCGGCACTTTAGTGTGATAAATCACTTGACAGAATACAATCGATAATTTATTATAGATATAATACAGTATTTTATATTTTTGCGGCCGCGCATGAGAAATTTTGCCTGCGCGAAAATATTGTGAACCTTGGAGGTCTTATGAGAATGAAAGGAGCGGAAATTTTAATCAACTGCCTTCTGGAGCAGGGCGTAGACACCATCTTCGGTTATCCCGGCGGCACGGTGCTCGACATATACGACGCGCTTTACAGAAACGGCAAGATAAACCACATTCTGACCGCGCACGAGCAGGGCGCGGCACACGCTGCCGACGGCTATGCGCGCGTTACCGGCAAAACCGGCGTTTGCTTTGCCACAAGCGGCCCGGGAGCCACCAACCTTGTCACCGGAATCGCGACGGCCTATATGGACTCCATTCCCATGGTCGCCATAACGGGCAATGTGGGGCTGAACCTTTTAGGCAGAGATTCTTTCCAGGAGATAGACATCTGCGGCATAACCATGCCGATAACAAAGCACAACTTTATTGTAAAGGACGTTAAAGAGCTTGCCGACGTCGTGCGCAAGGCTTTCTACATAGCCAGCAGCGGCCGAAAGGGGCCGGTGCTTATAGACATACTTAAAAACGTTCAGACGGACGAGTGTGAATACGAGCCGAAAAAGCCCGAAAATTATAAGGCTCTGCCCGTTAGAAAGGAGAGGCTCGCCGCGGCGATAGCCGCCATAAAGGAGAGCAAAAAGCCGCTCATCATTTCGGGCGGCGGCATAATCTCTTCAAACGCCTCTGCCCTTTTAAAGGAGCTGTATGAAAATCAGGACTGCCCCGTCGTGTACACGCTTATGGGCAAAGGCAGCATACCCGATGCCGACCCGCACTGCTTAGGGATGCTGGGCATGCACGGCACGGTGGCCGCGGCAAAGGCGCTGATGAACGCAGACACGATAATCGCGCTGGGCACGCGCTTTTCCGACAGGGTAGCTCTGAACCGCGATATGTTCGCAAAGAACAAGACTGTTATACATATAGATATAGACAACGCCGAAATTGACAAGAACGTGCATTCAGACATACATGTGATGGGCGACTTATTCGAGGCGCTCTCCACCCTTCTTCCCGAACTTGAGAAGGCTGACAGGCACGAGTGGCTGAAAGAAGTCGGCGAATGGAAGGCAAGCGAAAAACTTAAGAAAGACACCAACTTCCTGGCATATAAAATAATAAGCGCGGCATCCCGCATGGCACCCGAGGATATACCTGTCGTTACCGACGTAGGCCAGCACCAGATGTGGACGGCGCAGTATTACCACGTTAACAAGCCCCGCCTGTTCTGCTCTTCCGGAGGACTCGGCACCATGGGCTACGGCCTCGGCGCGGCGATAGGAGCATGCTTCGGCAGCGGCAAACCCGCCGTTTTAGTCACGGGCGACGGCTGTTTCAACATGAATTTAAACGAGCTCTCCACCGCAGTCACGCAGGGCACGCCGATAGCCATACTTTTGATGGACAACGGAGTTCTCGGCATGGTGCGCCAATGGCAGAAGATATTCTACGGCAGAAGATTTTCGCAGACGACGCTGAACAAAAAGACCGACTACGTTAAATTTGCCGAAAGCTTCGGCGCTAAGGGCCTGAGAATTGAGAACGAAAATGACGTTGAGCCCGTTTTAAAGGAAGCGTTCGACTATATTTCAAAGGGCGAGGGCCCCGTTTTGGTAGACTGCCGCATATCGCCCGACGAAAACGTGCTGCCCATGATAAAACCGGGCATGGCGTATGACACACAGCTTTTGAAGATGGAGGAAAACTGACATGGCGGAATATAAAAAGGATCCCAAAAAGAATACCATTGCCGCGCTCGTCTCCAACAAAAGCGGCGTTCTGACGAGAATAAGCGGACTGTTCGCCCGCCGCGGCTACAACATAGAGAGCCTTACGGTGTGCGCCACCGAGGACCCCGAACTTTCGCGCATGACGATAGTTCTTATCGGCGACGAATACACTCTCTACCAGATGATAAAGCAGATGGACAAACTCGACGACGTAAAAAAGATAGGTTGCGCCGACGAGCTCGACTGCGTTTACCGCGAACTGCTTCTCGTAAAAGTACCCGCCACCGCCGACGTGCGCAGCCAGATAGTCGAGATAAAGGAGATATATAAGGCAAAGGTCGTAGATCTCTCGGTGGATACGATGATCCTGGAGCTGACGGGCATACCCACCAAGCTCGACGCGTTTTTGAAGGTGATCGAGCCCTTCGGCATAATAGAGATGCAGCGCACGGGCGTGACTGTGCTTGCACGCGGCAGGCACACCCTGAAAGACAGGGACTGCTACGGGGATAACATCTAGTGTTCACGAAAAATCTTTTGCCTGCGGCAAAATCTTTTTCCGTGAGATTTATAGTAATGTCGTAAAACGGCTTAACGGCGAAAGTAAATTCCGCCTTGCCGTTTTTCGTCGTTATTAGTTTTGAAACTTGCTGAAGTTAAAGATTTATTCCTTATAAAGTTTTTAATGCTCGCGCGACAAATTGGGACGAGCGGCACTCTTCATAGAACAGCGGACACCCGCTGTTCGTGTGCCGCGGAGAGACCGCAACATGCCGAGCATTAGCGTGAGGCGTTGCGGAGCCGACCAACGAGGTTACGAGGCGACCGCGCGTAAGCGGCGAACTAAATTCGCCTTGCGCATGTTATTTATTTTTAAATAATCCATTTGTTTTGAATATATAACATAGCCATATAGAAGCGAAGAAACTTTACGCGCCCACTCGTCCCCCTTTGCTTAAGGGGGAATTAAAGGGGGATAGAATTCAAAATGATCTATTCCGCAACAGAGCCTGTAAACGATATATTATAATTCTACACACGGAGTTATTTATGCAAAATATATTTTCAACTTCCACCGATATGAGCTCGCAGCGCTCGCTCTTAAGGGCACTCGGCTGGACTGATTCCGAGATGAAAAAACCGCTCGTGGGCATAATCTGCGCACAGAGCGAGATAATACCCGGGCACATGCACTTAAACGAAGTTGCCCGCGCGGCTGCCGAGGGCGTTATAGCCGCGGGCGGAAAACCGGTGATAGTGCCATCCATAGGCGTGTGCGACGGCATCGCCATGGGACACGCGGGCATGAGGTACTCCCTCCCCTCCCGCGAAATAATTGCCGACAGCGCGGAGATACTTATCCGCGCGCACGCTTTCCAGGCGGCAATATTCATCGGCAACTGCGACAAAATTATACCCGGCATGCTGATGGCCGCGGCCAGAGTGAACATACCATCGATATTCGTTTCGGGCGGGCCTATGCTCGCAGGGCACGTGCGCGGCAAAAAGACCTCCCTTTCGACCATGTTCGAGGAGGTGGGCGCATACAACGCGGGCAAGATAGACGGCGACACGCTCAAGGCCTTTGAATGCGGCGCCTGCCCCACATGCGGCTCGTGCAGCGGCATGTTCACAGCAAACTCGATGAACTGCCTGTGCGAAGCGCTCGGCATGGCGCTCCCCGGCAACGGCACGATACCCGCAGTATATTCGCAGCGTCTGGCGCTTGCAAAGGAGACGGGCGAAGCCGTGATGAAGCTGCTTGAAAAGGGCGTGCGCCCCTCCGACATAATGACCGCGGCGGCATTCAAGAATGCCGAGACTGTGGATATGGCTATAGGCGCCTCCACCAACTCCGTGCTGCACCTTCTGGCGATAGCAAACGAGGCGGGCCTTAAGAATAAAGTTTCGATAGACATAATGAACGAGATCTCGGCCAGAACGCCCAATCTGTGCCGCCTTGCGCCTGCGGGAGAACACTACATCGAGGAGCTCAACGAAGCGGGCGGCATCTCCGCCGTCATGAAGGAGCTGTTGGATAACGGCCTTCTGGACGGTTCGGTGCAGACCGTCGGCAGCAAGACGCTTGCCGAAACTGTTGCTGACGCAAAGATACTCGACAAAGATATAATCCGCACCGTGGCCGACCCCTACTCAAAGACGGGCGGGCTTGTGATACTCAAGGGCAACCTGGCCGAGGAAGGTTCGGTAGTCAAAAAATCTGCCGTCGACCCCAGAATGTATAAGCACAGCGGTCCCGCAAAGTGCTTTGACAGCGAGGAAGAGGCCATGCAGGCCATATCCTCGGGTAAGATTGTTAAAGGCGACGTCGTAGTCATCCGCTATGAGGGCCCCGTGGGCGGCCCCGGCATGCGCGAGATGCTCACACCCACCTCCGCCATTGTGGGCGCGGGGCTGGGCGCGGACTGCGCGCTCATAACCGACGGAAGATTTTCGGGCGCGACGCGCGGCGCGGCAATAGGACACGTTTGTCCCGAAGCTGCGGCCGGCGGACTTATAGGCCTTGTTAAAGACGGCGACATCATAGATATCGACATTGAAAACTGCGCTATAAACCTGCGCGTGAGCGACGAGGAGATCGCAAAGCGCAGAGAAAACTTCAGGCCGCTTGTAAAGCCCGTTGACGGCTACCTTGCACGCTACCGCGCGAGCGTTACCTCCGCCTCGGAGGGCGCGATTTTCAAAAAATAAAGCCCGGATATGGCGCATATATTATATGTAAAAGCCGATTTTAGGTGAAAATAATTAACAAAACGGCCCGCGGCGGGTAAAACTGAGCCCGCCGCGGGCGAAAAATGCTGTTAATTTTGTTAAATTGCGTTAATTTTTTATCAATTTATAAAAATACATTGACCGTGACGGCCGTGTATTATAAAATATAGTAGCAGCTATATTGCAACAGTTGAATTTTAAGGCTCCTTTACACTCAAGCGCGCGCACAGAATTTTCCGGTGCGGGGCGCAGATGTGCGGCAGTTTTGCCGTACGCCGCAGGGGAAAATCAGAGCGACAGTAAATTTTACAGCAGGCGGAAAAATACAGTTCAGCCTGGCGGCAGAGCCACAACACACAGGGCGCGCGCAGGAAAGTGCGCGGCGCAAGTTCCCCTAAAATCAAGGGAAGGCAAACTTCCCTGCCGGGGCGGGCCCCCGTACTTAAAGGAGATAATACAATAAATGAATATAAAGAAATTTGCCGCCTACCGAGCAAAGGCGGATGTCGTTAAGATAGATATAATCGCATTCTGCGCCGAAGTTGCCGTTGTCGCAAACGAGGGCGACAAACTTTACATAGAGCACTCAAAAAATTTTTTCCCGCACTTTGCGGAAAACGACGGAACCGTGACAATGCGTCAGCTCAAAGGACCCTTCTGGAACCTGAAGCGCACGACGATAATCGTGCACGTACCCGAATGCGCCGTGCCTGGCATGAACGTGAACATCCTTAAGGGAAACATAAAGATCGACGGCGGCATCTATGGTGACGTACAATTGGGCGGCAAACAGCTGAAGGCAGAAGTCTATAACTCCACATTTGAAAATCTAACGATAAAGGCTGACGAACTTGACGTTTGCGCCGACGGCATAACGGTTAAAAACCTTGCAAACGCGACGGCCGCAGACGGCAGAGTAGAGTTCGACAAGACCTTCTGCAAAAAAGCGGAATGCCGCATAAAGAAGGGCAACATAGGCCTGTGCAACTCCGCATGCGATTTTGCGTTGCTCAATTCTGACGAAGGCAATATCGCCGCAAGCATGGTCGGGGCCGAGAGCGACTACACCATCTCGCTCAAAGGCGCGGCCGTGAGCGGCAAAAACAACCACTCTTCGAGCGGAAAATCGATAAAAGCAAGAGCTGAGCGCGGAAGCGTCGTTCTGGATTTCAGCAAAAACTCGTTTTTCGACGATGAACTGGGCGAAGCCCAGGCATAAATGCATGTAAAACATTGCAAATAAAACAAAGCATATAACTATTGGTTTGCACACATATTTGCATAGTTTTGTTTGTAATATTACATATTTTACTGCGGTTTTGTAAATATAACTTTAATTTTTACAGTATCTGGCAGCGGCGGGCATTGCCCGCCGCGCCGAGTACTTTTAAGGAGATAAAACTATGCCGATGACAATGTCGCAAAAAATCCTTGCGGCGCATGCGGGACTTGAAGAAGTAAAGGCCGGCCAGCTCATAAACGCAAAGCTCGATATGGTACTCGCCAACGATATTACAGGCCCCGTAGCCATTAAAGAATTTAAAAAGGCTGGCGCAAAGGCGGTTGCCGACAGGGAGAAGGTTGCCCTCGTCATGGATCACTTTGCCCCCAACAAAGATATAAAGAGCGCGCAGCAGTGCAAGCTGTGCCGCGAGTTTGCATGCGAACAAAACCTGGAAAACTTTTTCGACGTGGGCACTATGGGCATTGAACACGCGCTGCTGCCCGAGCAGGGCCTTGTGGGCGCGGGCGACCTTATAATCGGCGCCGACAGCCACACCTGCACATACGGAGCGCTTGGCGCCTTTTCTACAGGCGTGGGCTCCACCGACATGGCGGCAGGCATGATGACGGACGAATGCTGGTTTAAAGTACCATCCGCAATAAAATTTGTTCTGAAAGGGAAACTTTCCAAAAATGTGTGCGGCAAAGACCTCATCCTGCACATCATAGGCATGATAGGCGTCGACGGCGCGCTGTACAGATCGATGGAGTTCTACGGCGACGGCGTGAAGCACCTTTCGATGGACGACAGGTTCACCATATGCAACATGGCCATAGAGGCGGGCGCAAAGAACGGCATATTCCCTGTGGACGCGCAGACGCTGGAGTACATGAACGGAAGGTTCAAGCGAAGCCCGAAAATTTACATGGCGGACGACGACGCCGAGTATGACGAAGAATACGAGATAGACCTCTCGGCATTGAAACCGACAGTATCCTTCCCCCACCTGCCCGAAAACACCAAGACGCCCGAGGAATGGGGCGATATAGAGATAGACCAGGTGGTGATAGGCAGCTGCACGAACGGCAGGATATCCGACCTGCGCGCGGCCGCGCATGTTCTGAAGGGAAAACACGTTGCAAAAAATGTACGCACTATAATCATCCCCGCCACCAACGAAGTTTATCTTCAGGCGGTGAAAGAGGGGCTGGTTGAGACCTTTATAAAGGCGGGCGCGATAGTATCCACCCCCACCTGCGGCCCCTGCCTGGGCGGACATATGGGCATTCTTGCCGAGGGCGAAAGGTGCGTTTCCACCACCAACCGCAACTTTGTGGGCAGAATGGGACATGTTACGAGCGAAGTATACCTCGCATCGCCGTATGTGGCGGCGGCAAGCGCAGTGGCAGGAAAACTTGCCACGCTTGATGAAATATAAGGGCACGGCGGCGCGGTTGCGCCTTATTCCCACCCCCCACTATTTCACCGGAAGATAAAAATTTAAGGACGAAAATAATGAAAGTTCAAGGCAGAGTTTTTAAATACGGTAACGACGTCGACACAGACGTTATAATTCCCGCGAGATATCTCAACACCACCTCAGAGACCGAGCTTGCCGGCCACTGCATGGAAGATATAGACCCTGACTTTATTAAGAAAGTGAAGGCGGGCGACATCATAGTGGCGGGCGACAACTTCGGCTGCGGCTCCTCGCGCGAGCATGCGCCGATTGCCATAAAGGCGAGCGGGGTCAGCCTGGTGATAGCAAACAGCTTCGCGCGCATATTCTACCGCAACTCCATAAACATAGGGTTGCCCATTTTAGAGTGTCCCGAAGCTGTTAAGGAAATAAGCGCGGGCGATATTGTGAGCTGCGACCTCGGCGAGGGCATCATCAAAAATGAAACTACCGGCAAGACCTTCACCGCGGAACCCTTCCCTCCTTTTATCCAGGAGATAATGAAAGATGGCGGCTTACTCCCGCATATCACAAAAACACAAAAATAAATTTGAACAGATAATTTGATCGCGGCGCGGCGGCAACTGCCGCCGCGCCGCAGCCATTACACCATAAAAAGGGGATACGAATATGAACTATAACATAGCCGTGCTTTCGGGCGACGGGATAGGACCCGAGATATGCGCGGGCGCAATTAAAGTTTTGAACAAAATTGGCGAAAAGTTCGGCCACGCCTTTAACTTCGAGGAGCTGCCAATAGGCGGCGTGGCGATAGATAACTACGGCACCCCTCTTCCCGATTTCACCGTAAAAAAGTGCCTTGCCTCCGACTCCGTACTTTTAGGCGCGGTGGGCGGCTATAAGTGGGACAATCTCCCCGGCGACAAGCGCCCCGAAAAGGGACTCCTCGGCATACGCAAGGCCATGGGGCTTTATTCAAATATCCGCCCCGCAAAGCTGTGGAAGAGCCTTGCACATGCCTCGCCCTTAAAGTATGAGCTTGTAAAAGACGGCGTTGAGATAATAATCGTACGCGAGCTCATCGGCGGCATATACTTCGGCGAGCGCGGCAGGGGCGAAGAGAACGGCGCCGAGTTTGCCTGGGACACCGAAAATTATTCCGTGCCCGAGATAGAGAGGATCACCAAAATAGCCTGCGAACTTACTTCAAAGCGCAGCAAAAAGCTCGTTTCCGTAGACAAGGCCAACGTTTTGGAGAGCTCGCGCCTGTGGAGAAAGACGGTGCACGAATACGCCGCAAAGCACTACCCCGAGATAGAGGTCAGCGACGTGCTCGTCGACAACATGGCCATGCAGATAGTTAAAAACCCTGCCCAGTTCGACGTGGTGGTGACCTCGAACATCTTCGGCGACATACTCTCCGACGAGGCGGCGCAGGTGACGGGCTCGATAGGAATGCTCGCCTCCTCCTCGCTCGGCGACGGCACGCGCGGGCTGTACGAACCCATACACGGCTCTGCGCCCGACATTGCGGGGCAGGACATAGCCAACCCCATTGCCACCATTCTTGCGGCGGCGATGATGCTGCGCGACAGCTTTTCGCTCACGGCCGAATACGACGCGATTGTAGGCGCCGTTGAAAAGACGCTTGCCGAGGGCTGGCGCACCGCAGATATTTACAGCGAAGGCTGCAAAAAGGTAAAGGGCAGCGAGATGGCAGACCTCATCTGCGAGCGCGTGTAAGCACTTTTACGGCAAAGTTTGTAATGTAAATATAACTTTGCAAATATAATATAAATTAAACTTGGCATTATAGGTAGCCGCGGCGCGCTCAACCGCGCCGCGGCTATAAATTTAAACAGCGCAGAAAATAGCCGCACGGCGCTCGGCTTTAAGATAAAAAACTGCGCGGAAGGCATTTTATGATTGAAGAGAACGTTAAAAAACTGCTTGAAGAGATTAAAGAAAACCCCTACGGCGAAAAGGTTACGCTTGTTGCGGCGGTAAAGACGCAGACGGTGGAGAGCATAAACCGCGCAATTGCCGCGGGGATAACGGATATCGGCGACAACCACGTGCAGGAGTTCCGCGACAAGTACGACGAAATTACGGGTAGCCCCCGCCGCCACTTTATAGGGCACTTACAGACCAACAAGGTGAAATACCTTATCGGCAAAACATTCCTCTACCAATCGGTTGACCGCCTTGAACTCGCCGAAGAGATTTCAAAACGGAGCGCGCGCGCAGGCGTGACCTCTGACTGCCTGGTGCAGATTAACATAGGCAACGAAGAGACGAAGGGCGGGTTTGAATATGAATACGGGCTTGATGCGTGCAGGAAGATTGCCGCGATGCCCGCGCTGAAAGTTAAGGGGCTGATGGCAATGCTGCCGTTCACCGACGACGAGGCCGTGCTCCGCCCGCTGGCAAAGAAGATGCGCGCGCTGTACGACGCTTTGCGCGGCGAGATGGACGGCATCGAATACCTTTCGATGGGAATGAGCGGCGACTGGAAGCTGTGCGTGGAGTGCGGCTCGAATATGGTAAGGCTGGGCACCTCAATTTTCGGTACAAGGCGCTATAATTAAAGAGAATTAAAGTAATACTGAAATATTGAAAATCGGCAGAGTTTGCAAGTTGCAAACTCTGCCCGTTTTTTAATCATTATAATCGGTACAATTCAAAAATACAATGTGCGCAAGGCGAATTCAGGTAGCCGCTTCCACATCTTACGGTGCGAGCGGCAAATGAACCGCACGCCGCGCCATAGAAAAACTTTTTCAAACGCACGAAAAAATGCCGTGCAAGGACTTGCACGGCATTTTCTGTCAACTTACAAAAAAACTTAAAAAAATTAAGACGAAGCGCGGTAGCACGAATTTAGTTCGGGCGTTAAGCCGCGCTACGACAAATTTCCCTCACGGAAAAAGATTTTGCCAAAGGCAAAAGATTTTTCGTGAATCTCTTATTCCCCTTTGAAGGGAAGAAGAGCCGCAACGCGTGCGCGCTTAATCGCCTTTGAAAGCTCGCGCTGGTGCTTTGCGCAGGTGCCGCTCATACGGCGGGGAACTATTTTGCCGCCCTCGGTGATGAACTTCTTCAAACGGGCAACATCCTTGTAATCTATAACTTCTACCTTTTCCTGGCAGAATACGCAAACCTTTTTGCGCGAAGATTTTTTATAGTTCTTCCTTACGGGTTTATTATCTTCCATAATTAACTCCTTATTATCTTATGCGGCAGATTTGGCCGCGTACGGGCAGTTTACTCAGAACGGAATGTCGCCGTCGTCGTCAAACGACTGCAAAGCGGGCTTTTTGCGCTCTGTATGGGCGACGGGCGCGGAATAATCGCCGTCGTCCGAGGCACCCTTCGGGGTGATGAACTCAACGTCCTGCGCGATTACGTCTACCGACGTGCGCTCTATGCCCTCTCTGTCTTCGTAAGTTCTGAGCTCGA
>DXEW01000003.1 GCA_019114755.1 Candidatus Borkfalkia faecavium
AGAATTGTGTGAGCTAAAATACTCGCGCAAGCAAAATCACACTTTTGCGCCAGCGCACCCAATTTGCGCGACAGCGCTCCCGCAGGAAAGGTGAAGGCTGCGCGCGTTTTATAATAAGTGTGCCCTGAAAAGGCGCGCAGCCGAGGAAAACTCCGAACAGAAAACGCGCACCTTTTGATGCGCGTTTTGGTTGGGGTTTTCTTCAAATCACGGAAATTTCTTTCGTCAGCTCGAAAGAAATTTCGTGAAACTTCATTCAATACAACAACTGCGCCGTGTCGGGCAGGGTGAGCACGGGGTTATTGTCGCCGCGGACGGTGAACTGTTCTTCGTGATAGGTCTTGTGCGGGATCATATACACGCGCTTGCCCTTCCACGCCCCGCGCACCAGCTGCGTAAAGCGGCGCTGCGCCAAAATGTAGGCGAATACCGCCGCGTTCAGCTCGACGATGCAGCTTTCGTACCCTTCGGCAAAGCACTTTTTGATGGCGGCCTTGATGCGGAAGGTGATGTACGAATCGGACAGCACCCTGCCCGAACCCTTGCAGTGCGGGCAGCGGGCGGTGAGGGTGGAGACGACGTCCGTCTTCACCTTTTTGCGGGTGAACTGCACCAGCCCCAGCTCCGTCATGGGGACGACGTTGCACTTGGCGCGGTCTCCTTTGAGGCAGCGCTCCAGCTCTGCCACCACGGCGGCGCGGTGGTCTTTGCCCGCCATATCGATGAAATCGACGACGACGATGCCGCCCAAATTGCGCAGGCGCACCTGGCGGGCGATCTCGCGCGCGGCGAGGATGTTGGTGGAAAAGGCCGTGTCTTCCAGGGCGATGTCGCCGATGAATTTGCCGGTGTTGACGTCGATGGCGGTGAGCGCTTCCGTCTGGTCGAAGACGAGATAGGCGCCGTTTTCCAGCTCGACGCGGTGGCTGATGAGGCGGTACACCTGCTCTTCCAGCCCGTAGAACTCGAACATTTCGCGAGGGCCGGTATAGCGCACCAGTTTGCTGCGCACGCCCGCGTACTGAAAGGCGCGGTCGGCGCGGCTGAAGGTGGCGTCGTCGCCGATGTAGATCTTGTCGATATCGGCGAGGTCGAAATCGCGCAGAAGGCGGGCGTGGATATCGGCGTCGCGGTAGACGAGCTCGCCCACCTTTGCCTCTTTATATGCCTCGAGCGCGGCGGCGTACAGGCCGCGCAGGTACTTCGCCTCTTCTTTCAAGACGCGCATATCGGCATGGCGGGCGTTGGTGCGCATGACGAACCCGCCGCCGCCTGTGCGCAGCTTATCGCAGCAGGAAAGAAGGCGGGCGCGCTCGGCCTCGTCTTCGATCTTGCGGGAGACGGCGCCGAAGTCTGCCGAGGGGATGAAGATGAGGTTTTTGCCCACGAACGAGAGGCACATGCTCAGCCGCGCGCCCTTTTTGCCGATGGGCGATTTGGAGACCTGCACCATGACTTCGTCGCCGGGGCGCACCTGCAGGGCGTTGGGGATGCCGGGGGCGCCGGCAGATTCGGGCGGGATGTCTCCGGCGTAGAGGTAGCCGTTTTTTTCCTGCCCGAAGGCGACGAAGGCTGCCTGCATGCCGTCTAACACGTTGACGACCCTGCCCTTATAAATGTTGCCCGAAATTTCGGCGCCGCTGCCCGTATCCAGGTGGAATTCGACCAGCTTGCCCCCTTCGGTGACGGCCGCAAAGCACTCTTCGCCGAAGTAATCGAAAAACATATTTTTTTGCATGTATCGTTGACCTGTACCGCCCCGCAGCGGGTGCGGCAAAAAAATTTATTTCTGCGTCGTACAAGCCCCTTATCGCCGTTTACAAACGGCCCCTTCTCTGTTTACAAGCCCCCTCGTCTTATTCATAAGTCCCTTTATCTCTTTTTATTTTAGCACAAGGCAGAATGTTTTGCAAGGAAATGCGCAAATTTTGCCCCGCTTTTTATAAAATATCGGCGAAAATTGCCCGTATGCGGCGGCTATGGGGCGGTTATGTAGTCTTTGAGCGGCCGATAGATGTCCGCAGAGGAGAATAATTCGCAAATTTGCCGCTGCGAGAGGGTGGCGACGTGTTTGCCGGCATCGTCGAAGAGGGAAATTTCCAGCCAGGTGCCCCGCTCGAAATACCCCAGCGCCTGCCGCACCGTGCACCGCTGCGAGAGGGCGACGCGGCGCACGGGCATGCCGCGGGATAAATTCTGCCGCCAGTCGTAACGGATGCGGGTGTAGCGGCAGTCTTTGCCGCCGAACGACCCGCCCAACACAAATGCGGCGAAAAACAGCAGCGAAAAGTTGACTTTGCCCGCAAAACAGCCCGCCGCGAACAGGGCGGCGAGGACTGCGGCGAGGGCCGCGCCCACGCCCTTTAAGATGCGCGAAGCCGCCGCCTCGCCCCGCCTTTTGGCGATGAGGCACAAAAGCACCCTGCCGCCGTCGAGGGGCAGGGCGGGGAGAAGGTTGACGGCAAACAGCGACGCGGAGGCCGCCGCCGCGGCCTCTGTATAGGGGTACGTTTCCGGCCACAGCCACCACAGCGCCGCAAACAGCAGCGCCGAAACAAAATTGACGGCGGGCCCCGCCAGGGCGAGGCGCACCTCGTCGGCCAGGGAGATGCCCTCGATGTCGCCGGTGACGATGGCGCCGCTGGGCAGCAGGCACAGCCGTTCCAGCCGCCGCCCGATGCGGGCGGCGTACCAGGCGTGGCCGCACTCGTGCATGACGGCGCACACGGTGGCGGCGATAAAGGGGATCAGCTGCCCGCGCAGGGCGGCAAAGGCGCCGTAGGCGACAAACAGCGGGTGCACGCCGAAGCGCATCCGCCCCTCGTTCGTTTTCCTTCCCCTATACAGGAAGGCGGCAAAGCGCGCCTTCTTCCCCTTCCGCGTTTGGGGGGCAGCCTCGCCTCGCGCATGCGGGGCGCGCTCATACGCTCCGCGCCTCTCTCTTCCGCGCTTCTCCCTTCCGCGCTTCTCCCTTCCGCGCTCATACATTCCAGACGATGTCGTTCTCTTCCCCCAAGGTATAGGCGCTGATGAGAGTGCCGCCGTCGTACATGGACACGGTGACCTCGTGCGAGCCGTCGGAATAGCCGACGGGGATGGTGGCGTATACCTCGCTGCCCGCGGGCAGGTAGGCGTAGGTGAGCCCGGAGATGACGGAAGAGAAGGAAGAGGTGTGCTCGATCTCCATCATATACACGCCGCCGCTTTCGGCAACGCTCTGCACGGTGCCGCCGCAGGGGGCGTATACGCTGGCTTCCGCCGTGAACGAGAGCACGCCCGCGTCGGAGACGGAGACGGAGATGTTTTCGTCGGAGACGATGCTGCCCGCTTCCACTTCCGAAAAGGAGCGCTCGTCGGGCAGGGCGGCGGGCGTCTCTTCCGTCACCAAGCCGCGGAAAAAGGTGTTGATGGCGCTCTGCGGCCAAAACAGGTTGGTGAGCAAAATGCCCGCGCACAGGGCGCACACCGCAACGAACTCGCCCAAGAGCAGCTTGCTGTCTAAAAACTTTTTCAGCCGCGGGGCGGAGCCTGCCGCCCCTTCTTCCCCTGCCGCAAACGCCGCGCCCTGCTCGCCGCCCGTCGCCTCTGCGGCGGGGGCGGGGCTTTCGTAATCGGTGACGTTTTCGCCGGAAGCTGCCGCGCGCTCGTTGGCGGCCTCTACCGCGCGCGCCTTCAGCTCTTCCGCCCCGCCCTTCTTTTTGCCCCGCTTTTTGGTGACGTTGAGGGTGTTGACGGGTATTTCGAGCATCTCTGCATAGTCGATGGGTTGACTCATTGTTTTCTCCTCCCGAAACGATCGTTGCTCTATGATATGTGCCCGCGGCGGAAAAGAGAACGGATTTTTGCAAACAGAAAGGGAAATGTTTGCACATTTTTGCGTTTTCGTGTAATATAATGATAGGCGGCCGAACGAAGGCCGCCCAAAGGGGAACTTTCCTATGAAAATTTCGCAGTTATTTACGCAGAAAAAGGCGGTTTGGTCGTTCGAGATCTTTCCGCCCAAGCCCACGGCGGACATCGGCGCCGTGCGCGGCACCATCGAGGCGCTGGCAAAACTTTCGCCCGACTATATTTCGGTGACCTGCAGCGCGGGCGGTTCGGGCAATTCGCGCACGCCCGAGATCGCGGAGCTCGTCAAGGCGTGCGGGGTGGAGCCGCTGGCGCATTTGACCTGCATCAATTCCGAACAAAACGAGATAGACGAGGCGCTTTTGAAGCTGCACGAGGGGGGCGTGGGCAACATTCTGGCCCTGCGCGGCGACCGCATCGAGGGGGCGAAGGAGAGCAAGACCTTCCGCTACGCCGCAGACCTGGTGCGCTATATCCGCCGCAGCGGGTACGATTTTGACCTGGCCGCCGCCTGCTACCCCGAAGGCCACCCCGAAGCGCCCGACCTTGTGACGGATATCCGCCGCCTGAAAGAGAAGGTGGACGCGGGCGTGACGCATTTGAACACCCAGCTGTTTTTCGACAACGACGACTTTTTCCGCTTCCGCGACATGCTGGCGTTGGCGGGCATCGGCGTGCCCGTGCAGGCGGGCATCATGCCCCTGGTCAAAAAGGGGCACGTAGACCGCATCGTCAGCCTTTCGGGCGGCAAGATCCCCGCCAAGATCTCGCGCATGATCGCGCGCTTTTACGACGACCCCGCCTCATTGATGGAAGCGGGCATCGCCTACGCCGTCGACCAGATCGTAGACCTGCTTTCGGCGGGCGTGCAGGGCGTGCACCTGTATGTGATGAACAACCCCTATGTGGCGGGCAAGATCACCGAAAGCGTGGCGGGCATTCTGCGCGGCATCAACGGAGGGACGCATGCAGATCGACCGCAATGAATTTTTGCGCTATTTGGGCTGGCGGGGGCAGGAGACGGACGAGGCGTTCACAAAAAAACTGGACGGGGCGGCCAAGCGCTGTTTAGAGCTCGCCGCTCCCCGCAGCGTCTGCCGCCGCTTTGCCCTGACGGAAGAGATGGAACTGGCGGGAACGGGCGTTTTTTTGGAGGGGAAGGACATCCGCGCCCATCTTGACGGCTGCCGCGAGGCGTTTTTGTTCGCCGCCACCATCGGCGGGGAAGAAGAGCGCGAACTGACGCGCCTTTCCGCCAAGAGCGCCTTTGAAGCGCTCCTGTTCGATACCGCCTGTTCCTGCGCCATCGAAAGCTATTGCGACGACGTGTGCGCCGACCTGCAAAAAAGCTGCGGAAAAGCGCTTCTTCCGCGCTTTTCCTGCGGGTACGGCGACTTTCCGCTCACGGCGCAGAAAGACATCTGCCGCCTGCTGCGCACGGACGCGAACATCGGCCTGTGCTGCGACGAGAGCTTTTTGCTGACGCCGCGAAAATCGGTGACCGCCGTCGTCGGCATCACCGACGCCCCCGCCCCCGCCGAGGCGAAGGGCTGCGGGCACGACTGCGCCGCCTGCCAAATGCACGGCTGCGCCTTCCGCAAAGAAAGTTGAGCGGCGAAAAAACAGACGCGGCGAAAAACCGCTTCCTTCCAAAATAAAAAAACGCCTCACGGCAAAAATAAAAAACGGCCCGCCGCATACGGCAGGCCACAGAAAGAACGGAAGACGCCGTCCCTACCACTCTTTCCGCAGGTACTGCGCCGCCGTCAGGCAGCGCGGGCGGGCAAGGCCGAGCGACAGAAAATCTTTATCGCCCGTGACGACGGCATCGACCTCGTATAAGACCGCCGCGTTGAGGATGGGCTGGTCCTTTTCGTCTCGGATGGTCTTCTGCGTGTTCACCACGGCGGGGATGAGTTCGTACGAAAGTTCTGCCAAAAGCGCCTCGGCGGCGGGAAGGCGGGCGGGCGCTTTGCGGCGCAGCACCTCGCGCAGTTCGGCGATATTTTGGTCGCACAGCACGAGCTCGTCTTCGCTGACCGCCCGCAAAAGGGCGCGCGCCGGCACAGACGAGGGAAACAAGAGCGCCGAAATGAGGATGTTGGTATCGATCAATACTCTCATTATACGCCCTTCCCGCCGTAGCGCACTTCGTCGACGAGCGCCTGCACGCCCTGCTCATCCGCGACGCCCATCTCTTCGGCGGCGCCCGCAAACGCGGCCTGTGCCCGCTGCAGCGCCTGCGCGGAGGCGTTGCTGATGACGATATCTCCGCTCTGATTGCGGAAAAACAAGATTTTGTCGCCCGACTTCAAATTCAGCTGTTTGCGGATCTCCGCCGGAACGGTGATCTGCCCGTTGGCAGAAATTTTTGCCAGATTCATCACTACCTCCTCTTGAATTCTAAAGAATTCTTTGTTTTCTTTATTTTCTGTATTTATAGTATACCGCAGAAAGAGAATTTTGTCAATCCCCTTTTTTCTGCGGCGCGAGGAACGCTTCTATGGACTTCAGAACATTTTTGCAGCAGAACATCGCCGTGTTTGACGGCGCCTTCGGCACCATGGTGCAGAAAAGCGGCGCGCGCGTGGGCACCGTGCCCGAAGAGATCAACCTGACGCAGCCGCACATCGCCGCCGACATCCACCGCGCCTACGCGGCGGCGGGGGCGGACGTGATCACGGCGGATACCTTCGGCGCCAACGAAAAAAAGGTCGGCTCGGCCGCGCGGGCGCAAGAACTCATCGAGGCGGGGGTGCGCCTTGCCAAAGAGGCGGCGCCCGGCAAGTTTATAGCGCTGGACATCGGCCCCATCGGCATGCTGCTCGAGCCCATGGGCACCCTCTCTTTTGAAGAGGCGTATCAGATCTTCGCCCGCACGGTGGAAGCGGGCGCGCGGGCGGGGGCGGACCTCGTGCTCATCGAGACGATGGCGGACCTGCAGGAGCTGCGGGCGGCGCTGCTGGCGGCGCGCGAGCACAGCGCGCTGCCCGTGCTGTGTTCGATGACCTTTGAAGAAAACGGCCGCACCTTTGCCGGCTGCGACCCCGCCTGCTACGCCCTGGCGGCTTCCCCTCTGGCGGACGCCGTGGGCGTGAACTGCTCGCTGGGGCCGCGCAAACTACTGCCCATCGTGCAGAAAATTTTGGACTATACCGATAAGCCCGTGCTGGTGCAGGCGAACGCGGGCCTGCCCGACGCCGACATGAACTACGACGTGAGCGCGGAAGAGTTCGCAGACGTATACGCGGAATTTCTGCGCATGGGCGTGCGCATCGTCGGCGGCTGCTGCGGCACCACGCCCGAATATATCCGCAAGCTGCGCGCCTTAGCGGACGGCGCCGTGCCCTTTGCCCCCGCAGGCAAACTTGCCGGCCGCTCGCTGGTGTGTTCGGCGCGGCGGATGGCGGAAGTGGACGGCTGCCGCGTGATCGGCGAGCGCATCAACCCCACGGGCAAAAAGGCGATGAAGGCGGCGCTGCTCGCAGGCGACTGGGGCTACGCCCAGGCGCAGGCGGTGGAACAGGAAGAGGCGGGCGCGGACATCTTAGACGTCAACGCGGGCCTTCCGGAGATCGACGAAAAACAGGCTCTTTGCAAACTGGTGCAGGCGGTGCAGGCGGTATCCGACCTTCCCATACAGATAGACTGCGGCAAGGCGGACGCCGTCGAGGCGGCGCTGCGCGTATACGCGGGCAAGGCGATCGTCAACTCCGTCAACGGCGAAGACAGGGTCCTTGCCGCCATCCTGCCCGTGGTGAAAAAGTACGGCGCGGCGGTGGTGGGGCTGACGATGGACGAGCACGGCATCCCCAAAACGGCGGAAGAACGGGTGCGCATCGCCGAAAAGATCATCCGCACCTGCGCATCTTACGGCATCCCGCAGGAGGATATCTACATCGACTGCCTCACCCTGACGGTGAGCGCCGAACAGGGGCAGGCGCACGAGACGCTGGAGGCGCTGCGGCAGATCAAGCAAAAATACCGCGTGCGCACGGTGCTGGGGGTGAGCAACATCTCCTTCGGGCTGCCCAACAGGCAGATCGTCAACACTTCGTTTCTGACGGCGGCGCTGTTCGCGGGGCTGGACGCGCCCATTTTGAACCCCAACGTCCCCGAAAACATGCAGGCGGTGGCGGCCTTCCGCGCCCTCAGCGGGCAGGACAAGAACTGCGCCGATTACGTCGCCCGCTACGCGGCGCCCATCACTAAACAGACCCCCGCCGCATCCCCTGCCGCCGCTTCTTCCCCTGCTTCGCCTTCCCCTTCTTCCGATAATAATAAAGAAGGAAGCGAGATCTTTGCCCTCATCAAAAAGGGCCTGCCCGCCGCGGGGGCGGCCTGCGCGGCGCTTTTGGAAAGAGAAGCGCCCCTTTCCGTCATCGACGACTACCTCATCCCCGCCCTCAACGCCGTGGGAGAGGAATACGAGCGCGGCACGCTGTTTTTGCCGCAGCTGATCGCGGCGGCGGAGAGCGCCAAGCTGTGCTTCGACGAGGTGAAAAAGAAGCTCCCCGGCGGCGCCGCCTCGCGCGGAGACATCGTCTTAGCGACCGTGCAGGGCGACATCCACGACATCGGCAAGAACATCGTCAAGACGGTTTTGGAAAATTACGGCTACCGCGTGTTCGACCTGGGCAAAAACGTGCCCCCCGAGGCCGTAGTTCGGGCGTGCAAACAACACAACATCCGCCTGTGCGGGCTTTCGGCGCTGATGACCACCACCGTGGTGCACATGGAAGAGACCATCCGCCTGCTGCGGAAGGAATGCCCCGATTGCCGCGTGATGGTGGGCGGGGCGGTGCTCAACCCCGACTACGCCAAAAAGATCGGCGCCGACTACTACTGCAAAGACGCCAATGCCGACGTAAAGGCCGCCGAAGAGGTGTTCGGGAAGTAAGCCCGGCGCCCCGCAGCGGTGTTCGGGAAGCAGCCCGGCGCCCCCGCACGGGCGCGCGCACCCTTGCGCCGCGGCAGTCCTCTCCCCTTGCGTCGGACGGCGCGATGACAAATGAAAGAACGGCGGGCTTCCGAACAGGAAGCCCGCCGCTTTCTTTACCGCGTATCCGGCAAAATGAATCGGGCACAGAGCCTTGCGGTTCTGTGCCCGATCCATATATGATAAGGGGGAAAATGATGAGCTAAGGGATGTAACCAAACGGAAGCATCGCGCGTTTCGTTTGATTACACGCATATTATAGCAAGCCTCGAAAAAAAACGCAAGCAATTTTTTTTATTTTTTTGAAAATTTTTTAGATAAAATTTTTCAACATTTTTTGTCGAAAATTATCATTTTTTCATTTATGCCCGCTGGTTATCGATAACATTGTACGGCATTCACACGCTTTTTTGCCGCAAAAATCAAAATGAACCGTTCTCACAAAACACGCCCGCCGCGCCGCTCCGGCAGGGATGGCCCGCCGCGCGGCGCGGGTCGCCGGGCAAAAAACTTTTGCGGGCCGGCCTGCGGAAAGTTTTGCAGATCACAGCCGGCACAGCAGGCACGCCGATACCGCCGCGAAGAGGTTTGCCGCCATGGCGATGGCGGCGGGCAGGGCCGCGCCCTTCTTCTGCCCCGCAAAGTAGAGGGCGGAGAGGTAAAACACCGTTTCGCCCGAGGCGTACAGCACCGAAGCGCAGCAGCCGATGTACGAATCTGCCCCGTACTCTGCCAGAATTTGCGACAAGACGGCGACGGAGCCGCTGCCCGAAAAGGGCTTGACCAGCACCAGCGGCGCGAGCTGCGCGGGGATGCCTAAGGCTTGCAGCGCGGGCGTGAGCGCCTGCTGCAATTTTAGAGAAAGTCCGCTGGCTTCGAACAGTTCCGCCAAGATGAGCACGGCGGCGATATAGGGGAAGAGGGAACGGACGAGGGGCAGCGCCTCGCCCGCGCCGGAGGCAAAGCTGTCGTACACCTTGACGCGGCGCACCGCCGCGAACAGGAACACGCCCGCAAACAGCACGGGCAGCACATAGGCGGCTACGCGCAACGCCGTTTCCTGTATAGTAAATGGACGAGGATCGCCCCGAACAGGAGCGCCGCCAGCGAACAGCACAGCGCCGGCAGCACGGGCGCGAACGGCTGCGCCGAACCCGCCGCCGCCCGCACCGAGATAAGTGTGGTGGGCAGCAGCTGCACCCCGGCACAGTTGACCACGAACAGCATGGCGCGGGCGTATTCGTTCTTTTTTTCTCCAAAAAGGCGCATGGCGGAAATGCCCGCGGGCGTCGCCGCCCCGCCCATGCCCAGCAGATTGGCGGCGAAATTGACGGCGACCTGCTCTTCGGCGGCGGCGTCGTCTGTCTTCAGAAGCCGGCGCACGGGCGGGCGCAGCAGGCGGGAAAGGCCGGACAGCAGCCCTCCGTCTTTACACACGCGCAGAAACCCCAGCCACAGCGCGTACACCCCCGCCAGGGTGAGGCAGAGGGCGACGGCGCGGGAAGCGCCCGCCAAAAGCGCGGGCAAAAAGGCGGCGGGATCCCCCAAGACGACGAGCACCGACGCGGCTATGAATACCACCAAAAACAACACGTTCATGAAAGGCCCCCCCTGCATTCTGTTTTACAATATGCGCAGGCGCCCCGCATTATGCAGGCTCTTCCGCCTTTCGCCGGGGCGGCGCCCTGCGGGGCAGGACTGGCGCCTTACTGCCCCGCGCCCCCGCGCTTTTTTGCCGACCCCGCGCAAAAATGGTTTTACTTTATTCAAAAAATAGAGTATAATACTGGAAAACGGACAAACAGGACCTTTTTATAGACCTTTTCAGGAGGGAACCATGGCAGAAAAAACCCCGTATTACATTACCACGGCCATCACCTACACCTCGGGCAAGCCGCACATCGGCAACACCTACGAGATCGTTTTGACAGACGCCATCGCGCGGTTCAAGCGGGCGCAGGGGTATGACGTGCGCTTCCAGACGGGCACCGACGAGCACGGCCAGAAGATAGAAGAAAAGGCCGCCGCCGCGGGCGTTTCGCCCAAGGCGTTCGTAGACGGCGTGGCGGAGCAGATCCGCGCCATCTGGGATATGATGGATATCTCTTACGACAAGTTCATCCGCACCACCGACGCCGACCACGAGCGCCAGGTGCAGAAGATGTTTGAAAAGATGCTGGCAAACGGCGATATCTATAAAGGCACCTACGAGGGGATGTACTGCACCCCCTGCGAGGCGTTCTGGACGCCTTCGCAGCTGAAAGACGGCAAGTGCCCCGACTGCGGCAGAGAGGTAAAGCCCGCCAAAGAAGAGGCGTACTTTTTCCGCATGAGCAAATATGCCGACCGCCTGCTGCAATACTACGAAGAGCACCCCGAATTCATCGCTCCCCTTTCGCGCAAGAACGAGATGGTGAACAACTTTTTAAAGCCCGGCCTGCAGGACCTGTGCGTTTCGCGCACGTCGTTCACGTGGGGGGTGCCCGTCTCTTCCGACCCTAAACACGTCGTGTACGTGTGGCTGGACGCCCTGACCAACTACATCACGGGCCTGGGCTACGACGCGGACGGGAATTCCGACCCGTTATTCCAAAAATACTGGCCTGCGGACGCGCATATCATCGGCAAGGATATCGTGCGCTTCCACACCATTTACTGGCCCATTTTTTTGATGTCGTTAGGACTGCCCTTGCCGAGGCGCGTGTTCGGCCACCCGTGGCTGCTGATGGACGGCAACAAGATGAGCAAATCGCGCGGGAACACCATCTACGCCGACGAGCTGGTGCACGTGTTCGGCGTGGACGCGGTGCGCTACTTTGTGCTCAACGATATGCCCTACGACAACGACGGCAACATCACCTGGGAGCTCATCTGCGACCGCGTGAATGCAGACCTCGCCAACAATTTGGGCAATTTGGTCTCGCGCACGGCGGCGATGTCGCTGAAATACTTCGGCGGGGCGCTGGAAGATGCGGGCTGCGCCGAGCCCGTGGACGAAGAGCTGAAGGCGCAGGCAACTTCTCTATACCAAAAAGTGGCGGCGAAGATGGACGAATTCAAAATTTCGGACGCGCTGGGGGAGATCTTCTCTTTCCTGCGCCGCTGCAACAAGTATATCGACGAGACGGCCCCTTGGGTGCTGGCCAAAGACGAGGCGAAAAAGGGCAGGCTTGCGACCGTGTTGTACAACCTGGCGGCGGGCATACAGGTCGCCGCGGCCCTGTTGCAGCCCTTTATGCCCGAAACGGCGGAAAAGATCGCCCGCCAGTTCAGCTGCCCGCTGCGCGCATACGATAGCTTGAACGACTTTGCCCTGCCTGCGGGCGCGCACGTTTCCGAGCCCGTGCAGCACCTGTTCGCGCGCAGGAACTACAAAGAGGTCGAAGAGCAGTACGACGCCCTGCACGCCGCCAAGGCGGCAGAGGGCGGCGATACGCAGCCTTCCAAACCCGAAGCAGAAGCCAAAGCCGAAAAGCCCGCGCCCAAAGAAAAGAAGGGGCATGAGGCGGACTTCCCCGCCGAGATAAGCATCGACGATTTTGCCAAGGTGAAGATGCAGGTGGCGGAAGTTATCGCCTGCGAGAAGGTGCCCAAGGCGGACAAGCTGCTCAAATCGACGGTGAAGATCGGCGAGGAGACGCGCACGGTGGTGAGCGGCATCGCCCAATATTACACCCCCGAACAGATGGTGGGCAGAAAGGTGATCATGGTGACCAACCTGAAGCCCGCAAAGCTGCGCGGCATCGTCAGCGAGGGGATGATCCTCTGCGCGGAAGACGCCGAAGGCAATTTGCAGCTTTTGGCGCCCGCCGGCGACATCGGCAGCGGCAGCACCGTCTATTAAACCTATAAAAACTTGGCCGCGGGCGCCCTTCCGCAAAGGCGAAAGGGCGCCCGCGGAGAAGAATGCCATGTATATCGACACGCACGCACACCTCAATTACCCCGAAAAATACGGCGACCTGCCGCAGCTTTTGGCAAAGATCGCCGCGGCGGGGGTGGATACCGTGATCAATGTGGGCTGGGATCCGGCCTCTTCCGCCCTGGCGGCGGAGCAGGCGGAGCGCCTTGCGGCGGCACCTGCGCTGTACTTTGCCGCGGGCTTCCACCCTTCCAACCTGCAAGACTATCAAACGGGCGACGAAGAGCGCCTTGCTTCGCTTTTGCAAAGCCCCAAAGGCGTCGCCGTGGGCGAGATCGGGCTGGACTACCACTACGAGGACACCGACGAGGCGGCGCAGAAGCGCGCCTTCTGCGCCCAGCTGGAGCTGGCGGAGGCGCTTTCTCTCCCCGTCATCATCCACAGCCGAGACGCGGCGGCGGACACGCTGCGGATATTGAAGGACAACCGCGCCAAGCTGCGGGCGGGCGGGGTGATGCACTGCTTTTCGGGCAGCCCCGAAACGGCAAAGGAATATTTGAAACTGGGGCTGTACATCTCGTTTGCGGGGCCCGTGACCTTCAAAAACGCGCGGCGGCTGGACGAGGTGGCAAAAATAGTGCCGCCCGAGCGCATTTTGGCGGAGACGGACTCGCCCTACCTGGCGCCCGAACCATTCCGCGGCACCCTGAACACTCCAAAAAACGTCGTTCAGGTGTACGAAAAGCTGGCGCAGCTGCGCGGAGAAGAGCTCTTTGCCCTCGCCGCGCGCATCAAACAAAACGCCAAAACTTTATTTTATAAGATACGATGAATACCATGCAGGGATACGAAAACTTTACCTACGAATTAGACGGCAACTTATACATCAACCTGACCAGCAAGTGCACCAACGACTGCACCTTTTGCGTGCGCAACGAAAAGGCGGACTACTTCGGCCACAAACTGTGGCTGGCGCGCGAACCGAAAGCGGAAGAAGTGATCGCGCGGCTGCCCGAAGACATCGGCGCTTACCGCGAATATGTGTTCTGCGGCTTCGGCGAGCCGACCATCAAGCTGCCCGTGCTGCTGGAAGTTGCCCGCGAGATCAAGCGGCGGGGCGGCACCACGCGCATCAATACCAACGGCCAGGCGAACATGATCTGGAAGCGAGACGTGACGGGCGAGCTCGCCGCGGTCATCGACAAGATCAACGTCAGCCTCAACGAGGCGACCGCCCAAGACTACGCCGCCCTGTGCAGGCCCGCCTTCGGCGAGGCGGCGTTTGCGGGCTTGCAGGAATTTGCCAAATTGTGCGCCGAAAAGGGCATCGATACCTGGTTTTCGGTGGTGGACGTCATCGGAGAAGAGAAGATAGAAGCCTGCCGCGCCATCGCCAGGGCGTGCGGCGTCACCCTGCGCGTGCGGGCGTATATCGGATAGACGGATAAAGGGCCGCTTCCGCGAGGCGGCTTCCCGCGCCCGCCCTGCGCCCGCGTCCACAGGGCGCGGGCGCAGGGCGGATCAAAGACGCAGCCGCTCTTTTCCTTTCTAAAAAAGTAAAAGAGAAGCGGCAATGCCCCTTCCCTTCCAAAAAAAAGAAAAACGGCGACGCCCCTTCCTTCCCAAGAAGAAAACAGAAAGAGAGCCTCCGCCAAGCGGGCGGGGCTCCCCTCCTTCTTTTGTACGGGCAAAGCCCTGTAAGCGGGGCAAGCGCCCCTCGCTTACGATCAAAGTATGTGCCGCGGGGCGCCCTGCCATGCGCCGCCGCCCGGAGACAGTTTATGGAAAATTTACGCCAGATCCTCGCCAAACACAACTTCAGCTTCAAAAAGCAGTTCGGGCAGAACTTTATTTCCGACGCCAATCTGCTGGAGAGCATCGCCGGCTTTGCGGAGCTGGATCAAAGCCGCGCCGTTTTAGAGATCGGCTGCGGGGCGGGCACGCTGACGCGGGTGCTGGCGGCGCACGCGGGCAAGGTGATCGCCTACGAGATAGACGCCAAACTGCAGCCCGTGCTGGCGGAGACGCTGGCGGGGGTAGACAACGCCGAGGTCGTGTTCCGCAACTTTTTGAAGGCGGACATGCGCGCCTTAGAGCAGGAACTGGGCGAGGGCTACGCGGTGGTCGCCAACCTGCCCTACTACATCACCACCCCGCTCATCATGAAGCTGATCGAAGAGAGCGAAAAGGCGCGCGTTTTGGTGGTGATGGTGCAGGACGACGTGGCAAAGCGGCTGTGCGCCGCCGAAAACACCCCCGAATACGGGGCGATCACCGCCGCCATCGCAAGGAGGGCGGAGGCGGAGACGGTAAAATTTGTGCCCCGCCATCTGTTCACCCCCGCGCCCAACGTAGACAGCGCCGTGGTGCGGCTGACCTTTATACCCGACCGCATCCCCGTCAAAGACAAAAAGATGTACCGCGCCGCGGTGCGGGCGGCATTCCTTTCTCGCCGCAAGACGCTGGAAAACAACCTCATCAACAGCTTTGCCCTCAGCCGCGAACAGGCGCAGGAAGTGCTGCGGCAGGCGGGCATCCCCCCCAAGGCGCGGGGCGAGGCGCTTTCTCCGCAGAAGCTGGCGCAGCTTGCCGACGTGCTGTGCGAACATGTTCCCGCGGAAGAATGAACGCGCCGCGAGCCTTTGCAATTTTGTGCGTAAAGGGAAAAGCGCCGCGCTGATTTGCGCCGCGAACCTTTCCTGCGCGCGCGGCTTTGCAGGCACGGCTTTGCGGGCGGCCGACGGGCGGACAGATAAACAGATAAGCGGCAGGGGCGGCTCCTTTTCGGAGCCGCCCCTGCCGCGTTTTTTGCCCTGCTTACCCTTCCTGCGGGCGCACCAGGCGCTTCGCCGTCCAGTCGCTGCACACGACCTTGACGACCTCCGTCAGCGCCATGGCGTGCGGCTGAAAGGCGGCGGGCGAAAATTCTTCTTCCGTATAGTGGCGCATGAGCACCTGCAGGCCGTGCAGGCGCTCTTCTTCCCCTTCCACCACTTCTGCCACGCCCGTGCCGCACACGCTCTCGTAATCGGTGGTGTAGCCGCAGGGGGCGGCGCCCTTGTTGAACACGCGCAGCATGTTCGCCGCCGCAAAGCCCACGCGCCCGTCCCTTTGCAGCAGGGCGAGCTTTGTGCCCTGTTTGGCGCAGTGGAAATACAAAACGAGCTTCTCCCCCTGCAGCTCCGCCCCGAAGTTGAGGGGCAGGCAGTAAGGCGCGTTTTCGCCCTGCAGGGCGAGGGTCAGATAGCCGCAGCGGCAGAGGATGGCGAACTTTTCCGCCGTATCCACAACTTCCCGTTCAAATTTTCGCATATATTTCTCCTTTCGCCGCGCAAGTTTGCGGCGCGGGCCGCGCGTCTTTCTTTTGGCGCGCAATTTTACGGCGGCGAGGCGGCCGCGCGCGCCTTTTTACGATTTGCGCAGGTCTTTGGCGGCGATACGGCCGCGCGCCTTTTTACGATTTGCGCAGGTCTTTGGCGGCGCGGATGACCTCTTCCGCCGCCGCGGCAGCGTCTGCCTCGGTATTGTCCTTCCCGAAGGAAAAGCGCACCCCGCCCGCCGCCCGTTCGGGGGAAAGGCCCATGGCCAGCAGCACGTGCGAGGGCTGCGCCGAACCGGAAGAGCACGCCGCCCCTACCGAGGCGGCGACGCCCGCGAGGTCTAAGCGCTGCAGCATGGCCGCCCCCGCGATGCCCTCGAAGGAGAAGTTGGCGATGCCGGGCAGCCGCTCGCCCCTGCCGTTGAGCTGTGCGCCCGCAACGCTCGCGAGGATGCGGGCGATAAATGCGTCTCGCAGGGCGCGCACCTTGGCATTGTTCTGTTCGCGCTCGGCTGCGGCATAGCGCAGCGCCGCCGCCATGCCCACGACGGCGGGCACGTTGGTGGTGCCGCCGCGAAGCCCCCGCTCCTGATGGCCGCCGGCGATGAGCGGCTGCATGCGGGTGCCCGTGCGGATATACAGCGCCCCCGCCCCCTTGGGCCCGTAAAATTTATGGGCGGAAATGCTCAAAAGGTCGGCATGGGGAACGTTGACGTCTAACTTTTCGCTCCCCGCCGCCTGCACGGCGTCGCAAAAGTACAGCGCCCCGTGGGCGCGGCACAGGCGCGAAACTTCCGCCGTCGGCTGGAGGACGCCCGTCTCGTTGTTGGCTGCCATCACCGCCACCAGGCAGGCGGGGCGGCGCAGCAGCTCTTCCAGCGCGTTCAGGTCTGCCGCCCCCTCCGCCGTGGAGGGGATCTCTTCCACGGCAAAGCCCTCTGCCCGCAGCGCCCCTGCCGCGGCGAGCACGGCGTGGTGCTCGGCGGAAAACACCAGCACCCGCTTGCCGCGGGCGGCGTTGGCGCGGGCGGCGCCCAAAAGCGCCCAGTTGTCCGCCTCGGTGCCGCCGGAGGTAAAGTAGATCTCCTGCGGCTTGGCGCCTAAGAGGGAAGCGATCTCGTCGCGGGCGGCGTCTGCCGCCGCCACTCCCCGCCTGCCGTAGGCGTGGAGAGAGTCGGCATTGCCGAAATTTTCTGCAAAATAGGGCAGCATCTCGCGCAGCACCCGCCCGTCTACGGGCGTGGTGGCGGCATGGTCCAGATAGATCATCTTCTCCCCCCTTACCCCGCGCGGCGGCACTTGCACACGCCGTGGGCGCCGTATGCGTCGATCATCGTCTGCAGGGTCATCGAATCGAGCACGGCGTTGATGCCGTCGTACAGCCGCCGCCACACCTCGCCCGATGCGCAGCAGTCGGGGCAGTCGCAAAAGGAGATGCAGTCTACGATCTCCATATTGTCTTCTAAGGCGCGGGCGATGTCTCCCACGGTGACGGACTGGGGCGCACGCGCCAGCTTGTAGCCGCCCGCCACCCCGCGCACGGCGGTGACGATGCCGCTGCCCGCCAGCATGCGCATGATCTTTTCGATATATTTGCCGGAAACGGCGATCTCTTTTTCCAGCGACGAGGCGCTGACGCAGCGCTCGGGATAGTTGAGCGCCAGGATATAACAGGCCTTGAGCCCGTACTGCGATTTGGATGAAAGGCGCATGGTGCGTATACCTCCGTAATATACAACCGAATAAGTTGCAATTATTATAGCGCGGGGCGGGCGCGCCGTCAACCATTTTTGGGGGGAAAAAACATTTTTGCGCGGCTCTTATTTCTAAAACGCCGCGGCGGTTTTCCTTTTCAAATGAGCCGAAACTTTTTTCTTTTCAAAAAAAATCGAAGATGCCCCTTCCCTTCTGAAAAGGAGAAGCGCCTTCCCCTTCCCGAAAAGCGTTAAACTCCCTTCCCTTCCAAAAAAATCGCGTAAAAAAATTCCGCGCCCTGCCGAAGCAGAACACGGAAAAAAAGAAGGAGTATCTGTCAATTTTGTGAGCGAGTCCAGTCGGAAAAGATACAGCCGCAATAATTTTGGCGGTACAGGCCGTGCTGTTTCGCCAGCTCGACCGAGCGCAAATAGCCGTTTTGCTTTTTGAAGTCGTTGGGCAGCCAGCGCACGCCGTACTCCGCGGCATACCGCTCGCCCAGTTGGTTGAGCCAGGCGGCGTTTTTGTGCGGGCTGACCGATAATGTAGAGCAAAACCAGCCGTATCCGTTTTCCTTTGCCGTGCGGGCAGTTTTTCCGATACGCAAGGCATAACAGCGGTAGCACCTTGCTCCGCCTTCGCGTTCCGCTTCCAGCCCCTGTACCGTATCGAAAAATTCTTGCGGAAGGTAGTCGCAGTCTAAAAAGTCTGCCTGCCCTGTTTCGCGCAGCAGGCGCAGCTGCTCTGATTTGCGCTTGGCGTACTCCGCCCCGTCGGTGATGTTGGGGTTGTAGTACAGCACGGTGACGCGGAAGGTATCCGCGAGCGCTTCTAAGCAGCGCGTGGAACAGGGTCCGCAGCAGCTGTGCAGCAGCAGGCGCTCGCCTTTGGGCACTTCCTCCAAGATCTGCAGCATCTTTTTGTGGAAATTTTCCCTGTTCATAGAGACATTATAACACACTTTGAAAAAAAAGCAAAGTATTTATGGGCAAAAAAACAAATAGTCCTGCAAATGTTGGAGAAAATTGTCGCATTTGTCACAAATCGAGGCAAAAATTTTTTCCGACGCCTTTGCGGAAGGAAGTGGGCGCCCCACCGCGCAACGTTCGCGCCCGCGCGCTTGTGGTGACCTCGCCATAAACCTCCGCGATCATCCGCCGCACCGCACAACGTCCGCGCCCGCGCGCCTGCGCAAATGGTAAATGTAAAATGTAGAATGTAAAATTCCGGATACAATAAAAAATAATTCTCGCGCAAGCAAAACCACGCTTTTGCGCCAGCGCCCCCAATTTGCCGTTAGGCTCATGCAGGAAAGGTGAAGCCGCGGCATTTTTATTCCAAACTATTCTCAAAAAACGGCAAAATCACACTTTTGCCGTTTTTCCCTTATGAGCATACGGATGGAGGTGAATGCGCCGCGCGTTTTATCAAGGGTGTGCCCTGCAATGCGCGGCGCAGAGGGGAGAAACCGCCGCCAGTATGGCGCGCAAATTTGCGCGCCAACGCACGGCAGGTTTCCCCCTTACTCTCGACAATTTCTTTCGTCAGCTCGAAAGAAATTGTGAGAACTAAATTCTGTATTCATAAATATAATCATCCATCACAAAGCCGCTGCCGATGTCGGTGACGGTGTGGTCGGTGCGCGTGAAGCCGAACTTTTCGTAAGCGCGCACGGCGCGGGCGTTGCCCGTGTTGACGGTGAGGTACACCGCCTTCAGCCCCCTCTCTGCGGCGATCTCTGCCACGGCGGCGAGCGCCTTTTGCCCGATGCCGCGGCCGCGCTCTTCTTCCGTAAGGTATAATTTGGAGAGGAACAGCTTCTCTTTTTCGGGGTGCAGGGCGCAGTAGCCGATGCGCCGCCCTTCGCCTTCGATATAATAATACAGGTACCCCTCTTCGCGCACCTGCCGTTCGATGGCGGCGGCGCTTTGGAAGGTATCCGTCATATACTTGACCTGCGCTTCGCCCAAAAGGCCGTCGTACGCGGTGTGCCACTGGCGGGCGATGAACTGCGCCAGCGGGGCGTATTCTTCTTTTTGAGCGGGAACAAAACGGATGTCCATGCCAACTTCTCCTCGGTGATCTTTCCTATCTATTATAGACCTTGCGGGCGGCAAAGTCAAGCGCCGCCCTTAGCGCTTTTCCCTGCGCCCGCGCCATTCCCGTACCATTCCCGCGCCTGTCGCTCCCTTCCTTTCTGTAAAAAAAGAAAAAAGCCTTTCGGCAAAGTTCGGCAGCGTTCGGCAAAAGTTTCGCCATTTTTCGCTCCCGTTTATTGTATACTGAAACACACTGCGGCCGCAGCTGCGGCGCAAAATTTTGCCACGGGGAAGAAGATGGTACATATTTCGGAAACGATCTTACGATGGCTGGAAGAGACTGCCGCCGCCTGCGGCGACGGCGTACTGCTGGCGCTGTTGGCGGCCCCGCCGCTGCTGTTTTTGCTCGCCTTTGTGCTGCGGCTGGGCATCCCCCGCCTGCGCGCCCTGCCGCTGCGCCCGCTGCATGCCGCCGCCGACGTGTGCCTGCTGCTGTATTTGTGCCTGTGCCTGCTGCACCCGCAGCTGCGCCCCCGCCTGTACGCCGCCGCGGCGCTCATATTGCTGGAAAAGCTGGCGCTGTGCGCCCTGCTTACCCTGCTGCGCCTGCCGGGGCGCAAAAAAAAGCGCAGTCCGCGCCCTGCCGCGCCCCCTTTACAGGCGGAGCCTGCCGCATCCCCCTTGCAGCCGCCCCCGCCACCCCCGCCGCCCGCCGAGGGCTTGCCCGCCAAGGTGCTGTGCTGTGAAGAGCGGGAAGAGCGGGAGACGGAAGTGGAAAAAGACGTGCGCTTGGGGCATATATTCGGGGTGTTGGAGCGGCTGAAACAGCTGCCGCTCAGCCCCGGCGACAGGCTGGAAGCGGAAAAGGCGCAGCAGCTGCTGACGGCCTACCGCGCCAAGCGGACGCTTTGCGCCAAAGAGGCGGAAACGCTCAACGACATACTCGCCGCCCTGTTAAAGATGATGGCGAAGTATCAATATTGAAAAAGCCGAAGCGGCGGCAAAAAAGAAAAAGATAAAACGATAAACGACAAGGGGCGCGTCTTGCATAAGGCGCGCCCCTCTTTTTCCGTTGTTTGCCCTAACGCCGCCCGCACCCGACGGCGGGGCTTTCATTTTTCTTCCAAAATTTCCTGTCGGGCGGAAGGGGCCTTTTCATTTTCTTCCAAAATCTCCTGCGGGACGGGCAGGGTATAGCATTGCAGGATGTTGACGATGTACGCCCTGACTTTGGACGCCCCGCCCCGCCGCGCCGCCGCCGCGTAGATCTTGAGCTGGGGGGCGTAGCGGGCGAGCAGCTCCTGCGGCCCGTGCGAGGAATACTTGTAGTCGATGACGATGCACTCGCCGCCGCGCGTGGCCAACAAGTCGATGACGCCCTGCACCAGCACCTCGTCTTCGGCATCCGTTTCAAACAGCCGGCGGGCGGGCAGGAACATGAGGAATTCGCGCTCGCGCCCGAGGGTGTAGCCGGAAAGGGAGGCGAACACGGGCATTTGCAGCACCGCGCGCAGCCGCCCGGCATCGAGCAGGGCCGCCTGTTGCGGGGGGAGAAGGGCGCAGACGCGGGCGATCTCTTCTTCAACGGGGGCGGAAAAGTCGGCGCGTTCCAAAAAGGCGTGGTATGCCGTGCCGTGCGCCGCGTCGGCATCGGAGGCGTACTCTTCGCCGCCGACAGCGGGCTCTTCCGCCCGCAGCGCCTGCAAGATGGCGGAAGGCGAGGTCTTGACGGGCAGAAGGGTGCTGCTCTGATAGGCGTACGGGAGGGCGTAGCGCGCCAGCACGGCGGCTTTGGCGGCTTCGTCGCAGCCGGAAATGACCCGCTCGCCCGCAGGGGCGGGCACGGCGCCCGCCACGGGGGCGTAGTTGTCTTTGAGGAGCGAGAGGTCGATGAAGTCGGCAAAGCTCTTTGCCTCGGTGAGGGAAGCCTCGTCGAAGGGCTGTTCTTTGGAGAACACGAGGTGCAGGCTGCTTTTGGCGCGGGTGAGGGCGACGTATAAAAGGCGCATCTCGTCTTCCGAGCGGCGCCTGGCGGCGCGGCGGGAAGCTGCGGCGCGCAAAATAGTTTCGGCGGCGGTATGGGAAGAGGGGTCGTACGCCTTCAGGGCGAAACCCCACTCGTCGTCAAAGAGTACCGGAGACTGGTCGCCCGCAAAGGGCTTGTTCAGCCCCCCGACGATGACGACGGGGAATTCAAGCCCCTTGGAAGCGTGCATGGTCATCACGCGGACGGCGTTTTCGCCCCCGCTTTCGGCATAGCCGAGCTCGCCGCTTACCCTGACCTGCTCTAAAAACTCGTGCACGGCGGCGCTGCCCGCCGCGGCGATGAGGCGGGAGAGGCGGCGCACCCGCTCTGCCCCGCAGGGCAGGGCCAGCTGCTGCGCTTCCATGCCGGTATCGGCGAGGATGTACGCCATCAGCTCGGCGGCGCCGTGCACCTGCATGCGCAGGCGGTAGCGCTCCGCACGGGCGTAAAAGGCGGCAAGTTTTTGGCCCAAGCTCCCGCCTTCTGCCGCCAGCCGCTCGCAGGCGGCTGCAAAGCCCTCTTCGCCGTTTTCGTCTTTTTTGGCGGAAAGGCGGATGGCGGCGAGGTCTTCGTCCGTCAGCCCGCCCATCGCCGATTTCAAGGCGGCGGCGAGGGGGATCTCCTGCCCGCCGTTATCCAGAAACTGCAAAATGGCGAGCATGGCGCGCACTTCGGGGTAGCTGCACAGATCGACCTCGGCTGCGGCGGCGACGGGGATGCCGCGGCCGACGAGCGCGCGGATGACGCGGCGGGTGTGCTCGGTGCCGCTGCGCATGAGCACGACGATATCCTGCAGGCGGTTGGGCACCTCTTTGCCTTCGGCGGGGTCGTAGCGCATGGACGCCGCCTCTTGCAGCACCAGCTCTGCGATCAGCTCGCCCTCGGCGGAGGCTTCGCCCTCCCCTTCGCCCAAATGCTCCGCCACCGAATACACGCCGCGCGCGGGCGGGGCCTGCTTTTCGGGCGGGGGCACGAACTCGGCGCACACCTTGCCCAAGGGGCGGGCGGGGCTGCCCTGCCGCGCCGCATCGCCCGCCGTGATGACGGACGTGGCGGCGTAATCGATGGAACAGCTTTCGCGCGTCATGCAGCGGGTGAAGAGCTTGTTGACGGCGTCGAGCACGGCAAAGCAGCTGCGGAAGTTGCCGTTGAGGGTGAGCGCCCGCCCCTCGGCGGAAAGTTCTTCAAATTTTTGGGTGAAGAAGGCGGCGGAACAGCCGCGGAAGCCGTAGATGGACTGCTTCGGATCGCCCACCATGAACACGTTTTTGCCCCCCAGGCGGGTGAGGATGCGGTCCTGCACCGGGTTGACGTCTTGATATTCGTCTACGAACACATGCGTGTAGCGGGCGTTGACCTCGGCGCGCACGGCTTCGTTTTCCAACAGGCGCAGGCAGCCGTGCTCGAGGTCGGCAAAGTCCAGCCCGCCCGCGCGGCGCTTGGCGGCGGCGTAGAAGCCGTCGAAGGCGATGAGCGCCTCGCACAGGCCTTCCGCCGTCTTGCCCGAAGAGAGGAAGCGCGCCAGCTCTTCTTCCCGCGAAGAAAAGGGGGCGGCGAATTTTGCCAGCTTTTCGATCTGCGGCTTGAGCGTTTTGAGCTTTTCGTCCAGCGCGGCGGCGGGGCCGCCGCCCTTGCGGGCCTTATCGGCGCGCGGCTTGGACGAGAGCTTTGTTTCCGCCAAAACGGCGGCGGAAGCGAAGATATCGGGCGCGGCGCACAGCCGCTCGGCAAGGGCCTTGCGCTCCTGCAAAAAGGCGATATGCGCCCCGCCGAACAGGCCCTGTTCCAGATAGGGCTGCATCTCCCCTTCCAGCGCGGCGGCGCTTTTGCCAAGGCGCGCGGCGCGGGCGGAAAGCTCGCCTTGCAGTTCGGCGGCGAGGGCTTCGAAGCCTTCCTCGCCGTAGCGGGCGGGGAGGGCGCGCAGAAAGGCGAGGTAATCGGGGCGGGAGCGCATCTTTTCGTACCCTTCCAAGACGATCTTGCCCAAGGCGTCGAACCCGCGGCTGCCCGCAAAGGCGGCGCCGAGGGCGGAAAAGGCGGCGGACTTTTGTTCCAACAAATATTCGATGGTCTGCTGCAGGGCGCGGCGGCGCAGTTTTTTTGCCTCGGCGTCGTCGAGGACGCGGAAATTCGCCTCTACATCCGCCTCGTAAAAGCGGCGGCGCAAAAGCCCCGTGCAGAAGGAGTGCAGGGTGCACACGTCCGCCGTGCCGATCTCGGAGATCTGTTCGCGCAGGCGGGCGCGCACGGCGGCATCGTGCGTGCCGTTGACGGAGCGCACCAGCGCCGCCCGCAGGCGCTCTTTCATCTCGGCGGCGGCGAGCTTTGTAAAGGTGACGGCGAGCACGGACGACACCTCCGCCTCGCCCGCGAGGATGAGGGAGATCATCTTTTCGATCATCACGAAGGTCTTGCCGCTGCCCGCCGAGGCGGACACCAGCACCTGCCCCGGGGCGGCGATGGCCGCCTGCTGTTCCTGTGTGGGTCTGCGTTCGCTCATTGTACGTTTCTCCTCATGACCGCGGCGGTCTGCCCGCCCCGTGCGTTCCTGCGCCGGCATGTTTCCCTTGTCTGCCCGCCCCGTGCGTTCCTGCGCCGGCTCATTGCCCTTTTCCGACTGCTCGTTGCCCTTTTATGACTGTTCATTGCCCTTCCCTCTCGCTGCGGACGATGTCTACGATCTCGCTAAGGCTTGCGGTGCGCTCGCTGCGCTCGGCTTCGGCGGGGTCGCGCCCGCACAGCGCCCCGTAGGGGCAGTAGGCGCACTCGCCCGCGTACGGCGAAGGGGCGATGCAGCCCGCCGAAAGTTCCTTCAAACAATTTTCGGAAACGCGCACGGCGTATTGCAGAAAGTCTGCCATCTCCTCTTCGCGCAAAGTACCCCTGCCGCCCGTGGCGCATTTGGCGGCGATGAAGCGGCTCTCTTCCCCCGCCTGCAGGGCGGGTTCGCTGAGGCGGACGATCTCCTCTTCGGCGGCGGTGAAGCCTTCCATGCGGAAGGGCGCCTTTTCTTCGGGCGGGACGAAGCCGACGCGGGCGGGGAAGTAATACGCCCCCGCGGGCTTGCCCCCCGCCGACGCCGCGGACAAATACAGCTCCAGCTGCAATTTTCTGCCCGTGTAATAGTCGGTGGGCTTGACCTGCATGCGGCCCGTCTTATAATCGACGACGCGCACGTATTCGCCGCTGCGGTCGATGCGGTCGATCTTGCCGGCGACGGTGTAGGTGCGGCCGCCCGCCCGCAGCGGGATGCCGCCGATGGGCGAGCCGGGGTAGCCGAACGACTGCTCGGCGGCGGCGACGGTGTAGGCGGAGCCTTTGACCTGCTCGAACACCTGCCTGCCGATGACGACCGCCTCCTCCACCAGCGCGCGGGCGGCAAAGCTGCCCGCGCCCGTATCGGCGAGGTAGCAATAGGGCGGGGCGGAGAGCAGCTCTTCGGCGCGGGCGCGCATGAACGCCTCGCAGGCGGGGATATCGGGCAAGCGGGCGATGGCGGGGGCGAGCAGGCGCAGCAGCTCGTGCATGTAGTTGCCCGCGTCCAGCGCGCGCACGCTCTTTTCTTCCTGCCGCATCAGGCGCAGGCCGCGCTCGGCAAAGTTGCGGTAGGGACAGGCAAAATAGCCCTCGATGAGGGTGGGGGCGACCGTCTCCTTGCCGCCGAGCAGAAGCTGCGCCGCGGCGGGCGCGAACGCCTGTTCCCCCTGTATTTCCATGGCGGGGGCGTCCCCTTTTTCGCGCAGGGCGGAAAGAAGCCCGGTATGGGCGGAAAAATCTTTTCTGCCGCGGCGGTATTCGTCCGCACGCGAGAGGAGCTCTCGCACGGCGGGCACGCGCTCGCAGGAGATCGCGGCAAGATAGGCGCGGAAGGCGGCGGGGTCGCGCCGTTCATACCCTTCGTAGGCGGCGCGGTCGAACAGTTTGACGGGCTCTCCCCTTTCATCCGTGAACAGGGCGGCGACCGTCTGGAATACGCTGCTCGGCCGCACTTCCGCCCCCCCTTGGCCGGCGGGGCGGGAGAGGTACAGCCGCTCGGAAAAGCCGCAGAGGGCAAGGCCTGTGTTTTCGCGGGCGCGGGCGTTGACTTCGCGGATCTTGGGGGCGATCTCCACTTGCAGCGAGCGGAGGCGGTCGATATCCTTATCGGTGATGATGCCGTTATCCGCCCCGCAGGCGGGCACGGCGTCGGTAAGCCCCGCCGCGAACACGACCTTTGCCACCCCGCGGCGGCTTTCGGCATAGCTGCCCACGAACACGGCGTCTAAATACTGGGGGATGAGGGCGATCTTCAGCTCTTTCAGCCCCGCGCCCAGCATGGCGGCGAAGTCGTCCGCCGAAAGGCGCATGTTTCCCGCCAGCTGCTCCGCCTCGGCGAGCACCCGCTCCATGCACTCGGCGCCGCGGGCGAAATAGGCCGCTTCGGCGCGCAGGCCTTCTTCTTCCAAACGGGAAGAAAGTTCTTCCTGCACGGCGGCGCAGCCGCACAGCTGCATGAGGCGGCGCACCAGGCGGCAGTACTCCGCCCCGCGCATGGAAGCGGCCGCGCCTTCAAACAGGGAGAGGAGGCGTTCGCGCAGCGCCTCGAACTGCGCCTTGGCTTCCGCTCCCCCTTCCGCTTCGGCGAGGTCTTTGACGGGGCGTTTGGCGCCGCCGCGGTAGTTGGCATAGCGCAGCAGATAGCCGCGGTACGCTTCCACCCCGCGGCGGGGGGCGCCGAAAAAGGGATTGGCCAGGAAGGCGTCTGTATCCGCAGGCTCGAACCCGCCCGCAAGCAGCGAGAACCAGCCCAGCACGAAGGACGACAGCGGGTGCTCGAAGGCGCTTTTGCGCACGTCGGCATAATACGGGATATGATATTCGGAAAAGGCGCGCGACAGCGGCACGGCATAGGCGGACAGGTCCGGCAAAAACAGCGACATTTCGCCGTAGCGCACCCCGCGCGCTGCCTCGGCGCGGACGGCGGCGGCGACAAAGCGCATTTCGTCCTCTTCGTCGGCGGCGGCAAACAGGCGCACGCGGTCTGTGGCCAAAGGCTGCGGGTAGACGGGATCGAACAGGCTGCGGCGCAGCGCCTCCGCCTCGGGGATGAGCCCCGAGGGCAGGGGGACGACCTGCACCGTGTGCCCCGCCCTGCGGCAGCAGCGCGTAAAGTCGGCGGCGGCTTCGCCTGCGTACAATGCCTCTTCTCCGCCGATGAGAAGGGCGGAAACGCTGCTCGCCGCAGAGATGGCGGCGCGGATGCCTTCCGCCGCCTGGCGGGTGAAGGAAGAAAAGCCGACGAACCACACCTCCGTGCCCGCGAGCTGCGCCGAGCGCACGGCATCCGGCAGCAGCGAGAGGACGCCGCTTTCGTCTACATACCCTTCCGCCAAAAAATCGAGATAGGCGCGGTAGACGAGGGCGATATCGGCGAGCTTTTCGCACAAAAGGGTATCCGCCTCCTGCTGCGCCGCCTCGAGCATTTCGGGCGTGACCAGCGCCGCGCGCAGCTGGGCGATGGTCTCGTACAGCGCCGCCGCGCAGGAAAGGGTGCCGAAGTAGCGCAGCTGACCCGCAAGGCGGGATAAAATGGCGCCCACCGCCAGCACCGAGCCCTGCTTGGACAGCACCCTGCGTTCGCCGCCGATGAAGCGGGCGAAGGTGGTGACGCGCGTATCGAAGGCCGCCCCGCGGGAAGCGACGGCGCGCTCCGCCTCTAAGGTGAGCCTGTCTTCACAAAATATCAGCCTCTTTGCGCCCGCAGGCAGCGCGCGCAGAAAGGCGGACAGCGCCGAAACGGTGGGGGCGAGATAGAGTTTTACCTGCATGAGCGTTCTCCTTTGCTCCGCACGGCAGTGCTCCGCGCGGCGGGGTTTTGCTTCTTTCCTCTATTATATCATATGTGACGGGATATTTTCGGTATTTTTCACCTGTTTTGTTTTTACAAACGCAAAAAATTATGCTATACTGATATGTGTACCCTGAAAAGCGGTACAAAAATGAGGTTTTCCATGAAAAAGAAGATGACATTGGCGGCGCTGTGCGCGGCCGGATTGTTTTTATTTGCCGGGTGCACCGCCCAGGCGGAGACGGAGATCGCGGCGAACTGGCTGCGCACCCCTTCCGACGTGTTCACGCCCGGGTTTTACGAAAAGCTGACCTACGCCGTGGAGATGGAAAAGACGGAAGACACCTCTGTTTCGGGCATGTCGTTCGAGCTGGACGCGGAGAACAGCTCGTACTATGTGGAGACGGAAGCGCCCTCTTCGCCTTTTTCGCACGGGGGCACCACCTACAACGAATATTATAAGCTGCACTCGGTGGCGGAGATCGCGGGGACGTATACCTATACCGACCCCGAAACGGGCGAAACGAGCGAGATCTGCTCCTTCGGGGGAGAAAACGACACGCCCGCGTCTGACGCGGACGACGCCATCCGCATCGAGCGGACGGTGTACTTCCGCACCACCCGCGGCGACGACAACTTAGAGCCCATCTACAGCGAGAACGATATCTACTCGTTCGCGCCCGCGGGGGCGACGGGCGGCGGCGTGGCGCTGTACAGCTATTCGTACACCATCGGCTACAACGCCGGCTGCACCGAGGCTTCCATCGACTATACCGACAACTTTGCCGACCTTTCCGCCGAGGAATTGCAGGTGAGCGAGGGGCTGCAGAAGGGCAAGGTGCTTTTGAGCGACGTCACCGTAGACGATCTGCAGCGCAGCTACACCGTGCTCGACAACGCCCAGCTGTACTTTGCCGGGCGAGGCATCGCCCTTTCGGCGGATGCGGGAACTTCGCTGGCGGTGGTCAGCGGCGAAAACGGCCTGGGCAGCGTGAGCCTGACGGCGAGCGGCGACCCCGCGGCGACTCCCTTCACCTTTACCATGGACGGCGAGCCCTTTGACGGCGACGTGACCTGCACCACGGTGAGCATTTCGGTGACCAGCAGCGGCGCCAACAGCGGCCTGCCCCACTCCGTGAAGTACGCCTCGACGGCGCAGGGCGAGGACGGCAACAGCTGCTACGCCATGCCCATGGAGATCGCCGAGCCCTTCGGCTACGGCATCGGGAGCCTGGTGTACACGCTGCGCGAGGCCGTGCACACAAAATAAGCGCATATACTATCGCATATACTATCGCATATATTATCGCGCCCGCGGCGCTCTTTGCAGAGCGCCGCGGGCTTTTTTTGCCGCTGCCTTCCAGGGCGAGTTCGGATCGTTTTGACTTGATCATCCTTCCTTCTCCCCTTCTTCCCGTAAAAGGGGCAGGCACCAGCGGAAGGCGGAGGGAAGGGAGATGTTTTTGCGGATCTCTGCGGGGGCGTACCATTCCAGCGCCGCGGCGTCGGCATGGGCGGCGGGGGCAAAGGCGGCGTCGAAGGCGGCAGCAGAAAAACCTTGGGGAGCGGCTGCGGCAAGGGGCCCCTCGGCTGCGGGGGAAAACCCTTGGGGAGCGGCATCCGCAGGAGCGGGCGGCGGAAGCTGCACCGCATAGGCCGCCATATCCCACTCGATATGGGTGAACACATGCCTGTGCGCCTGCGGCGCGCCGAGGGTGAAGTTCGTAAGGCCCGCTTTTTGCAATTTTTGGCGCGCTGCGGCGGGGGAGAGCGCCTCTTCCACATAAAAAAAGCCGTACATCCCCTGCAATACCCCCGCCGTGCGGCGGAAGAGCGCCGCCTTGCCCGCCTGCATGAACAAAAACAGCGTCATGCTGACCTGCCTGCGGGCGGGCTTTGCCTTGGGGAGGGGGAGCGCGTCGCTCTTTGTTTGGCAGAGCGCCAACAGCGGACAGGTGAGGCAGAGAGGGGAGGCGGGCAGGCAGACGGTGGCGCCCAGCTCCATCAGGCTTTGGGTGAAGTCGCCGCAGCGCCCCTGCGGCAGGGCGGGCTGCAGTTCTTTTTGGAAAGAAGTTTTCAGCGCCTCGGCGGGGCGGGCGTCGCCCAACAGGCGGGAAAGGACGCGGATGACGTTGCCGTCTACGGCGGCGGCGGGTTTTTGGAAGGCGATGGAGACGATCGCCCCTGCCGTGTAGTCGCCGATGCCGGGCAGCTTTTTCCAGCCCTCCGCCGTATCGGGGAAGCCTTCCGACGCCACGATGCGCGCCGCCTTTTGCAAGTTGCGGGCGCGGGAATAATAGCCGAGGCCTTCCCATAATTTTAACAGCCTTTCTTCGGGGCAGGCCGCCAGCGCCTGCACGGTGGGAAGCTCGCGCAGGAAGCGGATATAGTGCTCCTTTGCCGCCTCTACGCGCGTCTGCTGGAGCATGATCTCCGATACCCATACGCGGTATGGGTCGGTATCTTTCCGCCAAGGGAGGTCTCGCTTGTTTTTATCGTACCAGGGGAGCAGCAGCCGCGGCAGCTGCCTGAGCACGGCCGCACGCGCCTCTCCCTGCAAAATTTGTTCCATATGTATTTCATTTTAGCACAAACGGCGCCAAAAACCAACGAGAAATTGACATTTTTTCCGTTTCAATGTATAATGGTAGGCGCATAGAGCGGAAACGGTGCGCGGTTTACCGTTTTACCGCCGCGATGAGCGGCTGTGCGGACGGGAGATCTAAAAATTCGACCTTTTCGCCGTAGGTCTGCATCAGCTGCCTGTCTTCTTCGGTCGGCTCTTTTTTGCGGCGGAGCAGCTGCATCAGCATCGCCATCATGGCGCGGTGCCCGGCAGACAGGCGGGCGTAGTCCATATTGCCGCGCAGGCAAAAGACGGGCATGCCCGCGTGCCGGGGGAAGGCTTTGTTCAGCAGCGCCCGCGCCTCGTCTTGCGTCTTTGCCTTGGCGGGGTCGGCGAGCCCGCAGGTAAAGCAGAGCAGCCGCGCCTGGCCGAAATATTTTTCCAGCTTCGCAGCCTTTTTGGCGCCCGCTATGCTGCCCGCATAGGCTCCGCCGCCGAAAACGATCAGCTCGCGCCCCTCCACATCGGCACGCGTCACCTCCTTGGCGGACACGGCGGGGCAAGAAAGCTCCTGCGCGATATATTCGGCATACGCCTGCGTTGAACCGTAACAGGACCCGTAAATGACGACGGCATTCATGGTTTGGCCTCCAATTTTTTTATATCTATATTGTACCATGCCCCGCCGCGGCTTGTAAAGGGCATAATTGTCATAAATTTGTAATAAAAGTTTTGCTTGCCGCCTGCGGCAGCATGAAAGATACCATGAACAACATCATCCTCATCGGCATGCCCGCTTCGGGCAAAAGTACGGCGGGGGTACTCCTCGCCAAGACGCTCGGCTACGGGTTCATCGACACCGACCTATTGATCCAGAGCGAACAGAAGGCGCTGCTGTGCGACGTGATCGCCGCAAAGGGCGCGGAAGAGTTCATCGCCATCGAAGAGCGCGTGTGCGCCTCGCTGTGGGCGGAGCGCTGCGTGATCGCCACGGGCGGCTCGGCGGTGTACGGCGAGAAGGCGATGCGGCACTTTGCCGAAATGGGCACCATCGTATACTTGAAGCTCGGCGAAAAGAGCATCGAAAAGCGGCTGAAAAACATCGTGCTGCGCGGCGTGGTGACGCGGCGGCAGGGCGAGACGGTGGCGGAGCTGTACGCCGAGCGCGTGCCGCTGTACGAAAAATATGCAGACGTGACCGTAGACTGCGAGGGGCTGAGCTTAGAAGAGACGGCAGAGCGCATCATTGCCACCCTGCCCGCCGCAAGATAGCTCTATTTTTCGCTTGAAGCGCCCCTGTTTTTTGTGCTATACTATACGGGAACAGAGAAAAAAGGCTCGTTCCCGTTCTATCTTCAAATCAAAAAAAATAAGGAACGGAGAACTGTATGAAATTTTACAACACGCTGACAAGGCAAGTGGAGGAATTTATCCCCCGGCAAGAGGGCAAGGTGAAGATGTACACCTGCGGCCCCACCGTGTATAACTTTGCACACATCGGCAACCTGCGCACCTACCTGATGGAAGACGTGCTGGAAAAGACGCTGCGCTATTTGGGCTATGACGTGACGCGGGTGATGAACATCACCGACATCGGGCACCTTTCCGACGACGCCGACAGCGGCGAAGACAAGATGCTTTTGGGCGCCAAGCGCGAGCACAAGACGGTGCGCGAGCTGGCTGCCTTTTACACCGACGCATTTTTTGCCGACTGCGAAAAGCTGAACATCAAGCGGCCGGACGTGGTGCAGCCCGCCACCGGGTGCGTGGACGAGTTCATCCGCGTCATCGAGGCGCTGATGGACAAGGGCTACGCCTATAAGGCGGGCGGCAACGTGTACTTCGATACCTCGAAGGTGGCGCAGTACCACAAGTTCTTCAACTTTAAGGAAGAAGACCTGGAAGTGGGCGTGCGCGAGGGGGTAGACGAAGACGAGAACAAGCGCAACAAGAACGACTTCGTGCTGTGGTTCACCAAGTCGAAATTTGAAGACCAGGCCCTGAAATGGGACAGCCCCTGGGGGGTAGGCTACCCCGGCTGGCACATCGAATGCTCGTGCATCGCCATGAAATATTTGGGCGAATACGTCGATATCCACTGCGGCGGCATCGACAACGTGTTCCCCCACCACACCAACGAGATCGCCCAGAGCGAGGCGTACCTCGGCCACGAATGGTGCCGCTACTGGTTCCATGTGCTGCACCTGAACACGGCGGGCGGCAAGATGAGCAAGTCTTCGGGCGGCTTTTTGACCCTTCAAAAACTGGAAGAGGAAGGGCATTCCCCCATGGAATACCGCTTCTTCTGCCTGCTTTCGCACTACCGCAACTCGCTGGTGTATTCGGAAGATACCTTTGCCAACGCCGCCAACGCCTACCGCAAGCTCAAAAGCCGCGCCGTGGCACTGGGCAGCGAAGGGGAAGCGGGCGGCGAAGCCTATGAGCGCTATAAGGCGCAGTTCCGCGAAGCGCTGGAAAACGACCTGAACACCTCGCTCGCCGTCACCTGCGTGTACGACGTGCTCAAAGACAAAGAGCTTGCCCCCGCGGCAAAGCGCGCGCTCATCGCCGAGTTCGACAAGGTGCTGTCGCTCGACCTTCTCAAAGAAGAGGAAGCGCCGAAAGCGGGCGCGCCCGACGCGGCGTACATCGAAGAGCGCATCGCCGCCCGCGCGGCGGCCAAAAAGGCGAAGAACTACGCCGAGGCGGACCGCATCCGCAGCGAGCTGGCCGAGCAGGGCGTGACGCTGATCGATACGCCCGCGGGCACCACCTACAAACTGTAAAACGCGGCCTGTACGGCCGGGAATATTTCAAAAAAACAAAAAGGCGGGCGCGCCGCCGCAAGGCCGTGCGCCTGCCGAAAACCGGGAGGAAGAGAGATGAACAGTTACATCGGCATCGACCTGGGCACCAGCGGGGCAAAATTCCTGCTGGTGGCGGCGGACGGCACCATTCTGGCGGAGAACACCCAAAGTTACCCCGTGTATTACCCGCAGGCGGGCTGGAGCGAACAGCGCCCCGAAGACTGGTACGCGGCGGCGCTGGCGGGCATCGCCGCCCTGCTGCACGGGCAGGACAAGGCCGCCGTAAAAGGCATCTCCTTCGGCGGGCAGATGCACGGGCTGGTGGCGCTGGATAAAGACGACAACGTCATCCGCCCCGCCATCCTCTGGAACGACGGCCGCACCGAAGCGCAGACGGCGTACCTGAACGAGACGGTGGGCAAAGACAAGCTGGCGCAGTGGACGGGCAACATCGCCTTTGCCGGCTTCACCGCCCCCAAAATTTTGTGGATGCGCGACAACGAGCCGGAAAACTTTGCCGGGATCGCCAAGATCATGCTGCCCAAAGACTATCTGGCATACCGCCTTTCGGGCGCCTTCTGCACCGATTTTTCGGATGCTTCGGGCATGCTGCTGCTGGACGTGAAAAACCGCCGCTGGAGCAGCGAGATGTGCGCCGTGTGCGGCATCCGCGAAGAACAGCTCCCCGCCCTGCACGAAAGCTACGAGGTGGTGGGCACGCTGAAGGGCGAGATCGCCGAAACGCTGGGCCTCGGCCCGGGCGTGCAGATCGTGGCGGGCGCCGGCGACAACGCCGCGGCTGCCGTGGGCACGGGCGTCGTGGGCGAGGGCGGATGCAATATCTCCCTCGGCACCAGCGGCACGCTGTTCGTCTCCGCCGCGCAGTATAAAGAGGACAAGGTGAACGCCCTGCACAGCTTCTGCCATGCCGACGGCGGCTGGCACCTGATGGGCTGCATCCTTTCGGCGGCCAGCTGCAACGCCTGGTGGTCGGATAAGATACTCAACACCACCGACTACGCCGCCGAACAGAACGGGCTGGAAGCGCTGCTCGGCAAGAACGACGTGTTCTTCCTCCCCTACCTGATGGGCGAGCGCAGCCCCCACAACGACGTGTCCGCGCGCGGCGCCTTCATCGGCATGCGCCCCGATACCACCCGCAAAGAGCTGACGCTGGCGGTGCTGGAAGGGGTGACCTTTGCCCTGCGCGACTGTTTGGAAGCCGCCAAAAAGAACGGCGCGGCCATCCCCCGCACCAAATTGTGCGGCGGCGGCGCCAAGAGCCCGCTGTGGCGGCAGATCGTGGCGGACGTGATGGATATGCCCGTAGACATCCCCCAGACGGAACAGGGGCCCTCGTTCGGCGGGGCGATGCTGGCGATGGTGGGCTGCGGCGAGTACGAGAGCGTGCAGCAGGCGGCGGACGCCATCGTGCACGTCAAAGAGACGGTGCTGCCGAACAAAGAGCAGGCCGCCCGCTATGCGCAGAAATACGCGCACTTTGCCAAACTCTACCCCGCCCTCAAAGGCCTGTTCATCGGCTGAAAATTTTGATTTCTGAAAGAGACGCGCACCGCCGCCTTCAAAGAGCCGCGTGCCGCGCCGTTTTTCGGCTGAAAATTTGATTTGAACGCACAAAAGGGAGCGCACCGCGCTCCCTTTTTTGACGTCTTCCTCAATTTTACATTTTACATTCTACATTTTACATTGATTTGAGATCCTTCGTCGCCGCGCTCGCTCAGGATGACTGGGAGAAGGGCGCTGCGTGCGCGCCGCGCTCTTTCCCTTTATCCCTGCCCGATGATCGTCTTCACCACCGCTTCCGCCACCAAAAGCCCTGCGGCGGAGGGCACGAAGGAGACGCTGCCGATGCGCCGCTCCCCTTCCATACCCAAAGGTTTAAGCGGCTTTTCTTCCGAATAGACGGCGAGGACGCCGGAAACGCCCCTTTGCTTGAGCTCGCGGCGGACGATCTTTGCCAGCGGGCACTCGCGCGTGCGCTCTATGGGGGCGATGCGGAAGGCGCCACTGCACAGCTTGTTGCCCGCGCCCATCGCCGACACGGCGGGCACGCCCGCCCCCCGCACGGCGGCGAGCAGGCGGACTTTGGCGGAAACGTCGTCGATGCAGTCGGCGACGCAGGCGGCGCCCGCAAATCCGAACTGTTCCGCCGTGGCTTCGTTATAAAACTCTTCCACCGCCTCTACGCGGCAGGAAGGGTCGATATCCCGCGCGCGCTCTGCCATGACGCGCGCCTTGTTTTTGCCCAGCGTGGAACGCAGGGCGACGAGCTGGCGGTTCAGGTTGCTTTCCGCCACGGCGTCGCCGTCTACAAAGGTCAGGCGGCCCACGCCCGCCCGCACCAGCGCTTCCGCCGCGAACGAACCCACGCCGCCGATGCCGAACACATACACGTGCGCGGCGCGAAGTTTTGCAAAATTTTCTTCTCCGATGAGCGCGATCTCGCGCCGATATGCCTCTATCATGCCTGCCTCCGCATTCTATTATAGCCGCAGGCGGGGCGGCAGGCAAGCAAAATTAAATAAAATTACTTTTTTTGCAAACTTTTTTCAATTTATCCTTGAAAATCGGCGAAAATTATATTATAATAGGGGGGAAGCGGGATTTACTTAACCAGGTCGAAGCAAAGAGGGTCCCTTTACCTTTGACTTGGTTTACCGATAAAATTTCAACCCGCGGGGAACCAAATTATTTCGACTTGGTCAAGGGAGTACAACGAACATGAGCATCAACAGCAATAACATCCGCAACATCGCAGTCATCGGCCACAGCGGCGAGGGCAAGACCTCGGTGGTGGAGGCGATCTTGTTCAACGCGCACGCGACCGACCGCCTGGGCAAAGTGGTGGACGGCAACACCGTGACCGACAGCGACGAACAGGAGATCGCGCGGAAGATGAGCATCTCGCTCTCGGTGGCGTATGCCATGTGGGAGGGGGTGAAGATCAACCTGCTCGACTCGCCCGGGTTTTACGACTTTGAGGGCGAAGAGAACGAGGCGCTGCGCGCCGCGGGCGGGGCGCTGATCGTGACGGGCGCTTCGGGCAGCGTTTCGGTGGGGGCGGAAAAGGCGATCGACAAGTGCCTGAAAAACAAGATCCCCATGGTGCTGTTCATCAACGGCATGGACAAGGAAAACGCCGACTACACGGGCACGGTGGCGGCGCTGAAGGAAAAGTATAAGGGCAAAATAGCGCCCATCCAGATCCCGCTGATGGAGGGCAACAAGATGGTCGGCTATGTGAACGCCCTCACCGAGCGCGCCTACCGCTTTACGGGCGAGGGACTCAAAGACATCGACATCCCCGCCGACAGCAAGCATACTCTGGTGAGCATGCAGGAGAGCCTTGCCGAGACCGCCGCCGAAAACGACGAGGCGCTGATGGATAAATATTTTGAAGAGGGCACCCTCAGCCGCGAAGACACCATCCGCGGCATCCGCAAGGGCATCCATTCCGTTTCCACCATCCCCGTGATGGCGGGCTCGGCGACGCAGAACCGCGGCATCATCAACCTCATCGGCGAGATCGTAAAATACATGCCCAGCGCCGAAGAGCGGCGGGAGATGCTGGCGACCTCGCTGGATACGGACGACCCCGTTTCCATCACCTGTGAAGAAGGGCCCTTCGCCGCGCAGGTGTTCAAAACGGTGGTAGACCCCTTTGTGGGCAAGCTGAACGTGATGAAGGTGTTCCGCGGCACGTTGAAGTCGGGCACCACCGTATACAACGCCACCACGGGCAAGACGGAACGCATCAACCAGATCTACCTGCTGCGCGGCAAAAAGCAGGAGCCGGTATCCGAGCTGAGCGCCGGCGACATCGGCGCGGTCAACAAGCTCGCCGCCACCAACACGGGCGATACCCTGTGCGACGAGAACGTGAAGGTGAAGTTCGACCCCATCCACTTCCCCCGCCCCGTGCTTTCCATGGCCATCTACGCCGAAAAGAAGGGCGAGGAAGACAAGATCTTCCAGGGTCTGAACAAGCTGGCGGAAGAAGATTACACCTTCACCGTCACCAAAAATAAAGAGACGGGCGAAATGCTCATCAACGGGCAGGGCGAAACGCATCTGGACGTCATCAACCGCAAATTGAAGGCGAAGTTCAACGTGTCCGCCCTGTTGAAGACGCCCAAGATCGCCTACCGCGAGACCATCCGCAAGACGGTGGAGGCGGAAGGCAAGCACAAGAAGCAGTCGGGCGGGCACGGACAGTACGGCCACTGCAAGGTGCGCTTCGAGCCCTTCGACGGCGAATTTGAATTTGCCGAAGAGGTCGTGGGCGGCTCGGTGCCCAAGCAGTACATCCCCGCCGTGGAAAAGGGCCTCATCGAGTGCCTGCCGCACGGCGTGCTGGCGGGCTACCCCGTGACGGGCCTGCGCGCCGTGCTGTACGACGGCAGCTACCACGACGTTGACTCTTCGGAAATGGCGTTCAAGCTGGCGGCGGCGCTCGCCTTTAAGGAAGGGCTGAAAAACGCCAAGCCCGTGCTGCTGGAACCTGTGATGAAGCTGAAGATCGCCATCCCCGAAAACTTTTTGGGCGACATCATGGGCGACATGAACAAGCGCCGCGGCAGGATCCTCGGCATCGACATGATGGAAGGGATGCAGGTGGTCAACGCCGAAGCGCCGCAGGCGGAGATCCAGCGCTATGCGACCGACCTGCGCAGCATGACGCAGGGGCGCGGCAAGTTCACGGCAGAGCTTGCACGCTACGAAGAGGTGCCCGCGGGCGAAGCGGAGAAGATCGTAAAGGCCCGCCAGGCGGAAAAAGAATAAATTTGACAGGCAAAAAGCGCCTTTCCGCGAGGGAAGGCGCTTTTTTTGTTTTGTGCGGGAAAGCCTTTCCGCAAGGGAAGGCTCTCTTTTGTTTCATCGCGGATATTTTGCCGCCGAAGCTTTGGTCTTGCTTTTGCCGCCGAACGAGGCGGTCATGCCTTTGCGGCAGAGGCTGCGGCGCTTCCCCTTTCAGATGATGAGGAAGATGACCAGCAGCACGATGACGCCGGGGATGCCGAACAGGCCCGAGATGAGCCCCGTCCACCAGGTGAGGGGGATCGCCACGCCGGGGATGAGGTTCAATAAAAAGATGACGGCGATGCCGACCACGGCGTTGATGACGAATTTGAGGATGGTCTTGATGCTGCATTTGAGCAGCTTGAGCACCAGGGCGAGCAGCACCACCGCCACCACGCCGATGAGAATGTACTGTAAAAGTTCGGGCATACGTTTTCTCCTCCTTTTTTTGCCGCAGACTGCGGCGTTTGTGCTATTATTATAACACACTTGCGCCAAAAATGTATGCGAAAACATGTAAAAAATTTGCATATTTTTTGTTTAATGCAAAGCATGTTAAACAATACGCGCCCTCTCCCCTTCCGCCGCTCCGCGAAGCCGCGACCGCGCCCCTGCAACGCCTGTACCCGCGCACTTCGCTCCCCACCTTGTCACCCTGAGCTCGTCGTCACACGCCTATGCTGTCAGCATTTTGCCTTTTGGCAAAACGCTCGACCTGCAAGGCGGCTCCTCCTCTTTCCCAAAAATCTCGCTGCGCTGCGATTTTCGGGAGCCCTATTATCATAGCCCGCCGAGTGGAGTTATCTTGCGCGTTTGCGTATCGGAAGACAAACGCCTTCCCTTCCTTGCCTTCCCCCTTTTTAAGGGGGAAGGTGGCACGAGCCGCTTTTGCGGCGCGTGACGAATGAGGGTTGTTCCATCCTTATTATTAGCCGCTCCGCCTAAAATAAGGACAGTATCCCCTCATCAGGCGCTCCGCGCCAGCTTCCCCATCAGGGGGAAGCCATGCATAGAGCCATTTTCTTCTCTGCTTTACCATTCTATACAAGAGCCCTCCGCTCGGTCGCTTTTACAGGGATCCCAAAAAGTATCGAAAAACTTTTTGGGAAGAGGAGCGGCAGGCGCTGCGGGCGAGGCGGCAAACGCAGTGCGCCGCCTGCCTTGGCGCCTTGCCGCGACGAGCTCGGGATGACAAGGATGCGTTTTGTTTTCAGAGATCCTTCGTCGCTTCGCTCCTCAGGATGACAGGGGGGGAGGCGCGGCGGGGCGCACGGGCGCGAGCTTTCCTTCTATGTCACCCTGAGCGGAGCGGCGAACAGAATGTGAGCCGCGCAGTCGAATGGGTCTCTTTTAAATGTAGAATGTAGAATGTAAAATGTAGAATTGAGGATACAATAAAAATAATACTCGCGCAAGCAAAACCACGCTTTTGCGCCAGCGCACCCCATTTGCCGCATACCTGCGGCTCTTGCAGGAAAGGTGAAGGCTGCGCGCATTTTATAATAAGTGTGCCCTGAAAAGGCGCGCTGCCGAGGAAAACTCCGAACAGAAAACGCGCTATCTGCCGATAGCGCGTTTTGGTTGGGGTTTTCCTAAAATCACGGAATTTTGTTTCATCAGCTTGAAACAAAATTTGTGAACCCTTAGTTGAGCTTCTTATGCTCGCCCGTGAGCATGAAGATGACCCACTCGGCGATGTTGGAGGCGTGGTCGCCGATCTTTTCCAGATACTTTGCCACCATCAGCAGGTCGAGCGCCTGCTCGCCGTTTTCGTCGTCTTCGATATTTTTATGGACGATGGAGGTGAGCTTGCGCTTGATGACGTCGAACAGGTCGTCGACGGCGTCGTCTGCACGGCAGACGGCCTTTGCCATCTCGCCGTCGCGCTCGACGAATGACTTGGTGGCATTGCGCACCATCGCCTGCACCCTGTCTGCCATTTCGGCGATCTCGGTGAGCGACTCGGCATACGGGAGCTTGCTCATTTTGATCACCAGCTCGGAAATATCCGCCGCCTGGTCGGCGATGCGCTCCATATCCGTGATCATCTTCATGGCGGAGGTGATAAAGAGAAGATCGCTTGCCACCGGCTGCTGCTTTAAGATGAGCTTTAAGCACAGGCGCTCGATCTCCTGCTCTTTTTCGTCGACCAGCGTTTCTACGGACTTGGTCTTTTGGGCGAGGGCGACGTCTTGCGTCTCCAAAGCGGTGACGGCGTCGGCAATGGCTTCGGTATTCAGCTGCCCCATCTGGATGAGCAGGTCTTTGAGCTTTGCGATCTGCTCTTCAAAAATCTTTCTGGTCATAATATCAACCAAACCTCCCGGTGATATAATCTTCGGTCCGCTTGTCGCGGGGCCGTTCGAAGATGTCGTCGGTCACGCCGAACTCGATGAGGTCGCCCAGCAGGAAGAACGCCGTTTTATCGGAGATGCGCGCCGCCTGCTGCATGTTGTGCGTGACGATGACGATGGTATACTTTTCTTTGAGTTCCTGGGCAAGGTCCTCGATCTTGGACGTGGAAATGGGGTCGAGCGCGGAAGTCGGTTCGTCCATGAGGATGACTTCGGGCTCGACGGCAAGGGTGCGGGCGATGCACAGGCGCTGCTGCTGGCCGCCCGAAAGGCCGAGGGCGGACTTCTTCAGACGATCTTTGAGCTCATCCCAGATGGCGGCCTGGCGCAGGGAGCGCTCGACGATCTCGTCCAGCTGCGACTTTTTGCGGATGCCGTGCGTCTTGGGGCCGTAGGCGATGTTGTCATACACGCTCATGGGGAAGGGATTGGGCTTTTGGAACACCATGCCCACGCGCTTGCGGAGCACGTTGATATCCACCTTGCCGTACAGATCGACGCCGTCGATGAGCACTTCGCCCGTGATCTTGCAGTCGGGGATGAGGTCGTTCATGCGGTTGAGCGTCTTCAAAAAGGTAGATTTGCCGCAGCCGGAAGGGCCGATGAAGGCGGTGATCTCCTTTTCTTTGATGTCCATGGAGATATTTTTGAGGGCATGGAAGTTGCCGTAGTACAAGTTGAGGTCTTTGACGTTGAACTTATCGAACGCCTGCCCCTGCTGTATGGTATTTTGCGTATCCATCGTTTAGTACTCCTTTTTCAGCTTGTTGCCGATATATTCCGCCGCGGCGTTGATGAGGACGGTGAGGATGATGAGGACGAGAGCGACCGCCCAGGCGACGCCCGCGTATTCGTTCCCTTCATTGATCAGCGTATACATATACACCGTAAGCGTGCAGCCCTGCGACATGATCCCGGAAGGATAGCGGAGGTTGAACGCCGAACCTGCCGTAAATACGAGCGCCATGGTCTCGCCGACGACGCGGCCGAGACCCAGGATGATGCCCGAGATGATGCCCGGGACCGCCGAGGGCAGGATGATGACGAAGATGGTGCGCAGCTTCCCCGCGCCCAGCGCATACGAGCCTTCGCGGAAGGAATCGGGCACGGCGAGCAATGCCTCTTCTGTGGTGCGCATGATGAGCGGCATGATCATCATCGCCATGGTCAGAGAGCCGCCCAGCAGCGTTGCCCCCCACCCGAAGAAATCGGCAAACAAGATCATGCCGAAGATACCGAAGACGATGGAAGGGATGCCCGACAGCGTTTCCGCCGCCACGCGCACGATCTTGACGAATATGTTGGTCGACTTGGCGTATTCCACCATGAAGATGGCGGCAAAGACGCCGATGACGCCTGCGATCGCCAATGACACAGCCGAAATGACCAAAGTGTTGATGAGCGCGGGCATCATCGACATATTGTCGAACGACCAGCGCCAGGCAAACAGTTCCGGCTTCAGATTCGGCAGGCCCTGGATGAGGACATAGACGAGGATCCATACGACGACCGCCGCCGTTATCAGCGTTGCCAGCATGATCAGCAAAAACAGGGCGAACGAAAAGGGCTTTTTCAAATAAGAATGCAGCTTATCGGAAAAACTTTGGCGGTTGATGGAGACGATGCCGGAGGTATCCACTTCTCCTTCTTTTAACACGAGTGCTTTTGCCATTTTTTATTTCTCCTTTCTGCGCAGCAGCATGACCAGCAGCGTGATGATCAGGATGAAGACAAACAAGACCACGGCGCAGGCGATCAGGGCTTCGCGGTGCAGGCCGGTCGCATACCCCATTTCCAAAGCGATATTGGAAGAGAGGGTGCGGATCGGATCGAGCAGGCTGTCGGGAATGGCAGGCGAATTGCCGCAGATGAACACGACGGCGGCGGTTTCGCCGAACGCCCTGCCCAGGCCTAAGATGATGGAAGTGACGGTGCCCGATTTTGCCGCCGGGAAGATGGTGCGGAAGATGGCGCGCTCTTTGGTGGCGCCGAGGGCGATGGTGCCCTCGTAATAGCTCTTGGGCACGGCGCGCAGCGCGTTTTCGGTGATGCTGATGATGGTGGGCAGGATCATGATGCCGAGCACGATGGCCGTGGTGAGAAGGCAGGTGCCGCTTTTGGCATGGAACATGTCTTGGATCAAGGGGACCAGCACCTTCAGGCCGAAATAGCCGTAGACGATGGAAGGGATGCCCGCCAAGATATTGGTGAGCGGCTTCATCACCCGGTATACCGGCCGCGGGCAGTAAAACGCCATGAACACGGCGACCAGCAGCCCGATGGGCACGCCGATCACCAAGGCGCCCGCCGTGGCGCAGGCGGTGCCGACGATCAGTGTGCCGACGCCGTAATACCCTGCACTGGGTACCCATGTGGTGCCGAACAAGAAGTCGACAAAGCCGATCTCTGCGATCGTGGGGATCGCCGTAGCCAGCAAATAGACGCAGATGACCAGAACCACCAGAATAAAAATGGCGGCGGCAACGGCAAACAAAATGCGCATGGCAAGCTCTCTGCTATAGGCGCTTCTATTTGCTGCGGGAATGGCGGCGGCTGCCGCCGCTCCTCCTTGGCCCGGTTGTTGCTTTTGAATATCTTTCATTCCCGTACCTCACATACACAAATGCGGATCGAAAAATCAACCCGCATTTGTCGTTTTTTTGTTTGCGTTTGCGCTCAATTATGCGTCGGCATTCAACGCGTTGTTCAGAAGCTCGGTGTACGCTTCGGCAAGTTTACCCATCAGAGGCTGCACCGAAGTGGAGCCCGCGATGTCGAGCTCGCTGGTCGTAGGCAGCGTTTCGGGCACTTTATATTCGGGAGCGGAAGCAAGGCCGCTTACATAGCCCTCTTCGACGATGATGTCGTGTGCCTGGGCACTCTTGAGGAAGGTGAAGAAATCGGCCAGCAGGTCGTTCGAATCCATCGTAGCCTGCTGATACATCACGTTGAACGGACGGGCGAGGGTATATTTGCCTTCAAGCACGTTGTCGGTGGTGGCTTCGACGCCGTTGATGTTCACCGCGCTGACCGTTTCATCCAAAGAGCCGAGCGAGATATAGCCGATAGCCTGCTCGTTGCCGGCGACATATTCCATCAATGCGCTGGTCGAGTTAGAGGTGTTTGCGGCTTCTACCAGCGTGGTGGCGTCTTCGATCTCGATGAGTTCGAGGAAGGCGTCGCGCGTGCCGGAACCGTCTTCACGCTGGCCGACGGCGATCTCGCCTTCAGCCGTAGCGCCTTCGATCTCGCTCCAGTCGGTGATCTCGCCCGTATAAATGGCGTTCAGCTGGTCGGTGGTCAGATTATCCAACTCGTTTGCGTTGTTGACGATGACTGCGATGCCGTCCTGGCAGATGGCATACACTTCGATGCCCTCGGCATCTTCGCCTTCCACTTTGCTGGAAGCCATGCCCATTTCTACCTGACCGGACTTAGCCTGCGAAATACCGACGCCCGAACCGCCGCCGGAAACATTGACCAGATATTCGCCTACGCCGCCGCAGCCGACTGCGGCAAAACCGATACAGCAAGCGACTGCCGCGCTTGCAACTGCCATGATGATCTTTTTCATTTCTTACTATCTCCTTCGAAATTTGTACCTTCATTATACAGGGCAGTTGTAAAAAAGTTTTCCAAAAGTTGTAACAAAATTGTAATAAAACCGCCCTTTTGCAAACTTTTTTGAAAAGTTTTGCGGGCAAAATCGGTAAATTACCGCCCTTTCCATTTATTTTGCCCCGCTTTGTGGCCTTTTTTCAAAAAATGTACAAATATACCGCCTTTCTTTTTTTCGGAAAAAGGGCGCAAAAAACCCGCCTGTGCAGGCGGGCAGAAAAGATAGCGCCGCCTTACGGGCGGGCGGAGAGAACGCCGCCTTACGGGCGGGCGCTTTTTTTGGAGAGCAGGCGGGAACAGACGGCGGCGGCGATGAACAGCAGCACGCCGCTCCACAGGTCTGCGGCAAACGGCGCGCCCTGCGCCCAGCTTTGGTAGACGGCGAACAGTTCGGGGTTGCAGAACATACAGGCGATCTGCGACAACGCCAGCCCCGCGATGCAGAAAAAGGCGGGGGCGCGGCGGCGCTCAAACAGGCGAGAAATCCCGCGCGAACAGGCGATGAGCCCGGCGATAAAGCCGACGCCCAGGCAGGCGTACACGCCGAAGACAGAAGGGTCCTGCCGCCAATAGGTAAGGCTGACGGAAGAGAGCAGCGACTGAAAGCAGCCCAGCGCCAGAAGCAGCGCCGTTGCCGACAGCCCCGGCACCACCTGCGTGAGCGCCACGGCAAAGCCCAAAAGCAAAAACAGCGGCCACACATACCAGGCGCGGGCCGTGATATCCGCCTGCGCCCCGCCGAAGATGCCGGCGCAGCCGAGCGCCAGCGGCAGCGCCAGGCCTATAATAAATAATAAGATGCGCGGGGCGGTGCGCTTTTCCCCCGCGAGGGGGCGCACCTCTGCGGGGTATGCCCCCGCCATCAGCCCCGCGAACAGGGCGGACACGGCGAAGGGGCACAGCTCCAGCAGGCGGCGCACGGCGAAAAAGCCGACCGCAAACCCCACGGCCGCCCCCGCGGCTATGGGAAGAAGGAACAGCGCGCAGGCCTTGAAGCGGCGGAAGATGTTGCCCAGCGCATAGAGGAGCTTTTCGTACAGGCCGAAGAGCAGGGCGACCGCCGCCCCGCTGACGCCCGGCACGATGACGGCAAGCCCCAAACAGGCGCCGAAAAGGATCGCCCGCCACACTTCCCCCGCCCCCGTATAGGAAAGGGAGGGCGCACTCTCGCCTTGCGAAGCGCCTTCGCCCGCGCTCTTCCCTGCTCCTGCGGTGTACTCTGCGGGCGCAGTTCCGCCTTGCAAAGAAGCGGCCGGGCTTTTTTGGGACGCGGCAGGAGCGCCTTCCGCGTTTTGCGGCGGTGCGGAAGAGGCGCGCCCTTCCGCAGGGCGGGGCTGCCCGTTATGCAAAGCGCCGCCTTGCTCGGGCGGCGCGCTTTTCTCGCTGCGGTGTTGGTCTTTCACGATCTTACCCCTATATGATCTGTTCTTTGCCGCGTTCAAAAGAGCGGAAGGGATTTTGAATGTAAAATGTAAAGTGTAAAATGTAAAATTAAGGACGAACGGAAAAATGTTTTTAATCTTTTCCAAAATTCTACATTCTACATTTACCATTTATAAATGAGATCCTTCGTCGCTGCGCTCCTCAGGATGACAGGGGGGAAAACAAGAGGCAGGCGAGGGCACGTCGCGTAAGGCGCGCCGCCCCCCTACTCGCTTTGGGCAAGGGCGCGGATGTGCGCCGCCAGCTCGCGCGAGGTCAGAAGCGCGTCGTCCGCCTGTTCCTGCGCATTGGCGTGGGCGACGAAGGCGTCGGGCGCGCCGAGGAGCAGCAGCTGCACCGCTTCGCCCTTCTGCGCGTAGTATTCCGCCACGGCAGAGCCGAAGCCGCCGGCGGCGTACCCTTCTTCAAAGGTGATGATCTTATGCCCCGCGTAGCGGTCTAACACGCCCGTATCCAAGGGCTTAACCGTGCGGCAGTTGATGACCTTGACGTTGGTGAGCCCCGATACCCTGCGCGCATCCAAAGCTCTGCCTACGGCGCGCGCGCCCGAGGCGAGCACGATGACGCCGTCGCCTTCGGTGAGCGTTTCCCACAGCATGGTGTGGTTGATGCGCATGCGGGAGCCTAAATTGGCGGCATAGCCGTTGGGGTAGCGGATGGCGACGGGGCAGGCGAGGCTGCGGGCATAGTCAAACATATCCACAAATTCAGAACAATCTTTGGGGGCAAAAATTTTCAGGTTGGGAACGGCGCGCAGGGCCGAGAGGTCGAAAAGCCCCTGGTGCGTTTTGCCGTCCGCCCCCACAAAGCCGGCGCGGTCGATACAGAAGATGACGGGCAGGTTTTGCAGGCATACGTCGTGCACGATCTGGTCGTAGGCGCGCTGCAAAAAGGTGGAATACAGGCACACCACGGGCGAAAGCCCGCCCCGCGCCATGCCCGCCGCCATGGTGACGGCGTATTCTTCGCAGATACCGACGTCGTAAAACCTATTCGGGAACTGCGAGGCGAAGTCGGCAAGCCCCGCGCCCTCGGTCATGGCCGCGGTGACGGCGACGAGGGTGGGGTCCGTCTGCGCCCGGGCGCACAGCACGCGCCCGAGCGCGACGGCGAAGGAGTTATTGCTGCCCACGAAGTTCTGGCCGACGCCGTGGAAGCGGGCGGGGTCTTCTTCCGCCGCTTCAAAGCCTTTGCCTTTGACCGTGACCGCGTGGAGCAGGATCGGGACGTCTAATTGTTTGATGTTTTCGAGCATGTAGATGAGCTCGGGCAGGCTGTGCCCGTCGACGGGGCCGATGTACTTGAAGCCGCAGCGCTCGAAAAATTCGTTTTTATTCAGCCAGCCCTTGATGGAATACTTCATCTTGCGCAGCTGCCTGCCGAAGGCGTTCGTCTCCTTGAAGGTGCGGCGCATGAAGCTGTTGAAGTCGCGGTAGTTCTTTTTCGCCGAAGTGCGCGCCAGGGCGCGGGCGAGGGCAGAGTTGTTCTTGTCGATGGCCATGCCGTTGTCGTTGAGCACGACGATGAAGTTTTTCGGCTTCTCTTCGGAAGAGAACACCGCCTCCAGCGCCAGGCCGTTGCCCATGGAGGCGTCGCCGATGACGGAAATCACCTTATACTGCTCGCCGAAGGTATCGCGGGCGTTGCACATGCCGATGCCCGCGGCGATGGAATTGCCGCTGTGGCCGGAGATAAAGCTGTCGAATACGCTCTCTTCGGGGTCGGCAAAGCCGGAAGGGCCCCCCTTGCGGCGGATGTGCGAGATGTCGCGCCCGCTCAAAATTTTATGGGTGTAGCTTTGGTGGCCGACGTCGAAGATGAGTTTATCTTGCGGGAAGTCGAACACCTTATGCAGGGCAAGGGTGAGCTCGACCGTGCCGAGGTTGGAGGCGAGGTGCCCGCCGTTTTCGCGCACGGCGGAAACGAGCTGCTCGCGCAGATGCCCCGCCAACTCTTCTAACTGCTCTATGGAATACTGTTTGATCTCTTCCGCCAACACTTGCAGCTCCTCTTTTTCTCTTCTGTCGATAATCATATTGCGCCAAGGGCGGAAATATGACCGCTTTTTGCAAATTTGCGGCAGACCCTGCGGCAAATCTAAAGTCTTTTTCAGTATAAATTATAAACGTTTAGCGGCGAATTGTCAAGGTGTTTGCGGCAAGAGAAGGCAGGCGGTTGCTTTTTTGGTCTTTCTTTGGTATACTGTAATAAAAAAAGGAGAGCGGGCGATGCCGTACAGCGTTTATCTGAAAAAGGGAGAAGAGCGGCGCATCCTGGCGGGGCACAGCTGGGTATACGCCAACGAGGTCGCCAAAATAGAAGGAAAAGACAAAAACGGGGCTTTGGCAGGCGTGTACGCCGCCGACGGCAGGTTTTTGGGGAAGGGGTACATCAACCACCTTTCCAAGATCCTCGTGCGCATCTTTATCCGCGGACAGGAAGAGGACGGGAAGGAGCTGTACGTCCGGCGCATTGCCGCCGCCAAGGCGCTGCGCGAGGCGGTGATGGGGGAAGATTCCGACTGCTGGCGGGCGGTGTTTGCCGAAGCGGACGACCTGCCCGCCTTCATCTGCGACAAATACGGCGACTACCTGTGCGTGGAACTCTTATCTTTGGGGGTAGACAGGCGCAAAGATATGATCTGCGAGGCGCTGTGCGAAGTGTTTGCGCCCAAGGGCATCTATATGCGCGGCGACGTGGCGGTGCGCCAAAAAGAGGGGCTCCCCCTGGAAAGCGGCGTCCTGTACGGCGAAGTGCCCGACTCCGTGTGCGTGCGGGAAAACGGCCTGCGAATGCTGGTAGATTTGAAAAACGGCCAGAAGACAGGGTATTTTTTGGATCAGAAGGAAAACCGCCGCGCCATCCGCCGCTACTGCCGCGGGCGGAAGGTGTTAGACTGCTTTTGCAACAGCGGCGGGTTTTCGCTGAATGCGGCCAGCGTTGCGAAGGAAGTGGTCGCCCTCGATATCTCGCGCTTTGCCTTAAACAACGTGGAAGAGAACGCGCGGCTGAACGGCTTTGCCAACATCGCCACCCGCTGCGGAGACGCCTTTGCCCTGCTGCGCGAGATGCGCGCCGCGGGCGAAAAGTTCGGCTGCGTGGTCCTGGACCCGCCCGCCTTCTGCAAGAGCGCGGCGGAGGTGCAGGACGCCTACCGCGGCTATAAAGACGTGAATATCTGCGCCATGAAGCTGGTGGAGCCGGGCGGGTTTTTGATGAGCTGCTCGTGCTCGCACTACATGACGGCGCAGCTGTTTGAAAAGATGCTGCGCGAGAGCGCCCGCGAGGCGGGCAGGCGCGCCAAAATTTTAGAGGTGCGCGTGCAGGCGCCCGACCACCCTGCCCTTCTCAGCGCCGAAGAGACGAGCTATTTGAAGGCCTTCATCCTGCAGCTGGAATAAAGGGAAATAAAGAAGGCGCTTCTTGCCGCCGGAAAAGGCTATTTCCCTTCCGCCGCCGAAAGAAGGCGGCTCTTTGCGGGAATACGGGGAAAGACTTCCTTTTCCTATTTATAAATATAGAAATATAGAAGAAGTGTGGCCCGGATGCAGGGCGCTTCTTCCAAACAAAAATAAAAAAGGGGCGCCGACGCGCCCGAAAGGGAGAATGATATGATCACATTGCAAAACGAAAGGCTGCGCGTTTGCCTCGCCGAGCGGGGCGCGGAGATCGTGAGCGTGCAAAACGCCGACGGGTACGAGTTCATCTGGCAGGCGGACCCCGCCTTTTGGGGCAAGCACTGCCCCCTGCTGTTCCCCGTGTGCGGCAGGCTGCTGCACTTTACGCATGTGTATGAGGGGAAGGCATACAAGATGGGCAACCACGGCTTTGCCCAGCGCAAAATTTTTGCGGCAAAGCAGCTTTCCGGCACGCAGGCGGAATTTACCCTGCACGAAGACGAAGAGACGCTTTCCGAATACCCCTTCCGCTTTGCGCTGACCGTGCGCTATACCCTGGAGGGCAACGCCCTGACCATCGAGACGGGCGTGGAAAACACCGACAACAAGCCGCTGTACTGCAACTTCGGCTCGCACGAGGCGTACGCCGCCGGCGGGAACTTTACCGACTGGGCGGTGCGGTTTGAAAAGAAGGAAGACTTTGTGCTCACCGAACAGAACGCCGACGGCCAGCTGACGGGCAGGCGCATCCCCTACAAAGACGATACCGACCTTTTGCCCCTTTCCTGGGAGATGTTCGCCAACGATTCGCTGCTGTTTGACGGCCTGCGCTCGCGCAAGGTATGGCTGGAACATAAGGGAGAACGGGTGCTGGAAGTGGAATTTGCCGATTTTCCGCACCTCTTACTGTGGACCAAGCCGGGGGCGCCGTATATCGCCATCGAGCCGTGGAACGGCCTGCCCGACACCGCCGACGCCGACGGACAGCTGCGGCATAAGCTCGGCATCCTCCGCCTCGACCCCGGCGAAAGAAAGGCGGCGCCGCATACGATAAAATTTTTAAAATAAAAAAGTTCACACAATTCTCGCCGCGACGGCGGCTGCGAATTGTCGTGATTTTAGGGAAACCCCGCGGGGCGCCATTCGGCTAGCCGCGGGGTTTCCCTCTTTGCGCGGCGATTTAAGGGCACGCCTTTATCAAACGCCGCGCAAATTCACCTTTCCCCGTGCAGCTCCTCGCTGTAAGGGGAAAAAGGCAAAAGCGTCGTTTTGCCTTTTTCTGTTGTTTATGGAGCGATAGAGAGTTTGTTTCCATCCCGCGCACGAGCGCGCGGGAGCCCGCATTCTCCATCTGTCATCCTGAGCGAGCGAAGCGAGTCGAAGGATCTCTGAAAATAAAAAAGTCCTTGTCATTTCGACCGAGGGAAGGAGCAGCTGCGACTGACCGAGTGGAGAAATCTTGCGCGGTGCGTATCGAAAGACAAGCGCCTTTCCTCTATTCTCGGCTTCTACTTGGGGAAAGCTGTCACAAAGTGACGAAAGAGGGAAAAATGGCAACGGCAAAGCCGCCCGCAGAAAAATCTGCTGACGGCTTTTGAAACCAAGTCAAAGCAAAAGGGACCCGCCCTGAAAGGCGTCTTTTGCGCGCCTTGCGGCTCATCCTCATTGCAATACCTCTGGGGGTATTGCTGCTTCGTCTATCGCCCCAATTCATCGCAAAATGCGCTCTTTCAGGGTGCGAAGCAATCGCAAGCGGGTAGATTGCCGCAGATGCAAGGCAAAGCCCGCAGGTAATATAGAGACATATTGCCAAGGGCTTTAACGCCGCAGATGTGGTGAGATACCCGCTTCCGATCGGATCCCCTTTACTTTGACTTGGTTAAGATCACAGCGTGTAAACTTAATTACTCTTTTTCTTCCTTTTTATGCAGGTGGCAGCAGCCGCCGCAGTGGGCGCAGTCGCACCCGCAGCCGCCTTTGCCCTGCTTTTTGCGCACGAAGTGCAGGATGACGACGGCGATGACGGCCCCTGCCGCCAACACGGCGATGGCGACGGAGAGCACCGCCCCCGCTGCCGAACAGAGGGAATACAGCATATCTGCCTCCTTTCCGCCGTGCGGCTATCCTTGCTGCTTGCCGCGCGGCGGTTTCCATTCAAAATTTTACAGCCGCAAGAGCCTGCGCCTTACTGGCGCAGCGCGGCGCCCGTGCCCTTCCTCTTTCCAAATAAATTTATTTTGCCGCGGTTGCGCAGGGCGAAATAGGCGATGACGAGCGCCAGCACCGCCGCCACGATGAATGCCGTCCACCACCACGAGAGCACGACATACACGAGCGAGGCGGTGACATACGAGGTCAGCATCCAGAAGCCGACGGTGTTTTTGAACTTGCCCTTGGGCGTTTCTGCCTTGACGGTGGCTGCCGCCGCGAAGCAGGGGATGGTGAGCATGTTGAACACGGTAAAGGCGATCAGCGCCTGCCAGGTGATGCCGGTGGCGTCCATGAGGGCGAGCACGGCGCCGATGCCGCTTTCGCCGTCGTCCCAGGCAGGGATGACCGCGCCGATGGCGGCGGCGAGGATGTAGAAGGTGGAGACGACGTTTTCTTTGGCGATCAGGCCGGTGACCGCCGCCACCACGAACACCCAGCCGAACCTGCCCAGCTGCAGGCCGAAGCCCATGGGGGTGCACACCCACTGCACGAAGGAGCCGATGTTGTAGAGGATGCTCTCTTCCATCGGCACCATCTGCCAGCTCCAGGAGAAGTTGGAGAGGAACCAGATGACCACGCAGGAGGCGAGGATGATGGTGAACGCCTTTTTGATATAGTGCTTGAGTTTATCCCACAGATGCGCCATCAAATTGGAAAAGCGGGGCAGGTGGTAGGCGGGCAGCTCCATGATGAAGGGAGCCACTTCGCCGCGCATGCTGGTCTGGCGCATGAAGGCGACCATGATGACCGCCATCGCCATGCCGAACAGATATAACAGGAAGACGATGAGGTCGGCATTGACGCCCGTATAGGCGGAGGCGAGGGCGCCGCAGATGGCGGCGAGGATGGGCGCCTTGGCGCCGCAGGTGAAGAAGGGTATGACGCGGGTGGTCATGATGCGCTCTTTATCGTCGGAGAGGGTGCGCGTGTTGATGGCGGCGGGCACCGAGCAGCCGAAGCCCATGACCATGGGGATGAAGGCGCGGCCCGTGAGGCCGAACTTGCGGAAGGCCCTGTCTAAGATAAAGGCGACGCGCGCCATGTAGCCGGTATCTTCTAAAATGGAGAGGATGAGGAACATGAACAGGATCTGCGGCACGAAGGAGATGACCGAAGACACGCCGCCCCAGATGCCGTCGAACAGCAGGCCCTTCGCCCACGGGTACACGGCGGCGGCGTCCAGACCCGTTTCGATGAGGGCGCCGATCTGATCGGTGACAAACCCCGTCAGGTTGAACAGGATCGCGCCGGGCGTCGATATGCCGGCGCTGCTGAAAAACACCGCCACGAAGGCGTCGAGCACGTCGCTGCCCGTCGCTACGTCAAAGCAGAAGCCTTCGCCGCCGTTGAACCAGCCGACGATGGTGTTCAGGTAGAACAGGTCTTCGCCGAAGGTGAAGTGGAACATGAAAAAGAGGATGACGATGAAGATGGGGATACCCCAGATCCTGTGGGTGAGCACGCGATCGGCTTTATCCGAGCGGCTCATCCCCTGCTTTTTGGCGGACCTGTGCAGGGCGGAAGAGAAGTGCGCGGTTATGTACTTGTAGCGGGCGTCGGCAGCCTTCGCCTCGAAGTCGCCGCCGAACACGTCGTCCTTGTGCTGCGCCTTGAACTCCTGCGCCATCTTCGCCTCGGCGGGGTGGTTTTTGACCTCGATCTCGTCCCCTTCCACCAACTTAACGGCGTGGAAGAGGGGGTCTTTTACCTCTTTCCCCTTCAAAGCGATGCGGATATCATCGATGACGTGCGCGAGCGAGCTTTCCGACAGCACGCTCGCCCCTTGGCGCTTTTTGGCGGAGGCGGCGTAGGCGCGCTCCATCAGCTGCGCGATGCCCTCGTTTTTGAGGGCGGAGATAGGAACGACGGGCACGCCCAGCGCCTGTTCCAGCTTTTTGGCGTCGATGGTGTCGCCGCTCTTTTTGACGGCGTCGATCATGTTCAGCGCCACCACCACGGGCACGTCGATCTCTAACAGCTGCGTGGTGAGGTACAGGTTGCGCTCTAAATTGGTGGCGTCCACCACGTCGATGACGCAGTCGGGCTTTTCATCCAAAATGAAATTGCGGGCGATGACCTCTTCGGGCGAATAGGGCGAAAGCGAATAGATACCCGGAAGGTCGACGACGGCGACGGGGCTGTTCAGCTTTTTATACACACCCTCGCGCTTATCGACGGTGACGCCCGGCCAGTTGCCCACGTGCGCCGTGCTGCCCGTGAGGGCGTTGAACAGCGTCGTTTTGCCGCTGTTGGGGTTGCCTGCCAGTGCAAATTGCAGCATAGTTATACCTCCATGACCACACAAGACGCTTCGCTTTTGCGCAGCGTCAGTTCATACCCGCGCAGCGTCACCTCGACGGGGTCGCCCAGCGGCGCCAGTTTGCGCAAGGTGATGTCCGCACCCGGGGTGACGCCCATGTCGAACAGCCTGCGGCGGATGTTCCCTTCGCCCGCGATGCGCTTTACCACGCCCCGCTGCCCGGGAACAAATTCGTTCAGCTTTTTTTCCATATACTGCTCCTTATAAATTTTTTATGAATGAAGATTTTTGGCGAAAATTTTTTTGCTGTCCTTCCCTGCCATCCTGTCTCCTTCCTGTCATCCTGTCTCCTTCCTGTCATCCTGAGCGAACGAAGTGAGTCGAAGGATCTTGTACAGAACGCAAAAGTTGTTCCGAACGCGACAAAAAGAGTTTGTTTCCCGATACGCACCGCGCAAGATTTCTCCACTCGGCGGGCTTTTAGCCCTTCTCGGTCGAAATGACAAGGTTTATATTGTTTTCAGAGACCCATTCGACTGCGCGGCTCACTTCCCGTTCGCCGCTCCGCTCAGGGTGACAAAAGAAAAAGGCCCGCACCCGCGCGCCCCGCCGCGCGGGGCTGTGAAAAACTCCCTATCGCTCCATCAATCAAGGAAAAAGGCAAAACCACGCTTTTGCCTTTTTCACCCTACAGCGAGGAGCTGCATGCAGGAAAGGTGAATGTGCCGCACGTTTATAAAAGGTGTGCCCCTAAATGTGCGGCACAGAGGAAAACTCCGATTGCGCCGCGCTGCAAGCGCGGACAATGGGGTTTTCCTAAAAATCACGAAATTTTGTTTCATCAGCTTGAAACAAAATTTGTGAACCCCTACACTATTATCTTCATCGCCACATCCCTGTTCAGCGCCAGGCGGCCGTCTTTGACGCGCACGATGACGGCGCCTTCCGACGAGAGCAGCTGCAGCTGCGCGCCCACGGCGATGCCCAAACTTTCAAAATGGCGGCGCTCGCGTTCGCCCAGCAATATTTTTTTGACGATGAGCTCTTCCCCCACGGGGGCGATGGGCAGCGGCATACGACCTCTCCTTGCGGGCGTTTGTGCCCTGCATCTTTAATTAACTTTGGTTAATTGATTTACCACGGTTAATTATATGCATCTGCTTCCCTTTTGTCAAGCATCCGAAGAAAAAAAATCAAAAAATTTTTCCGAAAAAGAAAGACGCTATAAGCTTCTCAAAAAACGGGGCGTAAAATATATTCCGCATCAATATAAAAACAAGCGCAAAAACAAGCGATGGCAATTTGCCGCTTTTGCTGGATATTTGCCCGCGGATATGGTATAATACTGCCATGCAAACGGATATGGAAGGGCTGTGGCGCACCGTGACGGCGGGCGAGACGGGCGAAAAGTTCGCCGCCTTTTACGCCATGCTGACAAAGGCCAACGCACAATTCAATTTGACGCGCATCACCGGCGAAGAGGAGTGCCGCGTAAAGCACTTTTTAGACAGTTTGGCGGGGATAGACTACTTTCCGCCAAACGCCGACTGCTGCGAAGTGGGCTCGGGCGCGGGGTTCCCCTCGGTGCCCCTGCTGATCGCCCGGGGCGACCTTACGTTCACGCTGATCGAATCTTCTCAGAAAAAGTGCCGCTTTTTGGAAACGGTGATCAAAGAGCTTGGCCTGCGGGCAAGCGTTGTATGTGCGCGCGCCGAAGAGGCGGCGAAAGGCCCCTTGCGCGAACGGTTCGATATATGCTGCGCCCGCGCCGTGGCGCGGCTGAACACCCTGGCGGAGTACTGCCTTCCCTTTATCAAAAAGGGCGGGGCATTCATCGCCTATAAGGGCAACGCCGCAGAGGAGATGGAAGAGGCAAAGGGCGCCCTGCGCATTTTGGGCGGCGCCGTGGAAGAGGCGCGCACCTTTGACCTGCCGCAGGAGGCGGGGCGGCGCACCATCCTGGTATGCAGAAAGATCTCTCACACCCCGCCGCAGTACCCGCGCGGGCACGGCAAAGAGCGCACGTCGCCGCTGTAAAGCGATGCGGCGATAGTTTTTTCATCGGCGGACCGCGCAGCGGATCGGCGGCGGATCGTTTTTGAAAGCGGCAGATAAGCGGCGCACTTTGCGCCGGCAACAGATAAGGGGATACCATGCCATTCACCTGCGCCCTCAGCGGGCACCGCGTTTTGAGCAGACAATTTTCAAAACAGCTGCTGCTGCAGCAGCTGCGCGCCCTTTTGGAAGAGGGGGCAGACACCTTTTTGTGCGGCATGGCGCTGGGCTTTGACCTGATCTGCGCGGAAACGCTGACGGCTTTGCGCACGCAGTACCGCCTGCGGCTCGTGGCCTGCATCCCTTGCGCCGACCAGGCCTGCCGCTTTACTCCCGCCCAAAAACAGGCGTACCTGCGCGCCCTTTCCGCCTGCGACGAGAGCGTGGTGCTGCACGAGCGCTACGTGGACGGATGCATGTTCGAGCGCAACCGCTACATGGTAGACCATGCGGATATGCTGTACGCCTGCCTCGAACGCCCCACGGGCGGCACCCTGTACACGGTGAATTACGCCAAACGCAGGCACAAGCGCATCGTGTTTTACGGCTCGGAGCAGCTGAGCATGCTGCAAAACCTGTTCCCCGAAGGATAAAAACCCCCAAATATGAAAAACTACGGCTTTTTTTTGTGGAGCGCTGTGGATAACTGCCTGTGTGTTTCTGCACAACCCCCTCTTTTTTGCCAAAATGCGCCCGCGCTTTGCCTGCGGCGGGCGGAAAACGGGCGGGCGGGCGGAGAAAGTTATTCACCCATCCACTTTTTGCCAACAGAGGCGTCCACAAAATTTTCTGCCTTTATCCACAGCCAAAACCGCCCAACAGCTTGCATTTTTGCCCCTTTTCTACTATAATAATGGTGAAAAAACGGCGTTTACGGGCGGTTGTGCACAATTCTACACCCCCTATTACTAAATACATTACAATAAAAATAAAAAATATATTTTTATAAATGATTCGCGCCCTTGAACAACTGCGGCATCTGCGGAGGAGGAAATACTATGAAGATCATTTGCGAAGGCATCGAACTTTCTGACAGCCTGATGAAGGTGGTAAAGGCGTGCGCGACCAAGACGACGACGCTGATCTTGGAATGCGTGAAACTTTCCGCCAAGAACGACACGCTGACGCTGCTTGCCACCGACGGCGAGATCTCTATCCGCAGGGATATCCGCGCGGAAGTGCTGGAAGAGGGCGCCGTGTGCGTGCCCGGCAAATACTTTGCCGACTTTATCAAGAGACTTGAAAACGAGCAGATCACCCTGGCCACCGACGGCAGCCAGATGCAGATCACCTACGGCGAGGCGCAGAGCGCCTTGCAGACGCTGAATGCGGACGACTTCCCCGCCATCGATACGGACATCAGCGAAAAATATGTGAAACTTTCGGCGCGCGACCTGAAGGAACTGATCGCCAAGACCACCTTCTGCTGCGCGCAGGACGATTCGCGCCCGGTGCTGCGCGGCTGCCTGATCGCGGCGGAGGGGGGAAGGATCAGCTTTACCGCCCTCGACGGCTACCGCATGGCCATCTGCCGCAAGCTGGTTTTGGGAGGCACGGGCAATTTGCGCATCGTATGCCCCGGCAGGACGCTCAACGAGATCGGGCGGATGCTGGGTTCGGACGCGGACACCATCAGCCTGTTCGTGCAAAAGAACATGCTTTTGGTGCGCATCGACGACACGGTGCTCACCTCCCGCCTGTATGAGGGGGAATTTGTGAACGTGGCGGGCATCGTGCCGCAGGAATTTTTGAGCGAAGTGTATGCCGACAGGGCGCAGCTTGCCGAGAGCGTGGAGCGCGCGGCGGTGCTCGCCCGCACGGATAAAAACAGCGTGATCACCTTTGACGTGCGCGAAGGGTGCATGGGCATCTCTTCGTATACGACCATCGGCCGGGTAGACGAGAGCGTGCATGTTGCGCTGGAAGGGAAGGACGTGAAGATCTCGCTCAACTGCAAATATATCAGCGACTGTTTGAACGCCATCGCCGACGACGGGGTGCACATCGGCTTCAACGGGCCGGTATCTCCGTGCGTGATCACCCCGCCGGAAGGAGATTCTTACCTGTATTTGATACTTCCCGTGCGTACAACGGGCTAAAAACGGTTGACAGGTACGCGATTTTTTATGTATAATGAAAAATATAATTTAGAATAGGAGCAGAATGCAAAAATGAAGAGAACATATCAGCCCAAAAAGAGGCAGAGAAGCAAAGTGCACGGTTTTCGCCAGAGGATGAAGACGCAGGGCGGCAGAAAGACGCTCAAGCGCCGCAGAGACAAGGGCAGAAAGAAACTTTCCGCCTGACGCGAACGAGAAAGGAAGAGAGCCGGCCGGGCCAGCACATGTTGTATCAAAGATTAAAGAAAAACAATGAGTTTCAAAAATTGTTTACAAGGGGAAAAAAATGTTTTTCCCCTGCTTTAATTATACTGTATATGCCGGCAAAGCAGACCTCGCTGGGGGTATGCGTGAGCAAAAAGCACGGCAAGAGCGTGCGCCGCAACCGCATCAAACGGCTGCTGCGCGAGGCGTTCCGCCATACCTGCGCGCAGCTGAAAAGGCCGTGCGCGGTGGTGCTGATCCCCAAACCTTGTGAAGAGCATACCCTGCGGGCGTTTGAAAGCAGCCTGCGCGGGGCGCTCAGGCGGGAGGGACTGCTGTGAAACGCCTGCGCGCGGTATGGAAGAAGCTGCGCCGCAGCGTGTTCCGCCCCTACGCGAAGATGCTGTGCATGCGGCTGATCATATTCTATCAGCGGTATTTTTCCAAGGGGACCTGCCTGTACAGGCCGACCTGCTCGCAGTACATGCTGGAGTCCATCAACAATTTAGGCGCTTTGGCGGGAATTTTGGCGGGGACGTGGCGGATACTGCGCTGCAACCCCTTTTCTAAGGGCGGGTACGACCCCGCGCCCGAAAACCCGCGGAAGGTGCGCTGGCTCTATTAAAAAAGTATGGATATTTTGAATCTGAACGCAACGATCAACCTGTTTTCACCGGACGCGATCGGCGACACGCTGAATTTTTTGGGCGTGGTGGTGCAATGGATCGTGACCTGGCTGCCCTGGGTGGGCGTGGGCATCATTTTATTTACGCTCATCTTGAAGACCATCACCCTGCCGCTCGACATCTTTTCAAAGGCTTCGATGCGCAAAAACAGCCTGAAGATGGAAAAGATGCGGCCGCAGCTGGAAAAATTGCAGAAGCAATACCAGAACGACCAGCAGACGTACAACGCCAAGATGATGGAGCTGTACAAGAAGAACGGCTATTCGATGCTGGGGGCATGCCTGCCTTCCCTCGTCACCATCGTCATCTTCTTCATCGTCATGGGCGCGTTTTCCGACTATTCGCAGTTTGCAAACCTCGACGTCTACCGCGAGATGACCAGGCAGTATAACGCCGCGGTGCTGCAATATGCGCCCGAGATCGAGAGCGCGAACCTTGCGGGCGTGCGCTACGAAGAGGGGCAGAGCTCGGATGCGGGCGTGATCCCCTATACGCGCATCGAGACGTATACCTCGGAAGAGTCGCTCATCGAGATCGTGGTGAAAAAATCGCTGGAATTGGACAAGGCGGGGCTGACGGCAGAAGAGCTGGACGGCTACGACTGGAGCAATACCGACGCGGAACAAGGCCCCGTGGTCAAGGCGGAGTCTACCGAATACAACGTGAAGGCGGAAGAGACGCTGGCAAGCGGCGACGCCGCCATGAAAGCCGCCGTAGAGAAGGCGCGCGCGAATGCGGGCATCAGCGGAGACGCGAACGTCGCCGCCGAGGCGATGCGCATCATCGGCCGCGCGGCAGCGGCGGAGGCGTATGAAGAGTTCGACGCCGGCTTTTTGTGGGTGAAGAACATTTGGCTGCCCGATACCTCCTACCAGCACCCGCTGCAGCAGGAAAAGGGCATCGACGCCGACCACTATAACGAGATCACTTACGATCTGACGGCGGAAAAAGACGCCGCCAACGGGTATTATATCCTCATCGTCATCTCCATCGGCACCATGTTCCTGTCGCAGTTCATCATCTCTCGCAGCCAGAAGGCGCAGAACGAATTGCAGACGGCGGACGGCCGCGGCAAGAAGACGCAGAACATGATGATGGTCATCATGCCGCTGATGTTCGGCGTGTTCTCCTTCTTTTACAGCGCGGCGTTCAGTATTTACATGATCGTGAGCAACCTGTACAGCATCGTCAGCACGCTTCTCATCAATCTGGTGATCGACGCGCGCTTCAAGAAGAAAGAAGAGCTGGAGATACAGGCAAAATACAACCAAAGGATTCCGCAGTCGGCACGCAAGACAGGCAATGAGCGGAAGGGAGGAAAAACCAAATGAAAGAGTACGAATTCAGCGGCAAAACGGTAGAAGAGGCCATCGAAGAAGGGCTGCGGACGCTGGGCATCGGGCGCGAAGAGGCGCAGATCACCGTGCTGGAAGAGGGCAAAAAGGGCGGCTTGTTTACAAAGGCCGTGAAGGCGCGCGTCAGCATGGGCAAAAAGCCCACCGACGGCGAGCGCGCGGCGGAGTTTTTGGACGGGCTGTTTGAACTGATGCACGTTTCCGCCACCACCGAACTGGACGAAGACGGAGAGCATACGAGGGTCAACGTGATCACCGCCAACACCTACGCTTTGGTAGGCCACCGCGGCGAGCTGCTGGACGCCTTGCAGGTGCTTGCGGGCGCCGTGGCGAACATCGGCAGAGAGGAATACAAGCGCATCGTGGTGGACTGCGAAGGCTACCGCGACAAGCGCGAACTGACGCTCAAGCATCTGGCTGAAAAACTGGCGGCCAAGGCGGTGCGGCTGGGCAGGAAGGTATCCATCGAGCCCATGACCCCCTACGAGCGGCGCATCATCCACGCCGCCCTTGCCGACAGCACCGAGGTGAAGACGGCGAGCGAGGGCAAAGAGCCCAACCGTTATGTGGTGGTCATCCCCAACAACCTGCGCCCGGGCGCAGACAGGCGGGGCGGCAGAGGCCGCTACGACCGCGAGCGCCGCGGCGGATACGACCGCGAGCGGAGCGGCTATGACAGGCGCGGCGGGTACGACAGGGACAGGAGCGGCTACGACAACAGGCGCAAGAGCTACGACCGCGACGCCGGCGGCGACGGCGCGCAGAATGAGCGCCGCTACGACAGGCGCAGAGACGATCGCCGCGGCGGATACGACAGAGACCGCCGTGAACGGCCGCGCGCCACGGGCCTGCCCCGTTCCAAACGGCAGCCCTACTTCGGCACCTACCTGGGCAACAGCAACGACATGAAGCAGACGGAAACGCCGAAAGACGAAGAATAAGCAGAATACAAAGAATACAAAGAGGACCTCTCCGCAGGGAGAGGTCCTCTTATCGTTTGCCTTTAGTTTCAGCAAGTGAACAATATTTCCAGCACAAAGCGCCTTTCTTTTTTATACACCAGCATTTCGCCCTTATATTTTTGCACCACATAGCGGATACTCTTCATGCCGAAGCCGTGGTAGCCGTTGTTTTGCTTGGTGGAGACGGGCAGGCCGTCTTCAAACTGCAATTCGCGGGAGCAGAAATTTTCAAGACAGATGCTGACCAGCCTGCCGTGTTTGTTCACCTTGAGGACGATGGTGCGGTTTTCCGGCTTTTCCGCCTGCAAACTTTCAAAGGCGTTGTCGAGCGCGTTGCCGAAGAGGGTGAAGACGTCGCTGTTTTTCATGAACGAGAGGCAGGCGCCGTCTACGATATACGAAAAGTCGATGGAAAAGCGGTTGAACAGCAGGCTTTTTTCCATCAGCACCGCGTCTAACGCCTTGTTGCCCGTCTGGATGGAAGAATCGTAGATCTGGATGGAGTTTTTCAGCTCCTGCAGGTATTCCGCCCTGTCGGCATCGGGAGGGGCGGCGCCGTACAGGTCTAACTGGTGCTTTAAGTCGTGGCACTTACGGTTGATGATCTCGATATTTTCCTGCGTGAGGCGGTGCTTTTGTTCGGTCATTTTCAGCAGCTGTTCGGTGATCTCGGCGTCGCGCTGCAGGCGGGTGTTGCGGAGCAGGTCTGACAGGCAGACGAGGAGCAGAAGGTCGGCGATGATGTTGAACAGCCGCGCCGAGGTGACTTCGCGCTCGAACGCCTGCATGTACATGTTGACGAGGTACGCCACGACCAGCGTAGCCACGGCGAAGATGAGGATGGGCAGCTTTTTGAAGCCGACGCTGCCGTGGCGGTCCATGTTGCGGACGATGAAAAAGTAGAACAAAATGTAGCCCGCCGCCATGACGCCGAGGCGGATGAGGGTGGAAGGGAGCATGGGCAGGGAAGATTGCCGCACGAACTCCGCCAAGCTGAAGGTGCCGTTTTGCAGGGCGTATGCCATGGTGGCGATGAATAAGAGGTCGGTGAACGGGGCCTTGAAGCACAGCCACAGCCCCAGCAGTGACAGCAGGAACAGCAGCAGGTAGCTCAGGCGTATCCAGCCGCCGACGGTCAGCCAGGGAGTAAAGTATGTGTCGGGGAGAAGTTCCGGCAAAATGCTGAAGGCGGCGCCGAAGAGCACGGCAGACAGCCAAAAGAACCTGCGCCGCATGCCCTTATAGTTGAACAGCATCTCCGCGAGCCATAGCTGGGGCGCGAACGCCATTGAAAAGCGGAAAAGAAGGATCGTGAATTCTTCCATGGTCTGGTCCCCCTATATAAGCGGAATGAGCTCCTTCGGGCGGCAGGGCGCGGAAAAAATATGTTGTAGAAAAGCGCGTTCAGCGCGCCGCACTGCCACCCTGGCTGTAAAAGAGCATGATAGACTGCATAAAATCTTTTTTATACGAGCGGCTGATCTTGAGTTGATCGCCGCCGACGGTGACGTAGTCGCCGCGGACCTGCATGACGTGGCGCAGGTTGACCAGGTAGCTGACGTTGCAGCGGGCAAAGCCGAGGGGGGAGAATTCTTCTTCCGCCTTGGCCATGATGCCCCACACTTCAAAGGCGCCGCGCACCGTGTGATATAAGAGCTTGTGCTGCACGACTTCGATATAATAAATGTCTGAAACGGCGATGCGCGCGTAGCCGCTTTCCGTTTTGAGCAGCTTTTCCTGCCGGCCGAACCTGCTTGCGGCGGCGATGGCTTTTTCCATTTTGAAGGAAAAGGTCTCGTAGCTGACGGGCTTTAAGATGAAGTCCATGGCGCTGACTTCGTAGCCCTTGAACACATACTGCGCCATATTGGTGATGAAGATGAGGCAGACGGTATCGTCCAGCTCGCGCAGTTTCTGCGCCGCCTTGATGCCGTCCATATACGGCATTTCGATGTCCATCAATACGATCTGAAAGTCGGGGCGGTAAGAATCTAAAAAGGAAAGCCCGTCTTGAAAGCAGTCGATAGAGAATTTGTATTCGCCGGCGCCCGACTGTTCCATGCGGTGCAGGTAACTTTGCAGCGTTTCGCGAAAGGCGGCGTCGTCTTCAATGATAGCGATCTTGGTCATTGGCATTCCTCGTGTTTTTGGCAAAGCCGAAGCAGCCCCGCTGTTTTTGCCTTGCCTTTGATAATCGTATATCCATTATACAATAAAAAGCCGCCGTTGTAAAGACGCAATTTGAAAATTATTGCCAGCGTTTTTGACGCTTACATGATACCATACAAACGGCCTTTGTTCCATACGTTTTACATAATATACAAAATTTTTTGCGCACAATGCAGGGCGGCTGCATTTGATGTCTGTGCGGCGGCGACGCCTGCGGGCAAAAGAAGGGAAAAATATGCATCTTGTGCGGCGGGCGGAGGAAAAAAATTGTAAAGTACGCAAAGAAAATGACCAAAAAAGAAAATGTGTTGATAAAATTTTTCTTTTTGGTATAATGGCACTGATTTTTGCGGGTGCAGCGCAGAGCGCCCGCGGAAGAACAGCAAAGAGGAGGAATGCGCCGGAAAAAATCATTTGCAGGCTTGTAACAAAAACAAAAAAAATTTGATAAAGGAGAATGTTTTCTGATGACAAGAAAGGTAAAGAGAGCGATATGCTTTCCGATCATCGCGTTTTTGCTGATCGTGCTGATCGCGGCGAATGTGGCTGCGGGCATCTTTGCGGGCGCCATCACCAACTACTTCAGCGGCGGCGTCAACATCGACTTCAACAGCGACAGCATCCAGCAGACGCTGCAGCAGAGCGACGAGCTCGTCCGCACTTTGGCTGAGGACAGCATCGTTTTGCTCAAGAACCAGGAGGATGAAGACGGCAACCCCGCGCTCCCCTTCGATGAAGGCGAGACCAAGGTCAACCTGTTCGGCTTCAGCGCTTACGACCCTTCCGACGCCGCGTCTTTCGACGGGTTTTTGATGAAGGGCATCGGCAGCGGTTCTTCCACCATTTCCGAAAGCAAGGCCATCACCTTGCAGGACGCATTGACGGAGAACGGCATCGAGTACAACACCGACCTGGAAGCAATTTACGACGATTTTGAAGTGGGCCGCGGCAGCGCCGCCGACAACGCCTACTGGCTGGACGAGCCGGACATCACCGACGCGCAGTTCGACGCGGCGCAGGAATATTCGGATATCGCCATCGTCGTGTTCAGCCGTCTGGGCGGCGAGAACATCGGCGAGCAGCCCCACAGCCAGACGCAGGGCGCCGTCAACGAGAACAAGACCTACCTGCAGATCACCGATCCCGAGCAGGAGCTTTTGGACAACGTGACCGAGCGCTTCGGCAAGGTCATCGTGCTTTTGAACACCTCGAACGCGATGCACTGCGGATTTTTGGATGACGAAGGCGTAGACGCCGCCATGTACGTCGGCCTCACCGGCCAGTCGGGCGCCACCGCCATCGGCGAGATCTTGAAGGGCGAAACGCTGAAGGGCAAGCCCATCAGCCCCTCGGGCAAACTTTCCGACCTGTATTCGTACGACCCTTCCAACGACCCCGCCTATAACAACACCGAAAGCGCCGGCAGCGGCGATTCCGGCACCAACATCCAGTATTCCGAAGGGCTCTACTACGGCTACAGATGGTACGAGACCGCCGACGCGGAGGGCTATTTTGAAGCCCAGGGCAGCAGCTACGAAGAGCAGGTGCAGTTCCCCTTCGGCTTCGGCCTCTCTTATACGGAATTCGAATGGGATCTGTTGAGCGTGGAGATCGGCGAGGAAGAAGTTGCCCTCGGCAGCGCCGGGAGCCTGACCGATTCCAACAAGAATACCGAGATCACCGTCACCGTATTGGTGACCAACACGGGCGATACGGCGGGCAAAGACGTCGTGCAGCTGTACTATACCCCCGAATATATTGAGGGCGAGATCGAGAAGGCGGAAGTCAACCTGCTCGACTTTGACAAGACCGTGGCGCTCGACCCTGGCCAGAGCGAAGAATTGACGCTGACCTTTACGGCGTACGACATGGCTTCCTTCGACGCCACCGACGCTAACGACAACGGCCGCGCCACCTACGAGCTGGATGCCGGCACCTATACCATCAGCCTGCGTACCGATTCGCACACGCTGAAGATGAACGGCGCCGACCAGATGGCAAATGCGACGGTAGACTTTACCATCGACGAAGACATCGTCTTCTCGGAAGATCCCGTGACGGGCGAGGCGATCGAGACGCGCTTTACGGGCGAGACCGCTTACGCGGGCGTGCCCATCGACGGCAGCACGGCGGGCGTGACGCAGGAATATCTCTCCCGCGCAGACTTTGCAGGCACCTTCCCCGACGAACAGGCTCCCCTGCCCACCGAGGCCGCGGAAGCCAACCGCATCGCCGCCGAGTGGTACGACCCTTCGTACGACACCGATACGGCGCCTACGCAGGGCGTTGACAACGGCGAAAACGCGCTGATGGTCACCTATACCGACGAGGAAGGCAGCTTGCAGTACGATTACGATCTGTTCGCCATCCTTTCCGATTACGATGCAGAAGAGTGGGATACCCTGCTCGACCAGATCGAAGTCAGCGAACTTGTAAATCTGGTGCACAACAGCGGCTTCTTCAACCCCGCCATCGAATCGGTCGGCAAGCAGCAGCAGGCGGACTTTGACGGCCCCGCAGGCTTCAACACCAACTCCCTCTCCGGCGACTGGGGCGGCTCTACCGTCACCGATACCTGGACGGCGTATCCCTGCGAGTGCCTGCTCGGCTGCTCCTGGAATAAAGACCTGATGCTGCAGATGGGCCTGTCGATGGGCGTGGAAGCGAACGCCACCGGCATCAACGGCTGGTATGCGCCCGGCATCAACCTGCACCGCACCAACTATACCTCCCGTAACTACGAATATTATTCGGAAGACCCGATCTTGTCCGGTAACCTGGCGGCAAACGTCATCCACGGCGCCAAGATCAATGGCCTGTACTGCTACATGAAGCACTTTGTGGTCAGCGAATCCGGCCCCAACGGCCGCGACTGGAACACCTGGCTGCCCGAACAGGTGCTGCGCGAGATCTACCTCAAGCCGTTTGAGCTCTCCGTCAAAGAGGGCGGCTCGAATGCGGTGATGTCTTCCTTCAACAACCTCGGTTCCATCTGGACGGGCGCCAACCACGCGCTCCTCACCGATATCCTCCGCACCGAATGGGGCTTCCAGGGTACGGTCGTCACCGACTGGTCGATGGGCGGCGAACCGGGCACGATGAACACCCGCCAGGGTATCCGCGCCGGCAACGACATCTGGCTCAACCCGATGGGCTTCACCCTGGGCGGCGGCCTGGATACCTCCGACCCGACGGATATCGTCTGCGCGCGCAGGGCTGCACACAACGTGCTCTACACGCTGGTCGATACCATCTACTACAACCACACCTTCGATCATGACAGCCTCGACACCATCTTCAACGCCAACGTCGGCGTGGCAGACAGGGCGGAGTCCTTCGCCTGGTGGATCATCCTGCTGGTCGTCATCGACGTAGCGGCGGTCGCGGGCCTGGTCGTCTGGACGGTATTCCTCGTCAAACCCAAAAAGGAAAAAGTCCGCTGAGGCACTTGTCCTTTTGCATTGATTGGAAAAGGAAACAGCCCATGCAGGGAATAGTTCTTCCTTGACCGATCTAAAAAGGAAATAGCCTATTCAGGTACTTGTTCTTCCTTATCCTTAAAAGCAGAGCCGCAGGGAAACCTGCGGCTTTGTCATTATTTGAAATAAACTGCCCGTCGTGGCATTTGTACTTCTCGAACGATCCTAAAAAAGAAATGAGCATCCGCCGAAGTATTTGTGCTTCCTTATCCTTAAAAGCAGAGCCGCAGGGAAACCTGCGGCTCTGTCTTTTTTTCAGCCCCCCGCACCTTCTTTTGTATGGATGCGCGGGGGGCGTTTGTTTTGTATCATCCCGCCGTGGCGGAACATCTTACACTTTACATTTTACACTTATCTCTGTCATCCCGACCGAGGGAGCGAGAGAAACGAGCGACCGAGCAGAGGGATCTTGTATAGGACGCAAAAGCAGGGAAGAACACGGCAAAAAGAGTTCGTTTCCCGATACGCACCGCGCAAGATTTCTCCACTCGGCGGGCTTGCAGCCCTTCTCGGTCGAAATGACAGAAAGAGAGACCCGTTCGACTTCGCGGCTCGGCTTTGCCTTCGCCGCTCCGCTCAGGGTGACATAGGCGGGCGTTCGCGTTGCTTCCCTCTCTGTCATCCTGAACTCGTCGCGCCAAGGCGCCATGGCAGACGGCGCACTGCGTTTGCCGCCTTGCCCGCAGCGCCTGCCGCTCCTCTTCCCAAAAAGTTCTTCGATACTTTTTGGGAGCCTTATTTTGAGTCCGTGCGAGTCGAAGGATCTCTTCTTAAATGTAAAATTTAGAATGTAGAATGGTAAATTTCGGAAAGAAAATAAAATACTTTTTGATCCATCCAAAATTCTACACTTTACATTTTACATTTTACACTTATCTCCGTCATCCCGATCGAGGGAAGCGAGTCGTTCCTTTTTTTCCTTTTTTTTCCTTCCCCTTTCTTTCCTTTTTCCCCTCTTCCTTTTTCCTTCCATTCCCCTTTCTCGTTTCTTTTTCTTCTTTCCGCTTTTCCTTTTTCCCCTCTTGCGGCCCTTTTTCATGTGCGTTTGAATTGTTCCGCGCGACGTATTCGTTTTCAAGTTATCAACAACATGTGGGCAACTGCGCCGCGCAATTTGTACTTTGCGGGCCATAAACCCCCAAAATATCGAAAATTTCGACAAAGTTATCAACATTTTATTGTGGAAATCTTGATTTTTGTGGAAAAGTGTGTTACAATAGATGTGTAAAAAGGGGGAAGTTGTGTATGGAAGAAAAGAATACGCCAACCGTGGCAGCTGCCGCCGAGAACGCGGCAAAGGCGGACGAAGCGGCCGTCGGCGCTCAAAAAGGCGACGAGCGCACGGCTGCGCGCAACTATCACGTTTCGCTGCGCAAAGAAGACGGCAAGTGGCAGGTGAAGTTCGCCAAGGGCGTGAAGGCGATCAAATTGTTCGACACGCAGGCCGAGGCCATCGCCTACGCCAAAAAGCTGGCGGAAAATCAGGACGGCAGCATCACCATCCACAAAAAGGACGGAAAGATGCGCAAACAGCGGTATTAAAAATTCTGATAACAGAAAAGGCTTTTGCCATCATTCCCTGTCACCCTGAGCGGAGCGGCGAGCGGAAACGCGAGTCGCGCAGTCTGACTTGTCTCAAATAAACGGTAAAAATCGCCGCCCGCGGCATTGCGTGCGGCTTAGTCAGATGTTTTTTGTAGGTACTTGCATATGAAGAGATGGTTTTTTCAGAGAAAGGTAAAACCAAATTATGACGTCTCTTTAGAAGAACCCGTGCTCAGCGTCAGCATCTGCACGGGAGAGGCCACAGCAGGCTTTTTAAGCCGCGAAACGGGCGCCTTCCGCGACGTCATGCTCATCCGCGGAGACCGCGACTTGGCGTCCTTCCGCAGCTCCTACGGCATCGTTGGCGATATCCGCCGCGTCTATTAAGTTCCTCTGCGATTTTTTCCGCAGTTATGGAAGCCTCTGCGGTTTTCGCCGCAGTTATGGAAGCCCTCTGCGGTTTTCGCCGCAGATCTTGAATTTGCTCATACGACGTATTGTTAACTCCTTTATGTTCCTTTTGATATGGAATGGCGCAGTCTCTGCGCCATTCTTATTTTTTGCCTTGTAGTGAACTTTTGATCCTTGAAGCAGCGCCGCTGCCGCGCCATTGATTGTGTGTCGGAAATTCTGCACTTTCTATTCTGCATTTTACATCTGTCCGCTTGCCGTGGGGAAGGCGCGCTTTGTTGGCGCCTCCCCTATGGCGCTGAAATGGGCGCAGCCCTGTACATAGGCGCAAATGCCCGCCGCGATCAGCTGCGCCATGCGGTAGATGCCGCCCAGGCGCGTGAGGTGCAGCAGCGCCGCCTGCATGGGCGAGCGCTCGGCGGCGATGCCGAGGATACCGACGTCGCCGATCCGCCCCAGCTTCTTCTGCGCGCCCGAGCCGGGGAGGATGCCTTGCTCGCCGATGCGGATGAGGCCGACCTCGTCCTTTGCCCCTACCGCCGCGTCTACCGCCACGACGGGGCTGTGCGGGTGCGTTTCGGCGATGAATTCGCGCAGGTACACGACTTCTTTGGCCGTCACCGGGTTTGCCAGCGTTCCGTAGACGAACAGCGCCGCGCATTGCTGCTTGATCATGCTGCCGACGAGCGGGCCCAAGCTGTCGCCGATGGAAAGATCGCTGCCGACGCAGGCGATGACGGGTATGCGCCCCTGTAAATTGCGGCGCAAGATCTGCGCCATTCCCAGCGGCGCTAAACTGTTATGGGGATGAAATGTATATTCCATTGCCTGTTCCGTCCGATCTATTATTTGCGGCATATATATTGACTAAAAAGCGTGTTCCTATACATGAAAGATCGCAGCCTTTCCTTGAAGCTGTTCACATTTCCACAGTTATCCACAATTTTTATCCACAATTCCACAATGAAGTATGCGCAGGCAGATCTACGGTGTGTACATGGAAAATTTACCCGTATGCAAACTGCACTTCCGCCGAAAAGAGCTGTTCTATCGCCGATTTTAGCCGATTCCGATGAATTTTTATGACCTTGAAATCGCATGATTATCTTTGCTATTTTGGCTGATTTTTGCTCGAAAATCAAGACGCTTTTCCTGTAATTTCGGTAAAACGGTCATATCGGCTGTATTTTGGTCGTTCAAAAAAGCCCGCCAGACGTTCTGAGACAGAATCATTTTCAAAAATCAAATTTTCGGAGGCCCGTATTGAATAAGCCGTTCGTATGTTTTAAGCAAAATTTCCGCCGATCTATTTTGTGCAAGTTCGCGTCCATTTGACGACTATTGTTTCATATGAAACATATCAAAAATTGAATACGCAAAACCTTTTTCGGTACTATGAGTGTTTCATATGAAACAGTCAAAAGGACCGCCTCATATAACCAAAAAACAAGCTCGCATCTCATTTTCGATATGTTTCACGTGAAACACGGCCTTTTCCGAGGATGTTCCATATGAAACATTTTAAGGCCTGCAAAAAGGCAAAAATCGGCCGAATTTTGGCATACGCATAGCTAAAAATATGGTTAAAAAGTGAAAAGCGAATAAAAAAATAGCTTTTGCAAAAAAATTTGCAAGGAATTGTTGTAATTTTTTGCAATTTATGGTATGATAGGAACATAGCTGCTGCAAAAGTTTGCCGCTTTGGGCATGATAGACAAAATGTGTCACATGAAACATTGCCGCAAACCGTTTACGCCGCCTTGAAAACGGGCATACTACTATAATCGGTGTGTAAATTTCAAACGCGGCAGGCGTATTGCATGCGGCGAAGCTGCACGACGGCGTGCGGCATAAATTCCAAAAAAAGAAGGAGCGACAAGGAGACGATCGAATTGCATGAGTAAAACATCTAAAATACTGCTTTGGACAATGCTGGGCATCGTATTGATCTTGGTATTGTCTATCGCGTTGACCTCAGTGCTCGGGCAAGGCCAACGCCAGGAAGTCGATAACATCGAGTTCTTCCAGATCATCGAAGATGCGGAGAACCAATACGGCATCGACGAGATCCAGATCGAACTGTACAACGTGAGTGCGATCGACAGGGACGGCCGCAAAGTCTATACGACGACCATCGGCCGCTTTACCGACGAATACGACCGCATCGTCGCCGCCGCCGAGGCGAACGGCATCAAACTGTATCAGGCGGACCCAAATGAGGGCAGCTGGATATCCTATTTAGTGCCGCTGGTCGGCGTAGTGCTGGTGTGCGTGGTATTTTGGCTGCTGATACGGCAGACACAGGGCGGTTCCAGCAAGGCGATGAGCTTTGCCAAGACCAAGGCCCGCGTAAACTCCAACATCAAAGTGCGCTTCTCCGACGTGGCAGGCGCAGAAGAAGAGAAGGCGGAGCTGGCGGAGGTCGTAGAGTTCTTAAAATCGCCGCGCAAGTTCTCCGACCTGGGCGCAAGGATCCCCAAGGGCATCCTGCTGGTAGGCCCTCCGGGAACGGGTAAAACGCTGTTTGCCAAGGCCGTAGCCGGCGAGGCGAACGTGCCTTTCTTCTCCATTTCCGGTTCCGACTTCGTGGAAATGTTCGTCGGCGTGGGCGCGTCGCGTGTGCGCGATCTGTTCGACGCAGCGAAGAAGAGCCAGCCGTGCATCATCTTCATCGACGAGATCGACGCCGTCGGCCGCCAGCGCGGCACGGGCCTCGGCGGCGGGCACGACGAGCGCGAGCAGACCCTCAACCAGCTGCTGGTGCAGATGGACGGCTTCGAGACCAACGAGGGCATCATCGTCATGGCTGCGACCAACCGCGCCGACATCTTGGACCCGGCGCTGCTGCGCCCCGGCCGATTCGACAGGCAGATCCACGTCAACCTTCCCGACGTGCGCGGGCGCGAATCTATCTTAAAGGTACACGCGCGTAACAAACCGCTGGCGCCCGACGTCAACTTCAAGATCCTTGCCCGCATGACCAGCGGTTTTTCGGGCGCCGACCTGGAAAACCTGCTGAACGAGGCCGCCATCCTCACGGCGCGCGCCAATAAAAAGATGATCGGCAACCAGGAACTGTTCGAGGGCATCAACAAGGTGCTGCTCGGCCCGCAGAAAAAGAGCAGGCTGGTCACCGAGTCGGATAAGCGCATCACCGCCTATCACGAGAGCGGCCACGCCATTATCGCCAAGCTGTGCAAGCACTGCGACCCCGTGCAGGAGGTCTCCATCATCGCCCGCGGCATGGCTGCCGGCTATACCATGACAAGGCCGGACAGCGACGACAACCACATGACCAAGGCAAAACTGCTGGATTTCGTGTGCGAGCTGCTGGGCGGCCGCGTCGCCGAAGAGCTGGTCATCAAAGACGTATCGACGGGCGCCTCCAACGATTTGCAGCGCGTCACCGAGATCGCCCGCAAGATGGTCACCGAATGGGGCATGAGCGAGCGCGTGGGGCTGGTCACTTATAAATCGGATAACCCCATCTTCCTCGGCAGGGATATGGAAGCGCACAGCGGCTATTCGGACGAGACGGCATCCGTCATCGACGACGAGGTGCACAAGATCATCGAAGAGGCGCATGCGCGTGCGGTAGAGCTGCTCACTGCCAACCGCAAGATCCTCGACAACATGGCCCGCGTGCTCATCGAGCGCGAGACCATCTACACCGAAGAGGTGGATATGCTGCTGGAGGGCGCCTCGCCCGACGAGGTGTACGCCCACATGGATAAGTACGAGAAGATGGAGACGGAAAATCCCTTTGCGCGCTTCGTCAAAGAAGAGACGGGAACCGCCAAAAAGCAGGCGGAACAGGCGGAGAAGGGCGCCGCCGGCGACGCCGCCGCCAAAGAGCAGCCGCAGCCGGCAGAGCAGCCTTCGCAGCCCGAAGAGGAGCCCGCAAGCGGCACCACCCCGAGCGAACCAGACAAAGACTGACTCGCGCCGCCGTTTTCCATTCAATATAATATAGAAGAAAGAAAAAAGGCGGGCAGGCGATCCGTAAGAACTAAACAAAATACCCCGCGCGTCGGCGGCACGCTGACGCGCACAAGGCGGGGCCGCGCAGGCATGCGAGCCTGCAGCGCCGCCCGCCGCTTCCCGCATGGGGAGCGGCGGGCGGCAGGGCCGCCGCGCTGCCGGAACAACTGCCGGCAGAAGCAGGCACAAGCGAAAGAATATCGAAAGAAGGACAAAGCGGCATGGGAAAAATCGTTTCGTTTTCCAACCAAAAGGGCGGCGTCGGCAAGACGACCACCTGCGTCAACATGGCGGCGTACATCGCCGAGGCGGGCAAAAAGGTGCTGCTGGTCGACATCGACCCGCAGGGCAACGCCACCACGGGCATGGGGCTGATAAAGAGCACGCTGAAAAAGTCGATGTACAGCGTCATCATCGACGAAGAAAAGGCCTCCGAACACATCGTGCATACAGAGGTGCCGGGGCTGGACCTGCTCCCTTCCAATATCGACCTCGCAGGCGCGGAGGTGGAGCTCGTCTATAAAAAGAACCGCGAAAAGGTGCTGCAGGCAGCCCTTGCCGAGGTCAAAGACAAGTACGACTATATCCTCATCGACTGCCCGCCCTCGCTGGGGCTTTTGACCATCAACGCGCTCGCCGCGGCAGATTCGGTCATCATCCCCATCCAGAGCGAATATTACGCCCTGGAAGGGCTGTCGCAGCTGATGAACTCCATCACCCTGGTCAAAAAGCACCTCAACCCCGTGCTGGATGTAGACGGCGTGGTGCTGACCATGTACGACAGCCGCTCCGTCATCTCCAAACAGATCGCCGACGAGATCAAAAAGTTCTTCACCAAGCGCCTGTTCGAGATCGTCGTCCCGCGCAACGTGCGGCTGGTGGAGGCGTCTTCGTACGGCAAGCCGATCATGCTGCACGACCCCAAGTGCGCAGGCGCCCGCGCCTACAAGGCGCTCACGCAGGAATACCTCGCGAGAGAGGCGCGCAAGTAAGCCCTTTGGCGGCGGGCTTCGGCTTCGTCCGCGCGGGGAACGCCTCGCGAGAGAGGCGCGCAAGTAAGCCCCGCCCGCGTATATACGCGGCGTATTCGCTTTCCATATCTATATATAGTATATAGGGGAATGCGGAACGGTCAACGAGAAACGGTAAATTCCGGATGCGCCGAAAATCATTCGATACCGGATCCTGAATTTTACATTTTACATTCTGCATTTATCGAAAAGCCGCGCTGTCCCCGCAGGGGAGGGCAGAAAACATTTGCTGCCCCCGCAGGGGAGGGCAGAGAACATTTCAGGAGGAGAATTATGAAAACACCACCCAGAGGATTGGGCAGAGGGCTGTCCGCACTGTTTTCGGATACCGAAGAGGCGTACGGGAACGCGGCAAAGGGTGCAGAACTGCCGCAGCCGCTGCCCGAAGACATCAAGGGGCTGCAAGAAGTAGATATCGACCTCATCCGCCCCAACCCCAACCAGCCGCGCAAACACTTTGACGAAGCCGCCCTCAACGAGCTGGCAGACTCCATCAAAAAGCACGGCCTCATCATGCCCATCGTCGTCAATCAGATGCCGGACGGCAAATATATGATCATCGCCGGCGAGCGCCGTTACCGTGCTTCCAAGATCGCGGGCAAGCAGCAGATCCCCGTCGTGGTGCGCGAGTACGACGACCGCCAGATCAAAGAGATCTCCCTCATCGAAAATTTGCAGCGCGAAGACCTCAACCCCATCGAGGCCGCCACCGCCATGAAGCAGCTGATGGACGAGTATCACCTCACGCAGGAAGAGCTCGCCGAGCGCATCGGCAAATCTCGCCCCGCGGTCACCAACACCCTGCGCCTCCTCTCCCTCTCGCCCGAGGTCATCACCCTCGTCTCGTCGGGCAAATTGAGCGCCGGCCACGCCCGCGCCCTCGTCACCCTGCCCGAAGACGCGCAGTATAAGCTCGCCGAGACCGCCATCCGAGACGGCCTTTCGGTGCGAGACATCGAGCGCAACGTGCGCGACTACTTCTCCTCCCCCGAAGAGATCGCCGATAAAAAAGAAAAGAAGAAGCAGCAGGTCTCCATCGAGCTGAAAGACCTCATCGACCGCATGCGCCACACCTTTAAGACCAAGGTATCGCTCATCGGCAACGACAAAAAGGGCCGCATCTACATCGATTATTATAATACCGACGACCTGAACCGCATCAGCGAGATCGTCGAGATCGTAGACGAAAAGGAACAGCGCTGAATAAGGTGCCGCCGCAGCGCGGTGCAGCAGTGCGTTTATTGTTTTTTTGAATATGAACAGAAAGGGCTTCCCGCGGGAGGCCCTTTTTTGTCTGCATTTCGTATCCCGCGCCGCATGCGCGACGCGCCCACGCCGCCCCATGTCATCCTGAGCGAGCGTAGCGAGCCGAAGGATCTCTTTTTGAATGGTAAATGTAAAATGTAGAATGTAAAGTTTTGGACGATGTATAAAACATTTTTTGAATACATCCTGAATTTTACATTTTACACTCTACATTCTACATTTCTCCCTTGTCATCCCGACCGAGCGAAGCGAGTGGAGGGATCTTGTATAGGGCGCAAAAGCTGTTCCGAACACGGTTCTCTACATGGCTTCCCCCTGAGGGTGAAGCTGGCGCGAAGCGCCTGATGAGGGGATACCATCCTTGTTTTAGGCGGAGCGGTTAATAATGAGGACGGAACAACCCTCATCCTCGTCGCGTCAAGGCGCCATGGCAGACGGCGCGCTATGCTTGCCGCCTTGCCCGTTGCGCCTGCCGCTCCTCTTCCCAAAAAGTTCTTCGATACTTTTTGGGAGCCCTATATATGCGTGCCACCTTCCCCCTTAAAAAGGGTGAAGGCATGAATAGGGAAGGCGTTCGTAACCGATACGCACCGCGCAAGATTTCCCCCTTCGGCGGGCAAGGCGGGCGGCGGAAACGGTGACAGCCCTGTGACGGCGGGGGAGAACGGGCGAGGGCAGGGGGTCGATAATTTTTATCAAATACGCCGATTTTGTTATAAGTGAACGTTAATTGGTTTTTTCGACCAAAAAATAGCTTAAAAACAATAAAAATTTCACAAAAAATTTGAATTTAAGTATTGACACGGTGAAAATTGTGTGTTATGATAAGAATACAATAAACGGCGTGCAAAGGGGGGATGGGCACTCGCATTAAACGGACAATGGTTTTGTCGTTCATCGGGGAACGGCTGAAAGTGTTTGTTTTGTGCGGGTGTTTTCTTTTTTCTCCGCAAAGTTTGCCGCCGTGCACCCAATCCGTTCGGCAGGTCGCTTGAGCAAGGCAGAGGGCCCTCTGCCGCGTTTTCCCATGAAAACGCGGCAAATCTCCCTTTTCGCCCTCCGCCGTGCCGCGGATGAAATTTGTAAGGAGGAACATAATGCAGAAAATTGTCAACAAGATCGTCGTGTTTGGGCTGATCGTTGTGATGGTTGCATTGTTTGTTTTCTCGTATGTATCGGCTTATACAAATTATGACTTTACCGTCTTCGTCTTTGCCGGTGCCGCAGATCAAGAAACAAACAGGCAGCTGATCGAGCAATGGGCAGATCAATATGCTGAAAAGCATGCAGACGAGATCGGCAAAGACAAGATCAACGTCGGCCTTTCGTTCCAAAGCGATACAAACCTGTACTTCTCGCAGGTACAGAGAGAGATCGCTTCCGGCAAGGCGGACGACGTCATCTACGTATCCCCGAAATACGTCAAGTCTTTTGCCTTGAACGATGCAGTCCTTGACCTGACCGATTACGTAAACTGGAACGATTACAACCCGAACGGTATTTGGAGCGACGCGATCGGCGCGTATGCGTTTGTGGAAGAAGACGGAACCATCGGCGACCCCGTCACCTATGTCGGCGACCCCGGCCCCGATGGCCACGGCGGCAGCTTCCAGACGGCAGACGGCAGGACCGCCGGCGTCTATGCTCTCCCGAAAGACTTCTCGTCCTTCGGCTTGGCGTACAACCGCAACTTCTTCACCCAGACGATGCGTGACGCCTATACGAACACGGTAGATACGCACGGCGCCATCTATTATGTGAATGCAGACGGCTCGCGCGGCGACCCTGCGTCCATCATCAACATCGGCCGCACGGTGCGCTACTATCCGTTCAACTATTTTAAATATGAAAGCTACGAAGCCGCTCTCGCGGCGCAGGATCCGATCGCGGAAGCTGCCGAATCGGTAGACGGCTACGACGTGACCATCATGGGCTGGCCGGGCGATACATATTACACGGGCGAAGCGGACGACCCTTCCACCCCGTATGACGATTCCATCGGCTATGTCACCTACACGTTTGCCGAATACGGCGCCATGGCGTGGGCGGTCGGCTACTATGCCAACTCGTACGACGTGCCTACCCCGTACTCTGCGGACGGCACCCGCAACGTAGGCAAAGCCCGCGGCGCGCACCAGCTGATGACCTGGTTGAATTCTGCGGAAGGTGTTTCCACAGATGTAGACTTTGTGTACGGCAACGACCAGTACGAAGGCACCCTGTACCTGACGGCATGGCTCTTGGGCAACGACGTCGATATCATCAGCGACGACTATCAGTCGGTCACCGCACCTTCTGACGATGCAGATTACGGCATAAACTCCGATAAGTTCAAAGAAGCGTACGCGGCATTCCTCGCCTTCGGTTCCGACTGGAACGCCAACTCCTTCTTCTCCGGCTCGGGCGAAAGCACGCTGACCATCGGCGGCTGGGGCACCTTCAACAGCGGCCGCTGCATCTTCTACGGCATCGGTACCTGGGACTTGGCGACCTTCAACTCCGTCAACCGCAATACCCTCTCCGTCGGTATCATGCCCGAACCCGTTTCCGAAAGCTATTCCCCGTATGCGCGCATCAAAGACGCACACTACGAGTCTAAAACCTATGGCGAAGAGCCCGTAACGACGCCCATCGAGATGGGCTCGGAAGAGTGGATCGCCTACGAACAAGACCGCCAGGATGCCTGGGCTGCCCGTTTGGACACCGTCGGTTACGGCGTAAACGGTGACGTGCTTGAACGCTATACCGGCGAAGACGCCTGGATCGTCGATGCCTGTGCAGACCTGTGCGCATATCTGACGCTCGATCCTACGATGCAGCGCGCCATGACCTATTCCGGCTCGCAGCTGACATCCTTCAAAGATCAGGGTATCTCTTATCTGTATTATCAGGGCGGTGAACCTGCCGGCGTATATGAAGATCAAGAGATCGCCATGGAATCTAACTTCGATTACATGATCACCCCCGACGGCAACAATGCCAATTCTTTGCAGGTCACCGTCGATGAGATCACCCGCGCCGGTCTCAAACCGGAGAATTTGGGTCTCGATGCCAATGCTACAGGCACGGTGACCATCGGCGACGGCTCTACTTACAAGGTGGAAAACGGCGTCATGCCCAGCCAGCTGCGCGAAACTTCGCCCATCTGGACGCTCGCTACCGCCATCGCCACCAAGATGTATAACGACCACGTCACAGCGAAGGGAACCATCCGCGACTATATCACCACCAATTTCCCGTCGTTTGCTCCGTATGTCAACACATATTTCGCTAATGAAGACATGGGAAGCGTTGTTACGGTCGCATATGCGTATAAGTGCCTGAACCTCGTTGCTCTGAACTTTGAAGATAGGAACTTGCAGATCAGGATGGTCTCCGGCGACAACGGCGCTTTGGATTCGTGCATGTACACCTATAACTCGCGCTGGATCGATGAATTCGGCTCCACCAAGGGTTATATGCTGATCGCATACGAATCGGTCAGGGCGCCCGGCACATGGGACCTGTGTTTGACGAGCGGACAGCCGAACGATGCGGTTGCGGCAGATAACAGCAATATCATCAACCCGATCGATATCGGCGCGCTGCACGCCCGCTTCTTCACTCCTTCCGCATTCTGCGATTGGATCGTCAACCGTTCGCAGGCACTGCTCGATCTCGCCGTGGCGAAAGAAGAATCGATCGCCAACCAGGATTGATGCGTGTAGGGCAGAAGCCGCCCCCAAAGCGGCTTCCAAGCAAAAAATCTTATAAGGGAGAATACGCATGGAAAATACAACAACTTCCTTTGCAGATGCCGCGTCGGCTGCCCGCATCGCCGAGATGACGGCCCCCATCCCTAAAAAGAAGGGGTTCAGCCGCGCCAAACTGCAGGAAAACATTTGGGGATGGATCTTTGTTGCAGCCATCCTGATCGGAACGACGATATTCACCTATATAGCGTTCATCCTTTCCATTTGGATCTCGTTCACCGATTATGACGCATATATCATGACGACGTTCTGGGAAGGATTGGGCAGTATTCATCCGGAAGGCGCATTTTATTGGTATCAATATATGTTTACGCCTGAAGGGATCTTCGGTGCCTCCGGCGAAATGGAAAACTTCTGGAACACGATGGGCTCTACCGTCTTTTACCTCATCGGTATCCCCATCGGCATGATCCTTTCGCTGGCAATTTCCGTCATGATGACGCGTGATATCAAGTTCACGGGTACCTACCGCGTCATCTACTACATCCCTACGGTCGCCTCTACGGTCTCGATCGCGGTCATGTGGGCAAACCTGTTCGGCTCCGGCGGTTTGATGAGCACTGTATTTGGTATAGACCTGTTGTCGAACACTTCGAACTATTGGGATAACCGAATTTGTATCATCATCCTCACGGTATGGAAGGGCCTCGGCGGCACGGTTGTCCTGTTCGTGGCAGGCCTCAACGGCGTCAACGCCAGCTATCACGAAGCAGCCGAGATCGACGGCGCCAACGCCTGGCAGATCTTCTGGCGCATCACTATGCCGCAGCTGTATCCTACCATCTTCTACGTGTTGGTCACCTCCGTCATCGGCGGCATGCAGATCTTCGTCGAGCCGAACCTGATCTTCGGTAACTTCCCTGCAACGGGCAACCAGGCGACCAGCGGTACCGAATTCAACACCCCGTTCGTCGGATATATCTTTGGCGTGTTTAATAATGGCGAATGGGCGCACGCCAGCGCGCTCGGCATAATTTTGGCGATCATTATCTTTATTTTGACGCTGATCCAGTTCGCTTTGGATGCGAAAAAGGAGAAAGACTGATGAATGAAAACGAAAAGATGAATGTCATCAATGATGCCGAAGCCGAAAATATCGCGACGGAAGCCGTCGCCGAAGAAGTGATGGCAGAAGGCGCCGAAGGCGCCGAGATCGCTGCCGAAGAAGGCGACGCCACCGTCGTCATCCAGCAGCAGAAGCAGAAGGTCGGCCTCGCTTCCAGCAAAAAGTTCAAAAAGATCTTGTTTGACGTGATTTGTTATGTATTGCTTACCCTCGGCGGCATCACCATGCTGTATCCCTTCTGGTGGATGTTTGCAGCATCCCTGGCGGGGCCGCAGTACGGCGCAGACGGAGCAACTGTCAATTCGGCGCTCAACGTCATGATCACCACGATCTTTTGGCCGGCGGCAACATATGCTGGTACGGACTTTGGTTTGTTCCATAACTATAGCAATGCTGTCAAGTTGCTCAATGATGCTTGGCAGACCGTCACCATCGGCGGCGTGCAGTACGCGTTCTGGCGCTCGATCATCAACACGCTGATCTATTCGCTGGTGCCCGTCACCGTCGGCGTCATCACCTCCACCATGGCGGCGTTCGCCTTTGCAAAGCTCGATTTCAAGGGCAAGAACTTCGTGTTCTTCTACTGCCTGGCGGCGGTCATGGTCCCCTTCCCCTCTATCATGATCGCGCAGTTCTGCGTGTACTCCACTTTGGGTTGGACGGATAACGGCCTCGCCATGATCATCCCCGGCTGCTTCGGCGCCATCATGACGGCGTTCTTTATCCGCCAGTTCCTCTACGGCATGCCTACCGCCATCCTCGAAGCCGCCCGTATCGACGGCGCCGGCTACTGGAGGCAGTTCACTTCCTTCGTCATGCCGCTGGCTAAGCCCGCTATCATGGCGCAGTTCATCCTCAGCTTCATGGGCTGCTGGAACAACTACCTCGCTTCGAGCGTGTTCATCACCGAAGATATGTGGAAGCCGCTCGTCTTGGCAGTTTCGCAGCTGGATACATCCTACGGCACCGAAGTTACCAACGCCCCCGCCGTTATGGCTGCATCCGTGTTGGCATTAGTCCCCATCCTCGTCCTCTTCGCAGTGTTCCAGAAGACGATCATCGGCTCCATCATGCTGACAGGTTCCAAAGAGTAAACGTCTCCTGCACTGTTTTGCGAGCAGTTGTACTCTGATTGGGCGCCCCGCGCATTCGCGCGGGGCGCTTTTTGTATAAATTCTCAAAATTATTCTATAGAGCTTCTTCGGCTCCGCTCAGAATGGCAAGGGCGGGGCGGAGAGCACGGCATACCCCTCTCGTCATCCTGCGTTCGTCGCGGCAAGGCGCCAAGGCAGGCGGCGCGCTGCGTTTGCCGCCTTGCAAGCCGAGCTTTTTGTCATTCGGCAAAAGGTTGGCGGCATAGGCGAGTGACGACGAGCAGAGGGTGACCGGGCAGGGGGGGCTTCGCCCGCGCGGGGCGTCTGCCCAAAAGAATTTTCGTGAACTTAAAAATTTTCCCTGAATAATAAAAAATATTGTATTTTCCCCGCGCAAACGGTTGCTTTCTGTTTTCGTTTGTGATACTATACCGCGCGATGAGGGTTTCGCCCTCATTTTTTTATACGGAACGGGGCGGCGCTCCCGCTTGCCGCCTTGCCCGCAGCGCCTGCCGCTCCTCTTCCCAAAAAGTTCTTCGATACTTTTTGGGAGCCCTATAAGAGCGACCGAGCGGAGGGATCTTGCATAGAACAGTTGCCTGTTCCGAACACGGCACTACACATGGCTTCCCCCTAAGGGACCTGGCGCGGAGCGCCTGATGAGGGGATACTGTCCTTGTAATAGGCAGAGAAGATGAAATAAGGATAGGTCAACCCTCATTCGTCACGCGCAGCAAGCAGCGCGTGCCACCTTCCCCCTTAAAAAGGGTGAAGGCATGCAGGTAGGCGTTTGTTACCGATGCGCTTGCGCGCAAGATTTCTCCACTCGGTCAGTCGCGGCTGCTCCTTCCCTCGGTCGAAATGACAAGGACGGTATTATTTTAAGAGACCCGTTCGACTGCGCAGAAAAACAGGGCTCCCGAAAATCGCAGCGAAGCGAGATTTTTGGGAAAGAGGAGCGGCAGGTGCAGCGGGCGAGGCGGCAAGCACAGCGCACCGCCTGCCATGGCGCCTTGACGCGACGAGATGAGAGGATACCGTCCTTGTTATAGGCAAAGTAGACAAAATAAGGATGAGTCAACCCTCATTCGTCACGCGCAGCAAGCAGCGCGTGCCACCTT
>DXEW01000031.1 GCA_019114755.1 Candidatus Borkfalkia faecavium
CTCTATGAAGCTTGCAACTCCTCCGCAGATATGGCTCTAACGGACTTGCCCGGCCGGTGGCGGATCGGCCGCGAAGGCGGCATTTTGCACAACAAAAAACGGTACCCGAGCAAGCTGTGTCCGCACGGACACTGCATCTCGATTCACTTGCATCGGTGGCGCACTTGCGCTGCCGAGGCTTGCCACGACGGGTTACAAAGAATGGCTGTATGCTTGCGCTGTGACCTCACTTTTTGAGTAGCGAACGGCAGTCATCACTGTTTATAACGAGCGGCTTTTCTGCCGCTTATGGTGGAGGTTCTCGCTTCCGCCGGTGCCTTTGCAGTCCTCTCATGAGGCGAGCAGAGGCCGTTATAAGCATACCGTTTTTTGGACAGATCATAGAAACCAAGTCCATGGAAAGGTAACGCTTTCTGTGGACTTTTTGTTTTATTCGAGGCTATCCGTCCGCTCCTTTTAGCGCGGGTCAGAGATAGAGATAACGACAAGCAGGAGGAAAATATGAGCACCCAAACGACGATCAGACCACCATAAACCGGCAAGCAAATCACGGTCGAGCTTTTGAGTTCGACGAAGAAGTATAGCCCACTATACTTTGCGAGCAAAGTATGTGGGCTCTGCGAGGCTTTTTAACTCAAAAATAACGGAGGTGAGAATATAAGTTTTTTAGTTTGTCACATGGAGAAGTATCACAAGACGGACATCGTCGGCGTCGAGCAGGAGAACGAGCGAGATGAAAACTATCAGGCGGACAACCCGCAAATTGACCCCACGCGCACGAGAGACAACTACAACATTATCAAAAGGCAACGATCTTACACGCAGTTCATCAACGATAAAATTGCGGCACTCGACTTGCCAACCAAAGTACGGAAGGACGCCGTGTTGATGTGCTCCTTTGTTGTGGGCTCGGACAGAGCGTTTTTCGGGGAACTCTCACCGCGAGAACAGCAGCAATTCTTTGTGGACTGCACCCACTTCTTTGCGGAGCGGTACGGCGAGGGAAACATCGTCTCGGCGGTCGTCCACATGGACGAGACGACACCGCACCTACATCTGAATTTGATACCGATTGTCGACGGGCGGCTGTCTGCAAAGACGCTGTTTGGACGAAAAGAGTTGCAAAGTTTGCAGACAGATTTTCACTCTGCCGTGGGCAAGAAGTGGGGTTTGCAACGAGGACGGGAAGGGAGTCTGGCGAAGCATCTCTCCACAGCGGAGTTCAAGGCGAAGAAGATCGTCGAGCAGGCGAACGGGGAAGCAGACCGCAAATTGCAAATCGCTCGGCTTCATGCGGATGACATTGTCGAGCTGGCAAATGCTCAGGCCGAGCGTAAATTGCAGACGGCGCAGTCTCAGGCAGACGGGATCGTCGCGGAAGCCCGCTCGCAAGCGAACAACGCCAAAGTACGAGCGCAGGAATATCTGGACGGCGTCATCTATTCAGTAGAGAACGAGAAGGCAAAGCCCATTCCAAAGCGGAGGCGTCAAGCAGAGGAAGAGATCGCCCTTCTCCGCTCAGAGAACGAGGCGCTACGGCAATCAAAGAGTATTGCCGACAAGGACAGAGCAGACTTATTCGAGCAGCTACAAAAGGCAGAGCGTGCAGGCAAGAGCAAGGAAAGTGCCTACAAAATGGTGACTGATATGCTTGCCGCCTATCCCGAAGAGTTTGACGCACTGCTGAGCAAGTCACGGGCAAAGAAGTCGGGCGTGTCGCCGTTCAAATCGCACGGTTTTGACCGCGACGGCAAATAACAACTGAATAAACGCTAAAAGGAGGAAAGCGATCGAGCGAACTACATAACAGAGGGGAATGGCGAGAAATAAGGAGATACAGAGCTGCGAGTTTGACTCGCTTGCAAGGTTTCTGCTTCCTGCGATCCGCGCGTTTTATGAGGATGAGGACAACCGGCGTGAATTTGAGGCATGGCAGGCAGAGCGGGCAAGACGGAATCACAAGTAAAAGTATTTGACTAAATTGCCGAATGGCAAGCGGCGGGCGCTTCAAACGAAGCGCCCGCCGTTATTTTATGTTCTGAAGTAAATTTTAAAGGCGAAGCCGTCTCCTAATGGAAACGGGTTCGCCTTTAACTTGTTTGGTGACCCCACCGGGACTCGAACCCGGGTTACCGCCGTGAAAGGGCGATGTCTTAACCGCTTGACCATGGGGCCGTATGTATGTAAACCGCAAAAGCGGTCGTTTTCGGCTGAAATCTGAGGAGCCTGTCCTGAGATTTCTTTGCCCTCAAAAAGCCGTCGGACACTTTTTGAGAAGAAGGAGTTTTCGGCGGGATGCGCCGTCCCCGCTTGCGGGGGCAAAGCCGCGCAGAGGCTGTGGACTGCGCCGCCTTGAAAACGTGCCGCCCGGCAAAGCCGGATGGCGACATGGTAGCGGCGGTGGGATTCGAACCTACGACCTATCGGGTATGAACCGATCGCTATAACCAACTAAGCTACGCCGCCATAAAACCGCCCGTTTGCGGGCGCCGCGCGCGTACAGCCAAAACGCCGCGGATCTGCTGCCGAATGCACCGCACTTTTTGCGCGGCGGGCAGCGGCATGGTTGCGGGGGCAGGATTCGAACCTGCGACCTTCGGGTTATGAGCCCGACGAGCTACCGAACTGCTCCACCCCGCGATATGGGCATTCCGTAAAGATGCTATCCTATTTTATAGTATCGGAAGAAAATTGTCAACTGATTTTAGCGGATGTTTGAAAATTTTTTGCCGTCGGGCAAAAATTTTTCTGCCATGCTCCCGCCTTTGCGCCTGCAAAGCGCGTCTGCGGCGGGGCGCGCGCAGATTGCCGAAAAAAATACTTGACACGCCTTATATTTTTGTTTTACAATGAAAAGAAAAGTTATCGGCGCGGCATCGCTTCCCCTGCCATAAGGGCCTTGCCTGCGGAAAACTCTCCCGCCATGCGGGGGCCGCCCTCGCCTGCGGGGGCGCGCAGGTGTCTATATGGGCGGCGGGCGCGGAGCACGCAACCCCGCTATGCGGCGAATGCGGAGCCTGCAAACCCCACCATGCGGCGGACGCGGGGCCTGCAACCCCCGCTATGCGGCGGGCGCGGAGCACGCAACCACGCAAGGCGGGGCCAAAAGCGGCGTTCTGAGATCCGATACCTTCAATGCTAAAACTTCAATGCTATAAATTAAGGAAAGGCGGGCGGCTGCGCATGCGCTGCCGCGGCCCGCGCTGAAAGGAGAAAGCATGAAACTCAAAGGTGCTGAAATACTCATCCAATGCCTCAAAGAGCAGGGCGTAGACACCGTGTTCGGCTACCCCGGCGGCTGCGTGCTCGACATTTACGACGCCATCTACCGCGACGGGAGCATACGGCACATTCTGACGGCGCACGAGCAGGGCGCCTCGCACGCGGCGGACGGCTATGCGCGCGCCACGGGCAAGACGGGCGTATGCCTGGCAACTTCCGGCCCCGGCGCCACCAACCTGGTGACGGGCATCGCCACGGCGTATATGGATTCCGTTCCCCTGGTGGCCATCACGGGCAACGTGACCGTTTCCAATTTGGGGCGAGACAGCTTCCAGGAAGTGGACATCGCCGGCATCACCATGCCCGTCACAAAGCATAACTACATCGTAAAAGACATTACAAAACTGGCGCAGACGGTGCGCGAGGCGTTTTACATCGCCAACGCGGGCAGGAAGGGGCCGGTGCTCATCGATATCCCCAAAAATATCCAGACGGAGGAATGCGACTACCAGCCGCAGGCGCCGGAGCGCTATGTGCCCAAGGCGGTGCCCGCGCAGGCTTTGGAGCGGGTGCGGGCGGCGCTGGAAGGCGCCAAACGGCCGCTGATCCTGGCGGGCGGCGGCTGCGTCCGCTCGGGCGCTTCGCAGAACCTGTACGCATTGGCGCAGAAATTGCAGGCGCCCGTGTGCTGCACGCTGATGGGGCTGGGGGCATACCCTGCCTCCGACGGGCAGTACCTGGGCATGATCGGCATGCACGGCACCGACGCCGCCGCCAAGGCATTCCGCCGCGCGGACGCGGTGATCGCCTGCGGCATGCGCTTTTCCGACCGCGTGGCGGGCAACCGCGAAAAATTCCGCGAAGGAAAGACCATCATCCAGTTCGACATCGACGCCGCCGAAATAGACAAGAACGTGCCCGCAGACCTTTCGGTGATGGCGGACGTGAACGAGACTTTGAAATCGCTCCTGCCCCTGTTGGAACAGGGCGAGCGCAAGGAGTGGCTGAAAGAGGTTTCCGCCTATAAAGAATACGAGGCGGCGCACTTTGACAGCGGCCTGCCCGCCTACCGCATCCTTTCCGCCCTGAAAAACTTTACCGACGCCGACACGCCCGTAGCCACGGACGTGGGCCAGCACCAGATGTGGGCGGCGCAGTTCTGCGCCTTTGACAAGCCGCGCACCTTTATTTCCAGCGGCGGCCTGGGCACGATGGGCTTTGGCATGGGCGCCGCCATCGGCGCCTGCGTGGGCACGGGCAAAAAGACGGTGCTGGTGACGGGCGACGGCAGCTTCCACATGAATTTGAACGAGCTGTGCACCGCCGTTTCGCAAAAACTGCCCCTCATCATCCTGCTGATGGACAACAACTGCCTGGGCATGGTACGCCAGTGGCAGACGCTGTTCTACGGCAAGCGCTATTCGCAGACCACGCTGGACAGGAAGACGGACTACTGCAAGCTCGCCGAGGCGTTCGGCGCGGAGGGAATGACCATCGCCTGCGAGGCGGACATTTTGCCCGTGCTCGGCCGCGCCTTTGCGGCGGAAGGGCCGGTGCTCGTGGACTGCAAGATCGGCATCGACGACAAGGTGCTGCCCATGATCGCGCCCGGAAAGTCGTTCGACGACATCATTACCAAAATTTAGGAGGACGCAGATGAAAAAATATACCATCACGGCGTTGGTCGCCAATAAGAGCGGCGTTCTCACCCGCGTTTCCGGCCTGTTCGCGCGGCGCGGCTTCAACATCGAGAGCCTGTGCGTGTGCACCACCGAAGACGAGGCGCTCTCGCGCATGACCATCGTGCTCAACGGCGACGACGCCATTTTGGCGCAGATGACAAAGCAGCTGGACAAGCTGATCGACGTGAAAAAGATCGCCGTGGCGGACGAGGGCAACACCATCTACCGCGAACTGCTGCTGGTGAAGGTCTCCGCCCCCGCCGACAAGCGCTCGGAGATCATCGAGATCAAAGAAGTATACAAGGCGAAGATCGTAGACCTTTCGCCCGAAACGCTGGTGCTGGAGATCACGGGCGAGCCCAACAAGCTGGACGGGTTCGTGCAGGTGATCGAGCCGTACGGCATTTTGGAGATGGCGCGCACGGGCGTTACCGCCCTCTCGCGCGGGGCGAGCTGCCTCAACGACCTGGTAGATTACAACGAGTCTATCTGAGCTATCGAACGATTTCCCGCCTTTTGCGGCGGACAGACAAAAACAAGCCGCGCCCGTTCGGCGGCGCGGCAAACTTTTTATAAAAAACGCGGACGATCGTAAAGACCGCGAACAAATAGGTGAACTGCGATGAAAAATATCTTTTCGGAAGGAACGGCAATGTCTTCGCAGCGCTCGCTGATGCGGGCGCTGGGCTGGACGGACAGCGAGATGCAAAAGCCCATCATCGGCATCATCTGCGCCCAGAGCGAGATCATCCCCGGGCACATGTACCTCGACAAGATCGCCGAGGCGGTGAAAGAAGGCGTGATCGCCGCGGGCGGCAAGCCCGTGGTGGTGCCCTCCATCGGCGTGTGCGACGGCATCGCCATGGGGCACGCGGGCATGCGCTATTCGCTGCCCTCGCGCGAGGTCATCGCCGACAGCGCCGAAATTTTGGCGCGGGCGCACGCCTTTTCGGGCATCGTATTCGTGGGCAACTGCGATAAGATCGTGCCCGGCATGCTGCTGGCGGCCGTGCGGCTGAACATCCCCGCCGCCTTTGTTTCGGGCGGGCCGATGCTGGCGGGCAGGATGCACGGCAGAAGGCTTTCGCTCTCTTCCATGTTCGAGGCGGTGGGCGCCTACAACGCCGGCAGGATCGACGAGGCGGAGCTGCACGAATACGAGTGCTCTTCCTGCCCGACCTGCGGCTCGTGCTCGGGCATGTTCACGGCCAACAGCCTCAACTGCCTGACCGAGGCGCTGGGCATCGCCCTGCCCGGCAACGGCACCATCCCCATGGTATATTCGCGCCGGCTGATGCTGGCAAAAGAGACGGGCGCCGCCGTGATGCGCGCCGTGGAGAGCGGCCTGCGCCCCCGCGACATCATCACACCCAAGGCCCTGCGCAACGCGGTGGCGGTAGACAACGCCATCGGCGCTTCTTCCAACAGCGTGCTGCACCTGTTGGCGCTGGCGCGCGAGATGGGGCTGAACGAAACAGATTTTTCCATCGATACCTTCAACGAAGTGAGCGCCAAGGTGCCGCACATCTGCAAGCTGGCGCCGGCGGGCGAGCACTACATCGAAGACCTGAACGAGGCGGGCGGCATCTCCGCCGTCATCAGACAGCTGCAGGAAGCAGATCTCTTTGACGGCTCTGCCATGACCGTTTCGGGCGTGACGCAGGCGGAGCGGGTGAAAAGCGCCCGCGTGCTGGACGATGCCGTCATCCGCCCCATGACAAACCCCTATTCCCCCACGGGCGGGCTCGCCATTTTGAAGGGCAACCTCGCCGCCGAGGGCGCGGTGGTGAAAAAGAGCGCCGTAGACCCCGCCATGCTCCGCCACAGCGGCCCCGCGCGGGTATTTGACTGCGAAGAAGACGCCATGGCGGCCATCTCCACCGGCAAGATCGCAAAGGGCGACGTGGTCGTCATCCGCTACGAAGGCCCCCAAGGCGGCCCCGGCATGCGCGAGATGCTTTCCCCTACCTCCGCCATCGTGGGCGCGGGGCTGGGCGCGGACGTGGCGCTCATCACCGACGGCAGGTTTTCGGGCGCGACGCGCGGCGCCGCCATCGGGCATGTGTGCCCCGAAGCCGCGGCGGGCGGCCCCATCGGCGTGGTGCGCGACGGCGACATCATCGATATCGACATCGAGGGCGGCAGGATCGACCTGCGCATCGGCGAAGAGGAACTCGCCGAGCGGCTGGCGCACTTTGTTCCCAAAGAAAAACCCGTAGACGGCTATTTGAAGCGTTACCGCGCCCAGGTGTCTTCGGCGAGCAACGGCGCGGTATTCAAAAAATAAACCGCAGGGCAAGGCTCGCGCGGCAAAAGCGCCGCCTGCCTGCACGCGAAGGATATACACATGAAACTGCAAATATTCGATTCTACCCTGCGCGACGGCGCGCAGGGGGCAAATATCTCCTTTTCGGTGGAAGACAAGGTCAAGGTCATCGAAGAGCTGGACAAGCTGGGCGTAGACTTCATCGAGGCGGGCAACCCCTACTCGAACCCGGCGGAGATGCAGTTCTTCCAGCGCATCCGCGGCATGAAGCTGCAAAACGCGCAGATCGTGGCCTTCGGCTCCACCCGCCGCAAGGGCGTTCCCGCCGCGGAAGACGCCAATTTGAAGTCGCTGTTGGCGGCAGGCACCGACTATGTGGCCATCTTCGGCAAGAGCCACATCCGCCACGCCACGGACGTCTTAAAGGCCACGCCCGAAGAGAATTTGGAGATGATCTACGACAGCGTTCGCTTCCTCGCCTCGCAGGGGAAGCAGGTCATCTTTGACGCCGAGCACTTTTTTGACGGCTACAAGACGGACGAAACCTACGCCATGGCGGCCTTGGCGCGCGCCGCCGAGGCGGGCGCCTACTGCCTGTGCCTGTGCGATACCAACGGCGGCATCTTCCCCGACGAAGCGTACCGCATCACCCGCGCCGTGTGCGAGCGCTTCCCCGACGTCATCGTCGCCATCCACTGCCACAACGACGGCGGGCTGGCGGTGGCGGACTCCATCGAGGCGGTGAAGGCGGGCGCAAAGCAGGTGCAGGGCACCTTTTTGGGCTTCGGCGAGCGGTGCGGCAACACCAACCTTTCCACCGTCATCTGCAATTTGCAGCTCAAGCGCGGGTACGAATGCATCCCGCCCGAAAACCTGAAAGACGTGTACGGCTGCGCCATGGCCATCGCCGAAACGGCCAACACCGCCGTGCCCGACAACCAGCCCTACATCGGCATGAACGCCTTCGCCCATAAAGCGGGCATGCACGCCGACGGGGTGCTGAAATATTCCTCTTCCTTCGAACACATCGACCCCGCCATCATCGGCAACAAGCGCAAGTTTTTGCTTTCGGAAATTTCCGGCAAGAGCGCCATCTACGATAAGCTGAAGAGCTATTTCCCCTCCCTCGACAAAAACGGCAGGGAGATGGGCGAGATCGTGGCGGCGCTGAAAGAGCGGGCGCTGGCGGGGTACCAGTACGAGGCAGCAGAAGCCAGCTTTGTGCTGCTGGTGGAAAAGATACTCGGCAAGTACACCAACTCGTTCGACCTCATCAGCTACAAGATCATCAACGAACAGCCCGCCATCGAGGGCAAGGTGGCGTCCGCCATCGTCAAGATCCGCGTCAACGGCGTCACCAAGATCGCCGCTTCCGACGGCGAAGGCCCCGTGCACGCCATGGACTTGGCGCTGCGCGCGGCGCTTGCCGACTTCTACCCCGAGATCGCGCGCATTTCGCTGACAGACTTTAAGGTGCGCGTGCTCGATTCCGCCAAGGCGACGGCGGCGAAGGTGCGCGTGCTCATCACCACCGCGGACAGCGCCGACAGCTGGACGACGGTGGGCGTTTCGGAAGACGTGATCGAGGCGAGCTGGATCGCCCTCACGGACTCTATCGACTATATGCTGATGCGCCGCCGCTGAGCGAAAGGACAGTACCGACGCCGGGCGGAAAACGCATTCGGCGGCATGCCGCTCAGCGGCTGCGCGGGCTGCCGCAGTAAAGCCGGCAAACAGACGCCGAGGGCGCGCTCCGCAATGCGAAGCGCGTAAAACGAGCGCCGCGCTCCGCAAAGCGAAGCGCGTAAACAGAGGCGCGCTCTGCGGCAAAACAAACGAGCGCAGCGCCCTGCCGCTGCGGAAAGACAAAGGGGAAAGAGATGGTATTATACGAACTGCAATTCGGGGGCGGCCCCGCGGGCACGCGGGAGCTGTACTGGCGCGGGAGCGCCGCGCCCTGCATGGGCGGGGGGCTCTCGTTCCGTGCGGGAGACACCGCCGCCTTCGATACATATTTCAATTTATTTTCGCACGAAAAATACGCCCACCTGTGCGGCATCGGCGGCTTTACGCTGGTACTGCACGGCGAAGGGCGCTTTTTGGTGCGTTTTTTTTGGGCGCACGAGGGGGGAGAAGAGGAGATCGCCGCCTTCGCCTTTTCAGACGAGCTCAGCGCCCCCGTCGACCTTTCGGCGCTGCCGCAGCAAGGGTTTGTGTACTTTTCTTTAGAAGCGCAGACGGAGGGGCGCATCTTTTCCGGCTATGCGGCGGCGCAGCCGCCATGCCTGCGGGAAGCGCGCATCGCCGTCGTCATCTGCACCTACCGCCGCGAGCGCTTTGCCGAAGCGGCCGTACAGCGCTTTTTGGAAGCGGCGCAGATCGAGCCCGCATGGGGAGAGCGGCTGCACCTGTATATCTGCGACAACGCCGGCACCCTGCGCCTGCCCCCTTCTCCCCTCTATACCCTGCTGCCAGGGCGCAATTTGGGCGGTTCGGGCGGCTTTGCCAGGGGGATGGCGGCGGCAGCCTTTTCGCCCGATGCGGCGGGCGGGTTCAGCCACATCCTGCTGATGGACGACGACGTGCTGTGCCCGTTTGAAACGCTGGCGCGGACGTGGCGGCTCATAAGCTGCCTGCTGCCAGAGCACGCCTCCGCGACGCTCGGCGGGGGGATGCTGACGCTGGAAAGACCCGCCGTGCAGTACGAGGCGGGCGGGTATTACGACGGCTTTCACCTCGCCTCGCGCGGGCACGGGCTGCATCTGGCGGCGCGGGAAGCGCTGCTTGCAAACGAACGCCTGCCCAAGGCCAACTTCGCCGCCTGGTGGTACTGCTGCATGGAGGCGGGCAGCGTGCGCGCGCACGGGCTGCCCATGCCTTTTTTTATCAAGAGCGACGACATCGAATACGGCATCCGCTGCGGGGAAGAGATAATTTTTATGAGCGGCATCGGCGTATGGCACCAAGATTTTTCCGCCAAATACAGCGCCGCGCTGGAATACTACATCCGCCGCAACGAACTCATCACCTCTACCCTGCACTTCTCCGCCCGCGTGACGCGGCCGAAGTTCGCCATGCTGTACAACGTGTACAAGCAGCTCACCTTGAAGCGGTACGACGCCGCAGAGCTGATCCTGCGCGCCTATGAAGATTTTTTGAAGGGTCCGCAGTTTCTGCTGACCGCCGACGCGCAGCAGCTGCAAAGAGAGGTCGCCGCCGCCTGCGCGCCCGCCCTCTCGCTGGCAAAGATCGGCGAACGCTTCCCGCAGCTATCCCTCGTACAGCCGCCGCCTGCCAAGCGGCTGCCCCTGCCGCTGCGCGCGCTCCTTCTCATCGAAAACTTTTTGCCCTCCTTCTGTTTCAAAAAACAGCCCGCAGCCCTGCCCGAGCACGATACACCCGTGGCGAAGGCGTTTTTGCGCCGCACCGCCGTGCTGTGCAGCTACGGTGCGGGCACGGGGCACATCTGCACGCTGGATACGAAGCGGCGCGCCAAGCTCCGCCGCAGGGCGTGCAAGCTGTTTTTCGCCCTTTTGTTCAGATATAAAAAGGTGAAGAAGGCGTACCTCGCCCAAGCCGGCGAACTCTGTTCCGCCGCGCAGTGGCGGCGCGCGGAAGAAGGAAAAACGGACGCCCCGCCCAAACGGTAGCGCCGTACCTTCCGCAGCGTGAAAGCGCGAAAGGCAAAGGCTCCCCGCCCGCACGGTAACGCCGCCCTCTCCGCCGTGCGGCACGGCGTAAACAACGGACATCCCGCCCGCGCGGTAATGCCGCACTTTCCGCATCTTTGGGTGTGGAAATATCCACAAAACTGCGCCGAAGGCCGCCCGCTTTTGCAAGCGGGCGGCCCTTTTGCCAAAAAGTTATCCCGAAAAAACCGCATTTTCGACGGATTTTTACAATATTTTTACAAAACGTGAAAAATTTATGACAAGTTTATCCACACTGTGCAAAACTCTGTGGATAACTTTCGCGGCGGCCGCCCCTTTCAAAACACCCCTTTCGCAGCTGCCGCCGCCCCTTCCGCAGCGACCGCCTCCCCTTCCGAAACGGCCGACGCCTCTTCCAAAACGGCCGACGCCCCTTTCAAAACGCCCCTTTCAAAGCCGCTAAAACACGGGCGCAGGCGGCTCACTTCCCCGCCAAAAGCGCCTCGGCGAGGGCGTTGCCGCGGCGGAAGGCGCAGTAGCTGATAAGCTCGGGCACGGCGAAATCGAGCGGGCGGATGGCCTCCAGCTTCCCTTCTTTGAGCTCTCGCTCCGCCATTTTGGCGGGCAAAAAGCTGTAGTCTAAACCCGCCAGCAGGTATTCGATAACTTTGCCGCTGTTGTCCACCTCAAAGCGGAAGGCGTGGCGGGGCGGGAAGAGGGAGCGCACGAATTCGCCCGCGTCACCGAAGGCGAAGTTGCACATCAAATATTCGCAGGAGGCCAGCTCCTGCTTGCGGATGCCGCCCCGAAAGGCGTTGGCAGCGGGAGAGGCGAGCAGCAGCAGCCTGTCCTGCGAGAAGCGGCGGCTGGTAAAGCCCGCCTTTTTGAAGGGCAGGTATGAAAAGGCGACGTCGATGATGCTGTCTTGCAGCATCTGCAAAAGGTCCGCCGAATGCCCCAGCACGACTTTGAGGGACACGTCTTGATTGTCGCTGAAAAAGCGGGAGAGCAAAGGGAAAAGGCTGCTTTCGTACACGGCGTTGATGCAGCCCACGCGCAGCTGCTTTTCGTAGCGGGCGGCGGAGTTGACTTCTTGAATAAAGCTCTCTTCCAGATCGTTGATGCGCAGGGCATAGCTTAAAAACAGCTGCCCCTCTTCGGTCAGCTCCACGCCCCCCTGCCGCCGCACGAACAGCTTTTGGCCCGTTTCATTTTCAAGCTCGGCGATGCGGTTGGTGACGGTGGACTGCGCCACGTACATGCGCTCCGCCGTGCGGGTGAAATTTTTCAGCTTTGAGAGCATGATAAAGGTCTTGATGCCGTCTGAATTCATCTTTCCCTCCCCCTGCCGCGGCGCGGCAGGCAATTCGCTTTTTCGATTACTGCAATTAAAATTATCTATTTTATAAATCGTTTACAAATTATAGCACTTGTGTTATAATGATGTCAAGCAAAAAACGGAAGGGCAGCGCAAGGGACACGTGCGCTGCGGCGGCTTAGCCCCGCGCACACGAAGGCCCTGCCGCGGCTTTTGCCCCGCGCGGGCAAAAAAAGCGCCTTCCGCATCCGAAAAACCGAAAAAAAAGGAGTACGGCAATTATGGGAATGACAATGTCGCAAAAGATCCTCGCCGCGCACGCAGGGCTTGCCAGCGTGAAGGCGGGGCAGCTGATCGACGCGGAGCTGGACATGGTGCTGGGCAACGACATCACCTCGCCCGTGGCGGTCAAAGAATTTGAAAAGGCGGGCTTTACCTGCATCCAATGCCCCGCCAGGGTGAGCATGGTGATGGACCACTTCACCCCCAATAAAGACATCAAGGCGGCCGAACAGGTAAAGACGGTGCGCAATTTTGCCAACAAATACGGGGTGGAAAACTTTTTCGACGTGGGCCGCATGGGCATCGAACACGCCCTGCTGCCCGAACAGGGGCTTGTAGGCGCGGGAGATCTGGTCATCGGCGCCGACAGCCACACCTGCACCTACGGGGCGCTGGGCGCCTTTTCTACCGGCGTTGGCTCGACGGATATGGCCGCCGGCATGATGAGCAACCGCTGCTGGTTCAAAGTTCCCGCGGCGATCAAATTCGTGCTCAAAAACAAGCCCGCCAAGAACATCTGCGGCAAAGACATCATTTTGCACATCATCGGCCTCATCGGCGTAGACGGGGCGCTGTATAAATCGATGGAGTTTGTGGGCGACGGCGTTCGGTACCTTTCCATCGACGACCGCTTCACCATCTGCAACATGGCGATCGAAGCGGGCGCGAAGAACGGCATCTTCCCCGTAGACGACGTGACGCGCGCCTATTTGGAAGGCCGCTTCAAGCGCGAGATCCGCGCCTTCGAGGCGGACCCCGACGCCGAATACGAGCGCACCATCGAGGTAGACCTTTCCGCCCTCAAGCCGACGGTCGCCTTCCCCCACCTGCCCGAAAACACCCGCACCCCCGAAGCCTGGGGCGAGGTGAAGATCGACCAGGTGGTCATCGGCAGCTGCACCAACGGGCACATCTCCGACCTGCGCATCGCGGCGGACATTTTGCGCGGCAAACACGTCGCCAAAGGCGTGCGCTGCATCATCATCCCCGCCACCAACACCATCTGGAAGCAGGCGATGCACGAAGGGCTGTTCGACGTGTTCATCGACGCGGGCGCCGTCGTCTCGACCCCGACCTGCGGCCCCTGCCTGGGCGGGCACATGGGCATCCTCGCCGCGGGCGAGCGCGCGGTGGCGACCACCAACCGCAACTTCGTCGGCCGCATGGGGCATGTAGACAGCGAAGTGTACCTCGCCTCGCCGTATGTGGCGGCGGCAAGCGCCGTGGCGGGCAAGCTCGCCACGCCCGACGAGATCTAATTTAGCGGAGGACCATGAAAAATGAACGTAAAAGGAACTGTTTTCAGATATAAAAGCGACGTCGATACCGACGTCATCATCCCGGCGCGCTACCTCAACACCACTTCGGAAGCGGAGCTGGCGTCGCACTGCATGGAAGACATCGACAAAGACTTCGTCAAAAAGGTGAAAAAGGGCGACATCATCGTGGCGGAAGACAACTTCGGCTGCGGCTCTTCGCGCGAGCACGCGCCCATCGCCATCAAGGCGAGCGGCATTTCCCTGGTCATCGCCAACTCGTTCGCACGCATCTTCTACCGCAATTCCATCAACATCGGGCTGCCCATTCTGGAATGCCCGGAAGCGGTGAAGAACATCAAGGCGGGCGACATCGTCTCCTGCGACCTCTCCAAAGGCGAGATCGTCAACGAGACCACGGGGCAGAAGTTCCAAGCAGAACCCTTCCCCGATTTTATCCAGAACATCATCGACAAGGGCGGCCTGATCGCCTCCATCAAGGCGCGCGGCTGAAGGCGCACGGGCTGAGGCAGCCAAGGCGCGCCGCCTTAAAAGCGGCATTTTGACCGATATTTTGAATTTGAAGAGGTAATAGCCATGAAAAAGCATATCGCAGTGCTCGCGGGCGACGGCATCGGCCCCGAGATCACCGACGGCGCCATCGCCGTCCTTAAAAAAGTGGGCGAAAAGTTCGGCCACGAGTTTGAATTTGAACATCTGCTGATGGGCGTCTGCGCCATCGAAGCGACGGGCGAACCGCTGCCGCAGTACACCATCGACCGCTGCCTGGCATCCGACAGCGTGCTCCTCGGCGCCGTAGGCGGCGCGGTGGGCGACCCTCGCATCAATAACCTGCCCGGGCACCTGCGCCCCGAAGCGGGCCTTTTGAAGATCCGCGCCGCGCTGGGGCTGTATTCCAACCTGCGCCCGGCGCGCCTGTTCCCCGCCCTGGCGGGGGCCTGCCCCCTGCGCAAAGACATCGCCGAAAAGGGCATCGACCTCGTGGTCGTGCGCGAGCTGACGGGCGGCATCTACTTCGGCGAGCGCGGCCGCGGCGTGGGCGAAGGCGGCGCCTTTGCCTATGACACCGAAAAGTACAGCGTGGAAGAGATCACCCGCATCGCCAAGATCGCCTTCGAACTGGCGATGAAGCGCAAAAAGCGGGTCATCTCCATCGACAAGGCGAACGTTCTGGAATCTTCGCGCCTGTGGAGAGAGACGGTGCACGCCGTCGCCAAAGACTACCCCGAAGTGGAAGTGACGGATATGCTGGTAGACAACGCCGCCATGCAGCTGGTGAAAAACCCCGCCCAGTTCGACGTGGTCGTCACCTCGAACATCTTCGGCGACATCCTCTCCGACGAGGCGGCGATGATCACGGGCTCCATCGGCATGCTGGCATCCTCCTCTTTGGGCGCCACCAAGCGCGGCCTGTACGAGCCCATCCACGGCTCCGCGCCCGACATCGCCGGCAAAGACCTCGCCAACCCCATCGCCACCATCCTTTCGGCGGCGATGATGCTGCGCGACTCCTTCGACATGCAGGCGGAGGCAAAGGCGGTGGAAGACGCCGTCAACGCCGTGCTGAATGAAGGCTACCGCACCGCCGACATCATGAGCGAGGGCATGAAGCAGGTCAAAGGCAGCGAGATGACCAAACTCATCGCCGAGCGGATCTGAGGAAAAATTTTTCTGAACCACAACAAAAGCGGCTCTGTACGGTACACCGTACAGAGCCGTTCTTCTATATCCTGTTTACTTTTTCCCAAACATTTTTTTGACCGCTTCGTCTATTTTTTTCTCGATCCTTTTATTCACGCCGGGGGCAACTTTATCTACCCACGCCTCCACTTTTTTATTCCATCCGCGATAAGCGAAAATGCGGACGATCAGATACAGCGCCAAAGACGCTCCCGCAGCTATCAAAGCGGCAGACACCTGCAATTCAAACGGAACATCAAACAACACTGTCTGCATCATATAGAATTCTAAATTCTCTATAGCGGCGATCCCCAAAGAAATCACAAAGCCCGCAACAGCGATCAGCAGAATAAAGAATAAGACATAAAAACCGGTCTTTTCCGACGGATGAGCTTTTATATATGCCGCGTCCTTCATCGTTTCATCGCTCAACATCTTGATATTCTCTATTTTTCCATAATACTGCTGCACGCCGTCTTCCGGTGCGATATGATTATCGATCAACCAGTTGCTCAATAAGATAGCGGCACATGTTTTAGACAACATACCCGAAGCCAGATCATACGCTAACGCTATACACATGATAATGACAAGTGTACGGACCGTTTTAAATGTGTCGCCAGTTTGGGCGAGGCTTTCCAAAGGATCGCTGTTCCCCTGCCAGTTTGTAATGACAAAAAATGCGATCAACAGGCAAATTAAACCAATGGCAAGCAACGCGATGCCCAGCCATTCGTCTATTGTTTGAATTTTATACCGGAAAGGCGCGGCTGCCTTCCATGTTTCTTCATAGTTGGTTTGATTTTCAGAAACAGACTGTTCGCCGCCTGTATCGGCTGCAAACTTTTTCTGCCCGCGATCGCGTTTAAATGCGTATCCGCAATTCGCACATTGCTCCGGCTTCCCTACATATACCGCCCCGCATTCCGGACAGTAAGTAAATTGACAGCCGCAATGTACGCAATGATCTGCTCCGCTGGATATCTGTGCCCCGCATTCAGGGCATTGAATTAAAGCCATATGCTTCTCCTCAGTAATATTCTGATTTTAAATCAATGCATTCAAAATATCTTTTTTGCTTTATTGTCTCAAACTTTACTGTATATTCTATTTGCTTTTTCTCCGACAGCCACTGCTGAAACCGTTTCAAAACGATCAGCCATCGTTTTTTATTTTTACTCAGTAAAATTTTCAGCACGATGGCCGTGACCACCATTCTCAGACAAAACAGCACATACAGTGCTGTTCCGCCGTAAAACAGCTGAACCGAAACGATCTTTTCTTCATCGATCAAAAATCTTCCTCCTATCAGCAGAAGGATAAACATGATCAAATCGACGACCCGCCATTTCTGCAATTTTTCTTGCTGCAGCATCTTATTTTTTACTTTTCTGTACTTTGGATGTATATGATAAAACTCATCCCAAAGGGCAGTTTGTTCCGACCGTTCTATGTCATCAAACTGCTTTTTTTCACTTTCCTTTTCATCTTCACCCTCTGCTTCTGCCGAAAAATTTTCTTTCAGCAACAGATAGCCGCAATGTATACAGGCAGGCTGCGTATCGCTTATCTTCCTTTTACAATTCGGACATTCTATCAGCGCCATTTTTTAATCTCCTAAGACATCTTCCATGATCACTTCCAATTCAAAATCGCGAAAACGATACGACGGATGACCTTTCCCATTTGCGACCATCCCCGCAATATATCCGTTGGTTGCCATCTCCATTTCAAATTCGGATATTCTTTCGATAGATTTTGACGTATACTTAAAACAGATCACTTTTTCTTGCGGCGTCTGTGTGTACGTGATCTGATAATAGTACTGCCCGGTGGTATTGATCCATATACAATATATTTCTTCTATCTCGGCCGCCCCGCCTGCGCCGGAATAGACTAGCCGTGCTGTTTCGACCGCACCTTCATACCCCCGTAGTTCTCGAATTTCGCTTTTGCTGTCTTCCAGTTTCTGCTCTTCGCTGCGGAAGTCGTTCATGCTGACATATATCAAGCATATCGCGCCTGCCGCCAGCAAAACCGAAATAATGAAATGTGTCCAAAAACCGATCGATCCTTTTACTTTTTCCATCTTAATTTATCCGCCATTGCTACCATTTTGGTAGTTTATGTGTCAAGTATACTACCAATTTGGTAATATGTCAAGGAATTGAGGGCATCTATGCAAATAATTTTAGGGCAAAGATTAAAGGAATTGCGCGAAGAGAAGGGCTTAACGCAAAAACAAGTGGCCGCGGCACTGAACTTAAACACCGTGACCTATCTGCATTACGAAAAGGCGCAGCGCGAACCGCCCCTTTCCGTCCTTGCAGATATGGCAAAATTTTTTGACGTCAGCGTCGATTACCTGCTCGGCCTGACCGATTTTTGATCGTCTGCACATACGGCGGGCGAAGCGGAAGAACGGTGATGTTTTTTGCTCCCACCCGTTGACAAACCGTTCCCAAAAGCGGTATAATAGAGCCGCACTCGTAAAAACGGGTGCGGCTGTTCTTTATTTGGAACGTTGCGGCGCGGCGGCAGCTTGTATGCCCGCGCCCGCACGGGTACGGCTGTTTCTTTATTTGGAAAGACACGGCGCGGCGGCAGCTTATATGCCCGCGCCCGCACGGGTGCGGCTGTTTCCTTTCAAAATTGAAAAATTTCCTCGCGCGGAAAGTACTTTTGAGGCGCGGAAAAGGGCATTGAAAAATTCCCCCGCGCGGAAAACGTTCCGGCGCAAAAGAGGGCGATGGCATGATCAAAGAAAACGTACAAAAAGCGCTTGCAGAGCTTGCGGGCGGCAACTGCTTCGGCGAAAAGGTGACGCTCGTCGCCGCCACAAAGACGCGCACCGCCGAAGAGATCAACGAGGCGATCGCCGCGGGCATCACCGACATCGGCGAAAACCGCGTGCAGGAATTTACCGAAAAATACGACCTGGTGCAGGGCGGCAGGCGGCACTTTATCGGGCACTTGCAGACCAACAAGGTCAAGTACCTGATCGGCAAGACCGACCTCATCCAGTCGCTCGACCGCGAAGAGCTGGCGGAAGAACTGCAAAAGCGGGCGGAAAAGGCGGGCTGGACCGCCGAGTGCCTGGTAGAGATCAACGCCGGCAGCGAACTTTCCAAAAGCGGGTTTTTCCCCGAACAGGCGGCGGAAGCGGTACAAAAACTGGCGGCTTACCCGAATATTCGCCTGCGCGGGCTGATGGCAATGCTTCCCATTTGCGAAAATACGCAACATTTGCGTTCATTATGCTTGTCTATTCGTGAAATTTATGATACAATAAAGAAGGAAAGAAAAGCGTTCGATGTGCTTTCGATGGGCATGAGCGGCGATTGGCGGCTGTGCGTGGAGTGCGGCAGCAACATGATCCGCCTCGGCACGGCGCTGTTCGGCGAACGGCACTACCCCGCCAAGGCCTGAACGCGAGGAGTTTTGGCTGTATGCTCGGACAAGACAACGGCACCCGCCGCCGCATCTTCGGCAAGGCGGAAAAACACGCCCCTGCCGCGCCCGCGGCGGAAAAAGGCGATAAGCAGCCGGCAAGCGGCGCTACCCTGCTGCGCCACCCCCGTTCGTTTACCGACGTGGAAGAGATCATCGACCGCCTGCGCGAACGCCGCACGGTGATCGTGTACCTGAGCGAGGTGAACACGGCCACGGCCCAGCGCGTGACCGACATGCTCAGCGGCGCCGTTTACGCCTTGGGCGGCACGGCGGCAAAGCTGCAGAAGGACATGTACATCTTTACGCCCGACGGCGTAGAGGCCAAATAAGGTTTCACCTTTACACCCGTTCCTATGGGAACGGACAAGAAGATATACTTGAACCGGGAAAGGAGGCAGACAAATGTCTGCCTCCTTTCTCGTTTTGCCTGATGAAACCGCCCCAAGCTGCTTTATGAAACCGCCCCGGGCGAGGAAACGGAACAGCCCCCTCTTCCGTCACTTCGTGACACCTTCCCCCCAAGGGGAAGGCAAGGGTAAGTACCCGCGCGCCGCATGCGCGACGCGCGCCCGTCTCGATTCAAATGTAAAATGTATAGTGTAAAATGTAGAATGTAAAATTTTGGACACATTGAAAAAATGTTTTTGCCTTCTTCCTCCATTTACCATTCTACATTTATCATTTCTTTCTTCGTATTATAAAGATGTAACCTGTTTTTTGTGTCTTCTCCGCAAAGCGGCGATGCCGTCAAAGGCATTCATGCCGAGGCCCAAGATCAGCCAGGTATAGTACAGCACAAAGCGCCAAATGAGCACATACCAGAAGAGCACGCTTTCGGTAAGCCCCGCGAACGCCGCCATGAACACCATTTCGATGGCGCCCGAATTGCCGGGGGTGGGGATAAAGGTGGCGGCGTAGGTAGAGTACATCGCCAGCACCATCACCAGCCATAAAAGCTGCGCGCCCTCGTAACCCATCACCGAAGGGCCGCACATCGCCACCAGCAGCAGATAGGGCTGGACGAGCTCGATGCTCGGCTCGCCCAAACACAGCAAAAACAGCACGAAAAATTCTTTCGGTTTTTTATAGATGAACTGCGAGATGGCGGCAAAATCGTCTATCCATTGGCGCATCTTCGCCTCCCACTTGTCGGGGTTTTTGACGATGCGCACGGCGTGCAGCAGTTTCACGAATAAATTGACGACCCACTTGACGAGCCCCGGCAGGAACACGACGATGGTCACGAATACGGGGATGAAGGCGTTGATGCCGAAGCCCACCCAGCCGCACACCAAGACGGTGGTGCGCATCGCCTCGTCGGGGATGGCGGAAAGCTGCGGCACCCCCAAGCCCATCACCAGCGCCGCCACGAAGGTAAAGCCGAGCATGTGGATGCCATATTTGACCATGGTGACGGAAGTGGCCGCCGTGGCGGGGATGCCCTGGCGGTACATGTAGTAGATCTGCATGGGCTGCCCCCCCGAAGAAAAGGGGGTGATGCACTCGTAAAACTTGCCCACCAGCGCCACCTTCGCTCCCTTGCCGAAGGACAGCGGGTAGCCGCCCGTCTTGCCCAGAATGGTGAATTTGAGCGTTTCCATCACGAACATGATGATGAACAGCGCCGCCACGGGCAACAGCAGCCACCAGTTCATGCCGCGCATCACCTCGGCAAAGGTGGCGGCGTCGCCCCCGGCGAGCGTTTGGCTGAGCTGAAACAGCACCGAAATGACGCAGGCGATGATGACGGCGGCGATGACGCCCCAGACGATGTTCTTGCGCCGCTGCTTTTTGAGGGCCGCCTTGGAATACTTCCCGCCCTCCGCGGGCTGCTGACCGCTTTCTATGGGCGTCGCCGCCCCTGCGGAGGCGGCTTGCGTCTGTATGGCGGCCTGCGCCCCCTTTTCAACGGAAGGCGATCCCTGTGCGGCAGGCTGCGCCCCTTTTTCGGCAGACGGCAGATCTTGCGCGGCGGGCACAGCCTCTTGTTCGGAAGGCTGCGGCGGCGTATGTTGTACGGGCGCGGAAACGCCCTCTTGTTTATGTTCCATTCTTTACCGTTTACTGTTTTGAATTTTGCGTTTAAGCATGAGAGTCTTCGGTGCGCTTCGCTTTTACATTGTCCTGCGCCCCTCTTCCGTCGGCTTCGCCGCCACCTTCCCCCGAGGGGGAAGGCAAGGGTAAGTACCCGCGCGCCGCATACGCGACGCGCACCTTGCGCGATAAGTGATAAATGTAAAATGTAAAGTGTAAAATGTAGAATTGAGGACGAATTAAAAAATGTTCTTATCTATTCCATAATTTTACATTCTACATTCTACATTTTACATTGAAAGAGAGATCCTTCGACTCGGTCGCTGCGCTCCCTCGCTCAGGATGACAGGGAGGGGTGAGTTTCGTCGCTTCGCTCCTCAGGATGACAGGAATAATATTATTTTCAGAGATCCTCAATTTTACATTCTACATTCTACATTTTACGCTCCCTGCGTCAGCTCGAAAGAAAAAGTGTGAACAAATCTATACGCTTACATGCACAAGGTCGGCGATGTCGCGGTAGGCGAAATAGTCGTAGCGGTACATGTCTTCCAGCATTTCCTGCTTTTCGTCGTAGCGGAGGAGCCCTTCGACGAAGGCGTTGCAAGCGTCGGAAAAATACCGCGAGCCGCCGGCAAAGCGGATGCAGATAAAGCCGTTTTCGTCGGCATATACGGGGCCTTCTTCCTCGCCGATGAGCTCGCCCGTATAGATGACGCGCGCGCCGCCCTGTTCGGAAGCGAGCCGCCCGTTGGGATAGAGGGTGAGCTGGCCGTCGAACGAGGTATACACGCCGTCCTCTTCTTCTGCGGCGAGGTATAAAATTTCGCCGTCGAAGTAGATGCCGCGGATAAAGATACCCGATTCGCGGCTGACGAAGGTGGTGACGGGGGCGCGGAAGACGCTGCTGCCCTGGTAGAGGTTGGTGTTAAAGTCGAAGCCGAGCAGGTCCAAGAGGGTGGGCAGCACGTCGAGCGAGCTGCAGGGCTTTGTCACCTCGCCGCCGTAGTAGCCGCTGCGGGAGAGGGAATAGTAGAACTCGCCCGCATAGGCGGAGAGGAACTGCTCGCAGTCGTTGACGTATTCCTCCGCCGCGTACATGTTTTCCACCTCGAGCGCCATGGCGCCGTCCCAGATGAAGAAGGGGATGTTGTACAGGCTCGTATCGTAATAGACGCCGTCTGCCACCTGCTTGAAATAGTAACTCTGCTCGTCGTAATAGCGGTTGTGGTCTGCATAGAAGACGAACAGGGTGTTCTCCAGCTCGCCCGTCTGCTCTAAATAGTGCACGAGGCGGTTGACGCCGACATCGAGGTCCATCAGCCCCGCCTGATAGCGCTTGAACATGAGGTATTCCTGCGTGAGTTCGCCCTCTTCGCCGCGCTCGCCATGCGGCACGGCAAAGCGCTCGTCTACATATTGTGTGGGATAGCCGTCTATGTATTCGTAATAGGTCTCCAGATTCTGCACGGTGCAGCTTTCGGAAAACTGCTGCTTTTCCTCTTCGGTCATCTCGCCGGGGTAGTCGCCGCCGCGCAGGTCGTCGTAATGGCCGTGACTGATGAGGGAGAGCATCATGGTATAGAAGCGCCCGTTTTCGCCGCCGTCGGTAAACGCCCCCAGATACTGCGAGATCATCTCGCTGTCGCGGTCGAAGTCGTAGAACCAGGTCTTGTCGTAATACCCTTCGAGGCGAGACATATCTTCGAGGAAGTGCGTGTTTTCGAACCCGTACAGGTCGCCGTGCGTTTGGCCGCGGCTGTAAAAGCCGCTGTCGTTGGCGTGGAAATAGTTGGTGGTGTAGCCCGCCGACTGCATGATATGCGGCAGGGTAAAGGAAAAGTCGTGCTCCAAAAGCCCTTCGCCGTTGGCGCCCGAAGGGATGATGGAGTTGCGCAGCTGCGCCGGGTAGCTGCCCAACACGGACAGCGCCTCGGAATGGTTGGTCTTATCGCGGGCGTAGTACTCGCTCATGCGCCAGCCGTTTTTCGCCATCGCGTAGAGGGTGGGGGTGTAGTCTTTGTTGATGCCGTACCACTCGCCCGATTCGATGACGATGAGCACCACGTTTTTGCCGCGGTACCTGCCCGCCATGTAGCCGTTTGCGGGCAGGGCGCTGTTCCATTCCCCTCCTTCAAAATAATCGTCCAGCTCGGCGAGCTGCTCGTCGCGCTCTTCGCGGGTGATCTCATCTCCGCCGCTTCCCAGCCAGTTGAAAAAGTTTTTGCTGTAGAAGCCGAAAAAGCCGAATTTTTTGAAGGCTTCGGCGGTGAGGAACTGCGTTTCGTAGAGGTACATGTCGTCTTCGTATTTATACAGCGAATCCTGTACGTCGGAACGGCGGAAGGAGAACAGCGAGGCGCTGTACAGCCCGAAGCAGGCGCTGGCGGAGATGACCACCGTGAATGCCAAGAGCAGCGCCGTATGCCATTCGAAGCAGGGGGCCGTCTTCATCTTCTTTTGCAGAAAGATGCAGCCCGTGAGCACGCCGCCGTAGAACAGCAGGGCGAAGATGACCAGCCCCAAAGAGCCGAGCAGCATGCGCGGGTTGAACACGTTGCCCGCCTCGCCGATGATATTGAGCATGGAAAAGCTGAACACCATGTTGCTCATATCCAGCAGGATGGCGTCTACCACGCACAGCACCGCCTCTAAAAACAGCAGCACGCCGATGACGACGATCTGCGCCACGAACCCGGGCACGATGAACACGCCCAGCGTGACCATGAGCAGTACGCTCAGATCGAGCAGAAAATATCCCGGCAGCACGCCCAACCCCGCCGAAAGGAAGGCGGCGATCTCTAAAATGAGCGCCGCGGCAAAATAGATGGCGGCAAATATCGCCTTTTTGACCAACACCCGTGTGGTCTGCGCGCCCCGTCCGGCGCGCGACAGCGCGTTCTCCATATGACCTCTTCTGTCGGGCGGCCCCGCCCCGTACAAATGCTTTCTCTTTGGATGGGCGGTGCCCTGTACAAATGCTTTCTCTTTTTATGGGCGGCTCCGCCGCCCGATATGATACTTTTTTTCCGGCGGCCTTGCCGCCTGTTTCTATTTTCGGCTCCCGCCCCTGCGGGCGGACGCATGCCTTCCCGATTATTGTAACATAAAACGCCGCAAATGCCTATCAAAAACAGGCGTTTGCGGCGACGGCGATTGTGAAAATTGTGTTATTCTGCCCTTTATTTGCCTTCTGCGGGCGGCGCATCCTGCGTGTCGCCCTTCGTCTGCCCCGCCTGTACGCCTGTATCCCGCTGCGCGCCCCCTTGGGGAGCGCTCCCCTTCCCCCGCGGCGGGTGCGCCTCGCGCAGGCGGGCGCGCTTCCATGCCTTGATGTCTTGCAGGCGGGCGGAAAACTTCGCCTCCGCCCCCTCCTGCGTGGGGGTGTAGTATTCCCTTCCCGATAAAGAATCGGGCAGGCACTGCATGTCGGTCAGCTTTTCGGCGGTATCGTGGGCGTATTGGTAGCCCTTGCCGTAGTCCAGCTCGCGCATGAGCTTTGTGGGCGCGTTGCGGATGACGAGGGGCACGGGCTCGGCGAGCATGGTGAGCGCGTCTTTGCGCGCCCGCCCGTAGGCCACATACAGCGCGTTCGACTTGGGCGCCAAAGACAGGTACACCACCGCCTCGGTCAGGTGCACGGTGCATTCGGGCATGCCGATCCAGTGGCAGGCCTGGTAGGCGGCGACGGCGACCTCTAAGGCGCGCGGGTCAGCAAGGCCGACGTCTTCGGCGGCAAAGCGGGTGACGCGGCGGGCGATGTACAGCGGGTCTTCGCCCGCTTCGAGCATGCGCGCCAGCCAGTACACGGCGGCGTCGGGGTCGGAATTGCGCATCGACTTGTGCAGGGCAGAGATGAGGTTGTAGTGCTCTTCGCCCGTCTTGTCGTACAAAAGCGATTTTTTGGAAATGCACTGTTCGATGGTCTCGCGGGTGACGAGGGTGCGCTCCCCCTGCACCTGCCCGTTGAGCACCGCCATCTCTAAGGTAGTGAGGGCGGAACGCGCGTCGCCGTTGGCAAAATTGGCGATCGCGGTGATGAGCTCGTCTTCGATGTCTACCCTGCCGCCGAAGCCTCGCTCGTCCGCCAGGGCGCGGCGGAGGAGAGCGGCGATCTCTTCCGTCTTCAGCGCCTGCAGCACGAACACCTTGCAGCGCGACAAGAGCGCCCCGTTGACCTCGAAGGAAGGGTTTTCGGTGGTGGCGCCGATGAGGATGATGCTGCCCCGCTCTACAAAGGGCAGAAAGGCGTCTTGCTGGGCCTTGTTGAAGCGATGGATCTCGTCTACAAACAGGATGGTCTTGGCGCCAAACAGGCGGCCGCGCTCGGCACGCTCCATGACGGCGCGGATCTCTTTGATGCCCGAGGTGACGGCGGAAAAGTCGATAAATTCCGCCTTGGTGCGCCCGGCAATGATGCGGGCGAGGGTGGTCTTGCCCACGCCCGGCGGGCCCCAGAAGATCATCGAGCCGATCTTGTCGCTCTCGATCAGCCGCCGCAGCACCTTGCCTTCGCCCAACAGGTGCGTCTGGCCCGCAAATTCGTCCAGCGTGCGCGGGCGCATGCGCGCGGCGAGCGGCTGGCTGTCTTCGCTTTCAAACATCGAACGCTGCTGCATAAAACCTCCTTCTATGTATTCACGCGTTCCTCGGCGAGCTGACGCCTGCGGAACGCCGTGATTTGAGGAACACCCCGCTGTCCGCCCATTGGGCGGCGCAGCCGGAGTTTTCCTCTTCGCGCGGCTTTTGGGGGCACACCTTTATCAAATGCCGCGCAAATTCACCTTTCCTGCATAAGCCTTACGGCAAATTGGGTGCGCTGGCGCAAAAGCGCGGTTTTGCTTGCGCGAGGATTATTTTCAGAGATCCTTCGGTGCGCGCGGCTCTGCCGCGCTTACTCAGGATGACAGAAAGGAGACGTGCGCCCCTCTTCCGTCCTGCGTACCGCAGGACACCTTCCCCCAAGGGGGAAGGCAAGAACAGGCGCCCGCACCCTCTGCAAAATGTCCGCTCCTGCGCGCTCGCGCGCGGGATAGGGACTAACCCCCTATCTCTCCAAACACTCAAAAAAGGAAAAATCACACTTTTTCCTTTTTTCCCCTGCGAGTATACGGATGAGGGTGAATGCGGCGCGATTTTATAAAAGGTGTGCCCCTAAATATCGCGCCGCAGAGGGGTGAAACCGCCGCCAACACGGCGCGCAAAATTGCGCGACGAGCGCATGGCAGGTTTCCCCCTTCCTCTCGACGATTTGTTTTGTCATCTCAAAACAAATCGTGAGAACTCTCTATCTCCTTCTAAAATTCTCCCTGTCGACGGCCTCTTGCGCTTTGCGGCGCAGGCGCTCTTTTTCTTCTTCGGCAAAGGCGGCGTATTCTGCTTCCGAGATCTTCCCTTCGCGCAGCAGATAATCGAGATAGCGCCATTGCCCGCAGACGCCCAGGTTGTCGCCTTCGCCCCGGCAATGGGCGGCGAAAGCGGAACAGAAGAACACCGCGTCGCGCAGCAGGGAGAAGTGCGCGGCGTATTCGGCGTCTTCTTCAAACATGTCGTCAAAGGTCAGCTTTTTGCCCCCGTAGCGGGCAAGCGAACTCACGAGCCCCGGCCGCACCGCAAAGCGGGCGCGCTGCTCCCCGGTGAGGGCGGCGGCGTCGGCGGGGAGCATGGGGCGGGGGCCGACGAAGCTCATCTTCCCCAAAAATACGGCGGGCAGCGCCGTATACCAGCGCATGCCGCAGGCGCGGCATACCCTGCCCAGCGGCGTGGTGCGCGCGGATACGGGCAGCGGCAGGCCGCCTTCGTCGTATGCCGTGCGCTCGCAGCGCAGCAGCACGAGGCGGAAGGCCTTCCCCTTTTTGCCGTACACGTCCATCCCTTCAAACAGGGTAAAGCCCTCTTCTTTCCTGTAAATAAAGAAAGATACGAGCAGAAAGAGGGCGAAAAATGGCAAAAAAGCCGCCAGAAAGGCGACGGAAAAGAGTATATCGAGCAGGCGCTTGCCCAGCCAGCGATAGTTGAGCGCCAACAGTAGCACCAGCACGCACACGTCCGCGATCGCCCATACGGCGACGCCCGCGGGCGTGTTCCAAAACGCCACAAAGGCAGACACGAGCAGCTCCATGATGATCATTCTCCCACTAAAACCTGTCGGAAAGGCTATTCCTCTCCGCTTTCTTCTTCGTCTTCTGCGGCGGCGTTCTCGCACACGCGGGCGATCTCGGCAAGCACCGCATCTTTGCCGAAGCCCGTCTGATTGGAGACGGCGATGACGTTCCCCTCCCCCGTAGACAGGGCGGCGGCGAGGGCGCGCACGGCGGCCTTGACGCGCGTTTTGCCCAGCTTGTCCGCCTTGGTGGCGACGACGGTGAAGGGAATGCGCCGCGCATAGAGGAATTCGATCATCGTCTTGTCGTCGGCGGAGGGCGGATGGCGCAGGTCAACGAGGGCGAACACATGCGCGATGGCGCTCTCTTGGGCGAAGAAGTCGTCTAACAGCCGCGCCCAGCGCTGTTTTTCCGCCGCCGACACGCGCGCGAAGCCGTAGCCGGGCAGGTCGGCGAGCACGAAGCCGTCAAACTGAAAATAGTTGACGAGGCGCGTCCGCCCCGGTTCCGCCGAAGCGCGCGCCAGCTTTTTTTGGTTGGCGAGCATGTTGATGAACGAGCTTTTGCCCACGTTCGAGCGGCCGCTGACGGCGATGACGGGCTGCTCCGTCTGCAAAAAGCCCTTTTTATCCGCCGCCGAAGTCAAAAATCTGGCTTGCATGGGTTTCTCCGTTGTGTTTTTTTGAAGTCGGAAAGAGGCACAGGCCGAGCGCCCGCCTCTTTCAAATGTAAAATGTAGAATGGTAAATTGCGGATACAATAAAAATAATACTCGCGCAAGCAAAATCACATTTTTGCGCCCGCGCACCCAATTTGCCGTAAGGCTCTTGCAGGAAAGGTGAATTTGCGCGGCGTTTATAAACGAGAGCCCCTAAACCGCCGCGCAAAGAGGAAAACTCCGGCTACTCCGCCCAACGGGCGGACAGCGGGGTTGTCCTCAAATCTCGACGATTTGTTTTGTCAGCTCAAAACAAATCGAGAACAACTTTTAGATCCCCACGATCGCATTCTCGAACACTTCGCCCACGTCGGCGACGGGGATGAAGTGCAGCTGATCGCGCACGGCGGCGGGGATCTCTTCTTCGTCCTTCTGATTGTCTTTGGGGATGATGATGTTTTTGATGCCGATGCGGTGGGCGGCGAGCGACTTTTCTTTCAAGCCGCCGATGGGCAGCACCTTGCCGCGCAGGGTGATCTCGCCGGTCATGGCCACGTCTTTGCGGACGGGCTTATGGGTAAAGGCGGAGAGGATGGCGGTGGCCATGGTGATGCCGGCGCTGGGGCCGTCCTTCGGGGTAGCGCCCTCGGGCACATGGATGTGGATATCCGTTTCGGCAAAGGCGTCGGGCGCGATGCCGTAGCGCTCGGCGTGGGCGCGGATATAGCTGATGGCGGCGCGGGCAGATTCCTTCATCACCTCGCCCAGCTTGCCGGTGAGCAGTATTTCGCCCTTGCCGGGCATGGCGGAGACCTCGATGGTCAGGGTGGTGCCGCCGAACGCCGTCCAGGCAAGGCCGGTGGCGGCGCCAACTTCGTTGCCTTCCAGCCCGGACTTATCCTCGCTGTAACGGCGCACGCCCAGCAGCTCTTCTACCTCCGCCGCGGTGACGACCTGCTTGGGCAGCTCCCTGTCTTCGGCATAGCGCACGGCGATCTTGCGGCAGACGGAGCCGATCTGCCGCTCTAAACTGCGCACGCCCGCCTCCATCGTGTAGCCCTCGATGATGGCGGTGACGGCGCTCGGCTCGATCTCCAAAATTTCCGGTTTGAGGCCGTTTTCGGCGATCTTTTTGGGAATGAGATAGCGGGAGGCGATCTCGCACTTTTCTTCCAGCGTATAGCCGTTGAGCTCGATGAGCTCCATGCGGTCCAGCAAGGGGGCGGGGATGGTATCGACGGTGTTCGCGGTGGTGATGAACAGCACCTTGGAAAGGTCGTACGGCACCTCTAAAAAGCGGTCGCGGAAGGAAGAATTCTGCTCGGGGTCGAGCACTTCCAACAGGGCGCTGGCGGGGTCGCCGCGCATATCGGAAGAGACTTTATCGATCTCGTCCAGCAAAAACACGGGGTTGATCGTGCCCGCCTGGCGCATGGCGTAGATGATGCGCCCGGGGATGGCGCCCACATAGGTGCGGCGATGGCCGCGGATCTCGGCTTCGTCTTTGACGCCGCCCAGGCTCATGCGCACAAAGTTCCTGCCCAGCGCCCGCGCCACAGACTTGGCGATAGACGTTTTGCCCACGCCGGGAGGGCCGACGAAGCAGAGGATGGGCGCGTTCATGCTCTTTGTCAGCTGCAATACCGCCAGGTATTCGGTGATGCGCGTTTTGACCTTTTCCAACCCGTAATGGTCTGCATCGAGCACCTCGCGGGCGGCGGAAAGGCTTTCGGTATCCTTGCTCTCTTCCGTCCACGGCAGGTCGATCAGCCAGTCGAGATAGTTGCGGATGACGGTGTATTCGGGCGAGGACGGGGGCATCTTGTCGGTACGGGCGAGCTCTTTGAGCGCCTTTTCCTCTATTTCGGCGGGCATGTGCCTGGCCTTGATCTTTTCGGTCAGCTCGTCGCGCTCTTCCGCGTCGTCGCCCAGCTCGGAATGGATGGCCTTAAGCTGTTCGCGCAGGAAGTATTCCTTCTGGTTTTTATCGATGTTCTTGCGCACGGTGGCGCTGATCTTTTTTTCCAGCCGCGCGATCTCCAGCTCGTCGTTCAAACAGCGCTCGAACAGCTTGAGCCGCTCGACCACGCCCGCCGTCTCCAAGATCTTCTGCTTGACCTCTTCGCGGATATGCAGAAAGGTGAGGGCGCTGCCGATGTAGGCGTCGGGATCGGAAATATTTTCCAGCGCGGCGGCGGCCTCTTTGGAAAAGCGCATGTCGGCGGCCTGGATGTCGCGCATCACGTCTTGCGCGGTGCGGAAATACGCCTCTTCCAGCACGGGGTCGCCGTGCACCGCCTTGAGCTCGTACACGTTGGCGTACAGGCAGCCGTCCTCTTCATACACCTCTTCCGCCTTGGCGCGGTACAGCCCCTGCACGGACAGGCGCAGGTTCCCCGTAGGCAGCTTGGCGATCTGCTTGATGCGCACCACCGTGCCCACGGCGCAAACGTCGGCGGGGGTGATCTCTTCTTTGGAAGCGTCTTTCTGCAGGGCGACGAACAGCGTCATTTCCCGCTCGGAGGCGCGCGAAACGGCGGTCAGGGAGATGAGCCTGCCCGCATCGAATGTATTGGCGGTATCGGGGAAGATGACCTTCCCGCGCAGCGATACCAGCGGATAATTGACCAGTTTTTTTGTTTTCGGCATAAGGTTCCTCGGTATAAGACAGACAGACGCCACTCCGCCGCGCACGGCGCGGCAAGGGCACATTCCTATCCTTGCAGACAGTATAGCACAAACGCCGCAGCCAAAAACCGCGGCTCGTATTTTCCCTTACAGTATAGCACAAACGCCGCCGATTTACAAGCCAATTTGCAAAGATACCGGCATTACCCGGCATGCAAAAACGGCCCCGCGGCATTTGCCGCGGGACGCGAATTCTTTTATTTCTGCTCCCCTTGCGGGGGCGGGTTGCCCTTTTCAATACAGCACGGCGTTCGAGTCTTGGTCGATGCTGAACAGGGGCGGCGCTTCCCCTTCCCCCTCGACGACGCTGACGTTGACCAGCTTGCCCACCGTTAAATTTTCGATACATTTATCTTCCATCCACGCCGTGCGCGAGAGCACCCGTTCGCCCCCCTTTCCGTCAATGCGGATGGTCAGTCTGACCTCGGAGCAGCCGTTTTCCTCTTCTCCCGTCAAGCACAGGTCGGTCAGCATCGCCCTATATCGAACGCCCTTAGTGCGCAGAAGGGCGCGCTGCTCGCTAGTAAACCCGCGCGGGTTGCGCAAAGACGCAAAGCGCTCAAACCGCTCTTGCAGGGCATCGTCGGCGACGGGGGCGGTGTCGACGACACCGAGCTTGCTCTCCGGGTCGTAGCGGATGGGGAAGAGAGAACCTTCCCGCAGCTTAGAAAGTTCCGTCATCGGCACGATCTGCTTTACCTGCACGGGCTCCGTTCTCCCGTCTTCTTGGAGGGCTTCAAATCTCAAGAGAAGTTCGGGCTGTTCGTTGACGTACAGCCCCGTATTCTGCGCGCCGCGCAGGATACCGATGGTGCGCTCGGTAAAGTTCTTTTTTTTGCCCCTGTTCTTCCGGATGCTATGCAGCGAAACGGCGACTACGATCACGGCAATGGCGACGGGCAGCGCCCATGAGAGCACATCTGTCCACATATTCCTTTTTTCTCCTCTCTCTATGATTTAATAGAACATACCCCCGTGCATTGTTATTATACCATGCAAAGGAAGGCAAGGCAACCGCGCGGCGGGGAAAGCGTTGTAATAAAATTGTAATAAAACACACTGCAAGCGCATAGCAAGACCCCGCAGGGCAAAACGCTTCTGCGGGGCGAGACTTTTCTTTGGTCAGTGAAATTTTTCTTTTGTATAGGAAGGTCAGCCGCCCGTGCGGCAGGCGAGGCGCAGCAGCGCCCGCACCGCGAGCGGCGGCCGGATGCAGATGATGGCTACCACTTTGCTTCCCTCCGCACTTCAAACACGAAGAGCGTACCCGCGTCGCAGACAATAGATGCCTCTTCCGCCTCGACGACGTTGCTGATGCCGCGGCAGCTGCCGGCGGTGAGCGTGAGGTCGGAGAGCGGGTACTTGAGCCCTTCACTCTCTATGATATGCGCACGGCGGCCGACGGGTGCCAGCGAAACCGTTTTGCCGCGCATGCCGCGCCAGTAAATTTTGCCCTCGGCGCAGTAGACGTCGCAATGGTTGGAGCGCATCACCGTGCGCGCCCCGCGCAGAAAGCCCGCGTAGCACAGCTGCAGGTTGCCGAAGAGGTGGTCTTCTCTGCCGCCGCCCCCGCCGTAAATTTCAATGACGTCGCAGCCGCGGGCGAGCAAAAGGTCTAAGGCGATCTCGCCGTCGGTAAAGTTTTTTTCTACGGGATACACCTGCGCGTTTTGGGGCACATAGCCGAGCGAATCGAAATCGCCCGCGCACAGGTCGATGCGCACCTTGCCCTGCGCCCAGCGCAGCGCGCCGTCGCAGCAGACGGTGAGCGCGTCTTTATCGTCGATTTGATCCTGAAACGGTTCCCCGTTCAATAAGATGATGCCCCGCCTCATCGGATATCCCTCAGATTTTGAATGGTCTTTGCCATATCGGGCGCGTGGAACACGGTGCTGCCCGCCACGATGACGTTGACGCCCGCCGCCTTGACGGAGGCGACGTTTTCTTCGGTGATGCCGCCGTCCATCTCGATATCGCGCTCTAAACCCGTCTTTTCAAAGAAATTGCGCGCCTCTTCCGCCTTGGCGAGGGTGCGCTCGATGAGTTTTTGCCCGCCGCGGCCGGGGTACACGCTCATCACCAGCAGCATATCGAACAGTTCCGCGTATTCGGCGACGGCGGCAAAGGGGGTATCGGGGCTGATGGCGACGCCCGCACGGATGCCGTACGAGCGGATGAAGCGCAGCGTGTCTTTGAGGGCGTCGCCGCACGCCTCGGCGTGGACGGTGACGATGTCTGCCCCGGCGTTGACGATGTCGCTGACTTTATTGAGCGGGCGCACGCACATGATGTGCACGTCCAGCGGCAGCGAGGTGTGGCGGCGCACCGCCTCGATCATGTGCATGCCGAAGGTGATGGTGGGAACGAAGGTGCCGTCCATCACGTCGCAGTGGATGAGGTCGGCGCCGCAGCGCTCCAGCCGCTCTACCTCTTCTCCCATTTTGGAAAAGTCCGCCGCCAAAATAGACGGCGCGATCTTGATCTTTTTCATAAGCCCACCCCTTTATAAGATGAAAGGCGCCCCCGCCGGGAAGCGCCCCTGCCTGTGATATAATCATACACCACAAAGCCGCATTTGTCAAGCCTTGCGGGGAAAAAGTGGGAGAAGGAAAGGGCGGCGCGGCCCCGCCCCCGCGCAGCCGATCCGCCTCTTTCAAACAAACGATGAAAGGGCGCGCGGCAAAGCCGCGCGCCCCCTCCCTCACGGAAAATTCTTTTGTCGGCACAAAAGAATTTTCCGTGAACCGTGAATTGCGCGCACATTATTTTAGTCTTTTCGCCCGCAGCTGGCCGCAGGCGCCGCCGATGTCGCCGCCGATGGTGCGCCGCAGGGTGGCGGACAGACCGCCTTTTTCCAACAGCCCCAAAAAGCGGTACGCCTGCTTTTCGGATATGCCGCAAAGGCCGCGCTCTTTGACCTCGTTGAGGCGGATGAGGTTGACGTGGCAGGGCCTGCCGCGCAGCAGCGAAATGAGCTGCGCCGCGTGCGCGGGGTCGGCGTTTTCGCCTTCGATGAGAGAATACTCGAAGATATAGCGGCGGCCCGTCTTTTCAAAATAATAGTCGCAGGCGCGCAAAATTTCGGCAATGGAATACGCCTTGGCGACGGGCATGATGCGGGCGCGCTCGGCGTCGTTGGGGGAATGCAGCGACACGGTGAGGTTGACGGGGATGCCCTCCTCCGCCAGGGCGCGCATCTGCGGCACCAGCCCGCAGGTGGAGAGGCTGATGTTGCGGGCGCTGATATTGATGCCCCCGGGGGCGGTGACGTTCTTCAAAAAGCGGACGGTGTTGGCGTAATTGTCCAGCGGTTCGCCGCTGCCCATCAGCACGACGTTGGTGACGGCGCGCTTTTCCGCCGTGCCGCCGCAGCGGGCGTTGACGGCGAGGATCTGGCACAAAATTTCGCCGGCGGTGAGGTCGCGCACCAGCCCGTTCAGCCCCGAAGCGCAGAAGGCGCAGTTCATGCGGCAGCCCACCTGGGTAGACACGCACTGCGTTCTGCCGTATTTATAGCTCATCAGCACCCCTTCGACGATGTTGCCGTCCGCCAAGGCGAAGAGGTATTTTTCGGTGCCGTCGGCAGAGGTGTAGATCTCGGCGATGCGCACGGGCTCGTCTTCAAACCGCTGCAGCAGTTTTTGCTTCAAGGCGGCGGAGAGCTCGGTGATGTCTGCAATTTTTTTGCCGCGCATGAGGCCGCGATACAGCTGCCCGGCGCGGTATTTTTGTTCGCCCAGCTCTGCCATCAGCTGCTCTACTTCGGCAAAGGAAAGATCCTGCAAGATCTGCTTCATGATGATACCTTCCGTAAATGTGCGATGTAAAAGCCCGCGCCCATGGAGATATGCGGCAGAAACTGCATGCCGCAGCGGGTGTTTTTATGGGGAAGGGGGCTGGTTTCTTCTTGGACGGCAAAGGGCGCGCCCTCACTGAGGAATTTTTCCACCACGGCGTCGTTTTCTTCTGCAAACACGGAACAGGTGGAATAGTACAAGTCGCCCCCGGGCGCAACGTACCGGGCGCAGGTGCGGAGGATAGAAAGCTGCACGGCGGAAAGTTCGGCGAGAGACTCTTCCTTCCGCAGCAGCTTGATATCGGGGTTTTCCCCCGCCACGCCGAAGCCGGAACAGGGCACGTCGCACAATACCGCCGAAAAAGCGCCCTCGTATTTTTCATCATAGATAGAAGAATCGCGGCAGACGATGTGAACGTTTTCGCGGTGCATGCGGCGGCAGTAGCTTTGGATGAGTTCGGCGCGGTGCGGGTGCAGCTCGAAGGCGGTGACCTGCGCGCACTTTTCAGACAGGAGCACGCTTTTGCCGCCGGGCGCGGCGCAGGCGTCGAGAAGGGTATCGCAGGGGGAAACGACGCCGCAGATGGCGACCGAACCGACCGACTGGAAGGTGTATTCGCCCGCGTCGTAGCCGGCGTCTCTGCGGAAGGACGAGAAGGCGTACACGCCCGCAAACGGGGTGGGCTCCGCCGCCTCCGCCCCGTATTTTTGCGCCATGCCGGGGGCGAAGCGCACGAAGGTGCGCGCCGGCTGCGGCTGCATGATCGCCTCCGCCTCGTCTCCGTACGCCGCCAACAGCCGACGCACGGCAAAGCGTGGATAGGAATAGCGGACGGAGAGGTATGCTTCCCTCTCTTTGGGCAGAGAGAGTTTTTCCGCATCGAAGGCGCGCAAGAAAGCGTTGATAAAGCCCGCCGCGCCCCCTTTGCCCAGTTTTTTGACCAGCGACACGGCGTTGTCGGTGACCATATACCGCGGCTTTTGCATAAACAGGAGCATGTACAGGGCGACCTTCAAGAGGATGCGCACGGGCAGCTTGGGGCTTTTGGGCGCGAAGGCGCGGATGCAGAAATCGAGATAGATGTCGTTTTCCAGCACGCCGTAGCAGACCTTGGCGGTGCGGGCGCGGTTGCACTCTTCGATAGGCGTTTGGGTGAGCGCCTGCTTGAGATATGTTCCGCCGCTGTACACGGAATGCAGAACGGCATATGGATCGTAGAGGGGGTTGGTCATGGCTTTATACCTCCGGTTCACGAAAATCTCGCTCCGCTGCGATTTTCGGGAGCCCTTTTTTTTCCGCGCAGTCGAACGGGTCTCATCCAAATGTAGAATGTAGAATGTAAAATGTAAAATTCAGGATATATTCAAAAAAATATTTGATACGCCATCCAAAATTTACCATTTTGCATTTTACACTTTACATTTATTTGCCGTGTTCGGAACAGCTCTCTGTTCAAGACAAGATCCCTCGACTGACGCTCGGGATGACAAGGAAAGATTCAATCAAATTCTCGCGCAAGCAAAACCACGCTTTTGCGCCCGCGCACCCAATTTGCTGTAAAGCTCTTGCAGGAAAGGTGAATTTGCGCGGCGTTTATAAACGAGAGCCCTTAAATTGCCGCGCAAAGAGGAAAACTCCGGCTGCTCCGCGCCAAAAGCGCGGACAGCGGGGTTGTCTTCCTCTCACGGAAAATCGCAGGCGTCAGCTCGCCGAGATTTTCGTGAACCGTTTATGAGATCCTTCGCCGCTTTGCTCCTCAGGATGCCGGAAGGGATCGGCGGCGAAGTGTGCAAGCCGCCCCTACTCCCCCAGCACGTCGCCCGGGGAGATCTTTCTGCCGTTGACGGCGTCTGCCGCGCGGAGGGGCTTGCCGCCTTCAAACTGCAAGGACAGGATGCGCACGCACCCCTCCCCCGCCTGCACGAGGATGCCGCGCTTATCCGCCCGCAGCACCTCGCCCGGCTGCCCCGTGCCCGCCTCGGCAGGGGCGGGCTGCGCCGCCAACAGGTTGATGAGCCCCCCGCGCAGCGCGGTGAAGGCGAGAGGTTCCGGGCACATGGCGCGCACCAGGCGGCAGACCTCTTGGGCGGGTCTTGAAAAATCGACGCGGCAGTCTTCCTTCTTGATCTTTTTACAGAAGGTGACGCCCTCTTCCCCCTGCGGCGTGAACACGGCGGTGCCGCTTTCCACTTTTTTGAGCGCTTCGACGATCGCCTCCGCGCCCAGGGCGGAGAGCTCGGCAAGGAGCTCGCCCGCCGTCTTTTCCCCCACGAGGACGCGGCGGGAAAGCAGCATGTCGCCGCTGTCCAGCCCCAGTTCGGTGCGCATGACGGTGACGCCCGTATATTTGTCGCCCGCCAGCACCGCATGCTGCACGGGCGATGCGCCCCGCCAGCGGGGCAACAGGGATGCGTGGATGTTGTACACCCCGCGCGGGAAGGCATCCAGCACCTCCTGCGTGAGGATCTGCCCGTAGGCGCAGGTGACCATCGCCCCGCAGCCGAGGGCCGCAAGCTCTGCGGCGTGGTCGCGGATGCGCTCGAAGCAGTATACGGGCAGCCCCGCCCCCTGCGCGCACACCTTGACGGCGTTGGGGGTGAGAAGGCGCTTTCTGCCCACGGGGCGGTCCGGCTGAGTGACGACGGCGGCGATATCGAACCCCGCCGCCAACAGTGCCTGCAGGGGCGCGACGGACATGCGCGCGTCTGCCCCGGCGTAAACGATCTTCATACAAAACTCCAAAATGCTATGGTTCGGAAGGCACGGGAGGCCTTTTGCGGCGGCCGAAAAAAGCCGAAAAGCCGCCCTGGCAAATTCAGTCGCGCACGCTGTACAAAATCAGCCGCGCACGCGCTGCTTGCAGTTAGTCGCGCACGCGCTCGACAGATTCCGCCTTGTCGATATACAAGACGCCGTCCAAGTGGTCGAGCTCGTGGCAGACGGCGCGGGCGAAAAAGCCGCGGGCGGTGAGCTTTTGCGGCTTGCCGAAGCGGTCGAAAAACTCCACCGTCACCTCCATGGGGCGGCGCACGACGCCGCGGCGGCCGCGCACGGACAGGCAGCCCTCGTAGCCGATCTGTTCCCCCTTCGCCTGCACGATGACGGGGTTGACGAGCTCGAAAAAGCCCTCTTCCACGTCGATGACCACGGCGCGGCGCAATACGCCCACCTGCGGGGCGGCAAGGCCGGCGCCCTCTTCCCGGCGGACGGTGTCCTTCATGTCGTCTAACAGGGTCGCCAGCTTTTCGTCGAAGCGGGCGACGGCAAAACATTTTTTGCGCAGGACGTCGTCTCCGACCTGCACTACATTGCGGATAGCCATGTATCGATTCCTCCTCTCCCCTCAGCTCAAATTGGCGGGGTTTTCTTCGACGTAAACGAGTACGTCGCGCGTTTTATATTGCAGGGCGCGCTCGTAGATCTGTGAGAGCAGCCCGTCGCCCGTCAGGCGCATGAGCACCTGATAGCGGAATTTATCCTGGATGCGTTTGACGGGGGACTTCATTTTATTGAAGAACAAAAACTCCTGCGGGTGGGCGTCGAACAGCTCTTTGAGGGAAAAATACACCTCTTTGAGCACTTCGAGCGCCTTTTTTTCCTCTTCCGCCGTCACCATCACCCGCACGATCTTGGCAAAGGGCGGGAAGGCGGTGGAAGCGCGGAGGGATATTTCGTGCTTATAAAAGCCCTCGTAGTCGTAACGGATGGCAAAGCGCAGGATGTAGTTGGAAGGGTCGTACGTCTGCAATACCACCCTGCCCGCCTCTTCGGCGCGGCCGCACCGCCCCGCCACCTGGGTGATGAGCTGAAAGGTGCGCTCGCCGCTGCGGTAATCGGAAAAGTGCAGGCTCATATCGGCATCGAGGATGCCGACCAGCGTGACCGCGGGGAAGTCGTGCCCCTTGGCGATCATCTGCGTGCCGACGAGGATATCCGCCTCGCGCGAGGCGAAGCGCTTTAAGATCTTGTAATGCCCCTCTTTGCCTGCGGCGGTATCCTGGTCCATGCGCAAGACGCGCGCCTGCGGGAACAGCCTGCGCAGTTCCCCCACCACCTTCTGCGTGCCCGTGCCCGTATAGCTCAGGTGCACGCCCCCGCAGGAGGGGCAGGCGGTGAGCATCTTATACGTCGCCCCGCAGTAGTGGCATTTGAGGCAGTTTTCTTCGCTGTGGTAGGTGAGGGAAACGTCGCAGCGGGCGCACTTGACCACGGCGCCGCACTCGCGGCAGACCACGCTTTGGGCAAAGCCGCGGCGGTTCAAAAAGATGATGGCCTGGTTGCCGCTTGCAAGGCAGCTTTCCAGCTCGTCTTTGAGCGGGCCGGAAAAGGCGCCCGCGTTGCCCCGCCGCACCTCTTGCCGCATATCCGCCACGATGACCTCTGGCAGCGGCTTTTTGTTGATGCGTTCGGGCAGGCGGATGAGCTCGTATTCGCCCGTCTCCGCGCGGCGGTAGGTATCTACCGAGGGTGTGGCGCTGCCCAAAACCAGCTTGCAGCCGTTGTATTTGGCGCGGAAGGCCGCAACTTCGGCGGTGGAATAGCGGGGGCTCGTTTCGCTGCGGTAGCTGCCGTCGTGCTCTTCGTCGATGATGATGACGCCCACGTTTTCGACGGGCGCGAACACGGCGCTGCGGGCGCCGATGGCGATCTTCGCCTCGCCCGTGCGCAGCCGCCACCATTCGTCGAACTTTTCGCCCGCCGAAAGGCCGCTGTGCAGGATGGCCGCCTGCGCCCCGAACCGCTCGCGCAGCTGCAGCAGCATCTGCGGGGTCAGCGAAATTTCCGGCACCAGAAAGACGGCGCTCTTGCCCGCCGCCAGCGCCTTTGCGATGAGGGTGAGGTACACCTCCGTTTTCCCGCTGCCCGTGACGCCGTGCAAAAGCTGCACCGCCTTGTTCGATTTGGCGATGGTATCCACCGCCGCCTGCTGGGCGGGCGTGAGGGCGCGGGAAGGCGCCTGCCCCTGCGCGCCCGTATAGGGGGTGCGGCGGGTGCGGCGCTGTTCTGTGCGGAAAACGCCCTTTTGGATGAGGGCGCCGATGGCGGAACGGCCGAATTTTGCCGCAAGCTCGGCAAGCGGGGCTTCGCCCTCTTGGCAGAGATAGCAAAGCGCCGCCGCCTGCGCCTTGGCGCGGGGAGAGATGTCTGCCTCCCCGCCCGCAGGCAGCACCCAGGTCTGCTGCTTTTCGCGCACCTGCCCGCGGCGCATTTCGGCGGGCAGAAACAGCCGCAGCACCTGCGCCTTGGGGCAGTGATAGCGGGCAGCCAGCGCCTCCGCCAGCTGCAGGCATTCGGGGGTGAGCGCCTCGTCCACCACCGCCGCCACGGGTTTCAGGCGGGAAGGGTCGAACTCGCTCTCCTCTTTCAGGCGCATGACGTAGCCGTCGATCACCCTGCCGCCGAAGGGCACGCGCACGCGGCAGCCGGGATGCACGCCTTCGATGGCCGTATATTCAAATATCCTGTCGACCTCGCTGCCGGCGATGTCTACGATCACTTCTGCGACCATCCCCTGCGCTCCCCGCGCGGCTGTTCCGCGCCTTATGAAAAATAAAATGCCCGCGCGCCGCTTACCAAAGCGCCGCGCCTTTCGACCCAAAAGACGCGCCCGTGCCCTTCAAACCAAAAAACACCCGCGCAAATAAAAACAAATGCCCCGATCGCTCGGAGCATCTGCGGCTCGGCCAAGGCAAAACAAACCGCGCCCGGTTTATTGCAGCTCGGTCATGCCCCTCAGTCTTTGGTCATCGTCAGCTTGCCGGAGGCGATCTCCTGGCAGGCGAGCGCGATCTCTTTGATGCCGCCGGGCAGCTCGTGCAGGCCCTGGCTCTGCTCCTGATCGATGATCTGGCGGGCGCGCTTGGCGACGACCACGCACAGCGCATAGCGCGAGGCGGGCTCTTCGGGCGTGCCCAGTTTTTCTACCAATTTGTCCACTACCGGTTCGTTGATCATATTTGTACCTCTTTTTTTCGAGAATGAATGCTGATTACTGCGGCGCCCTGCGCCCGGAAAGGGGCGCGCCCGCGCTTTGGGCTACGGCACACAGGCCGCCTTTATTGAGCCGCTCGCTGCGGCACGCAGACCGCCTTGATCGAGCCGCGCGCTGCGGGCATGCCGCTCCCCGTGCGGGAAGCGCCTTCCCCTTTATTCTACGTTCTGCACCTGTTCGCGGATCTTTTCGATCTCGTTTTTGAGGGCGAGGGCGGCGCCGGTGACCTCTAAATCGTTGCTCTTGGAGCAGATGGTGTTCGCCTCGCGGTTAAATTCCTGGATGAGGAAGTCTAACTTTCTGCCCACGCGCTCCTCGCCGCAGATGGCGCGGAACTGCGAGATGTGCGACTTCAAACGGGTGAGCTCTTCGTCGATGTTGGCCTTATCGGCAAACACCGCCGCCTCGGTGAGAAGGCGCGCCTCGTCGTACTCGACGCCGGCAAGCACTTCGCGCAGGCGCTCCTGCATCTTGGCGCGGTAATTTTCCGCCACCTGCGGGGCGCGGGCAGAGATCTTCTGCACCAGCTCTTCGCAGGTATCCATGCGCGAGAGCATGTCGGCGGCGAGCTTTTCGCCCTCTTTGGCGCGCATGGCGTTGAGCTTTTCCAGCGCGGCGGAAAGGGCGGAAAACAGCGCCGAAGGGAGGGTATCGTCCTCTTCGGTCACCTCTTCGGTGCGCACCACGTCGGCACACTTCATCATCGCCGACAGGGTGAAATCGTCTGTTAAGTTCGGGAACAGCGCCTTGACCTTTGCCGCCGCCGCTGCCCAGCCGCGGGCGGCGTTTTCGTCTACATACAGCGTTTTGGGCTTTTCGCGCTTATCGACAAAGTTGACGAAGATGTCGGCATGGCCGCGCGTCAGCTGCTCGCGCACACGCTGCCGCACCGGCTCTTCGCAGGCGATAAATAATTTGGGGCTTTTGAAAGACACGTCGAGGTAGCGGTTGTTGACCGTTTTGATCTCGACGGTCAACTCGATGCCGCCCTCCCTGTATTCGCCTTTGCCGTAGCCTGTCATGCTGAACATACCGAAAAAACCTTCCTGTCCTTCTTTTGCTCGCCGAGTCAATACACTCGCCCTATTTTGTTCGTACCATTATAACAGAAAAGGCAGAAAATTGCAAGCTATTTTGCCCCGGCGGCGGGGCGGGCGGAACATTGCAGGCAGAAATTTTTGAAAGAAAATTTGCGGAAGGAAACTTGCGCGCGGTCAGGCTTCGGCGCCGTTTTCGCGCAAAATTTTGAGGAACTCTTCTTCGCCGATGACGCGGATGCCCTTGGCGCGCGCCTTTTCCAGCTTGCTGCCCGCGTCTTCTCCGGCGATGACGAGGGTGGTCTTGCCGGTGACGGCGTTCTGACAGACGCCGCCGAGCGCTTCGATCTTCGCCTGCGCTTCGCTGCGTTTGAAGCGGGAGAGGGCGCCCGTGAGCACCACGCTTTCGCCCGCCAGCGGGCCGCCCCGCTGCGCCTTGCGGAAAAAGGGCTGCACGCCTGCGGCGAGCAGGCGGTCTACCTCGGCGGCGTTTTCGGGATCGGCAAACCAGGCGACGATGTTTTCCGCCGTCTTTTGGCCGATGTCTTCGATCTGCACCAGCTCTTCGGCGGTGGCGGCGCGTAAAGGCGCCAAGCCTTCAAACCGCTCGGCGAGGTCTTTGGAGGCGACTTTGCCGATGCCGCCGATGCCGAGGGCGAAGAGGAACCTGTCCAGCGGCACCTCTTTGCTGCCCGCGATGGCGGCAAGGAGCTTCTGCGTCTTTTTTTTGCCGAACCCTTCCAGCGGGGCGAGGTCTTCTTCCTTCAAAAAATACAGATCGGAACAGCGGGAAACGCCGAGCGCGTCGATGAGCTGACAGGCGGTCATTTCCGAAAAGCCCTCGATGTCCATGGCGTCTTTGGCGGCGAAGTTGGCAAGCTGCGCGGCAACGCGGGGGCGGCAGCGGCGGTTGGGACAGAAGAGGTTGGCGCCCTCTTCGACGAGCGCCGTGCCGCAGTACGGGCAGGTCTCGGGCGGGGCGATATCCACGCTTTCGCCCGTGTGCTGCACGGCGCCCAAAATTTCGGGGATGACCTCGTTGGAGCGGCGGATGAGCACCTTGCTGCCGATGCGCACATCTTTGCGGCGGATGTCGCCCAAGTTGTTGAGGGTGGCGCGCCGCACGGTGGCGCCCGCAAGCTCGACGGGGTCCACCTCCGCCAGGGGGGTGAGCTTGCCCGTGCGCCCTACCTGCCACAGCACGCGGCGCACGGTGGTTTCCGCCTCTTCCGCCTCGAACTTGAAGGCGATCGCCCAGCGGGGGAATTTATCGGTATAGCCGAGCGCCTCGCGCAGGGCGAAGCTGTCCGCCTTGACCACGGCGCCGTCCGTCAGTACGTCGATTTGTTTGCGCGAGACGTCGATGGAGGCGATGGCGTCCTTCACCTCCTGCGGGCTCTTGCACACCCAACGGGGGCGGAAGGTCTTGAAGCCCTCCCCTTCCAAAAAGGCGAACGCCTCCTGCTGCGAGGAAAGGACGGGCTTTGACATATAGTTGACGTCGTAAAACAAAATTTCGGGGCGTCGCGCCGCCGTGACGGCGGGGTCTAAATTGCGCACCGCGCCCGCCGCGGCGTTGCGGGCGTTTTTGAGCGGCTCCGCCGCCGTCTTGTTGTATTCTTCCAATACCGAAAGGCGGATGATCGCCTCGCCCTTGACTTCCAGCGTGCCCTTGTAGGATACGGACAGGGGGAAGGAGTGCATGGTGAGCACCTGGGCGGTGACGTCTTCCCCCACCGTGCCGTTGCCGCGGGTGGTGGCGCGCACGAACTTGCCCTCCTCGTAGGTGAGGCACATGGTGAGGCCGTCGAACTTGTATTCGACGGTGTAGACGGGATCGCCCATCCCCGCCGTCTCCGCCGCCTTGGATACGCGGGTGAAGAAGGCGTCCAGCTCGTCTTCGGTGACCGCCTTATCCAGGCTGTACAGCCGCGCGATGTGGGCGTGGCGGGCAAACGCCTTGACGGGTTCGCCGCCCACGCGGCGGGTGGGGGAATCGAACAGCACGGTGCCCGTTTCGCGCTCCAACGCCCGCAGCTCGTCGTACAGCTTGTCGTAGACGGCGTCGGGAACGGTGGGCGCGTCGAGCACATAATATTCGTGGCCGTAGCGGTTGAGCGCATCGACCAGTTCGCGCATCCTTTTGGTTTGATCGTATGACATCTTGACTTTATCCTGCATTTTACATTTGCCCTCTCCCCGCCCTCCGAAGGGGCGGCGGCAAAGGCCGTTTGAAGATAACTGCGCTTTGGCCGCGCGCAGGACGGCAAAAAGCGGGCCGCGCAAGGCCCGGGCACGCTTTTCGGCGGGCGGGCCCTTACCCGATCACGGTGAGCGGCGCGATCTGCACGGACAATGACTTGATGCCCAGCCCCTGAAAGCTGACGTTGGCGATGAGCGACGCGCCCTCGCCGCGGGTGGATACGATCAGCCCCTCGCCGAACTTGGGGTGCCGCACGCGCACGCCGGCGCGGAAGGCGGCGTAGTTTTTGGCGGGTACCTGCTGCCTGCCGGGCGCCTGCCTGCCCTGCGCCCGTTTGAACGCCGCCGCGGGCGCGGGGGCGGGGGCGGAAGAGGGTTCGGGCGGGAGGTCGCTGTGGTAGCCGAACTCGTCTTCGTCGCGGCTGCGGGAAGAAGAGAAGCTGCGCCGCGCCCCGTAGCCCGTGTACGAACTTCCGTACCGCCCGCCGGAGCTTCCGTACCCATAGCCGCCGGAACTTCCGTTCCCATAACTGCCCGAACTTCCGTACCCGCCGCCGTAGGAACTTCCCCCGAACGAAGAGCCGTACCGCCCGCCCTGCGCCCTGCGCGCATAGCCCGCGGCGGGCGAGGGGCCGATGTCCATCACCTCTGCCAACTCGCCGATAAAGCGAGACTGGATGGTGGCGCTGCGCTCGCCGTACAGGTAGCGGCTGCACGAGCGGGTGAAGTACAGCCGCTCTTCGGCGCGGGTGATGGCGACGTATAACAGGCGGCGCTCTTCTTCCAGCTCGTCGTCGCTGAGGGCGGCGCGGGAGACGGGCATGACGTTTTCTTCCATGCCGACGACGAACACCGCCTTGAATTCCAGCCCCTTGACCGAATGGATGGTGGCGAGGGTGACGTAGCTGCTCTCGTCCATCTCGTCGGTATCCGAGCTGAGGGTGACCTGGTTCAAAAAGTCTGCCAGGGTGGCGCCCTTGTTCATGCGGCAGAATTCATCGACGGAGTTGACGAATTCGTCGATGTTCGCCTTTTTGTTGATGCTTTCGTCCGAGTCGTCGGCATACATGCCGAGGATGCCCGTGCGGTTGATGACCTCGCGGATGAGCTCGTCCGCGCCCGCCTCGGCGCCGCTGATGACGAGCTCTTTGAGGAGCGCCCCGAACGCCTTCACCTTCTGGCGGCCGCCCGCGGGCAGGGGGAGGGCGTCTACGTCGAGCACGGCGTCGTACACGGAGAGCTCGTTTTCGGCGGCGTAATTTTCCAACACCTCGATGGTCTTGCCGCCGATGCCGCGCTTGGGCACGTTGATGATGCGGGTGACCGCCTCGCTGTCGAAGGGGTTGTTGACCACGCGCAGGTAGGCGAGCAGGTCTTTGATCTCTTTGCGTTCATAGAAGCGGAAGCCCCCGAACACCTTGTACGGGATGCCGTACTTGGCAAATTCCTGCTCGTACGAGCGGGAGAGGGCGTTGAGCCGCATGAGCACGGCGAAATCCGAAAAGGCGTAGCCCTGCGTGTTCATGAGGTCCGAAATGGTGCGGGCGACGTAGAGCGCCTCGTCCGTCTCCGTTTCCGCCTGATAATACTTTGCCTCGGCGCCTGCGTCGTTCTCCGTCCACAGCTGCTTGTCTTTGCGGCGGCCGTTGTTGCGGATGACGGCGTTGGCGAGCTTCAGAATATTTTTGGTGGAACGGTAGTTGCGCTCCAGCTTATACACCTTCGCCCCGGGGAAGTCTTTTTCAAACCCCAAAATATTTTCGATCTTGGCGCCGCGCCAGCCGTAGATGCTCTGGTCGTCGTCGCCGACGGCGAAGAGGTTGCCGTGCACGGTGGATAAAAGCCGCACGATCTGATACTGCACGGCGTTGGTATCCTGGAATTCGTCTACATGGATATAGCGGAAGCGCCCCGAAAGGTATTCCAGCGCCTCTTTGTCCTCTTCTAAAAGCCGCAGCGTTTCGGTGAGCAGGTCGTCGAAATCGAGGGCGTTGTTCTTTTTGAGGTGCTCGCAGTAGGCGGCGTACACGGTGCAGATCTCGGCGATGCCGCGCATGCCGTCGTTTTCGCGGCGGTATGTATCGGCGTCCTGCCCCAGCATCTTGGCGCGGGCGATGTGCGTTTTGACCTGCTTCAACAATTTATCGTCGTCGAACCCGCACTCGGCAAATGCCTTTTTGATGACGTTCGCCCGCTCCGTTTCGCTGTAGATGGAAAAATTTTTAGAAAAGCCGCGCTTTTCCGCGAACATGCGCAGGATGCGCACGCACATGCTGTGGATGGTGCACACCCACATGCTGTCGGCGCCGTCTATCATGGCGGAGAGGCGCTCTTTCATCTCGTTCGCGGCCTTATTGGTAAAGGTGATGGCGAGGATAGACGAAGGGTATACCCCCTTTTCTTCCACCAGATAGGCGATGCGCGCCGTGAGCACGCGCGTTTTGCCGCTGCCCGCACCCGCGAGCACGAGCACCGCGCCCTCGGTATCGGTGACGGGCTTGATCTGTTCTTCGTTGAGTTTGCCGAAAATGTTTTGCATGTGTATCCCTGTACTTTCCGCGGAAACGCCGCGCCTTTCGCTTTGTAAAACCTGCCCTATTATACCACAAACGGCGGCGGGGGGCAACCAAAAGGTACGCACCTTGTCAGCCTTTGCATCCCTCGTATTCGCGGCGAAAGGCAAAAACGTTCAGCCTTTGCGCCCCTCGTATTCGCATTCGCGGCGGAAGCGCTCTAAGGCCTTTAAGTACCGCTCGGAGAGGGTGAGGGTGTAGCGCTGCTTTTCTTCGTACGAGAGAGAATCGAACACGGCGCGGTCGGTGAGCCGACCGATGGCGTCGGACACCTCGCCCTCGGCGAGCAGGAGCTGCTTGACCTTCTGGTAGAAGGCGTCGTCATCGCCGCCGCGGATGGTGCAGGTGACCTTGCCGGCAAAATAATGGCCGGCGCGGCTTTCGTTGACGCCCGCGTCTTTGGCGCGCGCCAGTTCGCCCCGCAGCTCTTCTTTGCAGTTTTCCCAAAAGCCGCTCTTCAAGCGGTTCTTTGCCTCTTTTGCGATGCTCTTAAAACTCTTCGGCTGGCTTTTCGGCATACAAGACCTCCGCAAACGACAAATTTCGCGCAAACAAAAAGCCCGCTATCTTGCAATAACAGGCTTTTGTATCCGGGTTAGTTTTTAGAACTTCTCTTGCGTGCCGCTTCCGACTTCTTCTTTTTGCGCACGGAAGGCTTCTCGTAATGTTCTTTACGGCGAAGATCTCCGATGATGCCGTCGCGCGAGCACTTCCTCTTGAACCGGCGCAGTGCGCTGTCAATCGACTCGTTTTCTCCGACTCTGATCGTGGACATTCCTATCTACCCTCCTTCGCCTGACGCAGTTATTTTTTGACAACGCTGATATTGTAATATAAGAAGGCGCCCGCTGTCAAGCCATTTGCGGCGGCTTTGCGGAAAATTTTTCAAGGGAAAGGAATGCTCTGCGGAAAATTTTTCAAGGGAAAGGGCGGCCTCTCTCCCCCGCCCCCGCTTGACAAATAGCCTGCATACGATTATAATATACCTGTCATTTTTTCAGACAAAAAGTGACGCCGCGCCCCCTTTTTACAGACCATACGGGCGGCGCGGAAGGAGAAAATTACCATGGCTAAACACACGATGTCTGCCGCCGAGCGGCAGGCGCACAAAAAACTGATCGCGCCCAACATCGTCATCACGCTGCTTTGCTGGGCGGCGGCGGTTTCGCTGATCTTATGCCCCTGGCTGGATATGCGCGTGCCCGTCAACCAAGACTTAGCGGCGGCGGTGGTAGAGGCGATGGGCCCTTCCGCCGACATCGACGAAGACCAGCTGAATTTTATCGTCAAAGACGTAGATTCCGAAGTCCGCGTCACCCTCTCTCCCCTGCAGCTGTTGGAAGCGGGCACGAGCGAAGGGCGGCAGGGCCTGAAAAATATGCTGGAAGAGGTGCTCGCCGAGGCGACCTCGACGGTGGACGAGATCGTGCAGCAGGCGCTGCCCGCAGCGCTTTCGACGGCCATCGTCAATACGGTGCTGGAAGAGCTGCCCGCAGATTTCACCTATGAAGAGGTGGAGATCCCGCAGGAGATGAACGACACCGTCAACAAACTCGCCGAAAAGACGGACCCCGAAGAGATCAAGACGGAACTCAAAGGCGACTTTATTTCCGCCGCCGAGAGCTTTGTAGCCCAAAACAGCGCTCTGTTGGGCATCGGCGAACTTTCCGAAGAGGACCGCGCGCAGCTGGAGAGCATCTTTGAAGAGGCCGTAGACCTGATGACGGTGGACGGGGAATTTTCCCTTTCCAATATCGACAAGGCCATCTCCGAGCTGATGAACAACTACGGCGGCTCGCTGGAAGAGAGCGGCATGCAGCCCTTTGCCGTCACCTTTGCCGCCGCGCGCGAGGCGACGAGCGGCAACGCCGCCATCGACTTTATCCGCGACCCCGGCGCCTATGTAGATTCTTTGAGCGAGACGGACGTGCAGCTGATCAAGGCCGTCTGCCTGTGGACGGCGGTATTCATGCTGTTTATCGCCGTGCTGTGGGCGATCTTGTCTCTGTTTGCCTTCATCCACATCTTCACCCCCAATAAAAAGGTGGGCATGTGGTATGTGAAGGCGACGGGCTACCTGCCCTGCCTGCTGTTCGTGATCGCGCCCGCCATCGCCATGACGGCGCTGCCCACCCTGATGCCCGAATTCCCCGCCCTCGGCATCACCTTCGGCGGACTTGTGCTCATTTCGGGCGCCTGCTACATCGCCCTGTGGCTGGTTTCCGCCATCTGGTGCCACATCGTGCGCAAGCAGATCGACAAGGCCGCCTATGCCGCCCGCATGACCGCAGCGGCAGCCGCCGCGGCCGACGCGGCTGCGCCCGCCCTGGCAGGCGCGCCCGCAGACGAGGTGCCCGCAAACTATGTGCCCGCGGCAGAAAGCGCGTATGACGCCGCCTATGCGGAAGCGCCCGCCTATACGGAAAGCCCCGCCGCCGAGGCTGTTTATGAACAGGAGCCCGCCGCCCAAGCCTCCGCATACGAGGCCGCCCCCGCCGAGGCCGCTTACGAAGAAGCGCCCGCGTATGAAGATACGGCCGCCGAAGCGCCCGCAGACGCGGCGCAGGCAGACGGCGCTGCCGATGGAGAAGCGCCCGCCCCGGCAGACGAACCCGCCGGCGCCTCCGCAGAAACGCCCGCCCCCGCCGACGGCGAAGAAAACAAATGATTTTCCGCAAATTAAATTACGCGGCGCACCGTTCGGTGCGCCGCGTGTTTTTTACACTATGTTCTCACGGAAATTTCTTTCGTCAGCACGAAAGAAATTTCGTGAACTAACTTGCACGCCCCCTACAGCCACAAAGCGACGCTGTTCAAACTTTCTAAAATACAGGAAGGGGCGTCGGAAGCGGGCAGGGCGGCCGCCTTGGCGGCGTCCGTTTCGCCGCTCAATACCAAGATCGTGTTGAAGCGGTTGTTGTTGCCGAAGCGGATATCGGTATGCGGCCTGTCGCCCACCATGGTGACGGCCTCGGGCGGCAGGTGCAGGCGGGCTAGAAGGCGCTCGCCCATCACCGTGTACGGCTTGCCGACGATGACGTCCGGCAGGCGGCCGCTCGAAGTCTGCAACAGGCGGATGAACGAGCCGACGTCCGGCGGATACACCCCCTCGGCGGGGCAGACGTCGTCGGGGTGGGTGGCGATGTACACCTTCCCCTCGGCGATGAGGCGGTTGGCATTGACCAGCTTTTGATAGGTGAGTGTGGTGTCGTAGGCGAGCACGCAGATATCCGCGTCTTTTTGTAAACGGATGCCGGCGGCGGCGAATTCGGCTTTGAGCGCGTCGGTGCCGACGAGATATACCGAGCGCCCGGGGAATTTTTCCTGCAAATACTCGATGGTCGCCATGCCGGAGGTATAGACGAAGTCTTCCGCCGCAAACAGCCCCAGCCGCTTTAATTTTTGGGCGTATTCCGCCGCCGTTTTGGAAGAATTGTTGGTGCAGTAGACGATCTTTCTGCCCGAAGCGCGGATGGCGGCGAGGGTGGCGGCCATGTCGCCGATGGGGCGCTCGCCCAGATAGACGGTGCCGTCCATATCCAGCAAAAAGGCGCGGGTGCGCTCCACGAGCGCGCGCGGGTCAGTATCCATAGCGTTTTCCTCCTGTGTGCGGCGTTTTTTATTTTTGGAAAGGAAGGGCGAGCGGGCTTTTTTGTAAAGGCGCGCCGCTTTTTATTTTTGGGAAAGTAAGGAAGGGCGGAGTTTTTTTGTAAAGACGCGCCGCCTTTTATTGTTTGGAAAGAAGGGAGCGGCTGCCTTCCCCTTCTATACAGAGACGGGTGAGGTCTCCTTCCATACAAAAACGGGCGCGGCTCTTTCCCCTTCTATACGGAGACGGGCGGAGCGGCGAGGGGCGGCGTGGGCAGAAGCCCCAGTTCGCGTTCGAGCACGGCGGCCGAAAGGCGGGGCGAAAGCTCGGCGGAAAGGTCGTACAGGCGGGCGAACAGGCCGTCTGCGGGGGCGGGCTGCGCCGGCAGGGTACGGCATAAGAGCTCTGCCGAGGCGGCAAGGCGGGCGCGCACTTCTAAAAACCGCTCGGCGAGGGCGAAACTTTCGGCGCCGCGGGGGATATGTACGTTGCGGGCGACGGCCTTGGCGGAAAGCCCGCTTTCGCGGGCGGCGCGCCAGATGCGCGCGGGGTAATCTGCCACGAAAAAGGGCCTGATCTCCGCCTTTCCGAACAGATACAAAAAGCGGCGGGCGAAATAGGCGGCGAGGGCGGGAAGCTGAGGCCGCGGGCACAATTTTGCCGCCCCCAGGCAGGCGAAGGGAGCCCGCCCCTGCACTTCGAGCGCGAAGGCGGCGGAGGCGGAAAATTTTTCTTCCGCGCTTTCGGCCGCGGCAAAGGCTTCGGCAATGGCGCGGAAGGGGGCTTCCTCTTCTCGCTTGCCGAAGGCGCTGCAGATGGCGGCCTCTTCGGCGCATACGCCCGCAAAGCAGGCGAGGGCGGGCGCCTCTTGCAGCAGGGCGGCGTCTGCCAAGATCATGTCGGCAGGGGCGAGCGGATAGCCCTGCCACGGGGGCGGAGCGAACGGCGCAAACAGCCCTTCCGCCGCCGTATCGGTGGGGATGAGAAGGGAAAAGGCGCCGCGTAAGGTAGCAAAAAAGCGCGCCCCCGCAATGCCGCGCGGGCCGATGCCGACGGCGGCGCGGATGTCGTCTGCCAGCGAAAACAGCTGCGTAAAGTCTCCGCCGATGACGGCGCAGGCGGGGCGGAATTTTTTTAAGGCGACGCGCACCCGCTCCGCCGCCTGCGGCGGGATCGCCTCGTCGATGACAAGCGCCGCCTTGCCGTAGGGCAAGAGGGCGGAAAGCGCTTCCCCCGCATGCTCGCACGGGCAAAACAGCAGCTGCACCGCCGCCCCCGCGCGGGCGCGGGCCTCTGCAAACAGATCGGCTTGCTTTGTTTCGTCCTTTTTGAAGCCGCCGTTCTCCAGCGCGCCAGTCTGCATGAACAAGCCGCCGCCGTTCTCCCGCGCGCCGGTCTGCATGAACAAGCCGCCGCCGTTCTCCCGCGCGCCGGCCTGCATGAACAAGCCGCCGCCGTTCTCCAGCGCGCGGGCCTTAGGAAACAGGTCTCTTTGTTTGGAACTATCGCTTGTACGATCGCAGGCACGCCCCTGCGCCATCAGATCGGCCATGGCCGTCACCTCGGAAAAGAATTTTTTAGCTTTACTTTTTTTCTTTTCTTTGGTGAAACCTTCTCACAATTTCTTTCGAGCTGAAAAATTGAGTTCACACAATTTCTTTCGAGCTGACGAAAGAAATTGTCGTGAGGAAGGGGGAAACCTGTTGTTCGCAGCCTATTCGGCGGCTCTGCAACGGTTTCTCCCCTCGCCGCCGCGCCTTTCAGGGCACACCCTTTATAGGATGCGCGGCGGCTTCACCTCCATCCGTATGCTCATAAGGGAAAAAAGGAAAAAGTGTGATTTTTCCTTTTTTTGAGAATTGTTTGGAATAAAAGCGCGGCTTCTCCTTTCCTGCATGAGCGCTGGTACAAAAGCATGGTTTTGCTTGCGTATGTATTTACCTTTCATGTTCTCACAATTTCTTTCGAGCGGCCGTCTGCGGAACGTCGCAGGCAATGCCGAGATCTTCGTGAACCGCAATTTTACATTCTACATTCTACATTTTACATTCATCCAGCAACTCGTCTAAAGCGGCGAGGAGGGCGTCGTTTTGGGCGGGGCTGCCGATGGTGATGCGGCAAAATTCTTCGATGCGCGGCTTTTGGAAGTGGCGCACCAGCACGCCCCGCGCCTTCAGCCCTTCGTACACGGCGCGGCCGGAGACCGCCCCGTGCCGCGCGAACACGAAGTTCGCCTTGGAAGGCAGCACAAAAAAACCGCGTTTTGCAAGTTCCCGCGTCAGCCGCTCGCGCTCGGAGACGACGAGCGCGTTCTTCTCTTGATAATAGGCGCCGTCGGCAATGGCGGCGGCGCACACCGCCTGGCAGATGCGGTCGACGGGGTAAGAATTGAAGCAGTCGCGGCAGCGTTCCAACCCGTCGATGAGGGCGGGGCTGCCCACGGCGTAGCCGCAGCGCATGCCCGCCAGCGAATACCCCTTGGAAAAGGTCTTGACCACGAGCAGGTTCCGGTTTTTCTGTACGAGGGGCACGGCGCTTTCATTATAAAAAGGCATGTACGCTTCGTCTATGATGACGGTGCGGTAGGCGTTGCGGCGCACGAAGACCTCGATCTCTGCCCGCGGGATGCCGATGCCCGTGGGGGCGTTGGGGTTGGCGACCAAAAGCCCCTGCGCGCGCGTTTCGCTGAGCTTTCCAAGATCTTGCGTGAAGTCTTCTTCTAAGGGAACGACGGTATGGGGAATGGAAAAGAAGTCGGCAAACACGGGGTAGAAGCTGTAGGTGATGTCGGCAAAGGCGGCGCCGTCTCCGTCTGCATCGAAAAAGGCGGCAAAGCAGAGCGCCAATATCTCGTCCGATCCGTTGCCGCAGAACACCTGTTCGGGCAGCACCCCTTCCGCCGCGGCGATGGCCTGGCGCAGCCCCTGCATGGCGAGAGGCGGGTAGAGATTCAGGGTAGAAAAATCGTACCGGCGGTACGCTTCCAGCGCCTTGGGGCTGGGCGGATACGGGTTTTCGTTGGTGTTGAGCTTGACGTACTGCCTGTCGCTCGGCTGTTCGCCCGCCGTGTACGGCGTGACAGAGCGCGCCTTTTTGCTTAAAAAGTTTTGCATAGTTCCCTCTTTGGCGTATTTGTTACAATCATACCCCGTTTACACAAAAAAGTCAAGCGGCGAGAGAGCTGCCCCGCCGCTTGTTCTGCCTTTCGGCAAAATAACAAAATTTATTCCGCTCAAAGCTGCTCCGCGCCCGGGGCGGGCAGCTTGCACACGTCTGCCCAGCCGCAGAAGTTGGAGGCAAACTGTTCCAGCTGCGCGCAGGTGAGCTCGATGGCGCTGTTGGAACTGCCGCAGGCGGGGAACACGGTAGAAAAGCGGCGGAGAGACTCGTCTAAATACACCTCCACCCCCGCGTTGACGGCAAAGGGGCAGACGCCGCCCACGGCATGCCCGGTGAGCGCTTCCGCCTCGGCGGGGACGAGCATCTTGGCCTTGCAGCCGAACGCCGCTTTAACCAAGTCAAAGCAAAAGGGACCCGCCCTGAAAGGCGCCTTTTGCGCGCCTTGCGGCTCATCCTCATTGCAATACCGCAGTGGGTATTGCTGCTTCGTCTATCGCCCCAATCCATCGCAAAATGCGCTCTTTCAGGGTGCATAGCAATCGCAAGCGGGTAGATCACTATACTGTAAGGGAGAGATACGGACCCGATCAAAAGCGGCAAGCGGTGTTGAAGCTCTCGCTTGTGTGCTCTTGGCTCGTGCTGCACGCTTCGTTTTTTTGAATTG
>DXEW01000032.1 GCA_019114755.1 Candidatus Borkfalkia faecavium
TCACCCTTTTTAAGGGGGAAGGTGGCATGAGCCGCTTTTGCGGCGCGTGACGAATGAGGGTTGATTTATCCTTATTGCTCTCTTTGCCTATCACAAGGACGGTATCCCCCTCATCAGGCGCTCCGCGCCAGGTCCCTCAGGGGGAAGCCATGTAGAGAACCGTGTTCGGAACGGGTAACTGTTCTGTACAAGATTTCTCCACTCGGCGGGCTGACGCCCTTCTCGGTCGAAATGACAAGGACAGGTTAGATTTTCAGAGATCCTTCGGCTCGCTTCGCTCACTCAAGATGACAGAAAGCGGAAGCCCCTTCGATACGCGCGGCAATACCGCGCGACCGCAGGATGACAAAGGGCGAGGGAGAAGGCGAGAGGCGGGGCTATGTTCCCTTCAAAACACAAAAAAACGGAAAAGCAAACGGCGTATGCGGGCTGAAAACGGCTGACTTTGCGCCGCGTTTGTGGTATAATAGTCGTGTTCGCCCGAAGGATACGGCGCTTTCGGCACGGCTTGGGGCGGGCTATCACACGCAAGAGAACGGAGGCAACCACTTTGAGCGGCTTTTTCGGCGTCACTTCTAAAAAAGACTGTGTGTTCGACCTGTTTTACGGCACCGACTACCATTCGCACCTCGGCACCCGCCGCGGCGGCATGGCGGTGTACGGCAAGAGCGGGTTCGAGCGCGCCATCCACAACATCGAAAACGCACCCTTCCGCACCAAGTTCGAGCGGGACTTTGACGAGATGGAAGGAAATTACGGCATCGGCTGCATTTCTGACAGCGAGCCGCAGCCCCTTTTGGTGCGCTCGCACCTGGGCAATTACGCCATCACCACCGTGGGGCGCATCAACAATTTAGACGAGCTGGTACAGCAGGCGTTCAGAAACGGCGCCTCGCACTTTTTGGAGATGAGCGGCGGCAACATCAATGCCACCGAGCTGGTGGCGGCGCTCATCAACCGCGGCAGCACCATCGCCGAGGGCATGCGCCTGGCGCAGGAGGCCATCGACGGGTCGATGTCTATTTTGGTGCTGACGCAGGAAGGCATCTATGCCGCGCGCGACAGGATGGGCAGGACGCCCGTCATTGTCGGAAAAAAAGAAGGCGCGTATTGCGTCACCTTTGAATCGTTCGCGTATTTGAATTTGGGATATACCTTTGAAAAATCGTTGGGGCCGGGCGAGATCGACCGCATCACCCCCGAAGGGGCCGAAGTGCTGCTGCCCGCGCGCGACGAGATGAAGATATGCACTTTTTTATGGGTGTATTACGGGAACCCCGCCTCTACCTATGAGGGGCTGAACGTGGAAGAGATGCGCTACCACTGCGGCGACGCCTTGGCGCGGAGAGACAACATCGAGGCCGACGGCGTGGCGGGCCTGCCCGATTCGGGCACGGCGCACGCGGTGGGCTATGCGAACCGCTCGGGCATTCCACTGGTGCGGCCGTTCATCAAATATACGGCCACCTGGCCGCGCTCGTTCATGCCTACCAACCAAAAGCGGCGCGACCTGATCGCACACATGAAGCTGATCCCCATCCGCTCGCTCATCGAAAACAAGCGGCTGCTGCTCATCGACGATTCGCTGGTGCGCGGCACGCAGATGTACGGCACCACCAACTTTTTGTTCGGCAGCGGCGCGAAGGAGGTACATATCCGCCTCGCCTGCCCGCCCATCCTCTACGGCTGCCCGTATTTGAACTTTTCGCGCTCCGCTTCGGAAATGGAGCTGATCGCGCGGCGCAAGATCGCCAAACTTTCTGGCGAGCATGCCGATATCACCCCCTACACCGACCCCGACTCTCCCGAATATGCGGCCATGCTGGAAGAGATCCGCAGCGAGCTGGGCTTTACCAGCCTGCGCTACCACCGCTTAGACGACATGATCGCCTCTACGGGGCTGCCTTCCTGCAAGCTGTGCACCTATTGCTGGAACGGGAAGAAGTAAACATATCTTTTGATTTTATTATACGAGATCGGCGCGCCATACGGCGCGCCGTTTTTTATTGATGTATGGGCGCAGGAAGAAGAGGGCGGGGGCGCGTCGCGAATGCGGCGCGCCGGGGGTGCCAAAGGCAGCGAAAAACGCGCATCGACAGATGCGCGTTTTTGCATTTCCGAACACCGCAAGATCTGTTCCTTACAAATCTCACAAGGTGCCGCACTCGATTTGACAATTCTTCAATAGCTTCCTGAAATCACAAATTTTTCTTCGTCTGCCCGAACGGGAAAGCGGGCGGGCGCTTAAAATTCGAACTTCGTATCGCGGGAGAAGAGGCGGGAGATGCGCTCCATGCACAAGTCGTGCCAGCAGCTCCCCTCTTTGGGCTCTTCGGCAAAGCAGACGTCGTACACCGCCTCGGTGATGGGCAGCTCTACCCCCAGGCGCCTGCCCAGGCCGCGCATCGCCGCCGCCGTCATCACGCCTTCCGCCAATTTTTCAAACCGCTGCCCCTTGACGAGCATTTCGCCGTACATGCGGTTGTGCGAATGGCGGGAAAAGAGGGTGGTCTCGTAATCGCCCAGATGCGCCAGCCCGTAGGCGGAAAGGCCGTTGCCGCCCAGCGCCTCGATCAGCCGCGCCACCTCGCGCGCGCCGCGCGACATGAGCGGGCCTTTGAGGGTGGACACGCCGCCGCCGTCCAGCACGCCCGCGGCGATGCCCATCACGTTCTTTGCCGCCGCGCCGATCTCGGTGCCGATGATGTCGTTCCCGTAATAGAAGCGGATGAGATCGCTCTTGAAGTCGTCCGCCAGCGCCTTTTTGAGGGCGACGTTATGGCTGTCGATGACCATGCAGTTGGGGATGCCGGCGGTGAAGTCCTGGATATGCCCGGGGCCCACCCACACGGCGATGCTCTCTTGGGGGATGCCCGCCTCGATGAGGATCTCGGACAGGCGCTCGCCCGTTTCCGCCTCGATGCCCTTCATGCACAGCACGAAGACCTTGCCCGAAACGTCTGCCGCCGCCTTGATCTTTTGGATGAAGCCGCGCAGGCCCTGCGAGCTGATGGAGATGATGACGATCTCTGCCCGGGCAACCGCCGCGGCGAGGTCGCAGGTCAGGGTGATGGACGGATCGAGGGTGACGTACTCGTTTTTGCCCGTGTCTTTGAGCACCTCGTACGAATAGTCGCCGGCGGGGCCCCAGGACCAGACCTGTTTGCCCTTTTTGGTGGCGAGGTACCAGGCAATGAACGAGCCCCAGCGCCCGCAGCCTAAAACGGATATTTTTTGCATGATTTGACCTCCTGATCGCGGCCTGAAAAGGCACGGGTTTTGGTTACAAATTGGGGATGAAAGGCGGGAGAACGATACGCCGCCCTGTGCGCGCACGCCCCAACATTTTTTATGTAAAATGTAGAATGTAAAATGTAGAATTGAGGATGAAATAAAACACTTGCGCAAGCAAAACCACGCTTTTGCGCCCGCGCCCCCAATTTGCGCGACAGCGCTTTTGCAGGAAAGGTGAAGGCTGCGCGCGTTTTATAATAAGCGTGCCCTGAAAAGGCGCGCAGCCGAGGAAAACTCCGATTGCTCCGCCCACAGGGCGGACAATGGGGTTTTCCTAAAATCACGGAAAATCGCAGGCGTCAGCTCGCCGAGATTTTCGTGAACCGGCTTCCTACATCTCCTTCCTCTCAATAAAGGCGCGGGAGAGGGTGACGTCGTCGGTGTATTCGATCTCGGAGCCGATGGGGATACCGCGGCTGAGGCGGGTGACCTTGACGCCCAGGGGTTTGACGAGCTTGGCGATATACAGCGCCGTGGCGTCGCCCTCGACGTCGGGATTGGTCGCCAAAATGACCTCGTCTACCCCGCCTTCGCCGATGCGCGCCAACAGTTCGCGGATGCGGATGTCGTTGGGCCCTACCCCTTCCATGGGGTTGATGACCCCGTGCAGCACATGGTACACGCCGCGGTATTCGTGCAGCTTTTCTAAAGCGATGACGTCTTTCGGCTCTTTGACCACGCAGATGACGCGGCCGTCGCGCGCCTTGCAGACGGGGCAAACCTCCTCTTCGGAAAAGTTGCCGCAGATCTTGCAGTATTTGACCTTCTTTTTGGCGTTCAATATCGCGGCGGCGAACTCCTGCGCCTGCGTTTCGGTCATGTCGATGACCTTATAGGCGTAGCGCTGCGCCGTCTTTTTGCCCACGCCCGGCAGCTTGGAAAATTCGTTGATCAGCCTGCCGATGGGCTCGATGTATACTTCCATGCGCGCTCCTTACAGCAGACCGCCCATGCCGCCCATGGCGCCGTAGGGAGCCATCTTCTCTTTATACACCTCGTCCGCCTTCTTGTAGCCGTCGTTGATGGCGGCGACGATCAGGTCTTCGAGCATCTCCACGTCTTCGGGATCGACGATCTTGGGGTCGATCTCGATGCCGTCTATCTTCTTTTTGGCGTTCATGTACACGACGACCGCTTCGCCGCCGCTGGTGCCGACGATCTCCCAGTCGTCGAGCAGCGCTTCCGTCTTTTGCAGTTCTTCCTGCATCTTCTGCGCCTGCTTCATCAGGTTCTGCATGTTGCCGCCCATGCCGCCTTTATATCCTGCCATGTCTGTTTCCTCCAAAATACTGCGAATTATCGTTTGAAATGCCGTACCCCGAACGCCTATTTGACCTCAAAGGGCGCTGCGGGGAAGTTCTTTTTCAGCGCCTCGATGCCCTGCTGCACCGGATCGACGCGGGCGCCGCGCATGCGCACGTCGTAGGCGCGGATGCCGATGCTCTCCAGCGCCGCCTGTACCGCCTTGGCGTTGTCGGGCGCCTGCAGGCGGCGGAAGATGGTGTCACTGTCCGTCACCAGCACCATCGTGTCCCCTTCAAAAAAGGAGCCGAGGTCCTGGCACATGGTGAACAGCACCCCGTTTTTGGCCCCCCGCCGCAGGGCGCGCAGAAAGTGCGCAAACGCCAGCTTTCTGTTTTCGGGCAGCGATGCATCTACCGCCTGCGCCGCCTGCCTGCGCGGGGCTGCGTCCGGCAAGGGCGCGCTCGGCGCTGCGAAAAACTCTTCGGGCGGGGCCTCGTCGTCGGCGGGCAGAGGCGCTTCCTGCCGCAGGCGCGGCGGCTCTTCTCCCCGTTCTGCACGCGGCGCCCTCTCTTCCCGTTCCAAATAAGAAGAAGCGGGCGACGGCTGCGGAGCGGCGTACACGCCCGCGGAAAGCTTGGCTTCCAACATGTCCAGCCGCTTGGCGAGGGTCAACAGGTCGAGATCGGCGGCGGGGAGGCACGCCTTGACGATGGCCGTTTCCAGCACGATGCGCGGCGCCGAAGAATAGCGAAGGTCGGTTTCTACCTGTGCGAAGATCTCGCAGGCGCGCAAGAGCTTGCGCGCGTCCGCGCGCGCGGCGATGCGGTGCACCTCGGCGTACAGTTCTTCTGGAAGGCTGAGCACGGCGTTGCCGTCGCGGCAGTTGGCGGCGACGGTGCACCGGTTCAAGAATACGAGGATATCCTTGGCGAGCACGCCCGCCCCCTTGCCGGAGGCGATGATGCGCTCCGCCTCGGTGAGGGCGGAAGAGGCGTCGTCCGTGAGGATATATTCGCCCAGCTTGGCGATCTCGGCAAAGTCTGCGCTGCCGAGCACCTCGCACACGTCGGTATAGGTCAGCTTGCCCTTGCTGTACGAGAGGCAGATGTCGGCGACAGAGAGGCTGTCTCGCATGCTGCCCGCGCCCGCCCGCGCGATGGCCGCCACGGCTTCTTCTTCAAATTCCTTGCCGACGGCGGAAAACACCTGTTTGAGGTGCGCCTCGATGTCTGCCTGCGGGATGAGGCGGAAGTCGAAGCGCATACAGCGGGAGAGGATGGTGGCGGGGAGCTTGTGCGGCTCGGTGGTGGCTAAGATGAACACCGCGTGCGCGGGCGGCTCTTCCAGCGTCTTCAAGAGGGCGTTGAAGGCGGAATCGGAGAGCATGTGCACCTCGTCTACGATGTACACCTTATATTTGCCCGCCACGGGCGGGTACTGCACCTTTTCGCGCAGGTCGCGCATCTCGTTGACGCCGTTGTTGGAGGCGGCGTCGATCTCGGTGATGTCGAGATTGGAAGGGTCCGCCAACGCCTTGCAGGCGGCGCACTTGCCGCAGGGCGAGCCGCCCTGCGGATGCTCGCAGTTGATGGCGCGGGCAAAGATCTTTGCCGTGCTCGTCTTGCCCGTGCCGCGCGGGCCGCAGAAAAGGTAGGCGTGGCCGACGCGGCCCGTCTCGATCTGGTTGCGCAGAATGCGCACGATGTGTTCCTGGCGCACCAGCCCGTCCAGCGTGGTCGGGCGGAAGGCGCGGTATAGAGATTGATACATAGTATTTACCTTCGCACGCGAATCTTTAACCAAGTCAAAGCAGTCGAATAAGTCTCATACAAATGTAAAATGTAAAATGTAGAATGTAAAATTATGGAAGAGAAAAAATATTTTTCGACCGTCCAAAATTTTACACTTTCCATTCTATCTTGTGTTCTTTGCCGTATTCGGAACAGCTTTTGCGTCCAAGACAAGATCCCTCCGCTCGGTCGCTCGTTCCTCTCGCTCCCTCGGTCGGGATGACAGGGGGCGTCGCGGATGCGGGGCGCGGGGTACGCGGGGGCGCGTCGCGAATGCGGGGGCGCGGGATAGCCGTGTGAGGCCGCAGGAGCCCTTCTATTCCCCTTTGCCGCGGGCGATGCCGAAGTGCCTTGCCACCTTGTTTTTGGCCCGCTGGACGGCGTTTTCGGCGCTTTTAGGGCTGACGCCCTGCTGCTCGGCGATCTCGCCCATGCTCAGCCCTTCCATATAGGCGGTGAGGGCGCCGTACTCGGCGGGCGTCAGTTCGCGCTGCAGAAGCTCGAAAAATTCGCTCGCCTCTTCGCTGCCGATGACGATCTCTTCGGGGTCTGCCCCGCCCGCCTCGTCCGTTTCGGGCAGGGGCACGCCCTTGTTGAGGGGGCTGTGCTTTTTGCGCGCCGCCGCGCGCACGGCGCTGACGATGCTGCGCCGTATGCACAGATAGGCGAAGTTCTTAAAGCTCATGCCGCCGCTGCGGAAGTCGGTGACGGCGCGGTAGAGGCCGATCATCCCCTCCTGCACCAGATCTTCGGCATCTCCCCCTTCCAAAAAGAAGGAACGGGCGACGCCGCGCACGGAATTTTTATACCGCCGCAGCAGCTGTTCGGAGGCAGCCGCATCGCCGCCTTGCGCCGCGGCTGCCAGCGCCTCGTCGGAAAGTTCGCTCATCGCCGCTGCCTCACCGCCTCGTAGGCGGCGATGCCCAGCGCCACCGAGGCATTCAAAGAATTCACCTTGCCGCAAAGGGGCAGGGAGAGTATTTTATCGCACTTTTTGCGGGTGAGGGGAGAGATGCCGCTGTCTTCTCCGCCGACGATGAGGGCGATGTCGCCGGTGAGGTCGGAGGCGTAGATGTCCTCGCCGTCCGCTTCCAACCCGTATACCCAATAGCCGCTCTGTTTGAGCTTATCGACGGCGTAATTGACGCCGGGCACGCGCGCCACGCGGATGTGGTTGGCGGCGCCTTCGGAAATGCGGATGACCGCGCCCGTGACCTGCGCGCTCTTGTTTTTGGGGATGACGACGCCGTCCGCCCCCGCGCACTCCGCCACGCGCAGGATGCTGCCCAGATTGTGCACGTCTTCGATGCCGTCGCAGACGATGACCATCCTGCCCCCCGCTTTGGGGAGCAGAAGGTCGGAAAAGTCCGCGTATTCGTAGTCGGAGAGGAAGGCGATGACCCCCTGGTGGCGGCCGCTCTCGCTCTCCCTGTCTAAGGCGCGGGCGTCTGCGAACTGCACGCGGATGTTCTTTTCGCGCGCCATGGCAAAGATCCTGCCGGTGCTGCCCTCCGCGCCCTTCTGCATCAGCAGCTTGTCCACCGCCTTATCCGTCTTTAACAGCTCTAAGACGGCGTTGCGTCCTTCGATCTTCATATCAGTTCTCCCGCGATCAATTCGTCGATGCGCGCATAGTCGCCGACGAGGTATAAAAAGCCGATGACGGCTTCAAACCCCGTAGACACGTTGTATTCCGCCACCGAGGCGTTCTTGCTCTTGGTGGGCTTTTTGGCGTTCCTGCCGCGCAGGAATATCTCCGTCTCCTCGTCCGTCAAACGGGGGAGCAGCCGCTGCATCAGCGCCGCCTGCCCTTTGGCGGAAACGCGCGCCGAAGCCAGCTTTTGCAGCGTGCCCGTCTTGTAGTCGGAGGCGAATACCAACGCCTCGCGCACATACAGCGAATAGGCGGCATCCCCCACAAAGGCGAGCACGACGGCGTTCATCGCCCGCGCGCGTTCGCGCGGCATCGTCTGGTTGAAGGTGATCATACCGCTATTATACCATATCGGCGGCAAAATTTCAAACAGAATACAGAATATTGGCGGGCGGAACTAAAAAAAGGGGCGCGGAAAGCAGGCTGTGCCCGTAAAAAGGCAACACACCCAAACGCGGCTCACCGTGCAGCACCTTGGCGGAAAGCAGGCTGTCCTCGCAAAAAGGCAAAGCGGCGCCCCTGCCGGGAGCGCCGCCGCACCGTTACTCTTGGTTGAACTGGTCTTTGCCCACGCCGCAGAGAGGGCAGGTGAAGTCTTCGGGGACGTCTTCCCACTTGGTGCCGGGTGCGATGCCGTTATCGGGATCGCCCGCCGCCTCGTCGTACTCGTAGCCGCAGACGCTGCATACATACTTAGCCATAGGTGTATCTCCTTATGATTTATTTTTGCGGGAAGCACGGCGCTCCCCTGTCTTTCAGAAACGACCGCCCGGCCTTTGCCGGCGGAACCGAAACGATCGGACTTGCCTTTACCGGCAGCGACAAAGACCGCTCAGCCTTTTCCGGTAGAGCCGAAGCCGCCTTCGCCGCGGCAGGTATCGGAGAGCTCGTCGCACTCTTCAAACTCCGCCGCAAGGTACGGGGCGATGACCAGCTGCGCCACCCGCTCGCCCGGTTCGACGCTCTGCTCGTACTTGGAATGGTTGTGCAGGGCGATGCGGATCTCGCCGCGATAGTCGGCATCGATGACGCCCACTTTATTGGCGGGGGCGAGCCCTTCGCGCGTAGCCAGCCCGCTGCGGGCGTAGATGAGGCCCACATACCCTGCGGGGATCTCGACGGCAAGGCCGGTGTGGACGACCGCCGTCTCCCGCGGGCCGATGCGGATGGAATGCTCGCTCAAGGCGTACAGGTCGGCGCCCGCCGCAAATTCGCTGCCGTAGGCGGGCAGCTTTGCCTCGGGCAACAGTTTTTTGATCTTGACTTTGACTTTCTGCATGGCATCACCCCTTTCGGCGCATTTGCGCCCCTTTCACTTGCGTTCGACACAGCGCTCGCGCCGCTTCGGCCGCATCTTTTTTCCGTCCTTTTCTTATTTGGAGGGCTGCCATAAGACGATCTCCCCCGCAGCGCGGGTGGCGGGCAGGTCGATGATGCGCTGGTTGGAAGAGCCGCGGAAGCGGAGCTTCAAGTCCTTCAATTCCTCGACGAACTCGCCGTCTACCAGCACGTCGATATACGAGAGCATCTCGTCCGTCGCCTCGCAATGCGCCCTGCCGCCGGGCGCAAGCTCGGTATCGTACAGGTAGCCGCTGTAGCACCAGACCGTCTTTTGCGGAAATTCGCGGCGGACGCGGCGCAGAAGGGGCAGCAGCGCCCGCTGGTTCTGCGGCTCGAACGGCTCGCCCCCCAACAGGGACAGCCCCGCGATGTACGAGGGGCGCAGCGCCTCGGCGATCTCTTCTTCCGTCTTTTCCGTAAACGGCGAGCCGTAGGCAAAATCCCACGCCTCGGCGTTGAAACAGCCCTTGCAGCGGTGGGTGCAGCCGCTGACGAACAGCGACACGCGCACTCCCACGCCGTTGGCGACGTCGTGTTTTTTGATGGTTGCGAAATTCATATAGCGAAATAGCGAAACGTTTCTGTCCCTATTGTAACACATTTTGCGCCGCGGCGCAATCGCATGGCGGAAATTTCCGCCAAACTTTTTCCCGCGCGCCCACAGCCTGCGGGCAGGGCAAAAGCCCTTTCCATATGCAGCGGGCGCGGGATAAAAGCCCTTTCCTGCCGCGCCGAAGCCGAACTCCGCTTACAGGTGCAGCACGCGCGCCTTGATCTCTTTGGTCTTGCCCAGGTTCCAGAAATTTTCGCCCAGATACCCGCAGGTGCGGCGGGTGACGTTCATCTTTTTATGGTCTTTGTTGTGGCAGTTGGGGCATTCCCACTCGTTGTCTTCATTGATGACGATCTCGCCGTCATAGCCGCAGACGTGGCAGTAGTCGCTTTTGGTGTTGAATTCGGCGTACTGGATGTTATCGTAGATGAATTTGACGACCTCTTCCATCGCCTCCAAATTGTGCTGCATGTTGGGGATCTCGACGTAGGAGATGCACCCGCCCGAAGAGATGGTCTGGAACTGCGCCTCGAAAGAGAATTTGGTGAAGGCGTCGATATTCTCGCGCACGTCTACATGATACGAATTGGTGTAATAGCCCTTGTCGGTGACGTCTTCGATGGTGCCGAAGCGCTCTTTATCGATGCGGGCGAAGCGGTAGCACAGCGATTCCGCCGGCGTGCCGTACAGGGCGAAGCCGAGGCCGCTTTCGCGCTTCCATTCGTCCGTCTTTTCGCGCATATGGCGCATGACGCGCACGGCGAATTCTTCTCCTTTCGGGTCCGTCTGCGGCACGCCCGTCATCAGCTTGGTCACCTCGTACAGGCCGATGTAGCCCAAAGACAGGGTGGAATAGCCGCCGAACAGCAGCGGGTCGATGACCTCGCCCTTGTCGAGGCGGGCGATGGCGCCGTACTGCCAGTGGATGGGCGACACGTCCGACTTGGTGCCCAGAAGGGCGCGGTGGCGGCACAGGAGCGCCTCGCGGCACAGTTCCAGCCGCTCGTCGAACAGCTTCCAGAACTTTTCTTCGTCGCCGCCCGCCACGATGCCGATCTGCGGCAGGTTGATGGAGACGACGCCCTGGTTGAAGCGGCCTTCAAATTTATAATTGCCGTTTTCGTCTTTCCAGGGGGATAAGAAGGATCTGCATCCCATGGGGCTGAAGACGTTGCCCTCGTACGCCTCGCGCATCTTTTTGGCGGAGATATAGTCGGGATACAGGCGCTTGGAAGAGCACTTGACGGCAAATTCGGTGATGTAGTCGTACTTGCCGCCCTTGAGGCAGTTGATCTCGTCCAACACATATACGAGTTTGGGGAAGGCGGGGGTGATATATACCCCCTTTTCGTTCTTGATGCCCTCGTAGCGCTGGCGCAGGATCTCCATGACGATCTGCGCGTTTTCTTCCAGATATTCGTCATCTTTGTCCAGATACAAAAACAGGGTGACGAAGGGAGACTGGCCGTTGGTCGTCATCAGGGTGTTGATCTGGTACTGGATGGTCTGCACGCCGCTTTTCAGCTCGTCTTGAATGCGGTCGTCCACCAGCTTTTGCATCTCTTCGTCTGTAAGCTCCGGGCAGGCCTCGCGGAAGTGGCGGATGAACTTTTCGCGGCTCTTGCGCAGGTATTTGCCCAGGTGGCGGATATCCACCGACTGCCCGCCGTACTGCGAGCAGGCGACGGCGGCGATGATCTGCGTGACCACCGTGCAGGCGACCTGGAAGCTTTTGGGGCTTTCGATCAGCTTGCCGTTCATCACCGTGCCGTTATCCAACATGTCGCCGATGTTGATGAGGCAGCAGTTGAAGATGGGCTGGATGAAGTAGTCTGCGTCGTGGAAGTGCAGCACCCCCTCTTCGTGCGCGCGCGAGATCTTTTCGGGCAGCAGGATGCGCTTGGTGAGGTCCTTGGAGACCTCGCCGGCGATGAGGTCGCGCTGGGTGGCGGCGGCGAGGGCGTTCTTGTTGGAATTTTCTTCCATCACGTCTTTATTGGAATTGCTGATAAGGCTGAGGATGGCCTCGTCGGTGGTGTTCGCCTTGCGCACGAGGGCGCGGTTATAGCGGTAGATGATGTACGTCTTGGCGAGGGTATAGTGCCCCTGCTCCATCAGCTTCTCTTCGATGATGTCCTGTATGTCTTCGACGAGCATGCGCCTCTTCTTTTTGCCCTCGATATAGGCGAGGATCTCTTCGATCTCCTGTTTGGAAGCGCGCTCCTTCGCCTCTACCTCCGCGTTCGCCTTGCCGATGGCGATGGCGATCTTTGCCCTGTCGTAATCGACGACGGCGCCGTCTCTCTTGATGACCTGCATCTTTGGTTCCCTCTCCGGTGTGGTTTCTCTGCCGAGACGGCGCGGGCAAAGCCGCCCGTCCTCGCGTATATTCTATTATAGCACTTTTTTCAAAAAAAACTGTAACATTTGCAACAGTTGCGCCAAAAACACTATATCTTGTATATTTTTTTGTGCGGGAAGGACGAGGCGGCACTACCCGCGGCAGAAAAAAGCGGCCTTGCAGGGAGGCCGCGCAACTATATGGCGGCTTCCGCATAGGGAGCCGCGCACCGTATCGGCTTCCGCATAGGGAGCCGCGTACTTGTCTTTGGAGACGCCGCCGCCCGACGGCAAGCGCCTTCCCCCCTACTTGACCACCCCGAAGGGGCGCACCTTGGCGGCGTTCGCGTGTACGCTGACGGCGTACCCGCGCCCTTCCTTGACCAGCTGCAGGCGGAGCTCGCCCGTCAGGTCGAAAAAGGCGGAGAGGGTGCGCTCCAGCTCGCGCAGGAGCATCCTCTCGCACTCGGCGGAGAGGGGCGAGCCCTCCCGCTCTAAGATGTGTTTGGCGCGCACGGCGTTTTCGGATAACTTGCGCATATTCCCCTCCTATAAACTCTTTTTCAGGCTGCGGCGGATGCTGCCGAAAAACCCGTTGTACTTGTTGGTGACGTTGTACAGCTTGCGCGTGCCGCGGGCGATGTTTTCCGCCAGCAGGCGGAAGGCCTTCTGCCCGTCGCCGCTGCCCCGTTCCCCCAAAAACACGCCGTCTTCCTGGGGGATGATGCCGATGAGGGGCAGGTTGAGCGCTTCCGAGATCTCGTGCGGAGATAAAATTTCGCCGTCGATGATGAGGTCGCCGCGCGCCATGTTGACGACCAGGTCTGCGCTGCGCATGCGGTAGCTGCGCAGGACGGAGATGACCTTGTCGGCATCGCGGAGAGACGAGATGTGCGGGGTGGTGACGACGATGGCCTCCTCCGCCGACGCCGCCGCGCGGTGGAAGCCTGCGTCGATGCCGGCGGGCGAGTCGATGAGGATATAGTCGAAGCGGGGCGCGAGGTTGTCGAGGATCAGCCGCACCGCCTGCGGCGATATGTACTTGTTCGGGTCTGTGTGGTTGGATGCGAGGATGAACAAGTTCGGGTATTCGGGATGCTGCACCAGCGCCTGCTTGGCGCGGCAGCGCCCCTCGATGGCGTCCACTACGTCGTAGACGATGAGGTTCTCTACGCCGCAGACGACGTCGATGTTGTTGAGCCCGAAGTCGGTATCCGCCAGCACGACGCGCTCGCCCATGACGGAGAGCCGCATGCCGAGATTGGCGGCGACGGTCGTCTTGCCGACGCCCCCTTTGCCCGATGTGATTACGATTTTACGCGCCACGGTCTGTGCCCCCGGTCGGTTTGTTTACAGGATAACCAAGTCAAAGTAAAACGGACCCGCCCTGAAAGGCGCCTTTTGGGGAGGGCCCTCTTTGCTCTGACTTGCATATATTGTACATCGTTGCGGCGGAAAAATCTTGCCTGCTTACGCCGAAAAAGGGGAAAATTTGGCAATAACGATTCACGAAAATTCTTTTGAGCTGACAAAAGAATTTTCCGTGAGAAAGGGGGAAACCTGCCGTTCGCCGTCCTTCGACGGCTCTGCGGCGGTTTCTCCCCTCTGCGGCGCAATATTTCAGGGCACACCTTTTATAAAATTGCGCCGCATTCACCTCCATCCGTATGCTCATAAGGGAAAAACGGCAAAAGTGTGATTTTGCCGTTTTTTCGTATTTGTTTTGAGGTATCCGCAATTTTACATTCTACATTTTACATTTTACATCCGCCCGACATTTTCTCCGAGCGGACTAAAGACCCACCGATATCCGATCTTCAAACACAAAAAACAGCCGCGCCTTACGGCGCGGCCTTGGTGCAAAGAAAATGAAGGTACCTGCAAAGCGGCAAAGGGAGCCGTTTTACACGATATACTTGTCTTCGGCGGCGGGGGCGCTGTCCAGCTCGGCACGCTTGGCCTCGTATCCCTTTTTGCCGAGGAGCGCAAAGGTCGCCTGCTTGCCTGCCTCCACGCCCGGCTGGTTGAAGGTGTCGATGTTGAACATGGCGCCGGCATACGCCGTCTGCAATTCAAACAGGTACATCAATTCGCCCAGGGTGAATTCGTTGACTTCGGGCAGCCAAACGGTATAGCTCTGGCGGCCTGCCTTGGCGAGCGCGTACGCCGTGGCCTTGTTTTCGGCGGCGATCAGCTCGTTCATCGTATGCCCGCCGAGGAAGGAGACGTCGGGGATGTCTTCACAGCCGTGCGGGATGGGGAACTCTTCGCGGTAGTTTTTGACGGAGAGGAAGGTGACCACCTTGTCGAACGGGCCTTCGGTATACAGCTGCACCTGCGAGTGCTGGTCGGTGACGCCCAGCGACTTGACGGGCGTCTGCCCCACGTTGCAGGGCTTGCCGTCTAAGGTGACGTTTTTGCCCAGGCTCTCCGCCCACAGCTGGCAGTACCAGTCTGACATGGTCTTCAGGCTGTCGGCATACGGCATCATCACGCCGACGTTTTTGCCGCGATTCATCGCCATCACCTGCAGTACGGCGCAGGCGAGGGCGGGGTTTTTGGCGATGGAAGGCTTATTGCACACGCCGTCCATATACGCGGCGCCCGCGAGCATCGCCTTGATATCCAGCCCCAGCACCGCCGCGGGCAGAAGGCCGACGGGGCACAGCTCCGAGAACCTGCCGCCGACGCCGTCGGGGATGTAGAAGGTCTTATAGTTATGCTGTTTGGCGAGCTTGATGAGGTTGCCCTTGGCGTGGTCGGTGGTGGCGATGATGTTCTCGTTCGCCTTTTCGCCGAGGACTTTGTTCAAAATGTCGCTGATGATGAGGTACTGCGCCATCGTCTCGCTGGTGGCGCCCGACTTGGTGATGACGTTGAAGCAGGTCTTTTCCGGCTCGATGACGTCGAGCAACGCCTTCATGCGCTCGGGGTCGACGTTGTCTTCCACATAAAATTTAGGGCCGCGGCGCTTGGAGGGCGCGAGGTCGTTGTAATGCAGGTGGCACAGGGCGTTGAACACGGCGATGGGGCCGAGCGCGCTGCCGCCGATGCCCAGCACGACGAAGTATTTGAACTTGCGGCGCACCTCTTTGGCGGTGGCGATGATGTCTTCGACGATCTCTTTCTGGTTGTACGGGAGCTCCGTCCAGCCCATCATGCCCTTGCCGCGGTGCTCGGCAACGTAGTTGAACGCCTGCGCGGCGCTCTCCTTCATCTCTGCCAGTTCGGAATCTTTGAAGCCGTCGCTGCCGATGAATTTCTTCATCATGTAGTTGTAATCGACGGTCAGGCGCATGCTGGAGCGCCACTCTTTGTTCCTCGTATTCATGAAAAAACCTCCGCCATAAATTTCTGTTTGAGGGTGAAGAGATATACACTTTTCACCGCCTTTTATTGTAAATCAAAACGCGCCGTATGTCAACACTTGAATAAAAATTCAGAAAATATTTTATCATTTTTTCAATATTTTGTGCAGAATGGATAGCATACCGCGCCCAAAACGGGCACGCCCTGCGCAAAACGGCCGCATGGCTGCTTTCGCGGGGAGAGGGCGGCGCAATGCAGATGCAAGACGCCGCCGCATTGATCGGAAAAGCCCCGCTTTACGCGGATAAAACCGCGCGCCCTGCACGGACAGAGCCGCGCGCCTTACGGCGCGCGGCTCCCCCTTTGCCTTATTGCGCTCATTCGGCCGAGGCGGAGTTTTCGTCTCCGCCGGCTGCCTGCGCGTTTTCTGCCTGTAAATTTTCATCCTGCGCGGCCGCCGCGGCTGCCTGCGCGGCTTCTTCGGCGCGTTCTGCCTTGGCGGCGTCTTTGCGCCACAGTACCAGCAAGACGACGTCGGCAACGAGGAGCACCGCCGCCGCCACCGCCAGCGCCGCGATCAGCGAGATCTGCCACACGGGCACCGCAAACAGCAGCCCCGCGGGCGCGAGCGCGTAATTTTGGCGCTCGTCTGCCGCGCCGTCCGCCCCGCTCTCCGCGCTCTTCTCCGCTGCGGCGATGCGCGCGCGGGCGTCGTGATCCTTTTTGGCAAACACGACGAGCAGCGCGATGAGGATGAGCAAGAGGATAAAGAGCAGGATGATCAGCCACAGCAGCGAGTGCATGGCGAGCGTCACTTCCCACGCCAGGGCGATGTCGCCTGCGATCTGTTCGCCCTCGGCGAGGTCTGCCCAGCCGTAGTTGTAGATGTCTTTGAGGGAAACTTGCAGCACATAGGTGCCTTCGGCGTCCGCCGCCAGCAGCAGCTGCTGCCCTTCCATGACGAGCTGCGTGCCCTCTTCCGCCGTGAAGTCCATCAGCGCGCCGTCGTAACCGGTGACGGCGATGCGCACTTCTTCCCCGTCGTACACGGAAGAGGCGGTGCGCCCGCCCGTATCACCCAAAGTGGGCGCGGCGACGAGCCTGCGGGCCACGGTGAAGGATGCTTCCGCTTCAAACGAAGCGTACCCTGCGGCGGAGATGTGCGCCGTCACCTTGTAGCTGCCCGCCTTGGAAGGCGCGGTGTCGCTGTTCCAGGCGGTGCCGTCGTTGGCGGTGCCGCTGTAGCGGTAAGAAACTTCTGCCCCTGCGGGCGCGCCCGTGAGCACGGGACTGTTGGGCGCCTCGCCGTACGTCCAGCCTTCGATGGTAAGGCGGACGGAATCGGGCGCGAGTGTGCCTTGGGTGATGGAGAAACTGTCGGAAGCGCTGCCGCCCTGATAGTTCGCCGTCTGGGCAAAGGTGACGGTGAGCGTGTAGCTGCCGACCTGCGTGGGCGGCTGGCTGCCGCTGTAGCCTTCGCCCGCGTAGCGCACGGAGGTGATGGTATCGCGCATGGAAGCGGGAGACACGGTGTAGCCGTTGGGGCTTTCGCCGAACGCCCAGCCTTCGATGGAAACGGACACATGCAGCGCCGCCCGCGCCACGGTGAAGGAAGTGCTCGCGCTGCCGCCGAGGTAGTTTTCCGTTTCGGCGACGGTGACGGTGAGGGTGTAGCTGCCGGCCTCTGTGGGAGCCTGCCCGCCGCTATACGCCGCGCCCGCGTTGGTGGTGCCGCCGTACACAGCTTCGATGGCGCCGCCGCCCGGGTTGCCCGTCACGGTGTAGCCGTTTGCGCTCTGGCCGTACGTCCAGCCATGGATGCTGACGGCGGGCGAGATGGCCGCCTTGGCGACGGTGATGGTCACCTCGGCGTGCGCCGCCTTGTAGTTGCAGCTCGCCGCGGCGTCGACGGAGACGACTTTGCCGTCGCCCTCGGAAACCGTCGTAAATGTGTTATTGGAATAGACGAGCGCCGATTCGCCGTGGCTGAGCACCGCGCCGCCCTCGACGCGCTGCAGCGCGCCCGTGTAGGTGTACTGCGTCTGCACGCCGGAAACGTCGATGAACGCCTCCGCCCGCTCGATGGTCATTTCGACGGTGATATTAGCGTTGGAAACGTCGTAGTCCTGCGTGTCGATGCGCACGCCGACGGTATAGCTGCCCGCGTTGACGGGAGCCTGCGCCGAGGCGTATGCGTTGCCCGCGTTGTCCTTCCCTTCATACCAAAGGGTGATGCCCGCGGGAACAGCGATCTCGCCGCCGCCCACTTCTTTGGCGATGAGCACCGCCGCCTTGGGCGCGCCGCTGTACACGAGGTCGGCAGGCAGTTCGATGGAGAGCTCGATCGCCCGTTCGCGAATGGTATAGGTGCCGCCGACGAGGGTGAGGGCGTAGTTTTCCGCCCCTTCGCCCGTGACGGATATGTAGATGTCGTATGCGCCCGCGGCCGTGCCGGGAACGCGCGAGAGGGAGACCTCTACCCTGCCCGCCGCCTCGTCTGCGGCAAACACTTCTGCCGCCTCCGAAGGAGCGAGGGTATAGGTGAGCGTCTGCTCCGCCGCACCCAGCGCCGCGGAAATGTCGTCCGCGGTGACGGTAACGGGCAGTTTGGCGATAAAGATCTGCGCCGTGGTGTTGGAAAGTTCGTAGTTTTTCAGCTCTGCACCGATGACGGCTGCAACGGTATAGGTGCCGAAATCCTGCAATGCCTGCGGCTGAACGGACAGGACGATCTCTTCGCCGCCGACGCCGATAAAGCTCGGCTGCACGGAAGCGCTCTGATCCTCTCCGTTATAGGTGAAGGAGGTCTGCCCCCAGTTCACCGCTGCCGCGAACTTGCGCACGGTGTACTCTTTCTGCGCGCCCGCGACATCGCCGCCCGCGAGCATATAGTTTGCAAGGTCGACCGCAGCGCCGCTTTGATCGCTTGCGCCCGCGACGGTGAAGGTGTATTCGCCCGCGTCGGTCATTTCATCCGCGCCTTCGAGGGCGAGGTCGATATGGCTGTTGCCTGCGCCGATGAAGTACGCCCAGACGTCGCCGCTGTGGTCCTGCTTATCGTAGGTGAAGTCGTCTTCCGCCCAGCGGATGGTGACGGTATACGGCTCGATGACGAGCGTGCCCGTCAGTTCGTAAGCGGTCTCGCCGCCCGCAAAGGTGTAGTTTGCGCCTGCGGTGAGGGTTGCGGTCATGGTGTAGGTGCCCGCATCCGCCTCTGCCGCGCTCAGCGCATAGGCGACCGTGCCCGTCGCGCCCAGCGCGCCGCCGCCGATGCTGCCGCCCGCAGCGGCGCTGCCGTTTACGGTGAGCACGAGGCCGTGCGCCTGCCCGTCGTAGGTGAGGGTCATATCCGCAAAGGCGAGGCCGCTCACGTCGTAGACGCCCGGCTGTACGGTAAATTCATGATACTCGGAATATGCGGCGGGGAAGTTGTCGCTGGCGGCTTCGGCGCGCACGCGGTAGTCGCCCGCGTTCCATACGCTGCCCGTGAACTCGACCCAGCTGCCGCTTTCATCTTTGACTTCAAACAGATAGGTGATATTGACGGAGATCTCGGTGCCGCCGATGGCAGCGACGGAACCGCCCGCCGTGACGCTCGCCGCCGTCTCGCCCCAATGGGTGATGCTGACCTGCGGCAGGCTGACGGAGATATCTTCCGCCAGCGCCTCGACGATGCGCCAGGTGCGGTCCGTCGTCATGTTGCCGTAGCCCGCCGCGCTCGACTGCCAGAGATAGTTGACGTTGCCGATGATGAGGGTGACGCGGTAGCCGCCCACTTCCGTGCCGCTCTCCGCCGCGACGGAATAATCGAACAGGTCATACGCGCTGCCCGTGCCGGTAAAGCGGGTATCCTCTTTGGTGAGCGTCTGCGCCTGCCCGGTGTACGGCAGGTCGTCGATCTCGACCAGGCCGGGGTCAACGAGCATAGGGCTGACCTTATAGATATACGAAACGTCGCCCGCCAGCACATAGTTGCCGCCCTGCAGCGATACGGTGACAGTATAGCTGCCCGCGTGCATCTCGTTCGTCAGCGTGCCATCCGCGGTCCAGCCGTCGTCGGCGGTGCCGGTATAGGTGTAGAGGAAGTTGAGCACATCGATCGTTTCGCCATTGACCAAACCGTCAACGGCAGTTACCGCTGCGGATTCAAACACATCGTCTCCGAAGGCCGCGCCGGGGCTGTCAAAGCCCGTGATCGTAATTTCTTTGGGAACGATCTCCAGCGTGCCCGTCTGGATGCGGGTCACGTCGTAGTTCTGCAAATTCTCTGCGCCCGTCACCGTGACGATATAGCTGCCGACGTTCCATGCGGACGGTTCATTGCCGTCTGCATCCAGCAGCGCGAACATCATATTGGCTTCCCAATCTGCTTTGTCGTGCACTTCGATGAAGTCGTCGCGCAGGTCGTCGCCGTCTATGTCGTACACGGCTACTTTGCCGAAGCCGTATTCGGTAGGTGTCGGCCGCTGACCGTCATAGGTATGGGCGCCCGTCGCCTCCCCTACGACGATGTAGACGGAGAGCTTGTCGATATAGAAGGTCTCGCTGAAGGTGCCGGACAGCGTATAGTTTTTGGCGTTTTCATCGCCCGCCTTAAAGCCCTCCACCGTGAAGGTGTAGCCGCCTTCTTGATAGTTTTTGAACTCCTGCACGCCGACTTGCAGCTCGTGGATGCTGCCGCCGAGGCCGTAGTACGCCTTGACGACGTCAAACTGATCTTCACCGTTATAGGTATAATGCCTTTGCACCGTCCAGGTGACACCCGAAATGACGGCTTTGTCGATGGTGTACTTCTGCGTGAGCGCGTTGCCGCCCGCGGCGAAGGTATAGTTGTCCGCATGGCTGCCCGTCAGCGCAAAAGTCGCCGTCACGGTATGTGCGCCCGCGTCCGTGCCGTTGCCTGCGGTCACTTCGTAACCGACGAGGCGCACGCCGCTCGGCAAGTTGCCGGCGTCTTCGAGGCGGGGATACTGCACCTGCCCGTTGTAGACGTATTCGCCGACGGCGAATTGGATATCATCTATATAGTTATGAATATCAAACTCCGCCTTTGCAATGGTCCAGGTGAGGACGGTCTTTGCCGTATCGGGGCCGTCTTTCCATTCGTAGTTGTCGGGATCTTTGATGCCCAGCGTTATCTCGTATGTGCCGGCATTTTCGGCGTAGAGATACGAACTGCCCCCTTCCGGATAATACGCCGCGCCCACGGTAGCGCCTTCAAAGCTCATGGTGACGGGATCGAACCCTGCCAAAAGCTGCTTGGTGACGTCGGGATCGTACTCCGTTTGGATAAAGTCTGTGCCGCTGCTGCCGATGGTCGGGCGGGCAAGCTGCGCCTTGGCGATGACCCAGCTGAATTCTTCGTTCCACGAAGACGCCCACTCGTAGTTGTCGGCATCCGCCAGTACATACGCGGCGGTGTAGCTGCCGGCATTGATGGCGCGGTTGCCCGTGACGGTAAACACCGTTTCCGTACTGCCGTTTGCAAGTTTCACCAAAGCCGCCGTGCAGGTGGTTTCGTCCGCCCAATCATACGCGCCGATCTCTGCCTTGTACGTCTTGACGCCGCCGTCGTATGTAAACGAACTTTCAGCGCCCGCCTCAGGCACCGCCACTTGGAACTTTTCGATGGTGAATTTGGCGTACGCCTCGCCCATGGCGTAGGTGTCGTCGCCCGTCACCAGCACGCGCACCCAGTAGGTGCCCGCCTGCGTCGGCAGCGTGCCCATGACGTAAGAGAGCCCGTTTGCCGTATCTTCCGTGGCAGCGCCGTCGTCATAGGCGTAGGCGATCTGCACGTTGGAATTGTCGTCTCCCGGAACATGCGTCGCGGTGATGACGATCCGATCCGCAGCCCCCGCGCTTTCGCCGGGCAGGGCGACGGTGACGACGTCGCCGTACGTCCAGCCGTCTGCCGTGATCGTAACTTCGTTATTTGCCAGCGCCACGCTAAAGCTGACGCGGCACAGCTCTTCGTTGGAAGAAAGCGGGTTCATCCAGGCATAGTTGGCGCCGTCGCTCAATGCCAGCGTCACGTAGAAGGTGCCCGCAGTCGTATCGGCAAAAGTGACTTGCAGCGTCTTGTCTTGGCTGCTCACCGTGCCGAGCGTCAGTTCGGGCGCATACTCGTTGAGGCTCATCAACGCCGTGTCGTAGCCCGTCAGCGTGTTTTGCGTGGTGCCGAGGGGCACGTTCCGCTCTACCCAGCCGACCGTCAACACATGCTTGGAAACGACCAGCTGATGATGATCGGTAAGCGCTGTATAGTTCTTGGTGCCCGCCACCTCTACCTTGACGTAATAGGTGCCGGCGGGGGTATCGTTATTGAAGAAATCTTTCGCCTTTTCGTCGCCGTATACATACGGGTCGTCTTCCGTGCCGCTGCCGCTGCGGGAGCCGTAGTAGGTATAGCTCACCGTGCCGAACTCCGCCGCTGCGGGCGTGAAGCGGGAGCCTGTTTCCAGCCCGTCAAAGGCGAGGTTGATATTGCCGCCGCTTTCCGTGCCCTTGTATGCCCAGCCTGTATGTTCATAATGCTCCGTCCAGCCGTTTTCCGCCTTGGCGATGGTCACGGTGAAAGTGCCCGCCTTTGCCGCATAGCTCGTGACGGACGGCAGATAGACTTTGTACCAGACGGTATAGGCGCTGCCGGCGTCGTCTTTGACATCCGTCAAAGAGGTGATGGCGTCGCCGTTTTCGTCATTCAGACGGAACTCCCAAAGGAAGGGGTTGCCGTCCGTCCAATCGGCATTGACGGCGTAGGCGCCGAGCCCCAGCGTATTTGCCAGATCACCCAGACTTCCGTTCGGACCGTATTGCGCATCGCCCGTCAACAGCAAATAGTACGGCTCGCCGGTATATGTGACCGTGGCGCCGTCGTTTTTGACCTCGACCCGAATGCCGTCTGCGCTGACGACGATCTCGAACAGGCCTGCGTCGCCCGTGCCATTATAATCTTGAGAACCTATAAAGGTGATAGCGTAGTTATTATTCTCCGCCTTGCCGACGATGAAGTACTCGCCTGCGGGCGTTGTCGTACCGCGCGTGACCTCGTTTTTATCCGCATCGTAGACGGCGAGCGAATATACCTCTGTATCGCCGTTTACGATCGCCTCGCCCGTACCGCTCGCCAAAGCCGCGGTCGCCGTCAGCTGCGTATTAGCGACGGCGTCCGTGCCGTACACGATATCCGTCTTGTCGGCTATCGTCACGGCGATCGCGCGCTGCCCGACGGTCAGGCCGGCGGTGTCGGTAAAGGTGAAGGTGTAGTTGCCGACGCGAAGGGTGCCCGCCGCCGTATTGCCGAGCTGCATCTGCATGGTAAAGGCGCTGCCCGCTGCGGACGTCACGCTGTAACCTTCGGCGATGACGGCAAATTGCGTTTCGCCCAAAACGGACGCGAACGATTCGCCGTCTGCAAAGGCACTGCCCGACGTCCCTGCCGTGCCGCGGGCAAAGGTCACCGCATTTGCTGCGGCGGCAAAGTCGAACTGTGTGCCGTAGGTGGCGGTATATTCGTCTTGCGCAAATTCGATGGTCACCGCGCGGGAGTTGACGGTATACACGCCGTGGTTTGCCGACCCTGTGCCGCGGAAAGTGACGTCATAGTTGGCGTCGATGGCGTCGCCCTCTTCCGTGTCAGATCCAAAAATGTTATGACTGCCCACGGCGAGATGGCCGCCCGTGTAGTCTTGGATATACAAATTGTACGGCTTAGCATCGCCGGGAACGATGGCGTCCTTTCCGCCATCCGTCCAGCCCGTGACCTTGCCGAGCGTTTCCGTCGCCGTCAAAGTTTTCAGCGCGTCGCCGTATTCGCTCGTCTTGTTTTCAATCGTCACCTTGATCGGGCGGGGGGAGATGGTATATTTTTGCGTGACAACACCGGGCAAAGCGTAGTTGCCGAGCGCATTGTCATCTTCCGCAAACGAAGCCGTCAGCGTATATTCTGCCGCGTCTTTCATCTCCGCATCCGGCGTGACCGCAAGCGCTATCGCATCGCCTGCCACCGGCTGATAGGTCGCGGAAACTTTGCCGCTCTGTTCTTCGCCGTTATATACAAGCGTGATCTCTTCATTCCAGTCGATCGTGACCGTATACGGCGTTATTGTGAACGTTCTGGTCGATTCCAGCCCCTGTGTGAAGTTCGGATCGTCAGAACGGGCGATCACTTTGTAGCTGCCCACGTTGACGGGGGCGTCGCTCGTCTCTTCGCCGTAAGCCCCTTCTCCCGTCTGCCTCTGATATGTGATAGTGAAGGAGACCTCCTCCGCATTCTCGCCCTCGCCGTACTTGCCTGTAGCGGTAAATACCTTTTTCGTGCCGTCATATTCAAGGCTGTCAGGGTCGGTCCAATCCAAATTGCCGAGGACGCGCGCGACGATCTCGTACTTGCCGGCGTTATTGGTGCCGCTGCTATAACTGAGGCTGCCGCTGAAGGTCACGGCGTAATTGTCATTGCTCGAAGAGCCCACGATATAGTAGACGCCGACATTCGTTTTATTGTCGGGAACGATCTGCGAGCCTTCCTCGTCATATACGGCCAGAGTGAAGACGCTGTCATTGCCAAATATCGGCGTTTCCGATACCCCTGCAGCGGGCTGCGTAAATGCAACGGTGTAAGCACTTGCATAGTCCCCCGCCCCGTCGCCGTACGTCTGCTGCACATCCTCGATCGTCACGGTGATGGCGCGCGGGGAGACGGTGAAGCTACCGCTTTGCAGCGTGACAGTATAGTTATCAAGCTGCGGCGTGCTGCAATCGAAAGCGATATAGCCGCTTTCCGTCACGCCGTCGCCCGCGTTATATGTATCACCTTCGACAACATACGCCTGATAGCTCGGCACAAACGAGCCGAAGACGCTTTCCTTCGTATCACTGCCGAGCAGCGTATCCTCTGCCGATCCGTCGATCTGCACGGTATAGCTGTTGATCGATGTATCCGCCGTAAAATCTTCACCATAGACGACAGAAGCATCCTTCGCCGTCAGGGTGAGTTCGGCGGGGGTGATGGCGATCTGCACGCTGCCCCTCTGCGCCACATGGTTGGGCGCGGAGACGTAGTAGTAGATGGTGCCGCTGTCCGCTACGTCGCGCACGCTGCCGATCTCGCTGCCGCCGCTTGTGATGGTGCCGTCTGCATTGAACGCCGCCGTGGCAAACTTCCAAGAAATTTCTTGCCCGTTGACGGAAACAGCCGAATTGACAATGTTGCCGTAGATCGACTCGCTGCCGCCCTCTTGCAGAGGATGTTCCACGCCGTCATATGTGCGCGAAACGCTTTCGTTGACGGAAACCGTCAGCTCCGCCGCCTTGACGGTGAGGGTGGCTCCTACATAAGAAATAGTATAGTTCGGATCATAGTCTTTTTCAACGATCGAGATCGTGTACTTTACAGTATCGGACGAGATCGGGTCGAACTGCTCATAATCGGTCGTCGCCGTAACGCCCCAACCTTCGGCAGAATCATTGCCCAACAGCGTATCGTAACCGAAAGTAAACTGCGTAGGCGCTTCGTCCCCGTAGGTGATCTCATACGTGCCCGTGACGCTGATCGTCAACTCAGCCCGCGCAATGGTGTACGTCTTCGCCGCAAGGTCTTTCGAAAGCGCATAGTTGCCGCTTTCTGTGCTCGCCGTAAAGGTATAGCTGCCGGCATCGGTAAACGCATCGCCGCCCGAAGTCAACGTAAGGCTGAAGAAGGCGTCCGCAGAAGACGACTGCACATAGCTGCCGTTTTCATAGCTATACGTATAATGGCGCGCGTAGACGTCATTGTCCGCACTTGTGCCGTAGGTATAAGCCGAACCTTTATATGTGAACGACTTCTCGCTCCATGCAATGTCATCTTCCTTCAGCGTATAGGGAGAGATGGTGAAGGGGTTGGAATATTCATCCACGATCGGCGCATAGTTGTTGCTGGACGGCGCGCTGACATCGACGATCAAACGATATGTACCCGCCGTATCCGCCACTTCTGCGGGAACAACGGAAAGCAGATAACTTGCATCGCCGGCGTCATAACTTACTTCATAGACAGTCGTCCATTGACCGCCTTCGCCCTGCCTTTGGTAAGTATAGGTGATGGCAGAGTCGTAGTTTTCAATGACGTCTTGCAGGATCTCCGTATCGCCGGAAAGGGTGGGAACGCTCGGCGTGCCCGTGCCGTACGTCCAACCGGAGATCGTTCCGATCGTGATCTCATACGTCGTGCCGGTGATCTGATACCAAATAAACAGCCGATTGCCGGAAACAACGTCTTGCGACTGTTCTGCCTGCTTCCAGACAAAATTGTCGCCGTCTTTCAGATCGATCGCGACGTAATAGGTGCCAAAGTCGTTGGGAGCCTCTGTGCCGACCTCTGTACTCGTCGTGCCCGCCGCATAGCCTGTAATGGTGTACAAATTCTGATACGCGGAAGGCACGCTCGTATCGCCCGCATTCAGATCGACGATGTTTGCCGGGGCCTTTTTATTTCCGTCGTATTCCAGCTGCTGCTCGCCGACATCGACGCTCACCTCTGCCTTACCGATCGTCCAAGTGAGCTCTTTTGCGTCCGTGCCGCCGCTCGCCCAAACGAAGTTTTTCGTATCGGTAAGTTCAAGGGTGAAAGTATAGGTGCCCGCTTCGGTGGCGAAGAGACAGCCGCTCTCCTGCCCGTTTGCCTGAGAGCCGTAACCGCCTTCCGCAATGCCGCTTCCGGACGCGGAAACGGTCACGTTGAACGGCGTTCCGCTTTGCAGAGCCGTACCAAAGCCGTTATAGTTATCCCATTTCCATGTTTGCTGCGTGCCGACAAATTGACCGTTATAGCTGTATACAGACGTTTTTGCCAATTCATCCGGCAGCGAGACGGCGAAGGGATCGATCGTCCATGTGCCGACCTCTTTGCTGCGCTGCGCCGTTGCAAAGTCGTCTGCCGCGCCGTTTTCTTTATAGTTGCCCTTCCAGGCAATGGTGGCGGTATAGCTGCCGGCATCCGTACCCGCACAGCCGTTGACTACGGTGAAATATTCGTTGTCTGCAAGATCGACCGAGAGATCGTCTACTGTCAGCACGACATCGACCGCCGCACCCGTATAGGTGTATTCCTTATCGGAAGCAAACCCCACCGTCACGCCTTTTTGCGAGATGGTGAAAGAAACGCTTTCCGACGTATCCGCATTATAATTATCCGTTTCTTGAACGGAGGCCGTCAACGTATATTGCCCTGCGTTGACGGGCTTGACCTCTGGCCACGATCCCGATTGGGAATAAGAAGTATCCGTAACGCCTGTTACCGTATATATAACGGCTGCGCCGCTGTTGTTGCCGCTGACAGAGGGCACGACTGCGCTTCCGTCGTCATACGTCCAATTCTCGACCGTGACAGATAAATCATTATTTGCTTTGTTGATGGTGAACGCAAACTCGCGCTCTGCATCGCCGCCGTCCGCCCAGACAAAGTTTGTCGTATCGGTCAAAGACAGGGTGATGGTATAGCTGCCCGCATCCGTCAGTCTGACGGTGCCGGCGGCTGCATCGGCGGCATCGGAAATGACCGCCTCCCCTTCTTCGACGAGAACGGAGATCGGCGCGATGTTATTCTTCCCGGCCGTCCACCCGGTAAAGGTATACGTCTGCGCGCTGCCGTCATAGGTATCATTCGGGTCGCTGCCGGTGGGGACGGAAATGGCAAGCGGCGCGACGCTCCAATCTACGGAATACTCCGCCGTCGTGCTTGCCGGCTGACCGCTGCCGCCTACAACACTTTCCTTCCACTGATAGTTATCGTTCAGCGTAAAGGTGACCGTGTAATCCCCCGTGACCGTCTCGGTGTTGCCCGAAACCGTATACGCCTCAGAACTGCCGTTCCACGCCGTCAGCGTATTGCCATAATCGTAAGTACGCTGCGTTTGGATACCGCTCGGCAGATCGACCCCCTGCCTGGCGATGGTAAATTGCGCTTCGGCGACGGTATCGCCCCACGCACCGTCTTTATATGTACCGTAATTGTCGGTATTTTCGATCGTCGCCACGACGACGTAATCGCCGGCGCCTGCCATGGCGATATCTTCGACCGGTTCTCTGCCTGTGCCCGTGAGCCGATAATATGTATGGTTCGGCTCACCGAATGAAGCGCTGAATGACGGCTCCGAAGCGGTTTCTCCATACGTCCAGCCGCTTATGTTGACGGTAAGCTCGTTTTCCGCCTTGACGATGCGGAATGTGACCGTCGTCTTTGCAAAGGCGTCGCTGTTGTCAAAATCGGCGCCGCTCAACTCTGCCGTCTTGCCTTCCCAGCGGTAATTATTTCGAGCATCCAGCTGCAATACGACATTATAATTGCCGACATCTGTGCCGACCGCGTTCGTCACGATTTTATAACGGTTATCCAGGTCGTTCTCGTCTGCTGTGAGCGCCTTGCCCGTATACGCTTTATAGTTGAAAACCGTCTGCACGCCGTCGCTTGCGGGCGTGGTCTCGGTATACGGTGACACCTCTTGCTTGCCGATGATAAAGGGCACCGCCCATTCGGTATAGGAAGTGCCGTCGTCCGGCTTCATCGACGACGCGGCAAACCTGCCGTCGGCAGACGCTGCGACGGAGACGTACACATAGTAATTGCCGGCATTCGTCGGTATGGTGGTGCCGATCTCACTGCCTTCTGCATCCAAAAAATGATAGGTGACTTCGCCGTCGCCATAATTGCCGGTGACGGTCAAGATATCCGTTTCGCCGACGGACAGGGTGCCGTTTGCCGTTTCGGTCACGTTGCCGCCATACGTCCAGCCGTCCTTGGCTTCCCCTGCGTCGTTTTCGGTTTCGCCCGTGAACGAAACGCCGAGGTCGAGCTCTGCCGGGATGATGGTGACGGTGTAGGTGATTTCACTCGGCGTTCCTTCGCCTACATTCCAATAGTATCCGCCGCTGATCGTAAGCGTAACGGTATATGTGCCAACATCCGTCAAACTCACCGTCCCTGCTGTATTATTGATTAAGTCTTCAGCGGAGAATTCATCATCTTCTGCCTTTTCGACAGATGTGATTTGCACAGCTTCATTATTAAACTGCTGAAAAGCTACAATCCAAGGACTGCCGACAGCCTGACCTTCTTCATCGGCAGCAAATTGATATATCAACTGTAATTCTTCGCCGTAACGCCCCTCTGTCGTCAATTGCCCGTTGCTTGCAGATAACGAAAGGGGTGAGTACGGGGTTTTGTTTAACTGTACCGTAATTACGCTGGAATCAACCGTTTTGCCGCATTCCGTATAGTGCAAAACCACTTGTTCTCTACCGCTCGGATGTGTCCAGTCAAATGCTTCTTTATCACTATCAAGTACATAACTATTCTCTTGATATGTATAATAATCTATCGCAAATTTACTGTTATCCCATAAGACGGTGCCCATTCCGCCGTCTTCATACATCACTGTATAAGTGTATTCGCTGCTGATAGTAGTAAACGTGCTGCCAACATCCGTCGTTGCACCCGTCGTAGAAATCACCAAAATGCTACTGGGATTTACAGCCTCAATACCTGTCACTGTTACCGTACAACTATTGACCAACAAATTTTCATTTCCGGTATAACGGATAGTGACATCTTTATTATATTGTGTTCCGGAAACAGTATCACGCTCCGCAGACAGATCCCCCAAAAATTCTCTGTTCCCGTACATCTCTGTTCCGGGTACACCGTCTCTTACTTGCTGCACAGTCAAAGAATAAATCGTCAACCCGTTCAGATTACCGATCGGAGTATAAGACTTGACTTGCTCGTTCTCTTTATCTTCATCGTAAGTTGCAGCAATTTTGACAATTTGGTTTGGATCGGGCGCCCACTGCACCGTGACGGTCGTGGTCGCCGTTTTATCGCTCGCGTCCTTGACCGTAAGGGTAAATTCGGCCGAGGTACGGTTCCCGTCCGTGCCGAAATAGCTTTCGGGGAAGATGCCGTTTACCATAGTAACCTCTTCCCCTTCATATTCAATGGTGAGGGTATACTCGTCCTCATCGATCGGCCTCGCCTGCCCGTCCGCCCCTACGCGCGTGACGGTGAGCATCTCTTTGATTTCGTCGATGGTGTTGATATCATATATCTGCCCATCCACGGATGCAATGGCAAGGTCGCCCATTTCTGCCCGCACTTCTGCCGCAGGGCGCGCCAAAAGCACGCCGCCGATGGCGGCGCAGCACAGCGCTGCCGCGCAGATGAGCGCAAGGATGACCTTTTTTGCTCTTGTCATATTTTTACCTCCCGTTTGTCTGTCTGCCGCACCGCATGGGGCGCGGCGGGTGCCTCGGCCGCGCGGGCCTTGGCAACGCCAAAATGAGCGACTGCCCTTTCGCTGTTTGGCAAAAAGAGCTTCGCTCCGCCGGTTTTCACCGCTTTTGTATTTTGCATCGCCCGCGGCCCGTCCGTTTTTGCAAGAGCCGCCGCGAAAAAGAAAAACTGTATGCGCCCGTAAACAGACGCCCGAGGCGGCCATAGAAGGCGCCCCGTGCGGCGCTGCGGCCGTTATGCCGCTTGCCCGCTCTTTGATGTATATATTTTATAACAAAAATCGCGTTGTAACACGTCAACTTTTGGCTGAATATGGGTATTTTTGCGATTTTTCATTTTTTTGCATATTGTTTTCGGAGATCCTTCGGCTCGCACGGCTGCGCCGTGCCCGCTCAGGATGACAAAATGGAATGAGATCCTTCGCCGCTGCGCTCTTCGGGATGATAAAAAAATTCGCTCCTCGGGATGACAGGCGGCGCCGCGCAGGCGGCGCCGAGATTTTCGTGAATACAAGATCCGTGCGATTTCGGCAAAAAAATACCCCGCGGCGGGCGCGGGGTGTGATACAATTTGTTCCCAAACCAAGAAGGAGGTTTTGTGTATGAAAAAACTATTGCTGACCCTGGCGCTGTGCCTGCCCTTTGCGCTCTGTGCGCCGCTCACCGCCTTTGCCGCCGAAGAGACGGCAGCCGAAGAGCAGCCCGCGGGCGAGGAGCAAGAGGGCGAAGAAGAGAGCTTCGGCTGGGCGCGCATCACAAAAGAGGGCGTGTACTTGTACCGCAGCGCCGACGAGAGCAGCGGGCTGTTCATCCTGCCGCGCAGCTATTTTGTGAAGATCACGGGCGAGGCGGGCAGCTTTTACGCCGCCGAGTACCTTTCGGGCGAGGCGGGGCGCACGGCGGTGCGCGGGTATGTGGCAGCGGACGAAGTGACGCTCGTCGACTATACCCCTTCCGAACCATACCTGCATTACAGCGTAGACGTCACCTTCACCGCGGGAGAAGGCGCGGGGCTGCCCGGGAGCTTTATCACCGAATACACACTGAGCGCGCCCTTTTACGGCACCTTTTCCTTCGGTTCTTCTACATATTATTATGTGGAAATAGACGGCGCCTTCGGGTACGTGCCCGCCTCTGCCTGCACCGCGCTCGACTATCCCCTGAACACCGAACACACCCAAACGCCCGCGCCCGAACAGCCGACGGAAGAAGTGCAGCCCGCCGAAAGCGGCCTGAGCACGGCGAGCATCGTGCTTTTGTGCCTCTTGGGGGCGGCGGCGCTGGCGGCGCTCGTGCTCATCTTTCGCCCGCAGCTCGGCAAAAAGAAAGCCGCCGAAGAGGCGGGGGAATTCTATCAGGGATAAGCCGACGATGTTCACGAAAATCTCGCCGCGAATGAATTCACGAAAATTCTTTTGAGCTGACAAAAGAATTATCCGTGAGGAAGGGGGAAACCTGTTGTTCACCGCCTTCGGCGGCTCTGCAACGGTTTCTCCCCTCTGCGCCGCGCATTTCAGGGCACACCCTTTATAGGACGCGCGGCGCATTCACCTCCATCCAAACCAAGTCAAAGCAAAAGGGACCCGCCCTGAAAGGCGCCTTTTGCGCGCCTTGCGGCTCATCCTCATTGCAATACCTCTGGGGGTATTGCTGCTTCGTCTATCGCCCCAATTCATCGCAAAATGCGCTCTTTCAGGGTGCGTAGCAATCGCAAGCGGGTAGATTGCCGCAGATGCAAGGCAAAGCCCGCAGGTAATATACGGACATATTACCAAGGGCTTTAACGCCGCAGATGTGGTAATATCCCCGCTTCCGATCGAGTCCTCTTTGCTTTGGCTTGGTTAAGCTCATAAGGGAAAAAAGGAAAAAGTGTGATTTTTCCTTTTTCGAGAATTGTTTGACATGGTGGGGCGAGCCGTTTCACTGTTGCCCCTCTGTCATCCTGAGTAAGTGCGGGCATAGCCCGCACGCATCGAAGGATCTCTGAAAACAAAAATTCATCCTTAATTTTACATTTTACATTTTACATTCTACATTTTACATTTTACATTGACTGCCCCTGCTTCGCGCGGCGGATGGGCGAGCCGCGGTGGCGGAGGTCGATCATGTCCTTTTTGCCCTGCCGCACCGAATCGAGCAGGCGCATCATGTACGGCAGGTCTGCAAACAGGCGCAAAAACCACGCTTCGGTATATCCTGCCCGCATGAACAGTTCGCCCGCCTTGCGCTCTAACCGCCGCTGCATGCGGTAATACTGCCGCTCGCTGCAGGGCAGGCCGAAGCCGCCGAACTCCGCCGCCAGCTTTTCCTGACGGCGGAAATATTTGTATTCCAACAAAAAGCGCTCTTCGCGCGTGAGGCCTGCAAGCACCTCGTCTACCGCCGCGCCGCAGGCGAGCAGGCAGTCTTTGGCGCGCAGATAGCGCAAGATCTGTTCGACGCACTCTTCCGTCCGTTCCCTGCCGCGGTACGACGCCGCCGCCTTCGCCTCTATCAGCTGCCCCAGATGCTCCGCGATGCGCCCGACGCGCGGATATGCCAGCAGCATCGCCGCCTGATATTCTTTCATATGTCGTTTTTCCCTCCGCCGTTCCATATTTTTTGCTGCACGCAATTCTATTATCGCATACAAATGGCGCGAATTCCATTTCACCTGCCAAGAAATACAAACATATGTTCGTATTTTCTTTGAGTATAGCAAATGAAACAGGCATACGTCCGCCTGTTTTTGAAAATTTTTCCAAAAAAAAGAAAATGCGAGCGGCGGCATGAAAATAGAGTAATTTTGTCGACAAACGGCGGAATTTATGATATAATCAAAATGAGCGGACAAGGGCGCGCGAGGCGCTTTGCCGCCAAAAATAAAAGAACGCCCCCGCTATGGGGGGCGCCGAGGATACGGAATGAAAAAATCGGCACTGAAAAAGGCGGGCGTCGCCCTGCTGGCGGCGCTGTGCGCCTGTTCGCTTACGGCGGGCGTACTGCCCGCGGCGGCGCAAGAGAGCCCTGCCGCGCGCGCGGCGGACGGCATGCGGCTGTTGATGCCCTCTTCTTACGAGCAATATTACGACCTGAACAGCCCTTCCGACATCGATACGACCGACGACTACCTCGCCATCGCCGACGGGGCGCGGCTCGTCCTCTATTACAGGGACGGCGGCACGCAGTTCTATACGCTGGATATGGCGGGCGCCGTTTCGCAGCTGCAGCTGGTGGAAGCGGACGGCTCTACCTGGCTGTACTTTTTGACCAGCGAAGGGGCAAATTCGCCGCTGCGCTATTTGAAATGCACGCCGAACGGCTTTGACGGCGAGCCCATCTACATCTACGAAGAAGAGGACGAAGAGGGCGAAGGCGAAGAGGGCGGCAGCGAGCAGCCGGGCGAAGGCGGCACCGAACAGGGCGGCTCCGGGCAGGGAGGTCCGCAGCAGGGCGGCTCCGAGCAGCCGGGCGAAGGCGGCAGCGAGCAGCCTGGCACGGGCGAAGAGGGCGAAGGAGAAGATGAGGACAGAGAGCCCATCGAGATCATCCCCACCCAAGACCCCTACGAGACGGGCATCGAGACCTGCGCCTCGTATGTGGTCAACGTGAGCGCCAACGGCACCACGCTGTACTACGCCCCCTCGAGCAACGTCATCATGCGCGCGCCCATGACGGGCGCCGAGGTCGATTTAGACGCGCAGGAGACCATCCAGAACGCCAGCAACTTCATCGTGCCCGTGTTCGCTTCGGCGGGCGGCGTGGCCTATTATACCTGGAATACCGAGATCCGCAGCGCCCTGACGGACACGGCGGTATGGAACACGACGCAGGCGGTCTCTTCCTTTATCGTGGCGGGAGAAGAGTGCTACTACGTTTCGGCGACCAACAACATGCTCTACCTGGCGGCGCCCGCGGGCGAGGCGGTGCCCTCCGCCCCCTATGAGGGCGCGGACGGAGAGACTGTATCCGGCATCCGCTCCGTCCACTACGACGGCGAGATGCTGTACGTCGTCTCTTCCGACACGGTGCGCGGCTACGACCTTGCCGAAGGCCGCTACAACGGCTACGAGATCAGCCGCTATTCGAGCAGCGACGCCCGCTTAGGCGCGGACGCGCAGGATATTTCCACCTACGACGACAAGACGGTCATCGCCGATAACGGCAACGGCCGCGTCATCATCTACGACGCCGCCGCAAAGACGTACACCCCCTTCACGCCTGCCTCTCGCCCCCTGCTGGTATGCGCGGGCGCGGACGTGTTCGCCGTGGCGGATGAATACGACGTGTATATCTATTCTTATGAAGGAACGCTGCTGCACAGGCAGGCGATCGGCGGCGAGATCTTCGACCTCGCCTATTCCTTCGGCAACTTCTATATCGTAGACAACACCTCGGTGCGCAAGCACTCCATCCTCCGCGACGAGGCGGGGAACTATTCGCTGCAGGCGGCAGCCGCTTCCGACACAGAGACCTTCCTCTCCGTCGCCACCGACATCGGCGGCAGCGTGTACACCCTCTCTTCGACGGGCAGCGTGCGCCGCTTTGACGCGGACAGCTACCTGAGCGGCGCGGGCGAGATCTTGTGCAGCATGACGGGCGCCACGCAGATCGTGGCAGATTACGCGGGCAACGTGTTCGGCATTTCCGGCAGCACGGTGACCAAGTTCAACCCCGAAAACGGCAACAGCAGCACTCTGTCCGCCTCCCTCGACGGGCTGGTATCGGGCGCGGACACGCGGCCCGTCGCCTTCTCGTTCGGGTTCCGCACTGACGAAGTGTATATCCTCGCGGACGGCTTTGTCGCCGTCACGCAGAACCTCGGCGTCAACGCGCTGAGCACCATCCCCGCCACGGGGCTGTACGACACCATCTATACCGCCTCGGCGGACGACGGCTTTGCCTCCGGCAGGCTGGTGCGGGTGCAAAAGGGCGCCGTTTCGGTGCAGCTCGACCTCACCTCTTTGCAGGGGAAAGACACCCTCGACTGCTCGGTCTACGAGCGGGAAGAGGAAGAGCGCGTGGGCGTGCTGCTGGCGCAGACGAGCGCCGGGTCCGTGGTCATGTTCTACCATGAAACGGTAGACGACACGGGCGTCAACATCACCCGCCGCTACGAGACCTGCCTGGTGCTCGGCCGCGGCGGCTGCGAGACCATCGCCGACAGCGATGCGCTGCACGAGGCGCGCGACGACGCCGGGCAGCCTTACAACGTGGGCTATACCACCAACGCCGTGGGGCTGTATAAATACCCGCTGATGAGCGCCACCAACGCCTCCGGCAGCAACTATACCTTCTGCATGATCACCCAGCTGGAAAAATCGACCGAGGTCTATATCCTCTCCGCCCTGTATCTGGACGGAGAAGACGCGCTCGATTGCAGCGGCTACTGCTTCGTGCGCACGCAGGACCTTTCCGGCAACGTGCGCTACGGCTTCATCCCCATGCAGTACATCCTCCCCTACCTGACCGACAGCGCCGAACAGGAGCCCTTCACCATCGGGCACATCCGCGGCAATACCGCCTGGACGCTGACGGCGGTAGACGGCTCTACCTACACCACCAAAGACGGCGACCTGGTGCATATCTACGGCGACGCGGATGAAAACGGCATGCTCGTCATCTCGTACAGCGGCGAAGACGGCCGCATCTACCGCGGCATGATCAACCAAAACATGATCTACGAGGCCAACCAGGCGGTCGTGTACGCGCTCATCTTCGTGCCCATCGTCACCGCCGTCGTGCTCTTGAGCTTGTGCTACCTGATCTACCGCAAACAGCCGACGCTGAGCTGATTTTTGGAACGTGTATTTTGGGAAAATGCAGCCGCCGCGCCGCCCATAAAGCGCCGGCAGACGGCGGGGCAAATGTTTTTTGGAAAGAATAAGGAAAAGAGGCAAAACCGTCGTTTTGCCTCTTTTTTATTGTTTTCGGAGATCCTTCGGTTCGCACGGCTTCGCCGCGCCGAAGGATGACAAGAAACTGATTGTCATTTCGACCGAGAAGGGCGAAGCCCGCCGAGTGGAGAAATCTTGCGCGGCGCGTATCGGTTACGAGCGCCTTTGCCGCGTTCTTCCCTGCT